>JBEKIG010000004.1:0-260027 GCA_050011875.1 Nitrososphaeria archaeon
GAGTGAATACGAAGTCGCCAGATGATATCTGTGAAAAGCCGTTCGAGCTCCATACAAGGTAGAATTGGGCTCCGGAGAATATTACTGAATGGAAGTCAAGTGTAATATTGGCTCCTGCTGCAAGATGTGTTGTCCCTACGATTAACGTGCCTAGTGGGGGGGGACCTGTTAAGACGTTTATATATCCAGACGATGCGAATGCATTAGGTAAGAATGGTGCTAATGGCATAGCGAGTAATAGCAATAGTACTATAGTTGACTTTAGTTTGTTCATTTATTTTTTACACCTTATTCGTGATGTTTAAGGCCAATTTAGCCCTATTAAAGGTTTGTGGATGATTCATCTACTTGAAAACCAAGCTTTAGCAAAACGTGAGCTGGAAACCCCACACGCTTCAGGGGTGGGATGAAAGCGAACCTGAATGTTTAAATAACCATAGTATAAATTAATAAAAGATGTTCAGAACCATAAAGGTGCGATTGGAAGGCGATATACAACCATTGTGTGCAAACAGCCAAGCTGTACACACAGGTCTGCCGGTCAGCACTTGACTATGGTTTCAAGAACAAGACGTTTAACAAGAACAAAATCAATACTGGAACATATGGCTGACATCAGACAGAAAATACCCCAGCTACCTTCCGGGTTAGTTCAGACAGCCCGTGACCAAGCTTCAGACATGCTCAAACGGGAGAAATGTATGGCGCATCCAACAAAGAAACGGTTACAGGTAAGGTACGACAGACGCACATTCAAGTTCTACCCTGAAAACGGATACGTATCCTTAAGCACTGCCTTAGGTAGACTAATCTTCAAAACCACAATATACGAATACATCAAGCAATATCTGCAGGGTAAATACACGAATGCTCAACTAATCATAAGGAAGGGCAGGGCGTTTCTCAATATCCAGTGCGAGTTGCCAGACATCCCGGTGAACACAGGAAATAGAGTTCTTGGTGTCGACAGAGGTATTCTGAACATCGTTACATGTGACGACAATACATTCGCTAACTCTCGACACTTCAGAGCGGTAAAGGGGAGATATCAATACTTGAAAGCGAAACTCCAGAGTTTAGGCACTCCATCAGCTCAGTGTAAACTTGTACGGCTGTCTGGTAGAGAGAGACGGTTCACTCTGGATACAAACCACGTCATCGCAAAACAAATAGTTGAGAAACCATATGATGTACTAGCTTTAGAGGCACTCAGTATTTCTAAGCGTAAGGTACAGGGACGCAAATTCAACAGGAAACTCGGTGGATGGAGCTACGGACAACTTCTGAGTCTGCTCAAGTATAAGGCAGAGAATCTTGGCAAGATAGTTGTTGAAGTAAACCCCAGACACACGTCACAGAGATGTAGCAAGTGCGGGTACATCGACAGGAATAACAGACATGGTCTGGGCTTTCACTGCAGGCAATGTGGTTTCCAACTTGATGCAGATTTGAATGCTGCGAGAAACATCGCTCCACTCGGTAAATCTGAGTTGAGCAGGCCTGACGTCAACGAGCCAATCGTAACGCATACGGCAGTTACAAGCCCAAGGCTTCAGCCGTGGGTAGTTGACTAACTTTCCTAACTTTCCCTAAACAGGACCCTTAAATTTCCTATATAAGAGCCCCTAATTTCCTATTAGGGTCCCTGATTTCCCTGTCCTAATTCCCTAATTTCCCTATTTTTTTCCTATTTCCCTATTTGATTCCCTAATTTCCTTAACCTTATGAAGTAGTTTCCTAAGGTTCCCTATCGTCCCCCTTATTTACAAGCTTTTCCCAGTTGAACCCCTTAAGATTCCTATCTTCCTAAATGCTCTTAGGGTCCTTAACGATCCTGTTCTTTAAAGGGTCCTTAAGTTTTTAGCGAATGAAAGGGTATGGGGAAACAAAGAAATCCCACATGCTTCAGCGGTGGGATGGAAGCGAGCCTGTAATGCTTATATTACTAGCAGTATGTGAATAGCATACATATAATATGCCAAAGGGATACGACGCTTCGCAGACTTCAGTTCATTTCATGAACTACCACTTCGTGTGGTGTCCGAAATATCGCAGGCCAGTGCTGGTTGGCGAAGTGGAAACCAGACTTCGTGCGTTACTCGAACAGAAGTCCAAATCAATAGACTGCGAAATAATCACTTTAGAGACGATGCCAGACTACGTCCACATCTTCGTCAAAGCCAAACCTACTGCCACCCCGAACAGAATAGTGGCTGCCCTGAAGGGATTCACTTCCCACGAGTTACGAAAAGAGTTCCCACATCTTCGGTCAAGACTACCGACACTTTGGTCAAGAAGTTACTTTGTCTCCACGCATGGGCACGTGTCTTCAGAAACCATCCAGAGATATATTGAGGGGCAGAAAGGGATTTGATTACCTACAAGTTCAGGCTCTATCCAACGAAGACTCAGACCAGATTGATGATAGAGACTCTTGAGACTTGCAGGCTCCTCTACAATGACCTTCTGGATGACAGGATTCAAACCAAAGCCAAGGCGTTCGAACAGAAGAGGGCCCTTACGGCGATCCGCCGTAGTAGCAAGTTCTTGATGGAAGTTCACTCCCAAATCCTGCAAGACGTCGTCTTCAGATTAGACAAAGCGTATGAGGCGTTCTATTCAGGGCTTTCAAGATACCCCAAGTTCAAACGAAAAGACAGGTACAACTCGTTCAGGTATCCTCAACTTGGTGGGTTCAAGGTTGTAGATGGGAAACTCAGGCTTTCAAAGATAGGTCTCGTCAAAGCGAAAATGCATCGACAGATTGAAGGAACGCCGAAGACTTGCATTGTCGTCAGAGATATCGACCAGTGGTATGCCTGTATCTCAGTTGAGACAGAATCTCCCAAACCGATTGAACCACAGAAAGGGAAACCAGTCGGAGTAGACCTTGGGGTAGTGAATCTCGCAACTCTGAGTAACGGTAGAGTCTTCGAGAATCCACGACATCTCGACAACTCCATCACTAGAATCACGTCACTTCAGAGGCGCCTATCAAGAAAGAAAAAAGGCTCTGGTAACAGGGAAAAGGCCAAGGTCTTGCTCGCCAAGGCTTGGAGAAAGGTGAGGAACCAGCGTTTGGATGTCGCACACAAAGTCTCTGCTAATCTGACATCTGAATACTCGACCGTCATATTCGAAGACCTGAAGATTCCGAACATGGTGAAGAACCACAATCTGGCATCGGCAATAATGGATGCCTCTTGGGGCCAACTGCGCCGACTAACTGTCTACAAGGTAGAAAGGCGTGGCGGACGGGTCAGACTTGTCAACCCAAGCGGGACATCGCAGAAATGCTCTGGATGCGGAGTAGCGGTTCCGAAAGGACTGGAAGAACGGACGCACTCGTGCCCGAACTGCAGTCTCGTCCTCGACAGGGACGTGAATGCGGCACGCAATATTCTGGCTGCGGGTCTGGAACAGGCCCGTGTGGAGGAACTGCCTCTACTTGTCCAACGCAGGCGGATAAGCAAGTTTGTTCCTGTGAAGCAAGAAGCCTACGAGTTTACTCGTAGGTAGTTCACGACACGATTTCAAATCTAGATGCCACGGACAAACCATATTTGCCAAATATCCAACCTATTTTTATGCAGTTAAATTTACGATGGGACACCGATATGAATTATATATGAAATCGTTCAGGGATATGGTGACATCAGATTTACTTGCTTAATTAAGTGGACACCGCATACTTTTCACTATTTCTCCAACAAGACAACTCTGTAAAAAAATCTCACCTATCCTAAACTTTATTAAAATACTTAAAATTAAGTCTACTTAAAATACTTAGGCTACTTAAATTTAAGTAAATACTTAAAATACTTAAATGGCTTAAATCTGAATGTTTAAATTAACTTAAAACTACTTAAATTTTACTTAATTTCTTATCTGCATACTTATTTTATTAACCGCATGAAGCGAACCTTAAGACTTGCTTATCTTCACCCTTATTTACCAGCTGTCCCCAATTAAACTTCTTAAGCTTCCTATCTTCTTAAATGTTCTTAAATTGGCTTGGCCTGCTTCTAAAATTTTAACTAGCGTATTCTTTCAAAAATATAAAAAAGAGTCTAAAGAAGAAAAGAATATAAATGAAGAAGAATACGGAGAAAATGTAAGGAAAGATATTCTTAGATGTTTTTCGAAACCTTTCATGTTCTAGCTAAGTACTCTAACAGAATAAACCTTTTTTGATAATGTCCGGCATGCAATTTCCTATGGTTAAAGCCTGACATTACATTCTTGGACTATTTGAGCGCAGTTTCCATATTTGATATACTGTTTCATCGGCTGTTAGACTTTCACTCTTACCTATTGCTTCAAAGCTTTTGAGTTTAACCTAGATAAACCATACGTTATCATGAGTTTCCTCAATAGCGTAAAAAACTGGGACATTTATTTCGTTTTCTATAATTCTTGTTTGTGCGGAATACTTTACAGTACCCTGTTCGGTATGCACTCTGCCAATACGTTTAACATCAAAAGATCCAATTGGAGAAACGGAGTCAGGCCACAACTTGAGAAAGTGTTCTCCTACTAGTGTCATGTGGATTGCAATTTGCTGTGAATGCTACTTTTAGCCAATCCACCGATGTGGGCCTCTCCGCTTATCGAGGTTTGTTTATGTTCTAGACATAGACTGTTACGCTCTTTTACTTCAACCATAGGTTGTCAAATTATAGAGCGTAGCATCCATTCAGCTTTTAACTTAACCGTTCCATCTTCGCTTTTCGCCTTCTCTCTAAACGAGTTCAGCAGTTCAATTTTCTCACTTTCAGGTAACATGTCAAATATTTGAATACGTAGCTCCTGAAGTAATGCGTTCGCTATTGGACCTTTGTAGGGGTTTGTGAACCCAGATCCAACCGCTGGAGACTCGTAGGCTAACTCTGTAGTGGGGCTAAAAAGTTTATCCACAAATACTCTCGTAAGTTCACTCGTCTTAGGAGGACAAAGCCTTGCAATATTTCCCAGCATCCTAATAGCCCATTCCTGTACCTCTAAATTTTCATCATATAGCAACTTTTCTAAGTTAGGGGTAAGAGATAGAGCCCAGTCTTTTGTTTTCTCTTCAGAAAGAAGCCTTGGCATCGAAACTAGCAAAATCCTTTTTTTCTCGCCAAGAAAGTCTCCTACAGGAGGTTTTTCAACAATCGATTTAAAGGCGGACTTCAGCTTTCCACTTTTCTCAAGGATTTGAACTGGATCTTCATCGAAAAGGGGGAAGAGTTTTTGTACCAGGGAATTTCTGAGTCCTTCCTCAAGCCCCTTATCTTCTACAAGATCCCAGAGTTGTTCAACCTTCCATAAAATCTTTCCAACATCGACTTTTTGTTTTTCACTTCCTTCAATCAATTTTGTCAGATAAAGTGCATATACACTTTGTCCGAGGTCCGTCAGCTTAACAAATGGTATTTTATGTCCTCCTCTTGGGTTTTTTTCGTGCCTTATCGATATTATTTTTAAATTCTCTAACTCGTGAAGAGCTTTTGAAATATTCTGTGCATTTAGTGATGTTACTTTTACTAAATCCTTCGAGCTAAATTCTTTATTAGGGTAGAGTGCGTTGACAATTTCACATCCGCTTGCAAGTTTCCGAAGCCAGTCAGCAAAGTCGCTACTGTTGGCAACTTGATTTTGATTCATATTATCAAATTCTCCGATGATGCAAGTTATAGAAACATAAATATTTAAGTATTGTGATCTATTTTAATAATGTCAAATGTGATATTACCTAAAATGGATGAAATGCACAATAAGATAAATGAGCTAAGTGATAAGATATGAGCAATGATGAAATAAACGAAATAGACGCTCGGATAAATGAGCTGTCAAGCACGGAAAAAGACAAGAATAAGGTTGCTCTCATGTTAAAGGATGAGGGATACCCGCCACGGGACATAATGGGAAAGCTTCACGTAAGCGGGCACATATTTGGAAAAGCAAGAGGAAAGGAGCAGAAGAAGGAGAAGGTGCCCCTAACCCTTCAAACGAACGCGGATAAGATTGTGTTAGACGCATCAGCATTGGCGACGTTGGAAGACCTTAAAAAGTGGGCACAAGAAAACACGCATCTAACGCTCAAAGAGGTTTTAATAATAGGCAAAGGGATGGTTGAAATGGATGTAAAAAGGATGGCAGCAGATCAAGGGCTACCCCTCTGGGATTTCATACAGAAAGCGATTAACTTTCATAACTCTTGGTACGATTCAGTGGTTAAACTGATA
The DNA here is from genome assembly GCA_050011875.1 of Nitrososphaeria archaeon. Classification (GTDB taxonomy): domain Archaea; phylum Thermoproteota; class Nitrososphaeria; order JACIWG01; family JACIWG01; genus JBEKIG01. Next base: position 6,228 of record JBEKIG010000004.1, read on the forward strand.
AAGTTAGGGGTCCTAACGTTTGACGGGCGACTTAACACCTACACTCTAAATGTTCAAGAGGTAAGAGAGTAAATTGAGCCAGGTAAACGACGAGGAAATGACACTTATCAGGAACATAAGGCGAAGGGGAATAAGCCCAATTGACGTAGCAGATAAACTGCAGTCTGTCACAAAATCCGAAAAAAAGGAAAACGGGAAAAAGGCAGACGTAGAAGAAGACGACGACGAAATACTTAATATGGTCAGCAAAATCCAGAAGCAGGCCATGAAACTTAAGCTCCAGATGCAGATTTTCGATAACATGGGGATCACCGGAGGGGGAGACAGGTCCCAGAAAAACGTAAACGTTAAAGAGGAAATAAGGGACGACATAAAAGAATATCTCAGCGAAAATGGAGAGAAAGGCGAGAAATTAAGCACGTCGGAGATGATGAACATGATCATAATGCTGAAAGCGCTTGGCGAAAAGGGTACGGACTGGAAGGAGATTTCTGCAATAGTCACATTACTAAAAGGCCAAGAAGGTAAGAAAGAGGAGGAAATGAGCACAATGGACATTATCACTAAGTTGCAGGAAAGGGAGGAGAAAGTGCGAGCAGATGAAAGAAGTGTAGCTGAGAAGTATGCAATTCAGCAGCCTCAGAGTCTAGGAGACTCCTTAGAAGATATAATCGGCGCAGAGGGTGCAGCAGCTCTAAAGGAGAAAGTGTCGGCCACAATAAAGGACGCTTTTAACCCAGACAGGCAGCTAACCGACGCTAAAGGAAAACTAGACCCTTTAGCAGTAGCGGACCGGTTCGTTAAACAGATACCGGACATTCTGAAGGCAGTAAGGTCCCAGATACCGCCGAAGGAAACAGAGCAGTTCGAAGCAGTTCCTGAGACAGAGACAGAGACGGCGACGGCAGGCCAGCAGGGGCAGCCAGTGGAGGAAGCAGTGCAGACAGTTGTGGCAGAAGATCAACCTTTGCCGATTACAAGCTCAGGAATGTGAAAGAATTTTAATAGCCTTAATTAAGCCATTGAGTTCAACAGGCTCATTGATCGGACCAGCTAGATCTTTGTGTTTGTCAAAGACGATTTCAAGTTTCTCTCTCATTTGAATCAACACCTTTAATGGAATCCTTATCAATCTTGAAAGTCTTGTTTAACTGCATCCAGCATAGTTTTGATTAAGACTACTGCTTCAGAAACATCTTCTGTAGTAACCTTGTCTCTAAGGAGAAGTCTAGCCCGTGCAATGGCAAGCCTTATCATTGAATAAAGTATATTAGGAGAAATAATCGTGCTTTGGTCTTCCTTTTGTAAACACATTTCGAGATAAGAATCACTGAGCATTTTTTCCACTTCAGGTGTTAAGATTGGATTAAAAAGTCTGCAATATAGTAGATATTTCCTTAGAAATTCTGTATCTAAAGCTGATTCAATCGGCGTCGGATGATATATTGTTATGATATGTGATGCGATTCTATCAGCTTCTTCTTTGCTAGACTCTTTTTTTGGGATAAAAATCAGGTCGAATTCATTCAAAAATGCCTGAGGAAGGTTAACATTTTCATAAAGACTTTTTTGAGAATCATATTCAAAAAACTTAAGCTTTGCTGTTGCCAGAATTGAAGTTCGAGCATTTACCTTCATTAAAAAGCCATTCTCTGAGATCGCAACTGCTTGCTGTTCAATTGCCCCAAAAGCTTGGAGAGCACCTTTTTTCATATCATCAACTCCGTCTAATAAGTAAAGTCCATGGTCTGCTGAGATAAGTAGTCCAGCTTCTGCCATTCGTAACTGTTTGTTTTCTTTGTTCTCTTGTACAATTCTGTAAGTAAGGTCTGACTCCTCAGTTGTTTTTCCATAAGCATATAACGCAAGAGGAGCTAATCTCGCAGTATACTTTAAGAGCTCACTCTTTGGAGGGTCTCCTATCAAAAGAATGTTTATACCATTTCTTAAGGTCACATTGTCTGAACGTTCTATCTCTGGTATTCCTGCAATAAGCAGTAATATGGCTTCTTTTAGAAGATCGTAATTGTAAATTGATGGCGCAAAGGATTTGATAAGCGTCTTGATCCAATCTGGACGTGCTGCCAGTTCATTGAAGTTTATTACATCAGCTTTTTCTATTACAACATCTTGAGGTATTTTTCTCAAGACTTCGATATAATTGCTTTCAATTGCCGAACCAAAAGACCTTGATTGACTGCCTCTTACGCCAAATTCTTCTTCCATCCTAAAAATTCCATTGATAATAACCCTGTCGCCAAGTTTTGCAGCAGCAACACTATCACCGTATATTTTTGCATCTAATCGTCTGGGAAGTTGGCCTGGAGGAAGTTCTTCAGGAAGTTCTTGCGCACGTAAGATTTGATAATTTATGAATGTGCTTTTCAATTCATCAAGTTTGAAATTTTCCTCTTCATCACATTCTATGCACCTCACAGGCTTCTTCAACATACGTTCTTTCTGAACAACCACTGTTGTGTGTCCATTTGGACAGACCCATGAAGCTTCAATTATGTACGGTTTTATTTCTGAAACGCTAGAAACGTTTCCATTGATAGACACAAGCTTTCCAAGGAAACTTACATCGAGCTTTCTAATAGGAACCTTTTCTGGGAGATTCCCCAAGCGTACAACAAAATATTTCTCAACTTTCTTAGCGTAATCAGAATCCTCTTGCCTCAGAAATTCCACTGCAGCTTTCAAGAAAATGTCCAAATATTTTGTTGGATTATTAGTCAATTCAATGGCGAGATTAGGGTCAAACTTAAGGATGTCTTGAAAGTCTACAACAATAGAATTTGTATTTGTTTGGATGGCATTGACAAGTCTAGCCATATATTTGGGCTGATTAGATGCGTCCAAAAATACTTTAAAAAAGTCTAAAAATTTATCCTTTACAGCAGAATCTGAAAGCAAGTCCACGATTGTCTTCCCCTTTAACATTCCACAGTATTACTTGATATTTAATATTTAAGAGGGGATTACGTAATAGGAAAAATAATTGTTAAGTTTAGACTTACCAAAATTAAGCTCTATAATAGTAGATTAGTTTCTGTATTCGTCTAAACCTCTTTTGTATCCCGCTGGTGTTTTGTTTTCATTGAATTTGGTTATTCTTTCCCCTACTTTAAGCTGTTCGGGATTTGAAAGTTTCAGCATCTTAAGCAATGTAATACAGTCGAAGTTAGCACATGCATAGGCCATGTTGTTAAACAGCGCAGAATTATCGTTAACAAATTAGAGAAGCCAATAGTCTCAGAAAAAGCGAAACCAAGTCCGACACTCGCACCTATTATAGGCTCTTTCTTCTCTTTATTTTTTTGAGAGAAAAATTCCTTTTTAGTCATCATCATAATGTGATGAACCAGCCTTACTTGTTCGATAAAAAATTAACTCCCGTTTTATTCCACCAAATAATTTAGCTGGAGGAATCATTTTCCTTCTTTTAAAACTATTTTTACAAGTTCTATCAAGTGTTTGACAGCCTCCTCTCCTTTAAGTGTCAGCGAGTAAGTGGTTTGGATTGGATGCGTGTCGATTATCGTCCTCTTTACAACCCCTTTTCTTAACAGTTCTCTTAAAGCCCAATCCAAAGTCGCTCTACTGTCAACCGAATTTTTCAACTTAGAATATCTCGCCTCTCTCCCCCTATTTAAGTACAATAAGATTTTGACTTCGGACGAGTTAAGAAATTTTTCCCATATGTCCAAACCCCTTCAAAACGTCATACGGAGTATGACAAATAAACACCTACCATAAATTTAATAACTATTTATGTTTGCATTTAAAATTTATCCAAAGAGCGTCAATAATCAGGTTCGTTCCGAAGATAAAATAAAAGAAAAATTTTTTGAAGAAAACGGTATCATAGATCTTGACAAGTACAGGCCAGATGGCTTCAAAAACCAAATATGGTATGAAATAAAGATAGGTTCAGAGATGCCCCTTGAGAAGGATTGGGGGAGGGGAAGGTATTCCAAACGAACTGGACAGAGAAGAGCTGGTTAGATTTCTTTTTTGGTTTTTTTAAACCGTTTTGTTTATATTTTACCCTTTATTATAGTAAAGCGGTTAATATGAAAAGGTTAGATGAGCTTGATTTAAAAATTTTGGATGAATTAAATGAGAATGCCGGATCATCTATCCCCAAGCTTTCCAAGAAGCTTGGAGTGAAGCAGTCCAAGGTGTACAGCAGGGTGAAGAGGCTTATGAGGAAAGGTGTCATACAGCGGATGACGATAGAAGTGAACGATGAGAGCCTAGGTTTCAACGTGAAAGCCTTCGTTGGAATTAACGTCGAGTCATTGGAAAGAGATAAGGCCGTTGAAGAAATCGCAAAGATACCAGAGGTCATTCTCGTCTCCGAGGTCACCGGAAGGTTTGATATGCTAATTGAGGTGCACGTTAGAAGCCTAGAAGACCTGTACAGCGTTGTGTCAAAGAAGATAGCCATTTTGCCAGGTGTCAGTCACACCGAGACCTTTATCCAGCTTAAAAAAAGGAGCACTCTAAGGAAATTCACCATGATCAAATAGTAACATTAAAGATCATTGAGGGTTCGATGGGATAATAAAGGAAATTAGGGAACTCACGACATCTTTTATATAATTTTATAGACGTGTCCTCTTATAGTGCTTGATGGAAAGGAATGAATAGGCTGTTCAGGTTCGAGGACCCTAAGATAAGGGAATTGTTTGACGGCAGATTTCTTAAATCCATTTACAAAAGGGTTGAAGTCCTCGACTCCTGCGTCAAAGAAGTCGAAGTATGCGCCAACTTAAAGTATCCAGATTATTATATCGAGCCTATTCTTCCAATATATACGGGAAGCTCTAGCGGAATAGCTGTTTACTATGCTAGAACCCTTCCCTATTCGACCCCTTCAGGCTTAGATATTGTCATCCAGTTGACCGCAGCGTTAATAAGCTATGGCTCAAAGAGTTCTCTTAAAACTGTTCTAGCCCACGAATTCCTCCATTACCTCGACTTGGTCAGAAGAATGTCGAAATTCGAAATCTTATCAGATGAAATCAGTGCAAGCACATTCGAAGCGATGTATTCTGACCTCGAGAGAACTGTTAAACCGGAGTACGTTTACTCTGATAAAAACCTTATTAGAAGTATAAAGAAAAAATTTGTCGACGGTTTCGAAGACAAAAGTTTGAAGGAGAAGACCTTAGACCGCTGGATAAATAAACGAAAACCGGTTGTAGAACTTCCTCCAGAGGAGAACGTAGTTAGAATACCTGTTAACATGGTACTAACCGTCAAGTTTGATCCGATACTGCTTTTAAGAATCCGTGATTTAGAGAAGAAATCCGGTTTAGTGTGAATTACATGAGCACTTCGAGCACCGTTAAAAAAGAAATTCTAGGAACCCTTTATAGAAAGTATGGAGAGGAGAACGTGCTTGCTTCATGCATCTATGGATCATTTGCAGCAGGATACGCAAGAGCGGACAGCGACTACGATATAATAGTTGTGCTCAAAAAATACATGCCTAAGATAGGATACAAGTATGTTAAGGAACCATTAGTATGCTCGATCCTCGCAATAGAGGAGCAGATGATTCTTGAAGACGCCAAAAAGTCCGGCCTAGGGGAATTCGTGGCAGGAAGGCTTCTTAACATATACGAGCCCCTTGTAGGAGAAGACCTTTTAAGAGAAATAGAAGTAGAATACAAGAAAAGGACGTTAATAGAAATCTTGATGGAATTCAACGGCAAATATCAACCTATAGTCGGAACAATCAAATTCCCTCTCGAATATTTTCTCTTTGAGAAGCTAAAAAGGAGAGCTCTCTTCTATCCCCCAGCTCTTTACAGTTACTCCAGAACATACAATGAACCTAATCGAAAAAGGAACCTTGAATTCACTTTATCCGGGTTCAGAGAAGCCGCCGTGGAAATTGCTAGCGAAAATAATAGCGTGCGCTTTAACGAAGACAGACTTTGGATAACTGATGTTAAAACATTTAGCAAGATTGGGAAGCTGAAAGCCGTGGCCGAAGAAACTAGACGGGACATCACATCATATGCTACACATCTCTATGCGGGAAGGGTGGGGGTAAACATAATACTTGACGAGCTCAAATCCAAGATTAAAAGACAGATGAAGCTTGAGCCCTTAGAAGATCTTAAACATACATCTAAGTACTTGGAGCTACCAGAAGGAAGCCTTATAGTCAACGAAAAACACTGGATGGCTAAGATAGCAGAATATTTAGGTATTCCAGAAGGTTACAACTGCAGATCACAAAATTTAGGTGGTGACGAGCTGCACAAAATATTTAACGTAGCAAGAAAGTTGGTGTTCGATAAGGATGGGGAGACATATGAAGTCATCGTTAAAAAGTTCAAGGAATCACGAAACATAAAATGGGCGATTCTAGCGCTGGTTACACTAACGGATGGGCGCTTTGAATTTGTACCTTTGAAGAGACTAGCGAATGAGTATCTTATGAATTTAGCTTTCCGGGAAGCAGGCTTTAACACACCCAAAGTTTACTTCTTAGATCTTGACAGAGTACAACTTATCACAGAATACATCGAAGGAGAAAATTTTGGCAGCGTTCTCCAAAAAGAAGAAGGGGTGAAGGTTATGAAACAGGTTGGTGAAGAAATCGGTAAAATACACGAGAAAGGATTTACTCTCGGCGACGCTAAACCGGATAACATAATATGCACAAAGCAGGGTCTGTTCATAACAGACCTTGAGCAGGCCAAAATTGGCGGCGACAGGACATGGGATATCGCAGAATTCCTAAACTTCGCCCTATCGTTCTCATTTGACAGAGAAAAAGCGAAGGCTATGGCATGCTCCTTCGCTAGAGGCTACATCAAATTTGGCGATGGTAAAATTCTTGAGAAGATTAAGGAACGAAAATATAACTTAATCTTTAGGTCTATGGTTGCACCGAACGTTTCCAAAATGATAGATTCTGGAATTGAAGAAGTAGTAAGGGAATTTAAGCTTTAAACTTGGTGTACCCACATCTTCCACATGTGAACCTATCGTTATGCTCAGCCAAGAAAACACCGTGTCCACATTTTGGACAATCTGTTCTCCTAAACGTGATCTTACCCTCCTCAACCTTGTAGAGCTTCCAGACACCGTTTGAATGCTTGTCTGAACTCTTTTTGCTCACGGTTACTTACCTCCCTTTGCTGCAGCCTGTTTCTTTTCAGCCTTCTTGCTAGAACGTTCTTTGTTGATCTTGTCACGTTCTTCTTTGCTTAGCATTCGCACAAAAAAATGTTTTGGAAGCTGTTTCCTTGCATCATCCAGATTTTTATAGATAAAAGCGTGAATGACTGCGTCACGATTTCCAGATGAAGTCTGAATATTAACAGGAAATACGAGCTTTTCTTCGACACCAAACTCTTTTGCTAGCATTTCAGAAGCTTTTTTCCTGCTCAGCGTTGAAGCTGCATGCTTAACTACTGCTGATACTTCAGTGCGTCCCAGAAGAAGGTTTTCAATTTTGCTGATTGATCCTAGTTCAGACATAATCGTCTGACATGAGGGTCGTAACAGGAGGTAAATTAAGCTTTTTTTATGGCGTGTCAAGCTTGATCATTGAGTCAAAGATTTCCTGGCAATATGATTTAATGCTGTTTTCGACTTTGACCAAGACTAGGCCTTCCTGAGGCTGACCATAGAATAAGCAAGAATTCACAGGGGACAGTATTATGGCTATAAGAGCTAAAAGGTCTTCCTCACCATCAACAATTAAACGAACAGGCTTTGTTGAAGAAAGAGCTTTAGTGAATGCGCTGATACTTTCCTGAGAGATCGTTCCACGGGGATTCTTCACATTTAATGTAGTCAAGTGGGCGGTTTTAGGAAGCGCGCGTGGAACCCTTCTTTCCCTTGAGTCGACGATCTGAATATCAGGCGTTACGTTTATTGATAAAAGAAAGTCTAAAGTAGCGTCTCCGACAGAAACGATAAGCCCACACTCTGGAAGATTTAACTCAACTTCTGAAGCCTTATCTTCATCGTTGTGTATAAGTCTACCTAAGGGTGCCTTTAGTTTCTTAGAAATTTCTTCTGTTAGGAGCCAAATGAGCACAATTAGCTCACTTCTATAGCGTACCTGCCTTTAGCCTTAAGATTCAGCATTTGTGCGACCTTAGATTTTTCGGGATCTAGTACTATAATCAGCCCTGACCACCTAGAAGAAAGATCTGTGGAACTGCACACGGGACAAATTTTACCTGATGTTAACGCCTTACATTTTCTACAAGCTAATTCTTTTGGCATCTGTTCACACTTCTGTCTTTGCCGCCTTCTTTACGTCTTCTTCAATCCATTCTAGAGCACCAAGATACTGCTGTCTACAGGTGATGCCTATCTTGCCGATTGACTCTCCGCGTGCCAGGCTTATTGCGGTAATTCTTGCACGGATTTTTGAGCCGACCTTCAGAACGCGCTTAGTCTGGGAAGCTGTTATTACACCTCTTTTGGTGTCACTTGTCACGTAATCATCTATAATCTGAGATATGTGTAAAAGAGAATCCGTAGGACCGATCCTGACAAAGGCGCCAAAGTCTGTAACTTCAACGACTTCACCTTCTACAACTTCTTGAATCTTAGGATAGAATGTTAAAACATCGAACATAACGTGATGGAAGGATGCGCCATCTCCGGGGACGACCTTCCCAACTGGGTCAGGTTTAACATCGCTGAGCCAGATTATGTATCCAAGCTCAGGGATAATCATACTTTCATACTTCTTCTTTAGGATATCTTGCGTAACCTCCTTTAGCTCTCTGCCGAACTGGTCAGGTGGTATCCTAACAACATCTTGGAGCTCAACTTTCATGAACAAATCTTAATCACCTAAATCTGACGCCCACGCACCACATCATAGAATATGTTATTAATTTTTCCAAATTTTCACTCAAAAAGTTATACTTTAGCATAAGATTAACTTATCATTAGAGAGGGTTACACATTTAAGGTTTTCCCTCATAAGCCTTTTTTTTAGTTCATAATCCAAGGTCGCTATAAAGACGCTTTCTTTACCCCTCGCGTAAGAAATTATTTTATCATCTACCGAGCCTTCTTTAGAGACTTCGATAACCTTCATATGGGATTTTACGATCTCAAGCGATAAGGCTGCGATCTTAGATTTCTTAACATGCCTCGAGGACGAAATACGAATAAGTTCGTCTATGACGCAAGAAGGTACTTCTAAGACGGCAGGGTTCAAGACCCTGTAAACACTCTCTATAATATTGGATGGTTTTTCTACCAGCATCATAAGAAAGTTGGTATCTAAAACAACTTCATTCAATCCATACAGCCTACTGAATTATGCCTGAACCTATAAGCCGCCACCTATCGCCGATTCTTCTGCCGATGGCTACCCGAACTCCGGGTTGAGCTGCTGCAGGGCGGCGAAGCTTAATTTCAACCCTGTCGGATAACGAGGACGACACCACACCCACTGTAACAGCCGTCCAGACATTAAGCCTAAGAACCTCATTATTGGAGACCTTTTCCACTGGAACATCTTCGGTAAGACCGACAACCTTCTTGAAGAGATTTAACTTGAGAGAAAAAGAATCGTATACTGGAGTAGTACTATCAACAGAGCTCACAACTGACCCTACAAGAGAATCGCTCTTTGTCAAAGACGGATCAAGGTGCGTTCCTATTGCTACTAGACCACCACTCGTAACATAGTCTATAATTCCCGCGCTTGTGCTCAATGACGATATTGTAGTGTTCAATTGAATATACTTGTTCTTCTCCTTATCTAGGATCCCTGGAAGTATGGCAATTTCATCGTTGGTCTTGAACCTTCCTTGAATAAGTGAGCCGCCTAAGACGCCGCCTTTAAGATTCATAAAATCAACGCCGGGCCTGTTTACATCGAAGGAGCGAAGAACCTGCATAAGGGGGGAGGCGTTGACATCCTTCTTTGGTGTGGGAATATTCTTTTCCATGGCTTCGATTAACGCGTCGATATTCAGCTTGTACGCTGCGGATACGGGGATTATTGGCGCATTCTCAGCAATAGTTCCTTTCACGAAATTCCTTATCGCTTTATAATTGTCCTTAGCTTCAGAGTCAGTTAAAAGATCCACCTTATTTTGTACGATCACAATATTCTTCTTACCTAGCATGTCTAGAGCTGCCAAATGTTCTGCTGTCTGAGGCTGTGGAACCTTTTCGTTAGCAGCTATCACAAGAAGAGAACCATCCATTAACGCAGCACCGGAAAGCATGTTAGCCATAAGGCTTTCGTGGCCAGGGCAGTCAACAAAACTTATTACTCTAGCAAGCTCTGCTTCAGAACTGCATACCGGACAGACCGGGGCAATGTTATAGTTTGCTGGAGGTTTACATTTAGGACAACGATATATCGCCGCATCAGCATACCCTACGCGTATTGTGATCCCGCGCTTTAACTCTTCACTATGAGTACTGGCCCATTTGCCGGTTAAAGCCTGCACTAAGGTTGTTTTACCGTGGTCGACATGCCCAGCGGTACCAATATTAACTTCAGGTTGCCGCGGGATCTTATACAATAGATTCCACCCTTTAACTCTTTACTGTAGTGTCCGATGTTTTAGGCTCTTCCTTTTTAGGCTCTTCCTTTTTAGGCTCTTCCTTTTTAGGCTCTTCCTTTTTAGGCTCTTCCTTTTTAGGCTCTTCCTTTTTAGGCTCTTCCTTTAATATGAGTAAGGCATTTATCTGATAAATATCTTCGGTAATCGTGTTCCCTCTAACTAGCTTTCTTCTCCTTACACCTTTCCTAGCATTCTTTAATCCTACACCCTTTGTAAGGAGTGCGTATTTCTTTATACCCCCTGGTATATCATATCGCATGGGGAAGCCAGCTTTGTCAGAGCCGCCTCTTATCTTTATTTCTCCCTCCACACCCAAGATCGAGCCACTAACTACATCATTTATTTTTAAGCCGATGAAGGCTGCGGCTTGTCTATCCTTAACTTCGTAGACAGTAGACTTTCCTGATTTAGCATCAGAAAGCACTATCTTGTAATTGGCCAATTTTGTCGCTCACTGCACAAAGCAGAACAGAGCTATGTTATAAATTTAAGAAAACGAAGTTACAGGAATATGAAGGAAGGATCCTTAGCCTTTTTTATCTTTAAAATCTCATCAAAGATCTTCTTTTCATCGTCATCTAGTCTTTCGAAATATTTTTCCTTCAAAATCTTGAAATCGTTATACGAAGGAGAAGAGTATATAACATCTCCTTCGTCAAAGCTTCTTCCGACGACCGCTTCCTTAATCGATACAGCAACCTGATTTCCCCTGTAAGCTATAGTAATACTCTTTCCCTTATCCTCTATGCTGCTTATGGTTCCAACGACTTCACCATCATTCTTCATCATTCTATATTTCTGCATTAGCCTACCCCCAAGAACTTCGACACCGAATATAGCCGGATTACTTCGTCTAAAGATGAAACCCTTCATTACCTGAACCTTACATGGCAATATAAGTGAACCGAACTCCATTGATTCGATTCTCTGGCGCTCACTTTCAACCCAGTACAGGTATCCCTCAATGATGTTAAATATTACGGGGTCATTAAATAATTTAACCTTCTTAGCCTCTAAAAGCTCTTCAGCATCAGGATAAATCTTAACATGGAAGGAGAGTATGACGCCTAGGAAAGGGTCTTTCTCCGCGACCGTTATAGCTTCTATCACATCTCTTCTTGAAACAGGCCCTATGTCGGCCAGACGTATTGGAACATTATTCTTCTTGAGAGAGTTAACTATAGCTTCTAAAGAACCTAGAGCATCAGCCTTAACGATTAATCCCAGTTCGTCCTTGGAGAACAGAAGACCTTTAACTTCTCCCTCAATCTGTGACCGCACTACTTCAAATTTTGATACATCATCGAATCCGAGGAACCTCGAACCAGGAAGAACGCCATCAAGTTCGGGTGAAACAAGTTTGACACCAGCTGCAGCGTAGACTTCTTCAACGTGTGAGAATTTGTCTTTCGGATCCCTCATTTCATCAAGAGGCTTGGGCATAAGAATAGCTCGAACCTTCACAGTAGAGGCGCCTTCCTTCTTCATCATTGCAAGCATGTCGCCAACTCTTAAAACACCGTCGATGAGTATGACATCTGCCGAGACTCCTAATCCAACCTCTTCTTTGACTTCAAGGATTATACCAGAAGGTGAACCTAGTTCAAAGGTAAGATTAGCCATCATAAATTGCTGGGTCAGACCCACAATAATCGATAGAAGCTCCGGAATACCTTCACCAGTTTTGGCACTTGTAGGAACAATTGCAACCTCCTTAGTGAAGCTTTTAACTCTGGAGTAAAGCTCCGATCTAAAACCAAGTCTTGAGAGACTGCCTACGACCGTATAGAGCTGATGGTCTAAGATTTCTATAACAGACTCAGGTTGATGTTTAATAGATTCAGTTACAAACGAATTTAAACCAGGCTTCCATCCGCTGATCGTGTCAACTTTATTTAAAGCTATAACGAAAGGTACACGCCTCTGTTTTAGAATCTCTAAACTTTCAACTGTCTGAGCTTCAACACCCTTCATGACGTCTGTTACTATTATCGAAAAATCCGCGGCAGAGCCGCCACGAATCCTAAGGTTGGAAAACACTTCATGACCTGGGGTGTCTATGACTAGCACGCCGGGGACCTTGATGTCTCCACCAACCTTAGATAGGAGAGGGCCACAGATTTCCATAAGAGTCTCCTTTGGAAAGATACTGGCGCCGATGTGCTGAGTTATTCCCCCACTTTCCCTAGCCTGTACTGCCGTTTTCCTGATCTTATCCAGTAGAGATGTCTTACCTGAGTCAACATGCCCCAAGACAACAACTATAGGCTGTCTATATCTTATCACTTTTAACTCACCTCAGCACATATTTAAGAGAAGTCTAACCGGTGCCCCCTAATCAGACTATCAGAAAGGGGGGAATAAATCCGTTTACTGAAAAATGTCCTTTTATTTACCTTCTACGGCCGTATCTGCAGACATTAAATGTTAACGATGACTGCCTAAATCGCGCCTGAGAAGAGTTCTATTTCTTCTGAGTAAGACGTTTAGGATGCTTTTCAGTCCATTTCAGCTTTCTAGGATCTCTTTTTAATTTGAGCATGCTCTTTCTGCATTTAGATGAGCAGAACCATAACATTGAACCATCGTTTCTAACATATGCAGTGCCTGAACCAGGAAGTATTTCTCCACCGCAAAAAGAGCATCTTTTCTGAGACGACATAGTTATTACCTTATCTTCTTAGCTTCAAGCTCAGTGTCCCTTAATGTTATAATATCCCCAAGCCTAACGGGGCCTTTAACGTTGCGTGTAAGAATCCTGTTCTTGTCTCTTCCTTCTAGAACCTTAGCTCTGACCTGTGTAACTTCTCCGGCAACACCAGTTCGCCCAATAACCTGCACTATTTCAGCTGGTGTTGGCTTTTCTTCACCCTTCGACGATGACATCTATAACACCCTACTTTGGGGACTGTATTTTAGCTATAGATTTTAGAAGATCTTCGAATACCGATGCCGCATCACCGGGTTCAACGATACACGCGGAGGCGGAAGCAACGTCTATACCTATAGATGCGCCGAGTTGATTTTTACTTGTTACAAACACGTACGGAATCTTCTTTTCTTCGCACAGTATCGGAAGATGCGCAACAATTTCTGGGGGATCAACATCTTCAGCTATTACTACGAGCTTTGCGACACCGCGTTCTATTACCTTTGTAACTTCGTTAGTACCCTTCTTTATCTTGCCAGACTCTGAAGCTCTCTTCATAACTTCATATACAGAGTCCACAGTCTCCTTAGGAGTTTCAAATTTAACGTAATACGCCTTCCGACCAGACTCATCCCTTTTTTCCGACATCGTCATCAAGTCCGTAGAACCTCAATTTTGGTACGATATAAATCTAACCTTATACTATCACATTTTATCATCTGGTGAAAAGGAGCAGTGACACTTTAATGCCCGATTATTGGTTGACTACTTAGAAGAAAAGTAAAGTGCAACGACGTTTTTTTCTTTAGAGTCGATTCTAGCAAATCCCTCGCGTTCCATTTGAACAATAGTGTTTACTGGTTCGTCGAACAGACCTTTCTCTCCAAAACCTTCGAGAACTTGTCCGTTCTGGTCGATCAACCTGACTCTAACGTTACTGTCTACAGGAACCCAGTGTATGAAGGGAGCGCTGACGCTCTTTGCAGTGTCCATTCCATAGCTATGTATAACGCCCTCAAGATGGTCTCCTACCGTTTTGAGATCGTAGACGTTTGCGAAACCCATAAGTCTGAAGAGGGGGTGAGCTTGGATCTTCACTAAGTCATCCTTCCTGATGTAGACCTTTAGAATGCCATCTTCTGCAGGTTTTAAAACTATCTTCCTGTAACCCATAGATTCAACCTCAGGATGTTTCTTCAGAGATATCTCCTTCCTACCTGTGAGACCTTTAACTGAAAGAACAACAGGATTTATCACAACAAAGTATCTTGGAGAGGATTTATCAATTATCTTCTTGTTTATAGAATAGAGCGTCGCCCAACTTATGGTAGCATCAATAGGTCTTATGCCCACCTCATAGATTATTGTTCTTATGGTTTTAGGTAGAACACCACGTTTTCTAAGGGCCTGGAACGTCGCAAGACGGGGATCGTCAAAGCCGGTGTAAAGCCCCTCCGCAATACCCTGAGTTATCTTTGACTTACTAAGAACGCCTCCTTCGATCTTAAGTCGGCCATAGTGTATGGCTGTAGGATAAACCCACCCCAGGTGTTCGTACATGTACCTTTGTCGAATCATATTAGTATAGTGCTCCTTACCCCTTATTATGTGCGTTATTCCCATAAGGTGGTCGTCGAGGCCTGAAGCCAGGTTATAAAGAGGCCAGACACGGAACTTTGCACCTACACGGGGGTGAGGATGCTTCTTTGTATCGATGATTCGTAGGGCAGGCCAGTCTCTTACAGCAGGGTTTGGATGATCCATGTCAGTTTTGATTCTGAGTACGGCTTTACCCTCTTTGTAGGTGCCGTCTAGCATTTTATTGAAACGTTCGATATGCTCTTTGGGTGATAAGCTTCTGCACGGACAAGGCTTCTTCTTTATAAGTTTCCTCCTGAAACTGTCAACTTCACATGTACACACATAGGCTCCTCCAACTTCTATAAGCCTGCGCGTGTAATCATAGTATATCAGTAGACGATCACTTTGAATGTACTCTTCATCCCACATGCATTCTAACCACTTCAGGTCTTCCTTTATTGTGTTGTAAAACTGCAGAGCAGCCTTCTTCAAGCGAGGGTCTGTGTCCTCGAACCTCAGGATGAATTTGCCGGCGTACAATCTTGCATAATCGTGCGATAGGATGATTGCACGGGCCGACCCCAAGTGTAAGACGGAATCAGGATTTGGGGCGAACCTTGTTACAATCTGTTTATACCTGTCCGCTTCAGGTAAAGGAGGTAACCCCTTCTCTTTCTGTTGAGGGCGAACGGCCTCCTTTACAATATTGTACTTTGAGACGGCTTTCTCCTGTTCCTCTAAGCTCATCTGGTTCACCTGCTTTGATACGTCATTTACAAGTCGAATAACTGCCTTAATATTTTCCTTTAGCGGAGGCCTTTCAGCGAGAACCTTTCCGAGCACAGCTTGTGGGTTACATTTTCCCTCGTGTGCAACTGCGTTCACAAGAGAATTTCTTTTAATCAGCTCTTCTAATTCTTCACCTGAGGACAAAGCTACTTACTCCGCGTAGATGCTTCAGATGTCAAGTTTATCAGCATGTCTCTTGCATGGGAACCCCTGAAACCCTCTAGAATATCGATTGCTTTATCGGATAGCAATTTAGCTTCAGTCCTTACAATATCGGGAGCCTTTGATTTAGAAACAACAGAAAGGGCGTACTGTATCTCCTCCTCCGGTGCCGATCTATTGCCCAAGATAGAAAGCAGCTTATGTCTATCACTTTCAGGAGCGTTGTCAAGCACGTAACGCATGACAAGAGTCTTTTTCCCTTCGCGTATGTCGTTACCAACAGGCTTTCCGGTCAGAGATCTATCTCCCGTGACGCCCAGCACATCGTCTACCAGCTGAAAGCATAGGCCGTAGAGATGGCCAAATTCTTTCATTTTATTCACTGAGCTATCATCAGCTCCTCCCAAAGTTGAGCCGATGACAGAGCAAGCTTTAAACAGAGAAGACGTTTTAAGCGAAATTAAACGATAATATTCTTCTTTGGAGGGGAATTCCTTAGAGTTGGCAAAATTTAGATCTAAAGCTTGGCCTTCACAGACCTCCACAGATGCGTTTACAAGAGCATCAGAAACCTTTAAAACTTGTTCGGGTGAAAAATCGTTTGCCGTAAGTTTTAGCGCAGAGTAAAAGGCTATGGCAAACAGTAGGTCACCGGCAAGTATTGCCATTGGAACCCCATATTTTACGTGAACAGTTGGGGCGCCTCTCCTTTCTTCATCGTTATCCATTATGTCATCGTGAACCAAGGTAAAATTGTGTAAGAATTCTATTGCAGAAGCAGCAGGAAGTATCTTCTCAAAGGAGCTACAAAACATGAGAGCCGAGTTTATAACAATAAAAGGTCTCTGCCTTTTGCCCCCCTGCAAAATAAGATATTTTGAAGCGTTGTAGAGAGACTTTGGCTCTCTGTCAAAATATTTTGTGACATATTCGTCGACCTTCAAAGAAAAGTACTTCATCTCATCGTATAAAGACAATGAGTTCACCTAGAAATCCAAGTGTGAAGATAGTAATCTATAAAATATCTTACTCTATGAAGCTCGTTAACCTTCTTGCAACCAGTTAAGAACATAGCTGTCTTGAATTCATTATAAATCTGATCAACATATGACGAAAGACTCGATTTAGATTTTTTAGCTAGCTTTAAAAGAGGAAGAGCTATCGAACCGTACTTAGCGCCAAGCACCAGTGCTTTAGCTAGGTCCAGTCCATTTCTAAGCCCGCCAGAGGCTATAAGAGGAATCTTTACAGTTGAAGCGCATTCAATCAATGAAACCACCGTCGGAATACCCCAACCCGAATAAGTGACACCTAGACTGCTTTTTGACTTATCACCCAGCATCTTAGAGCGAATCGCCTCAACAGTCGCCCAATTGGTACCTCCTAACCCAGATATGTTGATACAGGATACTCCAGCGAGTTCAAGTTTTGCAGCTGTTTCTTTAGAGATGCCGGTTCCGACCTCTTTAACAACGACCGGAACACCTATATTTTTAACAAGGAATTCAATTTTTCCATACACACCTTTGAAGTTGGGCTCCCCTTCGACCTGAATAACCTCTTGCAAGGGGTTTAGGTGCACGGAAATCGCGTTCGCCTTAGTGTCTGAAACAAGTGATTTGAGTTTGTCGATGTCGAGCCCTTTAGACAGTTGTGCTGCTCCAATATTTAAGGCAAGAAAGATATTGGGGGCAACATCCCTTACAATAGTATAAGTATCTTTTACTGAGGGGTCTTCCAATGCTGCTCTCACGCTGCCAAGAAACATTCCTAATCCCTTTTCTTCAGCCACCTGAGCAAAAGTCTGGTTCAGCAGCTTTGCTTCTTCGGGACCTCCAGTTAGTGAATCAAATAATAACGGGTACTTTAAAGTCTTTCCAAAAATGTCAGTTGAAGCGTCTAACTCTTCAAAATTTATCTCGGGCATCGCGTTATGTACCAGATGAATATATTCGAAACCCGGTGAAACGCCTTTAGATTCAACATCTTCTTTAAGGCATATGGAGATGTGATCAGCTTTACGTCCGCGTATTTTTTCGCTCATCGTCTTCCCCTCATACATGTTCCCATGCCGATAACGCCATTTAAAGCTTTGAACACTACATCAGGTTTGAGACCGTTAACAAAGAACACGTCTGTTCCAAGTTTAGAAATTTTGAGGGCGATCTTCAACTTTCTTGTTATGCCGCCTGTAACGTCATATTTCTTGCTGGTTCCAACAAAATTCTTTACACTCCTAGAATCTAGTTCACATATGGCATCACCCTCCATCTTCGAAGAAGGGTAGACACCATCAACATCCATACAGAAAATCATGCGATTAGGCTTAATCATGGAGCAGATACTATACGCAATATCATCACCGGAGAGTATCTTGAAACCGCCATGGCAAGGTATAACATCACCAAAGAGAACAGGTGTAAGACCCTGGTTCAAAAGATCTAAAAAAAATGATTTCATTATAATAGAATTTTCCCCGGCAAAAAAAGGGGTTATAGTGTATGGTTTAATACCTCTTGAGCTCAGCGATCTGACAATTTTCTGATGTAGATCAAACATGCTTTTCCTAGTCAAATACACGCCCTCAATATCGCCGATTTCTTTACATTCGGTAGAGAGCCCTGCTTTCTTAGCATAATAGTGGCCGAATGATCCACCGCCGTGTATGATAATTTTTCTAGAACGATGTTGCGTTATCACCTTTGATAACTGATCTAGGGCTTTAATTCTTAAAGTCAGAGGACGATCTTTGTGGGTTATAACAGAACCTCCAAGTTTTATGACCACAGTCTCTATTCTGTCCAAGTTTTAAGACCTCCGGAGGGGATGGTCGTGACAAATACATCAAAGGCCTCGAGCTTCCTTATTACATTCCCAAATGAAGACTGATCAGGCAGTACTATTACACATCCGCCTCCTCCGGCACCGGTCAACTTCGCGCCCAAGGCTCCGCCTTCAATAGATAGATTTACTAAATTGTCTAAAGGCTTGCATGATACGCCGAAGAAAGATAGGATAGCATGCTGATAGTTTAGGAGGAGACCAAATTCGTTTAACATACCCTTACTCAAGTAATCTGAGCCCAAAACGGCGATATGTGAGGATGCTTTAACGACTCCATCAAAATATGATGGAAAAATATTCCTGTAAGATGCAAATTTTGAAACCAGATAAGAAGTTGAGCGCCTAATTCCCGTGTTCACGACAATTATTTTCACGGGAGCCAATAAATTCACCTTTTTTTTTGATCCATCTCTTTTATAGAGATGCACTCCACCTTCAACCCCGACAAAGACGTCTACACCAGATGGATTACCGTGCGTTACACGCTCAGACTCCATGGCGATATCAAATATCCTGCCAGAATCAGCATCACTATCTAAGAGCTTTAAGACTGATGCGACGTAGGAGACTGAAGTAGAACTGGATGAGCCCAGTCCGGCAGAAAGAGGTAGTGTTGTGCTGATCGAAGATCTTATCTTCTTCGATACCGGAAACTCACTTCTAATCCTTTCTAGAGCCTTCTTATAGGGAAGAAGTGCCTTAGGGACGGGGTCACCTTGCCTCCATCTAAGGTTAAGGTTTTCACTCACTATTTCGTCTACGTCGGAAAGTGACGACTTAGTTGTAGACCCCTGCTCGATCGCGGCGACAAGTGCACAGGCGCCATGGACGACAAAGTGTTCACCAAGCAGTATGACTTTTCCAGGAGAAAAAGCGCACGCGTACAAAACTACCACTTTCCAAGCGCTATCGAAGCATAGCCTACAACTTGGTCGTATTCGCCGATGATCTCACCACTTGTCATATAGACTAGAAGCTTTCCACCGGAAGCGCCGATCTTCTTCGAAAGTGTCATAAGAGTGGCGATGGGCCCAAAACCGCAGACCGATATCTTATTTTCATCTATGCAGTCATAGAAGCCTTCAACATCAAGCTTTTCAATGTACGTTATGAGTTTTTTATCTTTCCTTAGGGCAACATTGTGCGGTTCATAGTGGGTAAAGTCAGAGGAAGCAACCAAGATATCTCTACCGGGGACAAATAAATCTGCTATAACGCTACCGAGTTCTGTTGCAAAGTGTTTGTCCTGGACCATCATGCAGATTGGAAGGAGCTTAAAGGTGTTCCCGTACGTGTACTGAAGAAGTGGAAGTTGAACTTCAATAGAATGTTCATATTCATGTGCCAGATCATCCAGATCCACTAACTTGGAAAGGTTCGATAGTTTTCTAACCCCTTCAAGGTCGACAGGAACTGTTCCTAAGGGTGTCTGCCAGCCTTCTTTTGTAGAGGAAGCGATTATGCTCCCCAGTCCCTGATGGTTAGGGCCAAGAATAAAAACACGCTCAGGAGAAGGGATATACGTCTTTAAAAGGGAATAGCCTTTTGCGGCAACATATCCCGAATACTGATAGCCTGCATGAGGAGAAACTATACCGAAAACCTCTTTCATGTTAGGAGGAGTGTATTTACTTAAATTGTCCGGAGGAAAGTTAAAAAGCCGGTCCAGAATTTCTTTCAGACTTCTTTCACTGCCGGGGTAAAAGGTTCCGGCCGCGGCAGGTCTTCGATTAACACCCAAATTTGATCAAATATATGGTCTTTGAAGGAAGTTTATAAGTTTAAGAAGATTCTTCTTCAGTCTTGGTTTCAAAATCGTCAATAGAATACTTCATAGATTCGTTCGGTGGAAGTGCCTTTGTAGCTGACAGAACACTTCTGGCAAGAAGCCAGTAGACCGCTGCCAGAGCCTTGCGCCCGTTGTTGTTTGCGGGTATAATCACATCCACATCAGAAATGATGTTGTCCGTGTTGCATATGGCAATTATTGGGATGCTCATACTTGATGCTTCATCTATAGCCTGCTTGTCATAAAAAGGATCCGAGACGATCACCAATTCAGGTTCGAAATAATTTTTGAGCAGAGGGTTTGTTATGGTGCCGGGAAGGAACCTCTTTATTACCGGAGTAGCGCCGGTCAGCTCGCAGAACTTTTCAACAGGAGTTTCAGCATAAGGTTTACGGGAGTACACAATAACGTTCTTAGGGTTAGAACGGGATATCATTTTAGAAGCAACGTCAATTCGTTCAAGGGTCTTGTTGATGTCTATGATATTTAGACCGGACTGTTTTGTTGCTGCAATAAACTTTTTCATGTACGCTGTCTTCGCAACGCTACCTATTCTAATACCTGACGAAAACAAGTCTTTTTCACTAATCCCTGTAGTTACCATCTTTTCGGAGGAACCTTCCTCATCTACTGCTTCTTTCTCTTGTGTCACACATATCACCAATTAACATCCATCATCTTAAAGGGTCCATAAGCTTCATCAATTCTGATGAGCTCGTTAAGCTTCGCTATCCGTTCTCCGCCGACAACACCAGACTTCATGATTTCTGCGGAAACGCCGAGAGCGATGTGAGCCAAATGTGAGTCAACTCCTTCCCCAGACCGGTGTGATGCTGTTATAATATATTTCTTCGCTTTGGCAGTGTTAGCAAAGTCGATCGCTTCACCGAGAGGACCGATTTGGTTAACCTTCAATATTACACCGTTACCGGCTCCAATCTTAGCGCCTTCGAGCAGCCTTTTACTGTTTGTCACGAACAGATCGTCGCCGACTATGAACGTGTGCTTCACCCGTTTTGTCAGAGCGGCAAAACCCTCATAGTCGTCTTCGAACATCGGATCTTCCACGTAAGCTGGAGAAAATCTGTCTATTACCGAGAGAACAAAGTCGATCTGCTCCTCTCTCGTTAGTCTCACACCTCTGCGTTCATAGTTGTATGTGCCAGACTTAGGATCGAAGATCGACCCCGAGGCGAAATCTATTCCCATTTTCACCTTGAAACCCACTTTATCGCTTATATTATTCACTGCGGCGCTAACGACATCCAATGCCTCCAAATCGTTGAGATGAGGGGCCCATGCGCCTTCATCACCCTTACCTCCCGTGAACGTGGGATCTTTCTTCTCGATAAGCCTACGAACTTCTTTGTGGACTAAAACGTTAGCATAAATAGCATCGAAAATCTTCCTGGCACCAACAGGCAGCGAAAGGAATTCCTGAATATCGGGAGAACCTTGACCGGCATGTTTACCCCCGCCAAGGACGTTACCCAATGGAAACGGATGAGCGAAATTTATTCTACCGCCGATGAGCTTGAACATTGGAATGCCGAGAGACTTTGATACGGCATCAGCTGAAGCTAATGTTATAGCAAATGCGGCGGAGCCACCGATATTCTCAAAGAAAGGGGATGTGTCAATTTCGCGTAATAGCTTTGCTAGTCCTTTGATGTCGCCCGCATCAAATCCGACAATTTTCTTAGAATACTGTTTGAAAGCTTGAACCGCACCTTCCGGGCCTGAAGCTGGGAAGGCGACAGCTTCGCCTCCTCCGGTACTTGCACCGGCTGGAGCAGAAGACCGTCCAACAACATTTCCAACTATAACATCAACTTCTATCGTCTTTTCCCCTCTGCTGTTAAAGATTATTCGAGACTTTAGATCCCGGATCTTCGTGCCCATGATCTACTTCACCGTCTGATACTCCTTACCTTTTCTTGTTACAGATTCCTCGTAAGGCAGTATCTGGTCAACAACATCAACGTTGGAAACGAACATGCGCCTACAGCAATACCTCTTAACTCCAAGCTCGTCCAAAACCTTACCCGAATCTTCTCCTGCATCAACCCTTTTCTTGTATTCTTCGTACTTGTCAGCTATTAGGGAACCGCAGGTGAAACATCTGACAGGAATCATCATACAACATCACCTGTAAGACTTCTGTTTCCTCCTTCTAGGGCCTGGACCACCAAACTTTTTCGGCTCTGTCTGTCTAGGATCGCCCACCAGAAGGAAACGATCGTATTCCATGAATCGTTTTTTGACATCTTCTGAACCACTCCATCCAACGATAGCTCTAGATATGGCCATAGCACTTGCTTCAGCCCTACCCATGTAGCCTCCACCTTTAACTTTAACTGCGATATTGACCTTATTAGACACTTCTTTAGCAAGAGCTAAAGCGGTCATAATCCTCAATCTAGCAAACTCCGGCTGCATAATCTCAACTGGCACATTGTTTATCCAGACGCGACCCTGACCTGAAGATACCACTGCCTGTGCGTATGAAGTCTTCCTCCAACCATCAAACTGTCGGGCTTTTTTCACCATCAGCTAGCAACCCCTTTACCGAGAACTTCAGCTATTTCCTCTACTTTAGTGTAAAACGATAAAGGTTTTGTCGCTTGTGCCTTAAAAAAGGTTGTCCTAGCAACTTTTTCAAATTTTGCTGGGATCCCGACAAAAACCCTTAAGCGATCGAAAGCGATCGCACCCTTGCTCTTTCTCATGGGCAACATACCTCTAATCGTTCTAGAGACAATATTTTCCGGCCGCCTTGCATGATAAGGTCCATAGATAGGATTGGTCCTACTGCTTATTTCAAGCTTTAACAGGTAATTTTTAAGATTAGACTTCCTGTTACCGGAAAGCAGAATTTTCTCCGCATTAATAACAACAACCCTATTACCTTTCAAAAGTAGTTTAGAAACCTCGGAGGCTAAGCGACCAAGGATCTGATTTTCGCCGTCGATAACGATTGATTTCCGAGCAGACATATTCAACCACCCATTACTATGATTTTGGAACCGTCAGGATACTTTTCAGCGAAATCCACTAAATTAAGGACGGAGCCGCCTGCGGCTGAGATCTTTTTACCAGCACTCTTGGACTTAAATAGGGCGCCCACCGTTATCGCGTGGTCGACTAAACCGTCACCCAAGATCTTGCCTGGAATTAGTACTATATCGTTTTCTTTTGTAAGCAGGGAGACCTTGCCCACGTTAACTGTCGTCCTTCTTGAGTTGGGACGGGAAACCATCTCTATTACACTGGTCCAAAAAGTTTTGTTTTGTCCTTTTGACAACTTTTCCAACTTCTCCAACGTTTCGGTTATAATCGGATTACTGCTTCTCTTTTTCAACAGTGATCACCTCACCCGAAAATTTTCCAATAACTTCATCGATTTGGGACATGACTTCCTTAATAGATTGGAGTAGAATATCTCTTGCAGACATGCTACCAACACTTTCTATTACAAGGATGAATTTATCCTCTGACTCGCTAACACTAATACCCTTAGGCTCAGTATGGCATTCCTTTAGACATTCAAGGCAGAGGTTACAGCTAAGTTGATTGTCGATATTAAGCAGACCATCACGCATAAGAAAGACGTTCCTTGGGCACGCGTCAACGCATGCGCCACAATTATTGCAACTCTTATTCTGAACTATCACAGGATACGATTCTAAAACTGATACCGATGCCACCTGCCATTTGGCATGTGACTTACCTCTACCAAGTTTAGCATACGCTTCTAACTTAATCTTCTGCCCAGGTGCAAGCTTTAAGATGGGTATGTTCTGGGAGACGGGTTTAACTTCTTCATCTTCTGAGACGAGCTCAGCAGAGTACACTTCTCTGACCCTATCAGTCGCTTCAGCATCTAATACAAACAAAACCCTGCATTTAGGACAGCCAAGGGCACTCTTACAGTCACATTCTGAAGAAAGAAGATACTTGTCAACAGGAGTTTTCAGCGGAATAAGTCCTAGACGATGAGATATTACTTCATCATAGAAAGAAGAAGTGTTCTCTAATATTACAACATCGTCTATCGCCATAACGGGAACAAGTGACATAGCCGCACGTCGTATAGAGTTAACGTGCATCCTTGAAAAACCGTCAAAAAGAACCTTTATCCTATCAAAGGACTCCTCTAAAACTTGAACAGGCATCTAAGCTCTCCTACCTCTTCTTCCGCCGGCCTTTCTTGTGGTATCATGTGGTAAAGGAGTTACATCTTCGATTCTAGCAATCTTGAAACCAGCTCTCGCAAGGGCTCTGAGGGCCGCATTTAAACCAGGTCCAGGCACCCTAGGCCCTGTGCCTCCTACTGCCCGAACCTTAATTATTATCGAAGTTATACCTTTGTTCTTCGCTTCCTCAGATGTAGCCATAGCTGATTTAATTGCAGCGTACGGTGAGGACTCGTATCTGTCCGCTTTAACATGTCTACCTCCAGAACTTATTGAAATAGTCTCAGCCCCTGATAGGTCTGTAAAGTGAAGGATGGTATTATTATAGGAACTGTAAACGTGGACAATAGCCCATTTTTCTTCCTCAGCACCAGCTGGCTTAGACATTATTTACCAGCCTCCGGTTGAGCTCCGATTAGAGCCTTCAGAGGGCTATCATCTCTAAGCTTGACGGATTCTTCATCCTGTGCTCTTACGAGCATACTCGGACGCCTAACGACATGATCCCCTGCAGAAACATGGCCATGAACAATAAACTGACGGGCCTGAGTTGGTGTCTTAGCTAAGCCCTTCCTCCAAATAAAAGTCTGAAGTCTTCTTTCCAAAATGTCTTCAACTGTCAGGCTCAGCACATCATCTATAGTAGAATTTTTATCGATTAAAGCGTAATTTAAAAGCTTGTTTAAAAGAAACTTTTCCTTTACATTACGCTCAGTCTCAGGCATAGCCAAAAGAAGCCTTGCCTGTTCTCTTGTATTGGAGAGAAGGGTTTTTGCCTTCCATAACTCGCGTTTGTTCCTAAGCCCATACGTTCCCACCAGTTGGAGTTCTCCAACAAGAACGTCACTCCTCCAAGGCATTCGGGGAGTACTATATGTTTTCCTAGGTTTCTTAGGATCTCCCATAACTATCCCCTAAAAGCACACCTGCGTCCGCATAACCATAAAATTAAGTTATAAACGTTTGCATTTGAAGAGCGCATTAAACAGACACTCTACTTTTTAGCTTCTTCGGGTGCGTGTGTGGCCGAGGACGCTGGGGCCGCCTGTCCAGCGACTGCAGCAGGTCTAGCAACCCCTTTTCTCACACCAACTGTCAGCCCTTTCCTACCCGTCGTTCTAGTCCTCTGCCCCCTAACTTTTAATCCAAGAGAGTGTCTTATACCCTTCCAGCTCATCGTATCCCTCTCCCTTCGAATATCATCTTTTATGATAAAATCCAGGTCGGAGCCTATTAGATGTATGTTGGAACCAGAAGATGGATCTTTCCTTCTGTTCAGAAGGTATGCGAGATCCAACTTGCTTTGAAGATTTTTTGTATATTCATCTATCCTATTTAGGTCAGCTTCGGAAAGCGAACCCAACCTCGTATCAGTGTCAATATTTAGCTTGTTTAAAATGGCGTTTGCAGTGTTAAAACCTATACCTTTAATATCCGCTAGAGCGGGTAAAATCTTCTTTTTACCGTTAAGGTCTTTCCCACCTAACCTGATTATTTGTCTAAACTCCGATGATGACGTATTCTCCTCGCCTTACAAACTCCCTAAATTACTCCTTATTAAATAGTTTTTTGTTAAAACAAGAAAATATAATCAAAACTTTTGATATTTCCATTCTACGACATCGTCAGCTGAAAGGACAGTCTTAAGCGGGCCCGAATTGGATGCGACGCCGTTAACGTACAAGGACCAGTAACGTGAGGAGCCTACATCGTTTGAAATGCCAAAGAAGCTAGAAATAGCGAAATCTCCGTACTCGGCGGAGTAATTATAGTCTACGACATCACCAAAAGCCAACAGTGTAGCATTAAATGCTGAAAAACCGTTTCCTGCGATAAAATGAACTGCCTTTGCTTACATGGTTCCGTTATTAAAATTTACGACGACTAATCATGGAGATGGGAGATTTTTAGTATTTTCGAAATACCATGCAACGATGTCGTTATTCTTTAAGCTATAAGCATCCGCCCCTACCGATCCAAGTGTCCAAGAGTGTGAAGCGCTATTCCAGACCCACCAAATCCAATAATAAGACACTGTGCTTGACACCCCATTTATTGCAGTGATAAACGAAGGCCCATAGACAGACGAGTAGTTAACATTCCCATTTGTTACTTTGACGGTTGCATTATAGAGCGACCACCCTATGGGTATTAGCGTTTGGTTGTACCATGTTTTTGTCCCGTTATTATCTAATAATATGTTTACAGTATATGAAACAACTCCCAACTTTGCAAGTTCCTCATTGTATTGTCTCTTCATGGTCACGTATTCTTGGTGATAGTATATTGTTGTTGCTGCAGTGATCATCGAAACAAGTAGGAAAACAATTAGCCCTATAGTCAGTATTCTTTCGTGTTGACTCATGCCTTGCCACCTCCTGTAAAAGTTCTTATGACTTTAGTTAACGGATAGACTGCAGAAAAGAATAGGATAAAGTTACTCGCCTCATGCAGGATTCCAAAAAAGGGAGGAATAAACCATCCAACCACAATTGCGGTTACTAGTGGCACATCGAAGACGACTGCGAAAACAATGTTCGTGAACAGGTCGTAGATTATGGTGAGGACTAGACCCCATAGACCTATCTCAAGGCTGAATCTGAAGACGTTAAAGGTTTTTTCTGTGGTTTTATAGCTTATTCTTCCTAAGATTCCGCCCACAATTCCAAAGGCAGCTTCGCCAACCATGGTCGACATCAATACGGGGAAACTGAAGCCAAAAGGGTTTATAGCACCATACACTATCCACACCAATGCTCCAGTAGTTGCGCCTATGGATGCGCCAAATACAAAGCCGGTGATGAAGACCACTAGATCCATGATTTTTATGTTTGGTAACCCTATGAGGGCGTAGTTCCCACCGACGCACAGGGCTGTGAGTACCGTGATTAGGCTTATGTCTCTGACCGTTAAGTGAGGGAATAAGATGTTCATAGGATGTTCATAACCATTGTAACGCTACGGCAGTAGCAGTTATGCTTGATATTAGCGCTATTTTTTTTATTCTATTTTCCATCATGGTTGGATTATCCAACCAGCTTAATAAAGTATTAAACATCTAAACCCTAAAATGAAAGATGGGTTGATTTATAAGATTAGAAGGGTTCGGGATGAATTGTAACCACGCATTCTCCGGTGTATTTCTTGATCATGTTTTCGATAACATTAATTTCTTTATGGACTTCTTCAATAGAATCTATGCCATTGAATGAGCATGTGATGTCCACATATTTGTTGCCCTTACTCTTGTAAATCTTTATTGAGGAAACCTTCTTTATCTTTTGATCAGAGGCCAGTATCTTGGTAATGCCGCTGATATCTTCCTCTTCATAAATGATTTCTCCTCTGCTTGTGTCAGAGGAAGCTTCTATGTGAACTGTCGTCTTTTGAACGTTAGGGAAAAAGAGTTTAATATCTTTTTCAATCTTTTCGGAAATCTGATGAGCCTCTGACAATGGAAGATTGGGATTAACTTCAATGTGGAGGGTTAAGAATGTCCCTTCCTCTGTTTTTGTCGAAATTATCTGATGAACGTCTTTAACATTTTTGTTCTTCATAACAACTTTTTCGACTTGATCTGAAAAAGGCAATTCTTCCTCTGCTGGTTCGTAATGAACCATAATCGTAGCGTTTTTAATTAAACTTTTGATCCTCTCTTCTACGGTTGACGAAATATTGTGGGCGCTCTCTATGTTGATCGTAGAAGACAATAATATTGTAACATCAATGAAATATTTTGTTCCAACCTTCCTCATCCTAAGCGACCTAAATCCCTTAAGTCCATCGATATTCTCCAGTAAGGATTCAACAGCTTTATACTCTCTAGCAGGGGCTATATCGCTCAATTCTAGGGAAGCGTTATAGATCAGCTTTAAACTTAGAAAACCGAGCATACAACTAATGAACAGTGAGCCAAGTGTGTCAGTGAAAACAAAGCCGAAGAATGAAAGAGTTAGACCCAATAATGCCACTATAGTTGAAGAAAAATCCGAAAGGGCATTAAAAAAGTTTGCTCTGGCAGAGATTGAGCCTTTGATATTTCTTAGAATCATAATTCTGAAAACATCTGTACACAGGGTGTAGAACACAGCGACAAAAGCGAAAGCCGCAAACTCTTTGGATAGATGCACACTTTGGGAGAACCTAATTATTGATTCATAAAACAGTAGGGACGCGATTCCAAAAAGCGCAATACCTCCAAATTGTCCGCCGAGCGTTTCGATCTTCTCATGACCGTATGTATGGTCGATGTCAGGAGGCTGCAATGAGATTTTCGTAGCGTAGAGCAACCACGCTGTTGTTACGGCGTCAAGGGCAGCGTGAGCTGCGTCGGTAATTACAACCAAACTATTAGCTAGGAAGCCTGCTGCGAATTCGAAAAGAACTACTGATAAAATAGCGTAGAGAGACCATTTGATCGCTCTAACTTTATCAAAATCGCTCATGCGACCCTTTCTTCTCCTAAATCAGGAGTTTTAGGTGAGAGATTTAAGGATATTTTATAAGTTCAGTGTTAATGCAGCCGCAAAACATCCTAGGTACGCCTGCTGAGTGCTTCCGGCACCACAGATTATTATGATATCTCCATTATTAGGGGATATCGAAATCCTGATCTTCTCCCACGTCTCTTGTGGGTACAGAGCTTCGCAGTCTTCCCCACTTGGAAATTTAAAGTGCTCATTTTCATATTCCAATGTTATGGCACCCTTAGCGCCATACCTTATGGATTCGTCCCTTTGTTCAATTCCGTAGGACACTCTCCCTCTACCCTTATCAACTCTAACTATAACACTAAACTCACCTAAAGAAAGCGAACCAAAGGATCCTTCTTTGAGCGTTGGGAATACAGACTTTAGCTTAGAAAAAAATGTTAAACCGCTTTCACTTAATAGGACACCTTCCCTAGTTATGTTAATTATGCCTTTCTCCTTTAACCTTCTAAGCATAGTCCTAACAGAGCCTTCACCAAGTCCAAGGAAATCAGAAATTTCAGAACGGCTCTTTGGAGAAAGTTCACCCAACCAATAAATAAGAAGGCCCATGTATACGTGGTCAAAGGATTCCATAGGACCAGTGTACTTTTTTTGGGAAATATCTTGAAGCTCGCTTGTTATGGTCATGACGTTTTAAGAATGGCGATTCGTAAGTTTATAAGGCTTAGTGTTTTTTCTTTCCAATTAAAAAGAATTTTCCTATTTCTGCGTTAGACCAGACCTGTGATCGCTAAATTATTTGTTTTTATCAAAATACACTTAAACATAAAAGTTTTAAAAAAGAGCGAAGTATCTAAGATTGTATGTTGGCATCGACAATTGGGAAACATCGGTTTTAGCTAATTATTAGGTCTATACTAGGCTTATTGGTCATCGATTATTACATAATCATTTGGGTTAGGAGTGGAGTAGCTAAGTATGGTCAATGGTTCACTAGAGGAAATCTTGTGCTTTTTAAGGGGAAGGATGTGGACTACATCTCCTTCGCTGACCTTGACCTTTTCGTCATCCAGATCGAGGTACCCTTCACCCGAAATAATATGGATTGTCTCATCCCTTTCCATATGATAATGCATGGGAATGGAGCATTCTTTCATAACATAGTACTGCGTTGTCATATACTTGTCCGAAATCGCTATACTTTTTTCGTACCCCCAAGGCTTGTCTATTCTGTTAACGAACTCCTTTTTAACTATCTCAAGATCCTTTTGGGAGTCAACTGATTGCCAGAATGCACCTTCTTCCATATAGTAGTTGAGCAGACCTTCTTTAGCGAGAGACGGAAACACTGCCTTTTCAACAGCGCCTTCATCAAAAGCCAGAAACCGATCTTTTATGCTACAGTCTATAATATAAATGCCTGCGTTAATATAATATGGTAAAGTAGGCTTTTCTTTGAAACCGCTTATCTTACCATTAGAAAGTTCAACTATACCGTAAGGGGAAACAAGTTTTGTCACTGCAATGCTTGCAGTGTTAATAGTAAAATGATCAAGCATCTGTCTGATGTTCATGTCGGTTACAATATCACCGTTCATTACAAGATAACGTTGGAAGTCATATTCCTTAAGGAGGCTATTTATCGCATATAATGTGCCACCTGGCTTCTCCTCTATTGAGTATGTGATTTTCATGCCATTCCAGCTTTTTCCGTATTTTTCTTCTATCTTCTCATGAAGATAACCAGAAAGAAGGCAGACCTGCCCGATCCCAGCATATTTCATTTGGAAGAGTTGTCTGTCCAAAATAGAATAATTTTCTTTTATCTCAATCAGTGACTTGGGAGTATAATCGGTAATGGGTCTTAGCCTCTTGCCCAGCCCTCCACAAAGTATTCCACCTATTATATTATTAGACATCGCGTGTACACTTTTATGTAATTCATTTTACTACTTTTTTTCGAGAAGCTCTTTTACAGCCTTATTGATTCTGGCTACACCCTCCTGTATAGCTTCTGAGCTCGATGCAAAAGATAATCTGATGAACTCGTATCCAGCTTTATCCGGAAATACAGAACCAGGCAAAGTTACAACGTAATATTTGTTTATCAGGCGCTCAACAAGATCTTCCGATGAAATTCCTGTCTCTCTAGTAAACTTGGATACGTTCGGAAACATATAGAATGCACCTTTACTGGGCCAGACCTCAAAGCTTGGGACCTGCCTAAGCAACTTTGCCATTAGATCCCTGCGTTTTTGGAAAAGCTGTATCATGCTCTTAACAGGTTCCCACGTGCCTGTGATTGCTGCAACCGCGCCCTTCTGTGCGAAGCTTGTAGGGCAGGAGTATATATTCACGGCGAGCCTTGTTAGCTTTCTTGCGACATCTTCTTTAACGACCGTGTACCCTAAACGCCAACCTGTCATTGAGAACGTCTTGCTAAATCCATTTAAATAAACGACATAATCTTTCCAGTCGCTTTCTGTAAGAATACTTTTAAACTCTGCATTATCGTATATGAAGTTATCGTATATTTCATCGACCAATAAAACTAAATTATTTTCCTTCACTATTTCATAAACTTTTTTCACTTCGGAAGGTTTGAACAAAGCTCCGGTAGGATTTTGGGGGCTGTTCAAAACGATCATCTTCGTTTTCTTTGTTACCGATGAGCGAATCTTCTCTACATCAAGACCGAAGCCCATTTCTGGCCCCAACCACCTGAGAGGCACAAACACCGGCTTAGCACCTACAAAGTACGCTACTTCAGAGTACGCTGGGAAAGCTGGTTCAGGGATGATGATTTCTTCACCGGGATTAAGATATGAAGCAACGCTTAGAAATATAGAAGCTTTGCCACCAGGTGTGACTATGATTTCCGAGGGTTTAACACCAGCCGCATACCGCCCATTAAGATATGACGCTATGCCGTCTCTTAGTTCTGGAATCCCAGCTGTTTCAGTGTAACCAGTAAAGCCTTCATCTAAAGCCTTCTTTGCTGCTTCAACAATATGAGGAAAAGTTGGAAGGTCAGGCTGGCCTACGCCAAATGTGATCACGGGGAGCCCTCTGTTTGCAAGCTCTCTGGTTTTGCCTACGTAGATAAAGGCAGCTTCACCTATTAATTTTGGAACAATCGGCTTAATATTTTCGGTTGGAGATTTCAATCCAATACGCCTCTTTCTATGATGAATTTTAAGTTAATAAATTTTTGCAAAAAAGATGCAAGAAAAACTATTTTTAATACTACATTGTCACATAATCTTTAGCAACATCCAAAACGGCTCGCAAGAGATTCTGTAGTTCGTCTCCTATCATGTAAGTCATAGGCTCTAAGCCGAAGGCTCCTTCATCAAAGACAACAAACAAGGGTTCATTTTTTGATTTGATTATGTTCTTCACGCCTTCTATGACACCATTCTCACTAGGCTTTCCACTATGTTCGGTCTTAGCGTAGGGAAGCTTTATTGATTGAACAACAGACTTCAGCTTTTCATCGAACTTTACATTGATCACGGCTTTATAGTTTGGGTTCGTTCGTTGAATTTCAAGTAAAAGTTTTGCTATATGACTCTGAATTCCGAATTCAGGGGATGAAGTAGCTTTAGCTAGATTTCTAACCCGCACGATTCTTCCCGGTACCGTTGCGATATCGTCGATGGTTTCTGCTGAGCCCGATGATGCCGCAATGTTAACGTAAACCTCAGGTATTATCGCAGCAAAGTAAGGAGACGTTTCAATTGAAGAAATAGCTCTTATCATGGATTTTATGAGCTCTCCCTTTTCCTCATTATATCTGGTGAATGAAAAGAGCTTCACACATGCTGTACAATCTTTTACGGCAGATACTTTCTTTCTGTGTAAAGCGCAGACCTGTCCACCTATTACAAGTTCACGCCAGATGGCGTGCAACGTTTCAACTGATCGAGGAATGTTTGATACGACATCATCCGCTAACATTTCTATATCTCTGTCCATCGACTTCTCGTTCAAACCTATTTCCACCAACTTCTTTCTAAAGTAAGAAGGATTTTTTCCAAGGTAATAGCTTATAGATGGCTGAGTGATTCCAAGTGACTGTGATATCTGAGTCTGCGAGTATCCCCTGCCTTTCAGCTTATGGGCTACGAGGCCTCGCATGTTCGGAAGGAAATCCTTTGACATAATTTCACAAAACGAGAACATTCAATAATCTACTTATAAAGTGGGTTATAAAAACTTAGCTTAAGAAGAATACGTTTAAGGTTGCTGGTTAAACTTCTAAAAAAGCAGAATTATATTAGAAGAGTTCGAGATTTGCAATGGTTCTTTTAAGATAGGAAGTTTAGATTCCTATAATATAAAACCTATCCATCCAGACCGCACGAAAAGATTATATTTGAATAGGATTCTGAGAAAAAGTTAATGCTCTACGTCATCCACACAACGGGGCAGTGCAACCTAAAATGTGCCTATTGCGGTGGAAGTTTTCCAAAACAATTCGTGCCATGGGAGATAAAGTATAGCATCAGCTCCCTTAAAGAAATCGCTAAACGAGAAGAAATAGACATCTGCTTCTATGGAGGAGAACCTCTATTAAACGGGGAGTTCATAAAAGAAGTGATCAAGTGTGTTCCTGCCAAGAGATTTATTGTACAGACGAATGGCCTTCTAGTAAAGGAATTTGATCCAAAATTCTGGGAAAACTTCGATACAATTCTTCTTTCAATAGATGGCGTTAGGGACGTCACAGATTTCTATCGTGGTGAAGGCATCTACGATAGAGTAGTTGAAGCAGCGCACATTCTCAAGGAAAGTGGGTATAGGGGCGATGTTGTTGCGAGAATGGCACTGGCCGAAGAAGGAGATATTTTTAGAGACGTAACCCATCTCCTTTCTCTAAACCTTTTCAATCACGTACATTGGCAATTGAATGTGGTTTGGAGCCAAGCTTGGAAAAATTTCGAAAAATGGGTTGAAACTAATTACATGCCAGGCATAAAAAAGCTGGTCTATTATTGGATAAATAACATGCAAGAGGGAAGAGTGTTGGGGATCGCGCCTTTCCAGGGCGTTTTAAGGAGGATGATCTATGGGGGAGTGGCGCCACCGTGCGGTGCGGCTACTGACATGCTTTCAATATCAACTGATGGGCGAATTCTAGCATGTCCGATAGCTTTCGAAGAAAGATGGGCCGAACTTTCCACTTTAAATGAGAATAAGAAGGATTTCAGAACTTGCTTTATCAAAGAACCGTGTACTGACTGCGATGTCTTCAAAGAATGTGGAGGGAGATGTCTTTACGCCTACATGGAAAGGTTTTGGGGGGAAGATGGATTCAATAAGATCTGCGAATTCACTAAGGAACTAATATTTATGATCAGAAGTGAAAGGAACAAAATACTTGATTTAGTGAGCAGAGGAAAAATCAGGGAGGAAGAACTCTTTTACCCCAGCTATAACAATTCAATAGAAATAATACCTTAGACAAAATTTCTTTTATAATTTCTAATTGAACCGCTGAGGATTCCCGTCTCCTTTCCGCTAAAGTTTCATCCGGGTCTAATATATGCAGTGCACAAAAAAGGTTGATAAAATCAAAATAGGCCTAAGGTTGAAACATAATGCGTTGACAAAAATTTGGCTATTTTGCTGGATTGGTCAGGGGTAGGGATTCGATTCTCATATGTTCGGCCTGCGATTTCGTCCGAGGAGAACCCAAATCCCCAGAAGGCCAACATTGGCAATGACGATTGCGGTACCAAGGTATAGAAGCAATTTCCCCAGACCTTGGTTGGGATAATCGACCGCTGATTGACGGACATAGACAACGGCGACGGTGAGGGGGACACCGGTTGGATTTGAAATCGTGTAATTCACAAATCTGGTCCCCATTGGAATCGAATAGTCAGTCTCAGCGTAATTTGATTGAGTGCTGTATATTGTGCCGTTGACAGCTCCGATTGAGGTGATTTGGAACTCTGGCGGTATCGGAGAGGCGACTCCAAAGTAGACAAGATGCATGACACCGTGAATGTCCAATCCCCCCTCTCCGAACCAGAACATCGTCCCTCCCGGTGGCAGTGTGAAATTGGTGGGTGAAGTGCTGCTCCATTCCCCAATTAGCTGCGACTGCGAAGCGAGGATAGGACCTGTCACTATCATCAAAATGCCGAGTACGATCACAAGTGTTACCAGAACGCCAAATCCTTTCCTGACGACCTTCGAACCTCCAAGGTGCCCTTGTTCCGACCGAGATCTTTGGCTGAGCCGTTCAGTGGCTTCCACGACCCTGATGGCCTCTCTTCCCTCGTCAGTCAAGCCGTAGTTGCCTTCAGAATCAGGTTTGACCAGTGGACCCAACTTGTTCAAGTGAAAGGAGAGGTTTCCGCTACTTTCGATGTTAGTCGCCCGTTTGAGCTCAGAGAACCCCATCGGGTGATCAGACAACGTCTGTAGGATCAAGATTCTCGTCGGGTGTGCCAGAGTTTCATAAAGTTCTGCCTTGTCTGAATTGAACTCATTAGCTGATTCACTTTGGGTCACAATGATCCCTCCGCGAACGGATATGTAGGACTTCGATTTAATACCTCTCTCGTTGACAGACCAAGAGGCCCTAGCGGATTAGTGGTCTTCAATTGTTGACTGGCGTCCATACACCCGTTAAAAGAGCTCGTCTCCTTGGATGTAGGTGACGTCGATTGGGCGGGGATTAATGTTTAATTACGCTTTCGACAATTATTTTGCGGTTGCTGATTTGATGGCAGATGACCAAGAGATTCTGTCTCTCGGCGTTGACGACGTTTTAGCTCGGCTGAAGACATCCCGGTCTGGGCTTTCCTCACAGGAAGTTCAGAGCCGCATTGCAACGTACGGACCGAACGAGCTGGCTAAGAAGCAGAAACGCACCGGGCTTATTGAGATTCTGTACCACCTGAGAAATCCACTCGTGTTGATCCTCCTGATTGCGGGTTTAGTCTCCGGGTTTGTAGGAGACATAACAGACGCGGTCATAATTTTCACAATCGTGCTTCTCAGCATCGTTCTTGACGTGTATCAAGAATCCAAAGCTCAAAACGCCGCCGACGCACTCAAAGAAAGGGTCACCACAAAAGCAACAGTTCTCAGAAACGGCACCAAACAAGAAGTGAAACTTTCCGAAATCGTACCAGGTGACATAGTCTATCTCATCGCAGGAGACCTCGTTCCCGCCGATTCCAGATTAATCGACGCAAAGGACTTGAACCTCAACCAGTCAGCATTAACAGGAGAAGCCTTTCCAGTAGAAAAGAACGCTGCCCCGCTTTCAGCTAGCACGTCCGAACTGACCAGCTGGAACAACTACGTATTCATGGGAACCTCAGTGGTCAGCGGAACCGGAACCGCCGTCGTGGCAAAGACCGGAAGCTTAACGGAATACGGAAAAATCGCCAAAGACCTCGTGGCCAAGACGCCTGAAACCGAATTCGAAAAAGGGCTTCGCCGATTCGGAGCCTTAATGACCGAAGTCACTCTTTTCCTCGTAGTTTTCGTCTTTTTTGTAAACGCATTTTTCTTTTCAGGCAGCCGCAGCATTCTGCAATCCCTGCTTTTCTCAGTGGCTCTTGCCGTGGGCTTAACGCCGGAGCTTCTGCCCATGATAATGTCCATCAACCTATCCAGAGGCGCCGTGGCAATGTCTAAAAAAGGCGTAATCGTGAAACGGCTGGCCTCAATTTCAAACTTCGGCAACATGGACGTTTTATGCACGGACAAAACCGGCACGCTCACAGAGAACAAGCTCACACTAAGCGAATACGAGGACCTGGAAGGAAAAGAAGCCCCAAAAGTGCTCATGTACGCTTACTTTAACAGCGTTTTTGAAGCAGGACTGAAAAGCTCTCTAGACGACGCCATGATTCAGTATAAGCAGTTCGACGTCACTGGCGTCCAGAAAATTGACGAAGTGCCCTTTGACTTCATCCGAAAACGCGTTTCAGTAGTGGCCGAGTACGAAGGACAAAGACTCCTAATCTCCAAAGGAGCCCCTGAAGAAATCCTCAAAATCTGCACCTACTGCGAAACTGACGAAAACCTAACCGATCTAACAAACGTTTACCAAGCCAAGTTTGAGCAAAAATACAACGCACTCAGCGCTGAAGGATACAGGGTTCTAGCCGTCGCATACAAGAAAGTCAAAGACGACAAAACACACTACACAATCACCGACGAAACCGACATGATCTTTCTAGGTTTCCTGTCTTTCCTTGACCCACCTAAAGAAAGCGCGAAAGAATCCATCCGTTTACTGGCCAGAGACGGCGTAGAACTCAAAATCGTCACCGGCGACAACGAACTAGTCACAAAAACAACCTGCGAACAACTGGGCTTCAACATAACAGGAGTCATCCTCGGAAACGACATCGCCCAACTCCAAAACGACGCCCTAGCCCGAGTCGTAGAGGAAAACAACATTTTCGCCCGCGTAAACCCCGCTCAAAAAGACAGAGTAATCAACGCCCTAAGAACCAACGGACACGTAGTAGGCTACATGGGAGACGGCATCAACGACGCCCCCTCCCTGAAAACGGCAGACGTAAGCATATCAGTAGAAAACGCCGTTGACGTCGCCAAAGAATCCGCCGACCTCATACTCCTGCAGCCTGACTTAACCGTGCTCGATCAAGGCGTTCTGGAAGGCCGCAAAACCTTTGGCAACACCATGAAATACATCATGATGGGCGTCAGCTCAAACTTCGGCACAATGTTCAGCGTAGCCGGAGCCTCCCTGTTCCTAAACTTCCTACCCATGACAGCTATCCAAATTCTCCTAAACAACCTCCTATACGATCTTTCCGAAGCAACCATACCAACAGACAACGTAGACGAAGAATACATCGAAAAACCCAAAAAACTAGACATCTCATACATAAGAAGGTTCATGATGACCATGGGCCCCGTAAGCTCTATATTTGACTTCCTGACCTTCTTTTTGATGCTGGAAATCTTCAAAGCAGCAGTTCCCGTTTTCCAAACCGCATGGTTCGTAGAATCTCTTGTAACACAAACACTTGTGGTTTTCGTGTTAAGAACCAGAAAAACTCCATTCTACAAGAGCAAACCCGGGAAATTTTTGACGATAAGCAGCCTATCCGTCGCGGCGGTCGCCTTCATAATTCCCTACACGCCCCTTGCCACCATATTCAATTTTTCGCCTCCCCCACTAGCGTTCTACCCAGCCCTAGCAGGACTAATAGTCGCCTACCTTCTCCTAGTTGAGGTCGTCAAGAAATGGTTCCAAAAACATAACGCTTACCGCCTGGAACAAATCTATGCCCCGAAAAAAACAAAACCGGCCGACCAAACAACCAATAAGCTTTAACCATTTTAGGGCGTTTGCAACAACGGGTTTCGAAGAAAGCCCTTTTCTGTGGTCAATCAACCAATCTCTCGTATCAGTAGTGAAAGATTATTTTGAAATGATGTGGATTACATCTTTTGCGACATTGAACGAATCTAATTTATTCCGTGTTCCTAAGTGCTATGAATACTGATAGCTTTGTGAAAGGTGGAGACAAAGAAGCTATTTTTAATGACTGTTATGCTATATGCTCATGAAGTAAATCTTGGTTTGAGTTATGCTTAGTAGGTCCTTTGGTGGAGCTCCTTTGATAAAGGCAAGTCGCCTTATCTGATTTAATTTGAAGAAGGGCGGATTTTTAGCAGAATGTCTCAAACCTCTAAATCAAGACCTCCTACTTTTTCATGCCATTTTTAATTTTCCAGATATTCTTTAAGGATTTCATCCTTTGGCTCTAGGCCTAGTCCAGGCTGTTCGGTGAGAGTGACCCAACCCTTATCCGGTCCAGGAGGATTCTTGAAGATAATTTCTCCTACTTTCCACATTAAGTAATGGAACTCCACTCGCCAACCATTGGCCATAGCCGCTTGCAGATGCATGTTGTGGTGTGGCCAGCCACCTCCGTTGGCTATAAGGATATTGAAGGCTTGGGCCATAGCTGCCACTTTTAAGGCTTCGGTGTAGCCACCTACATAGCATACGTTGGGCTGAAGAATGTCTACCGCTCCATTTAATAGGAGTTCACGATGACGAAAGCGAGAGCCTTCATTCTGACCGGCTGCAATGGGTATTATTGTTCTTCTTCGTAGGTCTGCTAGGAGCCTAGTGTCATTTCCATAGACCGGCTCTTCAAACCAAGTTATGTTATATGCCTCTATTTTTTTGGCTAATTCTAATGCCTTGTTGAGGGAGAAGAGGTAGTTGGCATCAATCATTAGTTGGGTTTTGTCTCCTATAGAGTCGCGCACCATCTTAACTCGGGCAGCATCTTCAGTAGGGTCTTCGGCGTTGTTTATCGCCACTACCATCTTTAGCTTATCCTGTCCTTCACGGATATAGCGGCAAGCCATTTCAACCAGTTGCTCGCGATTAAACTCTAAAAGGCCAAAGGTAATGTAGGCAGGAACTTTCTTCTTTGCTCCGCCTAGGAGTCTCCATACCGGTTCTCTGTAATGTTTACCTTTTATGTCCCAGAGGGCTATATCTACTGCGCTCACTGCTGAACTCCAAACTCCCGTCTGGGATCGCGGGTTGTGTGTGAGGTACATTTGATTCCATAAGGCTTCGGTTTCCAAAGGATTTTTACCTTTTAAGAAAGGCGCCAGTTCCCTGTTTATGAACTCTCTGACTCCGAAACGCTGCCCTCCACCAGTTAGGCCAAATCCAGTTATGTCCTCATCGGTATCTATATGTACAAAGACGATAGGCCGATTCATATTCTTTTCCAATAGTGGAACGTACACTGGTATAGTATGTACTGTGGCTAGAATAGAAGTAATTTTCATAGTTTACCCCATTCTAAAACTTCTTAATAAGTAGTATTCTTAATAAGTAGCATCTTTGGGTTGATTAGGAATCAAACTCCATAACGCAGCGATTCTATTAATTTCGTGGTCTCCTATTTGTGGCTCACCCAAATTATTCCTAGTCATTGTAATAAGTTCTTTGAGCAATGAAGGAATCGTTGAATGACAATGACTAATGGAGTGGGACAGAGAAACTTGTAAGAAAATTAAGTAGAAAAATGATGGCAGATCTGGAATTTTTGCCTTTTTTAATTCAATTTAATAATTAAACTTTAATAGAAAAGGACTATGTGTGTTCCCTATGGAAATTCCATATAGATCTTTACGCATTGCCGATATGATGGATGTTTCTAGGGATATCCTTGAGAGAATATGTTTAGTAAAACCAAAGGAGAAGGTTGTTATTATAGGGGATCTAACTAGTAGTTTAAACATAATAGAAAGCCTCGCTGGCGCATGCGAATATATCGGTGCGGAACCTATTGTAATGATTATTAAAAATCCTCCTTATCCTGGAAAGTACGATATACCTTCGCCAGTTTTGGGGGCAATAAGAGAAGCGGACTGTACAATTCAAACTACAACGAATTCTATGGCTCATACAGAAGCAAGTGAATTAGCTATGATAAAAACGGCAACTCGCCCCAATGGAGGAGTATGGGTAAGTATGAACGGTGTTACTGAAACAAATCTAATAAAAGGTGGAATCAAAGCAACTGGAACAAATAGGTTAAAGAAAATAACACAGAAAGCTACATACGCCATTACCGGGAAAACATGCAAGATAACAAGTAAAATGGGAACTAATCTAACCTTTGAACTCAGTGGTAAAACCTTCTCACTTTGGGGTGAATCCACTCAACGCCCAGTATACCATATGATTCCCGATGGAGAATCTGGAAATGCACCGGTTCCAGACTCAGTAAATGGCACAGTAGTTGTGGATGGCATACAGGAGGGGGTCATACCTTTGAGGTGGCCATACGATGGACCTATAAAATATGAATTAAAGGATGGCAGGGTAACAAAAATCTATGGAAGCACCGCTGCTAGGATATTCAAGAAACTAATCTTCGATATTGGCGATGAAGGCGCAAAATACATAGGTGAATTCGCTGTTGGAACCAACCCAGAGGCAATTATTACTGGAGCTCTACAAGAAGACAAGCATGTTTTAGGAACCATACATCTATCTCTGGGAGATGGCCTTGTAAATAGAAGTATACTGCACTTGGATGGTGTTCAGTTAGAACCTACAGTCGAGATTGATGGAAGAGTCATAATAGATGAGGGAGAGCCCATTTTCCTCAAGTGATATTTGGATTGCGTTTGCTATGTCAAATCTTGAAATCTAAATCTAAATTAGGTACACTCAAAGCTTAATTTGTTGGCTTACAATACTGTAAGAATATTAAATCATGAGATTTTTCTGGTTCAGTCATAGCACGCGCACATTCTCAACACTTAATCAGAACAGAAAACAAAAAAAGAAAGATATGGGAGCTTTCGGTCAAGCCCCTATGCTTACTCGCTGCTTAACTTGTTGGAGGCTGGAACAGAGAGTCCGGAAGCGAAGGATTAACAAGGACGTTGTAGACCACGATCGTGCCTTCTCCATTTGCTTCGGTATAAGTGTAACTTCCTCCGATGCCAGTCAAGTATATAGCCATCTTTTGGTATCCTACAATTGCTGTGTTAGTCTGGTTAAATATAGTTGTGAACTCGGCAGATAGGTTCGTCCAAGTTCCGCCAGTATATACCCACGCCTTCTGCTGGACTCCGTTTACAATGTAAATTAGGTTGCCTTTCGTCCCATTCGTATCTAGCCGTAGCATTTCGTTAGACGTCCCTCTATTCTTTGCGTAATACGTAGATGTCTGAATTACTGCCCCTGAACTATCAATATCCTTCACACTGAACTGCACGCTGCTTGCATTAGCAACATTTGGAAAGCTGGATGTTACAGTAGTTGTTGAAGAAGTAGTTGAACTAGAAGTAGTCGGTACAGAAGTTGAACTAGAAGTAGTCGGTACAGAAGTTGAACTAGAAGTAGTCGGTACAGAAGTTGAACTAGAAGTAGTCGGTACAGAAGTTGAACTAGAGTCATTGTAGCCACATAAATGCCACCCGCCACCAAAATAACTGCGATGACTACTATTGCCACGATAAGTAACATTCGATTCATTCTATTACCTCCAATTGACGCCCGCGCGAGAGTATAAGAATTTAACGGTTTGTGCATATTTAGCTTTGGTTTTTTGACTAGGCTTTGGTTAAACTTATCGCCATCGCTTCATTGGGGTTGAATCCTTTCTGCTTCCATGGAGCCAACAACGTAGCACGCGCGCGGTTTTGGGTTCTGGTAACTTTTCGTCTGTTTCGGGATTCATGCCAACTGTCGTCAGATGATTGATTTTTGTGGAGTTACAGGCTGCATCTTCGGACCGAGTCTCATGAAGAAATATCCGAGGAGATACCCGAAGATCAAGCTTGTGACCAGACTAACTAAAAGATTAGTTGAAGCATCGGCTGTTTCGTAGCTAAATGAGCTTGTACTGAGAGCGAGATCAATCAGAAAGAGAATCAAACCAAAGATGAGCCCTCTGATTGGGAGACTATAACTCTTCATGTATATACCTTGCACGGCAGCAAAGATGAGCCCCACGATCAAACCTATGATGATTCCTCCAATGACCGAGACCACTGGAATCAAAATCAAAGTCAAGCTGACCAGAGCATCAAGCTGATTAACAAAGCGATTTCAGCTTTAATTTACTTGTAAATAATGAACAGAGAAGAATTGGTGCGGGCCCGGTGAGATTAAGGCCTATATAGGTTCGATTCGTGGATTTCATGGTTTTATTTTTATTTCTGGAAAAGCACAGTTTATGTTTGCATTAATATATAGTGTCAAACACATCCAACAAGAGAACTCTGTGTACGCATCTTTGATTTTTTCTCTAGAAAAAATGCGAATCTATTTTAAGGGCATACAGGACCCTTATATTCCAATGTAATGGTTTTGAAAACGCTACTGCCATTGTTGCCTTAAAGAATAGAAGGAGACTGATATGAAGTTTAAGTATTTAGTCCCTTACATCGTTATTACCGTATTCATATCTCAATTCGGTAAGGATTCGCTCAACTACTCATCGCCATTTTTCATGATGGGATTGAGATACTTGATAG
This sequence comes from Nitrososphaeria archaeon, assembly GCA_050011875.1. Classification (GTDB taxonomy): domain Archaea; phylum Thermoproteota; class Nitrososphaeria; order JACIWG01; family JACIWG01; genus JBEKIG01. The sequence continues at coordinate 49,289 of JBEKIG010000004.1, forward strand.
CGGGCTCATTGTTGCTATTAATTTCGAGACGTTTTCTGTTTAATAGGGATTTAATAATTCTGTCGTTGCTTTCGGCAACAAGTACTGTCCTGTGGGCATACGGACTCGAATACGTATCTTTTTCAGATTCAACCGTACTAAGTTACACAATGCCACTAATAACGATCTTCACCTCATGGGCACTGTTAAAGGAAAAAGGGACGCTCACCGAAGTAATAGGTGCCGTGATAGGTTTTTCAGGACTCGTAATCTTCTCAATACCTCTACTGACAGGTTTCCTTCTATTAGGTTCTCTACTAACCCTCGTTAACGCAGTTTTCTGGTCACTTTATTCAGTGTATTTCAGAAAAATGAAGGAAAGCAACCCAATCTCAGTCGTAGGCTCCCAGTTCATTCTGGGTTCGCTCTTCATGCTGGTCCTTTCTCCAATTAATTTCAAGCTCAGTTTTACAAACGGATTCGTCATCGACCTACTTTACCTTTCAATCATAGGAGGAGCTATACAGTTCCTCTTATGGAACCTGATGATAAGAGGAGAAAAAATAAACATAGTCACGACTTCGGTTTTCGCAGTTCCAGCTCTCACTGTGATTGTACAAGCCTTGGAAACACTAACGATCCCATCTGCACTGTCCATAATTGGTATTGCAATAATGTTCATAGGCATATATATTTCCCAGAGTGTAAACAAACCAAAAATCCCCAACAAGGGATTGGCGTCGCAATCCTAGTTGGTTTGACGATGTCATCAAACTGAATGCCATAACAAAGAAACTTTCGCCAAAAAGAAAACTAGTTGTCGCAGTACTCTTAAATGATGAGGAAAATAAACTAATTCTTAGCAGGATAAGGGAAACAGAAAAGTAAGGAACGGAATCGTAATAGTAACTTTACATAATCGTACTCATCTGTAATAAGGCGATTTTAGACCTGCATAGAGTCGCAAGAATAGAAGCCAAACAAGGATTTGAATGATATTTGAATGATATCCACAGTTTCCTCATACTGTGAGGTGGCCATAAAGGACAATAAAAGATCGTTTCATTTCATTGAAGCGGTTTGCCACACTCGGGACAGAACTTCGTTGGGGAAGTTATCGCTGCGCCACAGTTCGGGCATGTCTTTCCCTGGCTCTGTTGAGCCGTCTGAGTGCCGCAGTTTGGACAGAACTTTGCGCCAGCTTGAAGAGGAGAACCGCATTGGGAGCAGAACAGGCCTTTCTTTGTCTGGCTTGCTGGTTGTGCTTGGCTGGCCCCGCAGCTGGGACAGAAAGAGCTGTTTACTGGAATTAGTGCCCCACAGTTTGAGCAGGACTTTGTTGGAGGTTGCGCCATCCCGCCCATCATTTGGCCGCCGACCGCGTATCCCATGCCAGCACCTGCGCCCAGCCCCACACCTATCCCTGCTCCCACGCCAGCTGCTCCTGAGGGGTTCTTGGCCGCGTCGACCATGGCCTGTCCTGCTTGATATTGCATATAATTCACACCCAGAACCTGTAACTGAGAGCGGGTGTCGATCGCCTTCTGAACTTCGTCCGGCAGGCTAATTGTCAAGCCCGAAATCTTGTTTATCTCTACGCCATATTGCCCGAAGTTGTCGGGAGCAGTCGCGAGCACAACCTGTTCTATATTCGTGAGGTTTGCAGCTAAGTCGGTAACCTTTAGTCCCTGTGATTTCATCTTACCCATCCCGTTGTATACAAGGATAACCATCTGCTCCTTCAGCCGTGATTCTACGTCTTCTGAGGTCTCGGCGTTGAAAGTGCCAACAAACTGGTTGATGAAGTTCTCAGGAGAGGAGACCCTCCATCTATATTCTCCAAAGACGCGGAGGTTGACGATCCCGAAAGTTGGGTCCGTGAACTGGTACGGCTGTGTGCTGCCGAACTTGCCATCCATGTACCTCTTCTGGATGTAGAAGACCTCGGCCTGCTGTACAACGCCGGTGAAGAATTTAAGTAGATTCCCGACTATGGGCGCGTTGAAGTCGGTAAGCGCATATCTGTTTGGCTGATCGAAGTATGTCAGCACCTTACCATCCCTGTAAAAGGCCGCAATCTCGTCCTCCCTTACGACTATGTTATCGTTCAACCTGATGTTCCTCGGAACCTTCCACATCACGTTATTCTGCTTGTACTGGTCCTCCCAGTTTACGGTTATCGAACCCACAACGCTACCACCAGTGGGAGGTATATCGCTCGATTTCTTCTTGAATAAGCTACTCACTCCAATTCACCTACGTCAGCAATATACCCTCTATCGCTTTCATCCTTGCTTCCCACTTTTGCTTGAAGTCCACAATGGCAGCGTTGACTTTCGACAGCCCGGTTTGGATCGAAGCAGGAGCTGAGGTGTCGTAAACGAGACTTGATGGAGAGGTAATCGCTAGGAGCTGCACCGCTGAACTTACAAAGTTGTAATCGTAATCATAAAGTTTGTTGAGCCTATCCTCGTTGATGCTTATCGTAGCAACGAAGCCGGAGTAGCCCTGCTGGGCGTGTCTCACCTCACCGCTCAGTTGCTGAACCTGCGAGATCAACGAACCAACCGATGTCAGATTCGTATAATCACCAGCAGTAACCATTTGCTTCCTCACATCCTCTAGGTTTCCCTTCGTTTGGTTGAGCTTGTCCGCTACCTGGTTGCGCAGGAGGTTGTCAGAGACGCGAAGATCCTCTAACGTCCTGTAGCCTTTGAGCCCTGGAACCAGTAGTTCAAGCTTCTTCTGAGGACCCCTACTTTCCTCAACCTGTTCTCTTATGTCTGGATTATCTTGTGACAATTTGATCATCTATAAACCTATTTCGAAAGTTTCAAAAGCTATAGCCTAGTATAAATATCTTTTGCTCATCCCCTTATAGTTATGCATTTGCATAGAAAATCTACCGATCAGTCCTACTCATGCCTTACCGCCAGCTCTGTTCAGTATCATAATAGCTTAGTGGGGTGGATGTCTTTGCTTGGCTCAGAAGATGCCAGAGAGCACTATCCTGATGCTAAGATCATCCTGCGGATGCTAAAACCGGACAGGCAGTAGGAAGGAGAGCTACCTCGATGGAGCGAAAAGGAGTCAGCTACGACGTAGGACGCGTGATGGGGTTCAATTGGCGCCCCGTCTTTGATCCAAAGATCGTCCATCGCGAGCTTGAAATCATCAAGGATGACCTGCACTGCAACGCTGTGAGGATCTGCGGCCGCGACATCGAACGGGCGACCGCCTGCGCCCAAGCTGCGATGGAACAGGGACTGGAAGTCTGGCTCTCACCAGAGCTTTGGGACAAGAGCCCGCCGGCGACCCTTGAGTACATCACGAAGGCCGCATCCGCGGCAGAGACCCTACGAAAGCATTGGCCGGAGAGGATAGTGTTCAGCATCGGCTCCGAGCTGACACTCTTCATACAGGGGATTGTAGAAGGAAGAAACTTCACGGCCCGTCTGTCGAACCCTAGCCTTATTCCCCGCGTGAAGGCGGGCGAGCACAACAAGCCGCTAAACGACTTCCTGACCAAAGCGAACGCGGCCGTTAGATCTGTGTTTCACGGTAAAGTAACCTACGCTTCCTTGGTCTGGGAGGCGGTCGACTGGAACCTTTTCGACTACGTAGGAGTCGACCATTACCGGACGACCAAGATTGAGGACAAGTACGTTGGGATGTTGAAACCTTCGTTCTCTCACGGGAAACCGGTGGTCATAACAGAGTTTGGCTACGCTACGACCCACGGAGGCATAGGCGAGGAAGGCTTCTTGGGCTCGTCAGGCCTCGGTGGAAACATAATCGACCTGAAGTCGCAGTTCCTCCACTACAAAGTACCGGTCTTGGGTCAGTTCGTCCGACCACACCTCAACGGCGACCATGTTCGCGACGAGGCGTGGCAAGCTCACAAGCTCATCGAAACGTTGGGAATACTGGACAGTGCGGGGGTTGACGGAGCGTTCGTGTTCCAGTTTATTTCACAAATCACTCCCTACAGCGATGATCCTCATTACGACCTAGATATGGCGAGCTCCAGCTTGGTGAAATACTACGAGCACGGAAGACACGGCACAACCTATCCAGATATGACGTGGGAGCCTAAGGAGTCCTTCAGGGCCGTCGCCGACTATTACGCCAATCATTAGGAGTTGCTGATACTGCTTTGCAAAGGCCTCAATTCCCTGTGCGATTGAATCAGGAGACGGTGATTGGTGGCGTCTTCTAGATATCATCGCTGGAGTCCTTCGTCGGACAGGCTGTAGCGCAGTCAGCTTGAAAGGGAACTCAGTACAGCCTGATTTGCAACGCCATCAGCGATCTTGGTGTAACGTAACGGTTTGCTGGACGGTCAATAACGGTGGTGTTTCGGGTTACTATTGCTCCCCCGTGCACAATAGATGATAACATATCACGGCGCTCAACGAAAGGATTAGCGCCTAAATATTTAAAATACCTAAAAGGTCCACTTTAGACTCTTGCGATAATCTTTGAATAAGATCCGATAACTCCTTACCTTTTCTTTTCAGTTCCCTCTTGGATACAGTATACTTCATTGGGCAGATATCATCGACACTCATTCCTTTCCCTACCTGATAGATCACCGGATAAATGTAGCATCCCAGAGGCCTGTCCTTATAGACCTTACAACTATGATTCTGGATATTATAGAAAAAACAGTGCCCATGATCATTCCGCAGACAAAAAAAACCTTGCCTATCACGAAATACGAACTTCTGACAATCATAACCTAACCTTTCCAATCGTTTAACGTCTTCAAATGAGAGCATCATCTTGGTTTTCTGACAACATATACCGCAAAAGGAACATTTCATAAAGTGATTTAACCCCCCAACCTCCATATTTAACTTTTGAATTTCAGAGGCGGTTGTATCCATAAAATCCTTTTTTATAAATAAAATACAAGCTACTGATCCCATTTCCTAAGAAAATTTACTGCGTTTTTCTTGGAATGCAATCCCTAAACTAAATGATTTGAACATGGGATCTCTTATTTAGCCTTTAAAATATAAATATATGTTTGTCCAGTTACTAGACACATTACTTTCAAAAGAGGATAAAAAGATTAAGAAGGTATGAAAAACTAAAACTAGTTGATGGACATGAACGTTAAGCTGCAAATATTCAAGATGAGAGAAGCAAGTGGAACTTCTTTGGCACAGCGCTATCGCTTTGCAGTAGTTGATCTGGACAGGCCTGAAAAGTATCCATCAAACTTTGTCTGCATGATGCCAGCTCAAATAGGCTCAGATAAGCATAGCGTTTTTGTTAAGCTTTTTGGAGACAAAAGCATAGAACTGGCCAGTCAACTGTTGACGGATGCACTTGAGACTGAGACTGACCTTGAAACTAAAGCTGAAATTGGAAGAAGATTGAAGATAATTAAATCCCCTGATACCAATCAGGTCGAATGCAGTGTTTGCGGAAAACTGTTCAAACCTACACGAAGGAGAGGGTTCAGGCAGAAAATCTGTCCCGAATGTAAAAACAAAAGGTACGGCAACTATGGACAAAAGTCTTAATAATACTGCCTGCAAATTTTATTTTAAATGAGTATACTGATTAGAAAGGATTCAAACGAAAAGTGAAAGCGTAGTGCATGTTAGTCAGATGGTAATAAATTACCAATTTTGATTCTTATATAAGATTTAACTCCTTAGCACATTGGAGACAGTGATATTTTCTTGGAGCACCTTTTGAGATGATTGTTTCACCTATGTTGAAATCTCTTTTACATTTGTAGCATCTTAGACCATATTCCTTCGCATAGTGACGATGTGAAAGCCTCGACATTATTGTTGCCGTTAATTTGATCTTTATAGTTCCTGTCATTTAGGTCAGAGATTTCGTGAAGAATGCTTTATCGCCGTACTTATACTTATAATGGTAGTTATATTTTTGTAGTTTTGCCATTACATTTTCTTTTTTTAGATACATCTTCCTGTTTTACGGAACAATTAATTTTGAATTCTGTTCCTTTAACCTTTTTAGAATTTTAACTTGTTATTGTTTTTTTAGTTGCAGAAAAGTTTAAACTACGTCAACGGCTCTTTTGATTCTTCGACTCCATCGCCTTTCTTGTCCAATTTTTTTGAGGAAAGCTTTGGCTTTCCCTGGACAACTCCATACCCTAACAGAACCGGTTCTTATCTAGCAACCTCTTTGATCTGGATTACTCCATATTTATATTTCGAGGCTTCATCCTTTAATATCACCTTGAGTACCCTGTCCAAAGGACTTTCACCCTTAAGGTTCTCCAGCACCCAATAAAGCTGCCTTCCAGACATGTAATCGATTATGATGGGCTCGTGGCTCAGTCTGGATAGAGTACAGGCCCTCTAAGCCTGGGGTCGTGGGTTCAAATCCCACCGGGCCCGAACCCAATTATTCTCTGTTAATTATTTACCAGTAAATTAATGCTAAAATCCCACATTAATTGGAAGCATTAGATGGCAAAGATCCAATAAAAATTGGGTCCGGTTCGCTCAATGCACTCACAAACTAACTAAGAAAGACTTTCCATCTTTATAGAAACTTTACCTATTTTGTTAAGGTTTCCTTTACCTATTTTGTTAAGGAAAAAATGCTGAACAGACTTTGATAAATTCTGTTCAAACAGATATTTTTTAACAAAATTAGTGCTAACCGTCCGCTGACTTGCTCGAACAGATCCCCCTATGTTCAAATGATTATCACTTTGCTCTCATGCAGAGCGCATTTAACTTGAGCAGATAAAAAAAGTTAGCGCTAAATATTTTTCCGAAAAATCAGTTGAACAGAACACAATTGCACACAAATGACCTGTTGTAAAACCTTAACAGATCCGGTAAAGGTTATTTTAAAGTGAACTTCAAAAAAATGCGTACATCAAAAATAGACAGAAAGAACTTCCGGCTACATGTTCGAGAAGAAGGAGCTATTCTGAAAAATTGATAAGGGGATCTGAAATAAAAAGCGACAGTACCTTACTTAGATCAAAGGGGCAATCATTTTACTAAACCTTTTTAGCGAACCCCCATAAGTTGGAGCCTTCTTCCAGTTAAAATCATAGCGATAGGTTTTTGCAAAACTTCCCCTAACGTCAAGCCGGGAACAGCATCTACCTACATTTAACAAACCTTTACCGATTTTGTTAAGGTTTCCTTTACATATTTTGTCAATGAAAAATCCGCTGATAATCGTGGATAAAGTTTGCTCATGCAGATATTTTTTTGAACAATTAGCGCAGACGGTCTGCTGATTTGCTCGGACAGATCCCCCTGTGTATTATTTGTTATCATATTGCTCCCATGCAGGACGGTTTTAAGTTGAGCAAACAAAAACTGTTTGTGCAAACTTTTTTGTCTAAAAATCAACTGAGCAAACTATTTTTGCACCTAGTTGATTGAACGTTGTGCATTAACAGATTTCGTAAAGGTTCTTTGATAGTGAACTTGTAACAAAAGGAATGTACGGCCCGTGAGACACTTTGTTTTGATCGACTAACTAGAATTTATGGGAAATGTTCAAAAAGTGGGTTTACGGTCATGACCACAGACATTAATTTTGAACATTATTGCCTAAAAGGAAGTTATAATTTAGTATCAATTTCTTCTCATTAATTGCGCCACTTACATCCACTACACCTATTATAGAAGAGTTAAATTTCTTCCAAATATGCTTTGCCATATCAATAGACGAATGATAGGAAGGTGATTGCAACTACACCAAATATCAGGAAGAAAAAGAAAATACGACTAAACCAATTATCTGAGGAATTGGAAAACTCATGGTATTGTAGGTTAACTGGACCTTAAAATGTTCAAAAATGGTGACTGCTGTCATGACCGGGGAAGCAGATTTTGAACATAGTTCTCCATTTTAGGTAAAGTTTCCATTTAGATCGTTAACTAACTAAGAAAAAAACCTTTACATATAGCGTAATAATTAATCATCAGAGGCCGTTTAGAATGTTCAAGCCGATCTCCAAACAGGAAAAACGCGCAGCCCTATTATAGCAGATTCCCCAATAAACCCCAGTATTCCTTAGGAAAACAGGCATGTTCCTCTATATATAGCAAAAAATTTTTTTTCTGTTTGGTGAACAGACGTTTGAACATTTGAACTTAATTATTACGCTAAGAGTAAAAGTTAATTTAATTATTACACTACAAGTAAAAGTTAAACACTAACTAAGTGAACATGCAAAAGGAAGATAAGTCCAAAGAGGAAATGAAGCCCTATGGTTCAGGGCTGATGGGCCGGCAGGTGAAGCGATCAAAGAGGAACGAGATAAACCTCCAACCCTCAAAGACAATGCCAGACAGCTAACTTATCACTAGACTTTAAATGTTCAAAATGGTGATTACTGTCATGACTGTGGATACAGATTTTGAACAAGACGACCTTAATGTAAAAAATAAGTTTTGTCCGTTATACAATGATCTTAATGCTACAAGAAATGTTAAAAAAAATTAGAGTCAGACTTATAGTCGAACAATGTAGAATCCCATTTTAAAATAATAGAATCATTACTTAACTTCTATAGAATCTTCAATTGGAATATTAATCTAGTTCTCCGAGAATCAATCAAAACCTTTATTGCTTCAAATGCTTAAAAAAATTATTGCGGGTTTGTACAGCCGTATATCAACCCTGTAAAAATTAAGCCGAAAGCGAATATGCCAAAAGCTAACAAATCAGTGTTTTCTGGTGGATCTACTACAAGACCTTTGTAGCATCTGCAGAACTCCTTCTGTTTAACGTTTTTTGGTGGGGTCATCCACTTGTTTGTCTCTTCTAAATCTCTGTACACGTAGACTTGCACAGTTCGGGGGTCTAAATTGCATACTTCACCCACTTGATTGATAGTGTATTCCTTATCTTTCTCTAAACTTCCTTCTAAACATTTTACGAATTTCTTTATTGGTGGTTCATAAGGTCCTCTTGACATCATTGAATTCACACCTAGGTGTAATTTTGTAAATATAATTTAAACTTTTCCTAAGGGCATGTACAGCAATAATATAAACTCCATAATATCTTTGGGTTCCGAAAGTAAAACGAACGATAGTGATTCTACTTCACTACCTTTTACTCGAAGGACTTTTGGAAATTATGTTAAGAAAAGGAGAGTGTCGTCATGACCGCAGGCAACGATTTTGAACATGATGATGACATCACGAACAAAATCAGAGCACGGCCACGGATCTACGATTTTTTCACTCTCGATGGCGTGCAGCGGCTTACCGGGTGCACACCAGAAAAATTCCTCTTGTTCATGTCAAAGGAATTAACCGATAACGCCCTCGATAAACGGAATGTAAAGAATGTCAAGGTCGAGATCGTTGAAGAAGGCAAAATATTGATTCTGTCAGTATCTGATGACGGAAAACCAACGTTTGATAGTGAATCTCTGACTAAGATCCTAGACTTTGAGAAAGCGCCCTCCGAGAAAAGAGGAAAAAAGTGTGTAAAAAGAGGAGTACTTGGGAACGCACTACAAAGTTGCTTCGGGATTTCTTATGCAACATTCAACGCAGACAACAGACCTGAATACACTGCAGAGGTATGGGGAACCAAAAAATTTTTCATAAAGTTGGATCCCAGTAAGACATCATTTCAAGAAGAACCACGGGAAAACGATGGCTTTACAGTCATTCGATTCAAACTACCAACTGGCAATTATGTTTCACCTTTTAGAATTTTAAGAACTATCGCCCTGCTTAACCTCTATGTCACTATCTCTTACAAGGATAAAGAATTAGAACACACTTCCGCAGCTTTGGAATGTATCAAACCTCCCATACAAAACGAAGTTGATATACATTGCTATAGTTATGCAGAATTTAGCGACTTTGTCGATGAGATACAGCATAGTACAGTGGAGCAGTGTGTGACGATCTTCAAAGGCCTAAAGAACCGTTTCTACGCAAAAAAGGTCCTCGAGGATGCAGGTATTAAGCCTGGAACGAGGCTTTCAGATCTTAGCTCTAAAGAACGTCAATGCCTTTTCAGTACGATAAAAAAGGCTGCGAAGACCCTAAAAGCCATCCAACTACCTGTAGTCGGCAAAGATTCATTCGAGCAGCATGGTATTGTGAACTACTTTGTAAAGCGTGGTACATTGAGCGATAAAGAGGGGAGAATCGTGCCCTATGTTGTCGAGGCCGCCTCCTTCGAAGACAAGGATGAAGAGATTTTTGAGACAGTAAACTTCACGACATCGATACATCATCCCTTCACCATGTACGTTTTCACTGAAGGAGAAAAAAGAGTAAAATTTAGTGATCTCACGAAGGACAAAGGGCTAAACGTGCTTATCCACCTAGTGTGTCCAGCGATCACATGGCTCAGCGCAAGCAAGGGCGAAATGGATATTCACCCCTTTCAGGATGCGATATTTTCAGCAATCAGACATGTCTGCAGGCAGAACAAGATGACAGGATTTGATTCAGAAACTTTGATTTCACTTACCAACAATGTTATGAGTTCCTACCCGACATTTAACTTTACGCTCAGGCAGGTCTTCTACCTTCTGGTGTCTCATCACGGTTACCCTAACGAGAAACAAGCCTACAACAAGCTAGGTAAAGCTCTTGTCAAGGCAAGACAAGAAGGGACAGTAGATGCGGATAGAATTCTGGACTTGAGCAGGCCAGAGTACATAAATAACAGCTCGTATCAATCGTTCCTAGAGCGGGCCCGATCAGACTTCAAGACACTGATTAACGACTTTGATTTAGATAAATGGAGTCTACAACCGATATACTGTGAAACATGGATAGAAAAGGAGGCCCTCTCCAGAGTCATTGCACCGGTCTGCAAGAAATATAGTGTAAACGAAATTGTTGGACGTGGCTATTCATCCTACACACAAATTCGAAGAGCTGTCAAAAGACTTCCAGAGGATAAGAAGGTAATCATACTCTATATTGGCGACTTTGACCCGCCTGGACTTCACATAGAAGAGAAGCTAAAAGAAAGGCTCCTTGATGAAGCAAGTAGAAGAGGTAAACACTTACAACTGGATGTGAGGAGGGTCGCCTTAACCTATGAGCAGATTCAACAGTATCACCTTCCTGCCTCTCCCTTGAAAAAGTCAGGCCAAAAGCGTCAAGAATACCTAGAAAAATATGGAAGTGACGTATGGGAGGTTGATGCCTTAAGTCCTGAAGTCCTTATAAAAACTTTAGAGGAAGAAATTAGAAGTTTAATCGATTGGGAGATCTGGAACAAAAAAGAGGAAGAGGTCGAATACTTTAGGGGACTACTAAGAGAAGGCTTGGGACGATTTCTAGACGAACTGAACGCTTTCGAATGATGAGGCTTCTGGCAGATGCTCGTACATTCTCGTTACGATTTCATATGATGCATTGATTAAATTTTGCCATAATACCTAAAGGTCATATAGTTGGGTCGATCAGGTGGCCACCCTTTTTTGTTCAACGACAAGTTTAGAGAACACCCTATTTCATAATTATATCAGTTTGGAAAATCGTGTCCCTTAATCACACAGAATCTTAAAATTATACGCAATATGATCGCTTTGATTAGGCAGAAGCTGTAACTTCCAAGTCCAGAACTACTTGAACAATTCTGGGTCCGACCTCTCTCACGACTTTTCCTCGAGTTGATGAAATCTTGAAGTTATGAGGTAAAACCAGTTCCGGTAAAACTTCGTTAATCGTTTCATCTATCGGTGCTGATTTAACGTGTAGATATAAGTGAATGACACCACCTTCCTCCCTCAACGCCTTAACAGCGTACGGAAAATATTCTATGGATCTCTCAGGATATGGCATTATAACGCGATTGGCGAAACCTGCGAGCCTGTAACTTATTATTCGAGCTGCATCGCCCAAGAAGGCTATTATGCGGTCATCCACCTTATTTACGAAAGCGTTTTTCAATATCATTTCATACGCGTCAGGGTTAAGGTCAATTACATAATTTGTCGATGTCTTACGTTTTTTTGCGATCAAGATGGAAAACGTGCCGACACCCGCGAACATGTTGACAACAACCTCATTCTCGCCAACGAGGTTTGCGATCCTCAACCGTTCCGCAGACAACCTCGGTGAAAAATAGGTTTTACCTATGTCTACATAGAATCTGCAACCGCTTTCCTTACATTCTGTGGAAGTCCGATTTTCCCCAGCTAGATATTCTAAGCCCATCAGCCTATACTCTCCAGAAACAGGTGAAGCCTGTCTGAAAACACATTTTACACTTTTAACGTTCTCCAGTAAGGTTTCCGCGATCAGGCTCTTCTTTGGCAAAAGTGTGTCCGGGATCTTTATAACCGCAATATCTCCAATAACGTCAAATCCTGAAATTATGTCGTCAAGCTCTTCAGGCGAGAGTTTCTCTGAAAGTAATTCTTTTACAAGACGCCCCAATTATTATAGCACTTTGTCCCGTGGAAGTGCACATGATATCAATTTATTAAAAGTTTTTCATTTAAGAAAGCTATTCTTCTTCCGTCGACCTAGCGATATAATAGTATCTGCCTTCTTCTTTCTGTATCCTATCAAGCTTGCTCTTAGGTTTGTTTATCCTTGGTCTCCCGGTTGTCCAGTCCCTCCTGTAAGTGATCCCCAACTGTTTCAGAAATTCATTCATGCCATCATCCTTCATCAGCGGAGCTTCGACGTAACCGAGAAAAGACGGGGTTCCTTTGAATATCATAAGTCTATCAGAGACTATGTCGATTAGCTGTATGTCGTGGTCGACAACGATAGCCGACTTGTTTCTAGAGCGAATATATCTTTGGATGATCTTAGCGAGTTCAACCCTATCCTCGGCGTCTATGAAGGCCGAGGGCTCATCAAGTGCATATATTTCTGCATTCTGTAACAGCGTCGCAGCAACCGCTGTCTTTTGAAGCTCTCCTCCACTCAATTTTAAGACTTCTTTCTCAAACAACTTATCTACGTTAAGTGGGACGATAACTTCATTGAACTCTGAGATTGATGTCACATCCTTACCTGCAACACTATCCAGCATTTCTTTCACATACTGGAATTCTCCTGACGCCAGAAGGTACTGAGGCTTATACGATATTTTTGAAGTGATCGATACTTCCCCTGAGTCAGGTTTTTCAACACCCGCTATCATCTTGATAAATGTTGTTTTACCTAGAGCGTTCGCACCGACTACACCGATTACTTCTCCTAACCTAAGTTTACCGCCGAGGACTTTTAGATTGAATTTATCATATCGCTTTTCAAGATTAGTGTATTCTGCTATAGCGACAGATTCTATCATCTCAGGCTTGGGGGTGTAGATGTCAAAAACGATCCTTTTATCCCTAAAACGAATATTTTCTTCAGGAATGTAGCCGTCTAGGAAAGCGTTTATGCCCGCCTTTGTAGAAATCACATGAGAGACTACACCATAGACCCCAGGCTCCCCGTAAAGCAGGTGGATATGATCGCTGAGGTAGTCAAGAATCGTGAGGTCGTGTTCGACTACGAAAACACATTTTCCGTTTTTTGCAAGATTCATTATTACATTGGAAACTGCGAGCCTTTGATAGACATCGTTATAGGAAGATGGTTCATCAAAGAAGTATATGTCCGCATCCTTTGCCGCTGAAACAGCGATCGAAAGCCTCTGGAGTTCACCGCCGCTAAGTTGTGAGACGCTCTTAGTTATAGATTCACGCAGGTTAAGTTGCGATATCAAATCGTCTGATGCACCCCGATGGTCCATCATTTTTAAAAGGGACAACCCGTCTCCTGACCAAACTTTAACAAGATTGTAGACCGCTTGAGGTTTCACACTAACCTTTAGTTGGTTGTTAACTATCTTTTCAAAATGATCTTTCAAAGCTGTTCCCTTGAAATAGGTTAGAACATCTTCCCACGTAGGTTCAGGTACCCTGCCAAGGTTAGGTTTGAGCAGCCCTGACATAATGTTGATTACGGTTGACTTACCGACGCCATTTCTCCCTAGAAGGCCTACCACAGAATTGGGCTTAGGTGAAGGTAGACGGTAAAGTCTATAACTATTCGGACCATATTGGTGCATCTTTTCACCTGCCAGTTCTTCGGCAAGATTAACTATCGAAATAGCTTCGAATGGACAACGCTTTGGGCAGATACCGCACCCTGTACAAAGAATTTCGCTGATAAGTGGAAAATCGTCTTCGCCTTTCTTAACAGTTTCCTTCTTCATCTTGTTAATGGGACATACGTTTATGCAGATGTAGGGACACTTTTTAGGATTGCAGAGTTCCCGATCTATCACCGCTATTCTATGAACCACAACTTTCACCCATCATTCTTCCTTTAAACGACCTGGAATCGGGCAGTATTCGCACACTCTGCCTTCGCGATAAATATTCATTTCTTCTGCACTATAAACCTTCTTTAAAGTGTTCCAGACCTCCTTTTCTGATGCATTCGAATTCAGATGGACGAGCTCGTGGTCTATGATGAGCTTATTGAAATCACATCTGAAGCATTTCTTCTTTATGAAGATCAGCCCGAAAAAATAGCTGTTAACAAGAAGGACGAATCCTATCGAGCCTATAGAGAAGGTGAATAAAATATAGGAGAGTATTAGCAAAAGTATTAGCGGTAATTCATCAATGTTTAACAAGAGGGTTATGAATACTGCGCTTAAACCTATCCAGAGGGCAATAAATATGGCACCGAGCAGACCCATGAAATTGTTTCTGTTAAAAGAAAACGCTAGGTTGCGTTTCGTGAGAGAAAGTATCAAGAGTTGAGGGAGTATTATTAGTAGTAAAGGGTTTAATATAAAAATTCTATAAGATTTCTCTTTTACATTCAACGCTATACACTCTCATGGGAAGGCTGGTTCAACGGCGACACCGAACTCTCTACCCGCTTTAACAATCTTGGAATAAACTTTATCCATATATCCTTCCCTTATTAATTGGATAACAGTAGACAGCCTGTCGTCTCCAATTTTGCTTGAAAGCCTTTTAGATAAGATTGGCCTAAGATTTAGTCTGTCGTATAAAAGATGGCTCTCGGTTCTCTTAGCCAAATTCATCACCGCCATTATTGTTTCTTCATCATCGTTGTAGCCTGGTATAATTGGGCCGTAGAAGATCCACGTTTTAACACCGTTTGAAGCGAACCTTTCTAAAGCCTGAACTCTCGCTTCAGGTTTAGAGGCGTAAGGTTCAAAGGTTCCTGCGAACTCGTTGCTAAACGATGTAATTGTGAAACCTACTTCGACGTTTTCTCCTCTAATTAGGTCTTCATCCCTCAATATCAAAGAGGATTTCGTCTGGAAAGAAATTCTAAAGTTATGTTTAAGAAGGGTTTCTATAAGAGTTCTCGCAAGGCACTTCTCTGACTCGATTGGCTGATAAGGGTCTGTTACGGTACTGAATCCGACGACACCAGGTTTCATTGCATGGATCTGTCTCATCAAGGTTTCAGATATATTCCCTTTAGCGTATACGATGTGCCCCCAAGAATCGACAAACTGCTTCTTTCTTAGAACGTCTGGTACGTAGCAGTAAAGGCAGCCGTGCTCACATCCCAAATATGGATTAATAGTGTAATCTAGTCCGGGGAGACTGCTCTTTGAGAGAGCACTGTAGCATTTTACCTCACCGAGATACTTTGCATGTTTTTGGAGCAACAGACGTTCCCTCTTATCAAAGAAATTTAGGCTGTTTTTAACAATTGCTATAGCGACAAGCCTTTTAATTCTTTAAAGTTAATACTTGGATTGATAAAATTGATTTAAGGAATCTAAAGATGTTTTAACAGCAACGTCCCATAGAAAAAACAATATATCATCATTAGGTCGCCTGTTTCCAGTAGTCAGTTATCTTCCTCTGAAAGTGACAGTTTCTTAGTATTTCACTCTTTGTAACCCATCTGTTCAGAGGTATCGTAAGAGCTTTGGATAGACCCTTCAAAGAAGAATCCAAATCTTCATAAATATCAGGCTTATTTTTGAACATGTTTCTGACACACTCTCTAACAAACCATACTCCTAACGGCAGAGGAAATTCAGGGTGAATTTCCCTTAAAATGAGGACGGTAGCCTGTCTTTTCATTCTTTCTAGAGCTTCAGCCGCACCAAGCTTTGACGAGAAATAGCAGCCTCCTATACTCGGATACGTAGTCCTCCCCCAGTAACTTTCGTAATCTCCGCCTACATCTGCTTCAGGTAAGGTTTGGTTCCAAAAGGTTCCAGGGAACCATGCCTCCATCCATTCGTAACTCCATTTCTCAGGAAAGAGCAGTGCTGCATATATATTATGCATGTATACGTATTTGTATAGGAGGTACTTGTCTACTGTTTCATATCTCTTAACCATGTCCATAGTTGTTGATGCTATCATGCTGTCAACAGCCGTTATACTCCATCTTGTCGGAACAAGTTTTCTATTGTTTTTTAATCCAAACATTCCAACGCTGAATGCTTTTTGGATCTTGCTTACTTCAATCCCCGAATTATATAATTCAATTACAGCGTCATGAGATAAAAGGTCTGTGTCATAATATAACTTCTCAATCCTTCTATCGGCTGAAACATTCTGCAGCTTAAAGTTTTTGAAAGGAGCGCTCGGCCCAAAAGGCTGCGAATAATCATCAATGTAGATTGTGCCAGAGGGCTTCTTAGTGAATTCAATTTCAGATTCCACCGGCTTAGAGCTCATCGCTAGTTCATGCAGTTTTCCTATCAGACGGTCTCCTAATCTAACATCGGTAACTTTCATCTGAGTTTTTCCTCTTAAAAGAGAATACCTGTAATCAATGATCTGCTCTAAAGATGTTCCCATCCATTCTTCAGGAAGATCCATTATAAGGGTGTCTCCTGTGATTGGAGGAACCATAGGCCCGATTGCAACCTTAGGGTAGCCGTATCTTCCTACAAAGACAGACGGCGGAGACGATCCAGCTACATAGTTAGAGTTTATTGGTTTGGACACTTTCACCATCGCCATCGCCTTTAGGGTTATAGGGCATACAGCTTTTCCGCAGAGATTTCTTCCTCCCCTACAGTAAATACAGATTGAGGAAAATTTTCCTCTGACAGAGACTCCGCTACTGTCTAGATCTCTTTTCACATGTTCTGGAACTATCTGGTCAAGCCGGCTCATTGATCACATCCAAGAGTCAAACGGTCAATTTTAAACTTTAGTCTTATTGGACTATTCTATGGCATTTTGCCTAAAGTTTAACTATATTTAGAGTCATCGCTAGATGTGAGCTGGGAATGACGCTAAAGATGCCTTGGAGGGGTTGGAAGCATGTAACAAAGCTTGACCCCGATAAAGACAACAAGGAGGAAATAGTTAACACAGTTCTAGAAAATCGTACTGACGCTATACTAGTTGGCGGCACACAGGGTGTAACTTTAGAGAAAGTCAGAATGTTGAAGAAAGCGCTCCGAAATTGCGATGTCCCAGTATTGCTAGAACCGTCGAAAGTTGAAGCAGTTGATCTTTCTTACGACTACTTCTTTGTTCCACTTGTTTTAAACTCCCAAGAGAGGTGGTGGCTTGGTGGAGCTCACATAGAATGGATAAACTCTCTTAAGAAGACCTTTGGAAGCTACGATAGCATTCCATGGGATAAAATTGTAATAGAAGCTTACATCGTTCTAAACCCTGAATCTGTGGTTGCTAAGGTTACAAAAAGCATCACTAGTTTAACGATAGACCAGATCGTATCCCATGCCGTATACGCTGACAGAATAATGAATGCCCCCATAGTATACATAGAATACAGCGGAAAATTTGGAGACCCGAACATTGTGAAGACGGTTAGGGACAACCTGAGAAGTTCCCATCTTTTCTACGGAGGCGGAATTGACTCAAAAGATAGAGCCGCGATTATGGGAAAATACGCCACAGTAGTAGTTGGAAATATAATATACGATGATGTCAAAAAATATAAGCAGACAATAATTTAGTAATAATGGAGCGTCAGTCTATTTCTGGCGTATAGCTTTCGCAGCTCCTATTGCTGTAGCATAGAGGGCGTTAACTGGAATGGTAGCTTTCCCTCCAAGAATTCTAAGGGTTTCATTTAGCTCTTGCGAGAAAAGTTCCTCCGCTGGAAGCCTGCCGACGTAGACGATCTCGTTTTCTAGGTTTTTCTGTTTTGCCGCAAAATAGGTTATCGTCGCAATGGTCTGCGCTATCATCACTATGAGGCCTAAAGCTATATCTTCTGACCTAGTATCATCGCCAACTTTGCCGAAATTAGATGCTGTAGCGTTTGCAGGTATTATCCCTATTGGACCTCCTCTAATATCTTGTACCAAAAGGTTTGTTCGCGATATTTCTCCCATCTTCGCCTTTTGAAAGATAGTTGAAGCTTTATCTTTATTGAGTAAGAGTTTTCCGAGACCGACCATAGTTCCCCCTCCCACACCTGTCCCCCCCAAGTGCTCTACATGATATTTTGTACCATCTTCCTTAGCATAGACTATAGCTGTCCCCGTCCCTATACTTGCCACTATAGATTCTTTTTTACCTGACAGGTATAGACCTCCTATCCCTATCGCGTCGATTTCGCTTATTATGCTGTATTTTAGTTCCGTCATGTCGAACTTGAATCCTCTTCCTATCGAACCTGTAAGCGCTACTTCAGATATGTCTCTCATCTTTATCTGCGCTTCAGACAATAGCTTTCCCAAGCAGCCTAAGGCAGAAGCTAATGAATCTGAAGCTTGAACTTCCGATAATGCCCAAATCTTGCTTTCGTTGAGTAGTACACCCTTTGTTATACTTCCTCCAATATCTAACCCGGCCACTATCATCCGATTCGCTGTAGATATTCTTCCCTTTATTTCTTTTACTAATAAAGAAAAAGTAAGCCGGAGAGTTTAACTCAAACGCATTGGGTTCAAGAAACGGAAAAAGATAAGAACTGCATGATTCACCTGAAAGGTGCAGAATTATGAATAAAGTCATCAACAAGCCGAATAGGGTCGTACTTGTGTCAAGGATCGCCATCTGCGCTGCCCTCTATGCTGTGATAAATGGCATTACAGCCGCAATTCCTACGCCATTTTCGATAGGACAATTCAGACCTGGTGTGATAATACCGGCTTTATTTTCAATCATATTCGGAACTCTAGTGGGGTCGGTTGGCGCAGCTTTAGGGTCTTTTATAGGTGACATAATTTTTTTGACACCTTTAGGACGTACCAACCCCTTGTTGGCGTTGGTGGCTGGGGTTCCAGGTAATTTTGTCGGGTTTCTTGTTTTTGGCATTATAATTAATAGATATAAATCGTGGAGCTGGTTTATGATCGATAGCCTTATAGCTCTATTTATAGGCAATTTTATTGCCGGTGCCGGAGTGGTCCTAATAATTTTCCAAATAAGTAGCACCCCACTGCCCTTTGGATTAGCATTAGGTGCGACACTAGGGTACGCCTTTTGGTGGTTATTCACAATGCTACCTTTTATGCTACTAGTTTTACCACTAATTTTGCGTATATTCCTTAGATATGAAAACGGAAAGGTTTTAGCGCGTGAATTTCTAACGTGGAAAGAGGAGTCGATAAAGCACGTTGCTTTGGTGTCTGTTCTTGTTTCTTTACCATTATTTCTTGTTTTCATGTTCAGTTACACACCTTACCTTTCTGGTGCATTTGCCGCTCTTGGAAGCCTATCTGATTTGATCCGTTATCTGATATTAGGGTCAGCCGTTGTACTGCTGTTAACCCCTTTTGCTCCAAAGATAGCGGGTGTTAGATCGTAGTCGAGCAGGCCATGTAATAAATATTCAGTAAATCAACACAACTCAGGCGCGGACATTTCACACGCGCGACATAACAAGTTCTTTTATCGTTCTTCCCTGATATTCATAAACAGGCGTAACGTTTAAACCTTATATGAAATCCCTGGCTGAAGATTTTTTATGACATTGAGCTTATCGACGACCTTCTCCCTGATTGTTTTGCTGTCCTCAAACTTTTTTACAATCTTGCCGTCAATAATTAGATCGTTGAGCAAAGGGATCATCTTCTTTGAAGGTGGTCTCTCTTCCCTGAGTGCAACAAAATCTGCATATGTATCTGGATCACGGTACACAGCCTTTGCACCGCCAATATCTCCCCTTTTAGCCATTGGCACCATCACTCCATCTCTCTCAACAGCTACAATTTTGGCGCTGAAATCAACAGGTTGTGCGCCGCTTACAGATGCTCCTATACCAAAACCATCTACAAGATCAGAAAGCTCTTGAATTGTTTTTTCATCTATCCCTCCGCTTATGAAAATCTTGACGTTTTTCATTCCTCTGGCATGAAGTTCCCATTTAACCTCCTCTATGATCTTCCGCCATTCTCCTCTCCTTGATTTAGGTGTATCAAGTCTGACGCCATCAAGTTTTGAGCCAAGTGTTTCTGCAGCCATTATCGCTTCTATTTTCTCGTCACAGAAGGTGTCTATCAGAGCTATTCTCGGAACATCCTTGGGCATCGTTTCATCGAGTGCTAGCCAAGCTTTCCTTTGGTCTTCGAAGACTTGAACCATCGCATGTGGCATTGTGCCAACAGGTGTCAGACCCAGTAGTTTTCCTGCTAAAACATTAGATACTCCATTGAATCCTGCGATGTATGCCGCTCTCTCCGATGCGGGAGCTATAGCGGGATGAATTCTTCTTGAACCGAAACTGAACATCACCTTATCTAAAGCAAGAATTCTGAAGTGTGCTGCTTTAGACGCAATCCCTGTACTGCTGGATAGAAGGCCTAGAAGCGGGTTCTCGTATAAGCAGAAGTCATCGTAATAACATTCTATCTGCATAACCGGTTCGTACACAATCGACTTGGAGTTGACCTCGAATATTTCCCCTTCGTCCATGCTTTTGACGTTTATTGGCAGACCTTCCAGAAGCTTTGCTACGTCGTGTACGCCAATCAGAATGCCCCAGTTTCCTTCGAATGGCAGGTTTCTAGCGTAGACTTCAATTACAACCTTCTTATGCAAACCGAATTTTTCAAGAGCCTTTTTTGTGTAGACTAAATACACATCAGTAGTCTCTGCATTTTTAATCTCATGCTCTGTGGCAATCCAAAAAAGTCTATCCAAAACTGGATCATTCCCCAATTATATCTGCTGCTATTGTAGATAACACAACATAGATAAAAGTTTAACGTATGCATCATACGATAGATACCTGTCTCAGACAAGCTGCAGTTTCGAACCTACGCTTTCTTATCTTTACTCTTTCGGCTTTCCCTTATCGCACGCAGATTTTCTCTTTTAGCTCGAGCGTACACCTCTGCCATAATATTCCTTGCAGATCTCAACTGTTCCAGTGCTTGAATCATTTTTCCTTCCCCCATAAATCGGAGCACGTTTACTAATTGGTCTCCAGCTAAACTTATCGTTTGTTCCATGTGGTCGATATCGATCCGCGTACTTGTATTATCTGAGAATTCGACATCTGAAATTTCAAGCTTAACAAGGAACACCGCTGACTCGCAGTCCCTATAGACCGCCCATAACTCTTTTTCGAGATCCTTAACTGGGGTTCCAGCCATAACTTGTTCCTCTACCGATTTTATTCCATTCGCGGCACTATCCACGAACTTTAAAATATCAGGTGAACGTCCCATGTTTCAGATTCTCTGCATTAAAATATAATGATTTAAAAAGTTTTTATCACCTCTAAAACAGAAAATCTATCAGCGATTTAGGTATGACGTTTGAGCTGGTTTCCATTAATGATCTCGGCAGACTAGCCTGTGCTTTTGAACGGACACCTCAGCCTATATTTGCTTTCAAAGGAAACAAGTCTTGGAATCTTATAATACAGTTTCAGATAGATGAAAAAAAGATAGACTTCTTCCATGTTCAATGCAATAAAATCGGATCTTTTCTTGGTTACAAGAACGTCTACGGCAACGAAATAGTTGAATTCTTCTCGGTTGTTCAAAATGCTTCATATATCTACGCACCTATTATTTTTCTTAAGAAGTCTCCGTTTAAACATGGTGAACATAATAAGTTTCCGGGAAATGTTCCTCTAATTGAATTGGAAGATATAGGGAGCCTGATAAGAATTGTAACATACAAGATTCTCTATGAGGAATCGCCTCTACCTGTTTTTCTATACCCTCTTATCTCGGGCTCAGCCCTTTTTACCATGCTAAGCTATTCGGAGGAAGGACCCGCAAGAGTATATTATGTAAAAGTAAATGAAGTGCCTCAACAAAATTTCATAAAATATGCCTCTGACCGAGAAGAAACCGACTATACGGACAATGTTGATGGATCAGGGTCCATTTATGTAAAGATTATTAAGTTAAGGAGTTTTCCATCAAATGTGGGAAAATGGCCTTCGCGCAAAGGATAAGGGAAGCTTCAGTCAGCAAGAAGAGCAGGGTCGTAGTAGGTCTGGACCTAACATCTGAAGATTTTAGTCAGTTGGCGCAAAAGGCTGAGCATATTATAGATCTTGTTCAAGGAGAAATATGTGCTGTCAAAATAAATTTTCATCTTATAATCCCCCTCGGAATATCTGAATTGAGCAGAATTGTGACAGAAGCGCACAAACATGGCCTGCAGGCGATTGCTGATATTAAACTCAACGATATATCTTCAACAAATCTAGCAGCCACAGAAATATTATGGAAAGTCGGCTTCGATGCCGTTATATCAAATCCCTTTGTCGGTTTCGTTGAAGGTCTTGGGCCGTGTTTAGATGAAGCTCATAAAAGAGGGAAAGGCATGATCCTTCTAATATATATGAGTCACAGAGGTGCCGTCGAAAACTATGAACTAGATGTTCTTTATGAAGGACAGGTGCAGAAGATGTACGATCTCTTCGTACAAAGAGCGATAAGCTGGGCCGTTGACGGACTCGTAGTTGGTGCGACAAAGCCTGAAATAATAGCCCACGTAAAAGAAGAAGCCAGAGGCATACCAATTTTTTCTCCTGGCCTAATTGCGCAAGGGGGAGACCCTAAAGAGGCTGTTAAAGCGGGCGCAGACTACCTTATAGTTGCGAGGGGAATAATAGCGGCTGCCGATCCTCTCTTAAAAGCAAGAGAAATACGAGCTGCAACATGGTAGCGATGATTTTTTACAGTTGTCCAAATAATTTCAAAAAATAAGCAAGCTTTTATAATAAGGCACATCCCTTTGAGGGACGAAGCGTAATGGAACATTTAAAGTTTACAAGGAGCTTGTGCCCCATATGTTTTAACGTTGTTCCAGCTGAGCTGTTTGCTGAGAACAACGTCGTATACATGAAAAAGAAGTGTGAAGAACACGGGGAATTTGAAGATATTTACATGTCAGATTACAGATGGTATAAGAGAGCTCAGCGTTTCGAGCGACTAGGGGGAGGAATAAGTAATCCTAGAACAAGAAGGAAGATAGGTTGCCCGCGCGACTGTGGCATATGTAATGAACACAAATCCCAAACTCTCCTAGGCATAATTGATGTCACAAACGCATGTAACCTCAGATGTCCGATATGTTTTGCAAACGCTGCCGCGGTAGGATACCTCTATCAACCAACTTTGGAACAGATCAAAGGGATGCTTGATAATCTGTACCATAACACGCCTGTTCCAACATTAGCTGTTCAACTTAGTGGCGGTGAACCAACTTTAAGGGATGACCTACCGGAAATAGTAAGTTATGCGGGGAAGATAGGCATACCCCATGTTGAGGTCAACACGAATGGTGTGAGGATAGCTAGGGACGTCGACTATCTTAAGAAGCTTATAGAAGGGGGAGTCAGCACTTTTTACCTTTCGTTTGACAGTTTGACAAAGGAAGCTTATTTGAAGATGAAAGGTGCCGATCTACTTGACTTAAAGCACAAGGCTTTACAGAATATTCGAGAAGTTGGTTTCCACAGCGTAGTGCTTGTGCCAACTATTGTAAAGGGGATAAACGACAATGAAATAGGTTCAATTATCGAATTCGGTATAAAAAACAGTGACATAGTTAGATGTGTGAACTTCCAGCCTGTATCCTTTGCAGGCAGGATAGAGACTTCAAAGTTGAAAGAATTCAGAGTGACAACTTCAGATATAATAAACAACGCTGAAAAACAGACGGACGGTAAGATTAAAATGGATGACTGGTATCCAGTTCCCTTCATCGCACCAATATCGGATTTCATAGCTGGATTGAAAGGGAAACCTCAACCAACTTTTACCGTTCACCAAAATTGTGGCGCAGCGACATTCTTAGTCGCAGAGGATAATGGCGACAGCTACGAGCCCATAACCAAATACGCGAACGTAGAAAGATTTGTGCAAGACCTATCAAAGGCAGCGGTCGCGCTGCAATCGGGTAAAAGGACGCAGGGGAAACTTAGAGCCGCTTCCGCACTTAGACACGTCAGTCTAGGGTTGTCTACTTCATTAGTAAAAGGCTTTCTTTCAAATGGGACCTACAATTCGCTTGGTAAGTTCATGAGAAAAATAGTAATGGTTGGCGACATGCACTTTATGGACCCATACAACTTTGACCTTGAAAGGGTTGAGAGATGCGGAATTCATTACGCAACGCCTGATGGAAGAATAATACCCTTCTGCACAATGAACACGCTCTACAGACCTGAAATTGAGAAGGCTTTTTCTATAGCGTACAATAAGAAAGAATAAGATAGCTACCGTCTAATTCTGCCCAAGACTATCGCACACCCAATCATGACAATGATACCGATAGCAATAGGGATCAAGTATCTCGCAGTCAAATTTTCTGAAACTGTTAAAGACTGCGACGTCGGAGGTGAACTCATGGTTTCACCTTTGAAGCTATAATATATCTTTGTCGTATTAATCTGATAGTCTCTAGGTGATGAAGAAGATATATATAGAGTACTTGATTCCTGCTTTTCTCCTTCAAGGGCTGAAATCTGAACCGTATCCGATCCATTGATTATTTTAAATTGCGAAGGCAACAGCACCTTGTACGAGATATTATTTACTGTAACATTTGCGACGTTGTTTGTTGTTACCTCTATTTTAATAGACTTTCCTTCTTCAGTCGCACCAACCTGGTTTAATGTTACCTGCGGAGGTGGATAAGAGGTTACAAGAATTGTCTGAGAGCTTACGTTCATGCTCCTTCCTGCGAAGAAGAACGTGGCGTTAGATGAAATATCGTTTGTACCGACACCGTTGAACTTAAGGTTAAAATCGATTTTTTCTTGTGAGCCTGCTCTCATAAGAGCAGTTGTAAAGTTAGAGGATGTTACCGTAAAATTGGAACCAGTGTTCAGTTGCGTTTCTAACCTGAACACATCTTGGTCTCCATTATTGTTAACTATATAATATCCTGTTGTATTGTACGTAGCGAAAGCGGCCCTATCTGCCAAGTTAAGTGAAATTGATAGAGCTAAAGGTACGCCGTCAGACGTGCTTACAGCCGTAAACGTTATTCCCCCAACCTGGTAAAAAGATGAGGCTGGCGGAAGGACATAGTTCCTGCCGAGGTTTTCGACTTCACATAAGTAGGTGTAATTCATTGTCTCAGAACTATTGATGCTTTTGACAAGCTTTGTAAGAACTCCATTTTTTTCTGAAAAACTACCGTTGATGAAGTTTAACCCAGAAGGTAGGCTGTCCGTTATCGTCACATTTGAAGCCTTCGCTACGCCCAAATTTTGGGCGCTAATGCTGAAGTTTAGAAAAATTTTTTCTCCTACAGTTAACTGGTCTACTTCCTTTGTGAGATTTATCAGTGGAATGTTCATGGTGTTGAACGAGTTTATGAGGGTTAAGTTATTTGACGTACTAGATCTTTTCTGAGAGCCATCCGACCAAGAACAGATGTAAGAGTTTTCCGAATTGGGGGATGAAATGTTGCTTAGGGACGATTGGATTATCACCTGTGAGCTTTCACCTTCTGGTAGAAGGCTTAGAAACTGCCCGCCGTAAGTAAGGTTAAAGGCCGCAAACTTGCCTTCATTTGAAACTCTTACTGTGACCTGATTTGGGGTTCCGAAGCTGGTTAGAGCCGTCGAAGTCTGGGCTGTTACGTAGACAGATGGCCCGTTTTCGTTAAGGGTGAGGTATAGATCATTCGTTGAAGAGAGAAGCTGCATTGTTTCCCCTCCGACATTCCAATAATATATAACACTTGATGGAGGAACATAATATTCTTCGGCTGAGCTCGACGTCAATTTGATTCTATAAACTATGGTGCGATTCCCTCCTGGCGCTAGGGAATCGATTTTACCTGACGAATTTCCTGCGGTAAGAGTGAATATTCCATCCTTTGACCACCAGTCATCGTTATAGGAGATATTAGATGCTGTCGATGTACCTATGTTCGCTATATTGAGCTGAACCTCCATTTCTTCGTTCACGTTAAGTGTTCCTTGGGAAATCTCTCTGTATGAGATAAGAGAAGGTGTGCCTGAGGAAAGTGTAACATTTGGAAATGAAAGGCTACCCTCTACTGGAACAGAAATAGAAAGTTCGGATGTCTTTAACTGAAAATTCCTATTTATGGTGCCCACGTCGCTTGAAATTATTATCTGACCGTATGTGATTAGTTTGAAGCTGCTTAGATCAGATTGATTAGAGGCATCGACCTTCTGCTGTCCAAAGAACGTGGCGCCGATGCTAACAGTATTGCCTATCGAGATTGGTGCGTCGATGAAATCGACGATGACGCTTCTTTCGAAGCCTCCACCGCTATTCCTTCCTATCAAGGAGAACTGAGAGATTGCCCTAGACTCTAGTTCAGAGAGAGTAACAAGGCTGCTAAATCCTCCATAGGATTGCGGATACATGGACCAGATGAAGCTATTTATTACTTCGTCAAAGTTTGACGGCGCCGCAAACACATATGTACCTCCAAAAGTGCCATATGGCGAGAAAGAGAGACCGGTGAAGTTTCCAAGGGCAGAAGCAAACTGGCTTGCAGAATTAAAGGAGTCCGCTTTGACATAGAGAAATGCGCTATCCGACGACACATATTCAGATAAAGTCAAATTGTATCCCAAGTTTGAAAAGTAGATGTATTGGGTTGGCCAAGAATTGAATCTACCAATAAAAAGCTTATAGTATGAGACGTCGGGGAAAGAGGATTCGACGGTTTTTATTCCGTTAAAACCTATTCCTGTTCCAGTAAAGTTGAATCGGGTAAGAGCACTGTTACCTATTAAATAAAGTGAAATATTTTCATTGTAAACGTTCACCGATTGAGCGTAGCTTAATGGGACAATAAAGGCAGTAATCATAATTAATAAAATAATTATTGATATAACCTTTCTTTGCATACCTCGACCTATTCAAACTTTCCTATATATATTATTATAAGAGGAACTACCTTGAACTTTACTTCTTTGACTCTTCTGGATCAGCGATGCCGCCTTCGGTTAACGTGAAGATGGTGTCAGCTTCAGCATGATATGGACTATCGACGATACGAGCTATCCTGTTCTTACCCGATTTTCTCAAATAGATCCGATACGTGCTTGAATGCGCCATTATGTGACCGCCCGTAGGCCGGGTTGGGTCTCCAAAGAAGCTGTCCGGTGCGGCTTGAACCTGGTTTGTTATAACAACCGCGATATGATATATTTCGGAAAGCCTTATCAGAGTGTGAAGATATCTGTTGAGCCTCTGCTGTCTGTCCGCTAAGGTTCCTCTTCCCAAAAACTCTGATCTGAAGTGTGTCATCGAAGAATCAACTATCACAAGCTTGCACTTTTCCTTTTCAATATAGTTTGGAATTTCTCTGGTCAAGAGTTCCTGATGGCTCGTATTATAGGCTTTCCCGACAAATATACGTTTTAGAACTTCATCCGGATCAAGTCCCTTGTTTTCAGCTATGGAAACAATTCTTTCAGGTCTGAAGGTGTTCTCAGTGTCTATGTAAACGGCTCCAGAACTTAGTCCTTTTTTCTCCTTAGGCAGCTGGACAGTTACACATAGAGTGTGACAGATCTGGGTCTTGCCTGTTCCGAATTCACCATAAAATTCCGTTAGAGCTTCGACTTCTATTCCACCGCTTAAAAGATTGTCTACATTATTGGACCCTGTGGTTATCCTCTCAATCATTAATCTACGTTTAAGAACGTCACTCGCAAGGGAGAACTGGCTTTCCATTAATCCTAGTTCGGTCAACTTCTTTCTAGAACGATTTGACATTTCAACAGCTTTATCATAGTTTATACCAAGAGTTTCTGAAAGCTCAACTGGACCTAGGGTCATCAACTGCCTGATATCACATATTCCTGCAGCATAGAGCTTGTCCCTTGTGACGGGTCCAATTCCATCTATGCTCTCTACATCTAGTTCGTCTTCTTCTACCAACTTACTCATAAGGGTATAGAATGGGTTTGTTTTTAATCTATCTTTTTATGGGTTGAGACGCGTCGGTGTCCTTGGAAACAGTGAAGCAGCACGGATATGTTTGAGACCGCACAGCCATCTTGTTAATCTTTCAACACCAAGCCCAAATCCTGAATGCGGCGGCAACCCGTACTTTCTGAGTTCCAGATACCATTCAAAACTCTGTTTCGGAAGCTCTTGCTGCAAAACCCTTCTTTCAAGTTCTTGATAGTCGCTCAACCTTTGTCCTCCGGTTGTTATTTCGCCATAACCTTCAGGCGCGATGAGGTCAGAAGACAATGTGACCTTATCGTTATCCGGTTTCGTCATATGGTAGAAGCTTCTTGCAGAGAGTGGAAATTCTTTAACGAAGACAGGTTTGTCGAACTCGTTTGAAATTATTTTTTCACCTTCTGTCGGAATATCTTCCCCCCATTCGAAATTCACACCCTTTTTAATAAGAAGATTTCTTGCCTCATCATATGTTATCCTATAGAACGGCAGTTCTGGGGGGATAAACTTTCTTCCTAAAATCTTTAACTCGAACGAGCATTCTTGAGCTACTCTTTGCGCTATGCTACAGATTAGTTCTTCCTCTAAACGCATGATGTCCTCGTGCGTTGCGAAAGCTACTTCAGATTCTATCATCCAAAATTCCGTAAGATGTTTTGATGTCTTCGATTTTTCTGCTCTAAAGCATGGCTCAACGGTCCAAACTCTTTCAAGCGCAAATATCGCCGCTTCCTCATATAGTTGAGCGCTCTGCGTCAGGTAGGCCTTTTGCCCAAAGTAGTCAACTTCAAAAAGTGTAGATCCCCCTTCACATGCAGACTGCACAATCGATGGAGCGCTAATTAAGTAGAAGCTGTTCCTAAAGAAATAGTCCGCAGTTGCCTCGATGACTTTTGATCTGACCTTTATAACTGAAGAAGCTTTCTTCCCCCTTATCGAGAGGTGCCTCATGTCATACAGGTAAGAAGGAGACTTTACCGCACTTTTTGTAATGGGCCAGACATCTGATTTTGCGATAACTTCAAGACTGTCGGCGACTATTTCTAAACCATATGGCGCCCTTTTATCCACCTTAGTTTTTCCACTGATCTTTACAGCCGATTCGATAGTCAGATTCTTAACCTCTTCAAATACAGAGGGTGATACATTTCCTTTCTTGACAGTTGTCTGGATAAATCCACTGCCATCCCTTATGGTGAGAAAGATCATCCCCCCTATCCAACTCTTATTCTGAACCCATCCTAAGATTGTTGCCTGTTGCGCTCTTTGATCAGAAATAAGTTCTCTTATTGTATGGGTTCTTCCACCGACCTTAAATTTTGTGCTCAATCGCAGTCTATGTAAAAGTTATAAATTTAAAATTTTAATGGTCCTTTAAGAATTTTTGTCGATGGGAATAGGTGCCTTAGATCACCCGATTAGAATCTGATTTGAAGCTCACCTTTCTCCACAGATCTTAAGCCCTACTATTGCTATTTCTTGCTTCCCTAGTTCGGTCCTCCTGATCCTTCAGCCATCGGTCTTTGGTGGAGTGGTCATGGACTGTGTTGTTCCCATAGGCTTGCATGGCGCAATTTTTTTGGCGAATCTAGAAATTTCTAATGCCCATCTTTTAATCGGGTTTAGTTGAAATATTTTGTAATTTGATCGACAGTATACTTTACCCCATCCATTTGATTAGCAATCTTTGATAGGGAAGAAATATTTGAAGCGAACGAGTAATCGGTTAAAAGCGTATCGATTCCGTCTGTTAGTCTTTGCCCATCTAAATTCTTGAGCTCGGCCATTCTTCCTATACCGAGTTTGTGCACTTTACGTGCGTTAGCGTACTGTTCTGTATGATTTTCTATAGGGATGACAATCATCGGTTTACCGTAAATTATACCATTAGCTATTGAAGAATGCCCTCCTCTTATTACCGCAACATCTGCCAAAGAAAAGAAACCTTGCACGTCTTCACACCAATTGTAAATGAATCCGCCTTCTATCTCCGAACGTTGTACTAGACCGGCGGGTTGTCCTAGTGCAATAACATAAACACGCCGGTTGGAAGTTTCTTTCGCTGCGATAACCAACTGATTTAGAACAGGCCTAATCGTCGTAACCGGACCGCTTAACGGAGCGAAGACAAGTGTTTTTCTCCTTTTTTCAGTCATTTTATTCACTAGCTCTTCAGTCTTCTTACTTGGGTGCGAT
Organism: Nitrososphaeria archaeon; assembly: GCA_050011875.1. Classification (GTDB taxonomy): domain Archaea; phylum Thermoproteota; class Nitrososphaeria; order JACIWG01; family JACIWG01; genus JBEKIG01. The sequence continues at coordinate 79,742 of JBEKIG010000004.1, forward strand.
CCATTGCGTGCCAGAAAGCCGATGAATTTTTCTTTCCCTTTAACAGCAGTTACATCGCAAAGATTCTCTTCAGATATGGTATATGGGGGAGGCAGATCTGGAAAAAGCAGTTCATCCGAAGTCCTCCACAACATGCCTAGAACGTTCGCTTCCAAGTTCTCTAGCCATTTAATCGATCTCTTTTTCCTCGCGCAAGTCGCTAAGATTCTGAGCTGATTCGTTATCGCTATAGTTTTTATACCAAACATCTTTGCAGCTAAAAGAGCATCCAATCTAGAATCCGAAACTAAAACATCAGGACGCACTTTCCCGATAATGGAAAGCTCTTTCTCTAGATAGTGGTAGGTGACCGAGGACAAATTTTTTGACCGGGAAATCAGTTTATAAAAACTAAATGATCCTTCGACTGTCCACAGATACTTGAAGTCCTCTAAACACCAACCCTTTAAGCCTAGGGAAGTAAAATAGCTCGCGGGTACACCGCTCGAAGAGAAGGTCACCTCAAAACCTTTATCCTTAAGTGTCGCTGCAATATTTCTCATTCTCATAGCGTGGCCGAAGCCTATGCCTAAGAAAGAGATATGCACCTTACGATGCAATTATGCTCTCTTCCTAGAGATGCTGCCATCCTTTTTTTCTTCAAAAATTACTGCATTAAACTTGTAGACCTTAACTCCTTTTTTCAGCCAAGAATCTGGTGTAGCACCAGCCTTCATGCACACATTTTCAAGATATTCATTAGAATCCCACCCGTATTCCCCAGCCACCTGTGGCAGAAGAAGACCTGAACCCCATTCCCATTCAAATACTAGGCCATCTTCACCTACCTTAATTTGTTGAGGGTATTCGAGAGGAGATTTGACGTTCACCAATTCCAGTGGTGTTAAAACGCTTACTTCAATAAGAACTTTATCCAATTCATTCTTTCTCATTGGATTAAATCTCGGGTCTTCAGTTGCAGCTGCTATGGCTGCGTCAACCACTGCGTCGGCTAAAGGCAAAAGTGGGGTTGGGTAACCTATGCACCCCCTTAGTTCAGTTACTTTACCTTTTACACGATTTATTGTAACGAATACGCCACATTTTTCAGAAAATTTTTCTCTCACATCTTCTGGAGCAACATATCTTACTTTGTCGCTCACATATTCTTCAATAGCCTTTCTAGCCTGCTGTACTAGGAGTTTTCCATCTTCATCTGAAAGTTCCAAAATTTGATTCCACCTACTTACGAATCATTTAATCTTTTCTTAAGTGTTTCCTCAAAATTGCGTATCTTAGCCCAGTGGGAACCGTACCAATAGATTCTACCGCAATTCTCACATTTGTAGAAAATCCTCTTTCGCCTAAGAACCCCTTTCGGAACCCCCTCCGCTTGTGACTTGCTTATTTTTATCAGCATCGAGTTACAGTGTGGGCATCTAGAGTGTTTGGGATTCAGGTTTGGTTTCAGCCTGTAGGTTCTAAATATCTTCGTCATTCTCGAGACATCGCTGTCTAAAGGTGCTTCGACTACAGGAATCCTTTCGGAATATGCTCTCTCGATTAGGTTCTTGTCGGAGGTTATGATTACCCGTTCTTCTTTCTGTGCTGTGGCAAGAATGGTGTCATCATCCAAATTCGCTTCATAGAGAGTGTCGAAGCCGTATATTCTCATCTTCCTCGCCAGTTTGCCGTGCATGCAGTCAACTATAAACCTCATTTAGGCTCGACTATCTTTCCATTTCCGACGGAGGTTAGCCCATCTTCTATCGAGAAGGCCGTTTTACCTCTGACGATCGTCCTTTCAACCTGAGTTTCAGCCTTAAACCCTTCAAATGGTGAAAATTTTGCTTTCGAGAAGAACTTTGAAGGATCAACAGAATATTCTGGAACAAATCGTATGAAAGTAAGGTTCGCCATCATACCCTTATCTATTGACCCATGTTTTTTCAATCCAAAAAAGCTGGCGGGATTAGATGTCAGGCATCTAACCAAGCTGGAAAAAGGTAAAAATCCCTTCTTCGAGAGGGTGAAAAGGACGCAAACAGCCGTTTCTAGACCCGGGAACCCTGGTATCGGATTTTCAGAAAGCTTTTCTGAAAGCGCGTGCGGAGCATGATCGGTGCCTATTATATCGATCTGATCTCTCCACATGGAGTTCCTTAAGGCAACCACATTTGAACGTTTTCTAAGAGGCGGTTCGAGCGTACATATTTTACTGCATTGCCCAAGAACAGAATCGTCTAAGGTAAGATGTGAAGGTGTGGCCTCAATTGAGAGATTCCTATTATATTCTTTTGCGCTTGATATTTCCCTGATACTATTTATGGTGGAGACATGGCAAAACCGTATTTTCAATGGAAAACCTTGACACAACCTCAAAATCCTATCTATCATTGAATGTTCAGCTTCCTCGGTATGAGCTTTTGCGTGGTCTTTTGCATCATACTTTTCATTAAGCTTGCCGATCTTGTCTGGATCCTCAGCGTGTATAGATAATGGAAGATTCGTTGCTTTGATTTCTTCGAACAGCTCTATCAGATTTTCTTCCTTTGAGAAATCCATGTCTTCAAAGACCTTATGCGTATAGATCTTGAACCCTACACATCCAGCTTTAGCGAGTTCTCTGACATTTTTGGGGTCAGTTGGCATCGCGTAAAGTCCCACATCACACATGATCTTCTTGTCGGCGAGGGTTTTTCTCATAACTATACGTTCCGGTGTTGAGACAGGTGGAACATTATTTGGCATGTCTAAAACAACCGTGAAGCCGCCTGCAACCGCTGAACTAGTGCCGCTTTCAAAGCTTTCTTTATAGGCTAAAGGTCCATCACGAAGGTGGACATGGCTGTCTATTAAGCCAGGTAGAACTATAGCTCCTTTTGCATCAATAACCTCGTCGACGTTTACTTCTGCCGTCTTCCTTACGACGCCTTTTATGGTATCATCTTCGATTACGATATCTTTCTCCACTATTCTCTCGTGTATCCAAGTTCTTCCATTTATAATACGAGACAGCAAGCCTACCACATGTAAATTACGTTAGAAGCTGGTTGAAAAGCTCTCTTCTTCTAATTACACCTGAGAAGACTCCTTCTTGTATTACAGGATATATGACTAAGTTGGTGCCGGCTATTAGACTCGATGCCTTCTGCACAGGATCTTGGGATTTTAGCTGCTCTGTTACAAGCGTCATGATGTCGTTTGCCACATATTTTCGCAGTGCACTTTTCATGTGATGTATCTGATCATTTGAGAGGTAATTGAACAGAAAGGTTGAGAGTTCTTTTTCGCCTACAACGCCTGAGGGAATACTGTTTTGAACGACAGCGAATTCTCTCATGTCCCTATCCTTAAGTATTTCATTGATGAGTGAAGAAAGACTGGTTTCTGGAATTGTGCTGTACCCAGTTTTTATGACGTAGTTCTCAACTTTTCCTTTAAGTTCGCTTGCAAGAAGATAGATCAACAGGTTCTTGGTTAGTAAGCCAAGCACTGTCCCTTCCCCATTAAAAACGGGAAGAGCGCTTATAGTTTCTCTAGCCATAATATTTACAGCTTCACCAAGAGTGCTTTTTGCATCGGTATATGTCAAGCGTTCGCTCGTAAATGCCGCTACGCTCAGGGAGGAGGGTGATATGTTACTGAACTTCTTCGAAGCTAGCTTCATAAAGACGTCCCTTAATGTCACGACCCCTATCAGCTTGTCCTTATCCTTTACAAGAACTCTGTCAAGTTTTGTCTTTTTTATTTCGTAAAACATCATCGAAATCTTCTCAGATTTCGATAGAATGCTGACCTTCGGAAGATTAAGGGTAGTTAAACTATCTTTTCTTTGCGGCAATTTCGAGTACCTCCTTCTTTGAGAAGATTCCGCTAACGCGTCCTTCTGAATTTAGCACAGGAAGAGCGCCTATATCTTTTGCTACCATTATCGCAGCCGCATTTTGAACAGTTTCATTCTCGTGTACGATAATAACAGGACTTGACATAATGTCACCTGCAGTCGCTATAGCTATATAGCTTATTTTGTCATGCGTGGGAGCCCCACCTTTTTGAACAGAACGCATAGAATGCACTTTCTTAATTTGAGAAAATTTAGCAAAGGCCAGGTTGGCTGGGGCAATGATTCCGACCGGCTTCCCCTCTTCATCCAGCACTATGACACGATGAGGTGGGGTTTTAAACAGTAAATCTATTACGTGGTTTACACTATGGAAGGGGGTGGTAAATGCAACATCCCTGTACATGAAATTCTTCACTACCATGCCTGATCGTGGAAACTGGGATACATATTTTGTCATATCGTGAGTTGTTATAATCCCCGCAAGTCTTCCGTCCCATGTCACTGGCACACCTCCAATATTCTTCTCCAACATCAGCCTTGCCGCCTCACTTATTCCTTCACTATATTCCACCGTCAGGACCTTCCGCTCCATAAAATGCCGAACCAGTAGCCGATCTATCGATCTAACTTTAGACGAAGGCTTTGACATTCGAAATGCTCCCGCTAGATCCTCCCTTGTTATTATACCGACGATCTTATCCCCTTCCAGAACCACTAGTCTTCCTATTTTCTTTGAAAGCATCAAATTTTTTACTCTTGCCAAGGTATCATTAGGCCCTATGACAAAAACATCTTTAGTCATAAAATCGTTTACTGAAGTCAAACTTAACACTTATAATTAAAATGATAGGTTGTTAAAAACTGTTTCTATCTTAGAATTTCTTGTAGCGGGTTAACCAAGGGTTTTTTAGCAAGGTTTTACTATATACTCATTCAGATCTACATTCATCGCAAAGATATTTATCGTCCACTTCAACCAGTGTGTCAGACCATCTTGAACAGATGTCGCAGTAACCCGCCATGTAGATAGACCCTTTCTGGGATTCAGAAAATGAAGTTTCGATGTTTAGTCTCTCTGAGAATATTTCTACAAGCTCTGGCGTTATCGCTATAATGTCCCAGAGGGACAATATACCCTCAAGGTTTCCTCGATATGTAACTCCGACACGTTTCACCTTCTTCTTCCTCATGTACTTTACAGCATCAATGACCTTTGCCTCGCTCTCGACCGTGTAAATTGGTGTGCTCATTATTTCCCTTGCCTTTGTCTTGTCAGGATCTAGACCGCTTGAAACAACACGATAAATTATGTCGCCATCGGTCACCATACCTATAGGCAGCTTGTTCTCCACTATGACTATGCTACCAACGCTGCTTTCAGTCATCTTTTGAGCTATCTGTCTAACGGTTTCGTCAGGACCTCCGGTAATAACTGGGCTGTTCATCACTTCCCTAACAGTTATATTTGCAGGATTAGTCGCACTAGATTCCATGAATACCTTGTCAACGCTTGGTTAGGAACAGGAGTAGAAAAATATTTCCTTACGATTTGATCTTACATCCTCCCGGAGGTAGAGATAGAGTGAAATCTTCTAATGGAATGTTTCTTACATCCTCTAAGGAGTTCATCTTTTCCAAGAGAACTGCTTTGATCTTCTTTGCAGTATAGTTCTTTTCCTCTCTCCCTGGCAGAATCTGAACATATGCTTCAGCGTATGCTTTTACGGCCCCCATTGGCCCGCTTACGACAGAATAGTGGTCCTTAACCTTTGTTATTGCAACGGCAAGTTCGAGGGGAATGTTCTTTACATAATTTCTCTTTCCCGAAATCATGAAAGCTCCTTTGCCTATATATTGCCCCGAAGGCGCTTGCTTTGAAATCTGATCTTTGAACACCCAGTACGCTTCCCCTGAAGCTATTCCAAGCTTCCAGATGTTACTGAAAGCTACCGCGGCTAGAGCGGTTTCCCTTACACTAGGTTCCGTTGCCCTTTTACCTTCTTTAATTATGAAGAAAGGTGCACCAGTGAACTCCGCGTGAAACACGATGTCTCCATCTCCCAAATATTTCTTTATTACTGCTTCATTTGAAGAAGCATCTCTTCCACCTATCGCTAAAAAACCCTCTGATGTACGGAACCAGCGATATCTTTCATACCATTCTTTTTCAAAAATCTTTCGGCTTCCTTTTACCACGTTTCTTTCCTTTAATTCTACCTTCTTTTCTATCTGTTGCAGTTCCCTTTCCAATTTTTTTACTGAAGAATCGATGTCCAGCATTCCTTGTGACAGAACCTTGGTGGCGTTAAAGATTTCTGAGCGGGTCTTCATAGGGTTAAGCTGGTCTAATTCGAACTCGAAGTTCTTATAAGAAATTTTTAGTATATCATCACTTAAACTTACGATCCCAGATTTGAATAACTTCAAAAACTGATCTTTGTCTTGATAGTACAGCGAGATACTTTCAATGATGCTGTTCGCGATTTCGGTTAAAACCTTCTTGTCTTCGGCTAGCACTTCCTTTTTCTTATTCAAGCCTTCCATCGTGTTCTTCAGTCCTTCTCTCTCCCTATACATTGGGTGAAGAAGTGCCTGTTCTCTTTTCTTCAGACAACTTCTTGTGTACAGCGTGTCTAATGCTTCATTAAGACTTCCAACTTCCTTGATCTCATGTTTGTTAAGGCCGGTGGGAAAAATTGAAAAGTCGACTGGTTCTTCCCCGTCAACAAAAAGTACCGGCCTAATTTTGAAGTCTTCTGAGAAAAAACCATGTATAGCTGTAATAAGCGACCTTAGTGTCTGTTCGCCGATCTCTTTCCCAGTCGAACCAGCTGGCAAGTTGAGGAGAGCTGGAAGAGTGTCGATGTATTTTTTGGGGAGGGAAAGGTTTTTCCCTAGCCATTTCCTAAAATCTTCTTGGTATCCAAGAAGAGGTTTAAGAAATTCTTCATCGACCGCAAGTGGGTCGGCTCCTCTCTGTGGTGGGGGAATATACTTAGTTCCTAGGGCTATTCTCCTATGTTTTGTTTCACGATATTCTAACGCTGCAAGGATAGCATCTTTATCGTCTAAGAGAATCAAGTTTCCACTACTGAAGAATTCGGCAACAAGTTTAGTCGCTTCACAACCAATGAATTCTATTACTACTATTCTTTCAGTTCCAAGCTGGGATATCGACAAAATCTTTCCCCTAGAAAGTTTTTTTCTAAACAGATTCAGAAGGCTGTCAGTGCTTTCTCCTTCAAGCTTAGCTTCTGTAACCCAGATCGCACGCCCGCGGTTTAAAACAAGCCTTCTTTCTGAGTTTGAAGGATGGTGTAGCCTAATAAGTAATGTGCCTTCAACGACCCAGTAAACGTTGTTAACATAATAATCCTTAAGACTATCATTTAACCACCTGACTTGGTGAAAGAGTTCTATGTTGCTTAGCGCAGGGGTGCTCATCTTGGAGGCCGTGGGGATATGTTAACAGACAGCAATAAACTATTCTGGACTAGAGTCATCTTTGCAGCATTATCAGGGTTCGTTTCTGGAATAATGAAATTCAGCGGCAGCACCGCCTTTGATGGCGTGGGTACAATCATTTTCATGTACATCTTATCGTATTTTATAGGGGAAGCCTTTATATTCAAAGGTAAAAAGGTTAGCAGAAATACACTGATACTCACTGGAATAGGAACATTCATTATGATGTCTCTTTTTATGTGGATCCTCTTCTATACTCTGAAGGTAAATGGATTTATTTAGCTCCCTTTTCTATCAGATCAATATATGCGAATAACAGCGAAAAGTAATCGGAATCGTATTCTGAAATCCATCCACTGGAGAGTAAGTTTGACATGCTAGCCTTCATGGACTTTAGTCTCTCAAGTTCTTCTTGGGTAATATCTCCATTCTTAAGAAGACTTTTTAAACCGTTTATTGCCTGTGACGCACCGAGCGAATCTTTGGCAGCTTCCTTAGCTTCTTCCCATCTACCTGTCTGAATCAGCTTCACAATCTCTACCGTATTGTTTATCAAGAAATGTCCCCTGCACCATATTCTGTTAAACTAAACTCGGTGGTCTCTACACAGTCTCCTATTACAACCTTAGCTTCCCAAGTCATATCTTCTGACCTACTTAGCAAAATTTTCGTTCGAATAAAAGGGCCTATTATATCATCATATTCTGGGACTAAAGCACTGTCTCGAAACCTCCTCATGCTATTGCTTAGAAGTATAACGATCATGTTATCGCGTGCTGCTAAATAGTTTAGTCTCATAATAAAGTTCTCCAACGCTTTAAGCCTATAGAAGATTATGCTCTTCTTCTTGGCAACTAGTTTAAGTGATTCGCATAAACCGTCGATTACCAGAAGTTTGTGATTGAATTGTTTAAAAGAGTTTTCATATATTTTAAAGATTTCAAATTGTTGGGGTAAACTATAGGGTCTGAAGACCGAGATTTTATTTAATATTTCTTTGGAACCTAAACCGTGATATCGTCCAAGTTCGTTTAGCTTTTCTGGTCTAAACATTCCATTGGAGTCGTTGTAGAGAACTACTCCTTCTTTTTGTTCGTGTAGAAAGTTGAGCACAATGTCGTAGCAGAGTTGGATACGAGGAAAATGTTGTTCACTGCATATTTCAGTTATCTGTCGGGAAGGTATGCCGCTTTTAAGCTTTGAATTAAGGGAAACCGATGATATTGCAATATTGTTTATTTCTCCACCTACATTTTTGTCTAAAACTCTGTATACGCCGCCTACCCTACATTGTAATGTCGAAATGATGTTAACAAGCTCGTCTTTTTCAAAATATTTCTCTAGGATGTTGTGGGGAGTTAAAAGGAACTGTAGAACTGTGCAAATGTTCCCTTGAGCAAGCTGTCCAACCTTTTCTTTGGATAGTATATTTAATTCGTTTATCAGTGGACTCTGCTCTATCATAAACGCATAGCCTTATACAAGAATAAGATAAAAATAATAATGTGTAGAAAATAGCATAACGTGTCAAATATGGGAGAGTACGAACAAGTGCTCGAGAAGGCTGTTATGATGATGGTAACGGATATTCCACCCGATGTCTTTGCAGCCCTTAAAATTGCGGCAAGTAAAGAGAAGCTGAAAATCGCAAAGAAACAATTTGAAACGATAATTAAAAGTATCAGCCTAAGCCACACCGGTAGTCTACCCCTATGCCAAGACACCGGCCTGTTAACCGTTTTTTTAAATGGGAAATATGTAGTCGATTACAATGTAATTAGGGAAGTTCTGGATAGAATCGTAATTAAGCTAACAAAGTCAGGGAAGATCAGGCCCAATCTTGTCAATGCAATAAGCAGGGTTCCAATCGAAGGAAATGTAGGTTTCGGTCAGCCTGAAATCTACCTCGGAATGGAAAAAGAGGATTCGATAAAGATGATGCTGAAGGGTGCGGGTTCTGAGAACTATTCTTCCTTAGAGATGTTTCTACCATCGGTAGACATACGTGAGATAAATAGATTCATCCTTAAGAAAACTCTCGATGCCGGAGGAAAGATATGCCCACCTTCTATCGTAAGCGTGTCCATAGGCGGTTCACCTGCTGCCGCAGTAATAGAGTCTAGGAAAGCTCTGTTCGCCAAGATTGGTGTAAGGAACAAGGATAAAGATATAGCTGTATGGGAAAAGAGGCTTATTAAAGCCTTGAATGCGTTGAACATAGGTCCAATGGGTTTAGGAGGAAAAACAAGTGTACTCGATGTGAAGATTAGCGTCTTAGGCACGCATATTGCAATGTTACCGGTAGCTTTAACATACAACTGTTGGGCACTTCGTCGGATACAGATCCGAAGGGTTCAAGGAAAAGAGGCGATTTTATGGTAAAAGAAAGTTCGAAAGTCAAAGTAATAGAATTGGTAGATAGATCGAAAGATTTTAGGGTAGGAAACGTAATTTACTTAACAGGCGACATAGCTATTGCGAGAGACCAAGCCCATAAACGTCTCTGTGAGAACGATTTCATCTTAAAAGATGTAATAGACCTGCCTGTCTATCACTGTGGACCCATAGCAATCCAAGAACGAGGAGGATTCAGATTTTTGGGGGCAGGCCCCACAACGAGCAAAAGGATGGAGAAGTTTACAGAACAGATGATTTTGAGATATCATACACCTCTATTCATTGGAAAAGGGGGTTTCGGAGACGTTGGTAAAGCGACTATAGTAAAATATGGTTCTTTCTACTGCGAATTCACAGGTGGAGCTTCAGCCTATGCTGTATCAAAGATCGATAGCGTTCTTAAAATTTTCTTTGAGGATCTAGGAACATCTGAAGCCTTATGGATTGTATCAGTAAAGAATTTCGGACCTTTACTTGTGACCCAAGACTCTGAAGGAAATGATCTCAGGTCTGACGTGTACAAAAATGCAGTCGAAAAAATGGACCGAATATTACGCGAATACGGTCTGTAGTTTCTATATTCTTGTATGTGCTTCTATACCAAGAATGCTCATCAAAGTTTTGAGCGCATTCGCAAATGCGATTACTAGAATAAGCCTCTGCTCCTTCTTAGCTTCATTCTTTTCGTGTAATACTGGATACTTTTCGTAGAACGTGTTGAATAACAGACAGATCGAATGTGCATACTCCGCCAGTTTGTTTGTTTGGAGATTTTCTACGGAATCTTTTAGATTAGTATCCATTTTGGACAGCTCTTTAACAATCATGTATTCTTCTATTTCATCTAATTCGGTTATGGAGAAACTCTTTTTGATCGCTTTCCCGTACTTTTCAATGATTCTTGATGCTCTTGCGAACGTGTACTGTAGATATGGTCCTGTGTCACCTTCGATCTTCAGTGCTTCGTTTAAATCAAAGACCATTATTTTTTTGAAGTCCTGCTTTACCAGACTGTACCTAATTGCTGAAACTGCTAGGGAAGTCGAAATTGTTATCAGCCATTCTTCGTCAGCCTCAGGATTTCTCTGCTTACTCCCAATATACGCGAGTTTCTGCAGCTTTTCGAGAACATCGTCTGCATTTATGTAGATACCCGCCCTTCCTGACATGTGGACGAAATCTTTTTCTTCTACTTTAAGGCCCATTTCTTTAGCTGTATCTCTGCTGAGTGACACAATTTCGTAACCTAGATGAATATAGTTTTTCTCTTTTCCTTTTTCTCCCAATTTTTTAAGGATACTCGCTATTATCTTTTGAAGCCATGCTTGTCGAACATCAATCACGTTTATAGCGGCGTCCGCGTTGTTGAAAGACGGATGATCTTTAACACCGTCTGAGAGGGTTGTTCTCCAAAGAACACTTCCGTTTGGTTGTTTGAAAAATTCCACGTATTTAAAAAAGTCTTCTATCAGCCCAAGCTTCCAAGCCGCGTAAGGTATGTCTTTCGCAATATACGTTAAGGTGCCATCACTCCTGATCAAAATTTTGTCTTGGTCGCCTCCACCTTTTATAATCCAGCACCCAGCGTTCTCTCCCTCCCCTTCATAATTGACAAGGTTATTGTCTTTCATTTTTTGGAAAACCTCCTGCCACATACCTGAAGTAAAGATATGTGATTCGAAGTTCAGACAGTCATAATATGCTCCTACGGCGGAACACGTTTTTAGCTGTTCTAAAAGAACACGCTCTGTAATAGTCTTTGAATAGGCAAAAATTTCTGAATCATGATCTTCCATTTCCTTTAAAACAACCCTTCTGTATTGCTCTGTTTCCGGCTTTTCTAAATAGATCTGATTCACTTTGACGTACACTTGATCTCCGCAATAGTGATCGAATTTCGTTTTTGGATCAGGTGGATTTTCTGGGAAACCGAGGAACCTGAAACCTACAATAATATCCGCCACCTGGAGCCCTGAGTCGTCAACGTAGTTTAGGACTGTGACATCATGGTTGGTGTACTTCAGAAGACGCTGAATCGTGTCTCCTATCACAACGTTCCGCATATGACCTATATGGAGCGCCTTATTGGGGTTGACACTGGTGTGCTCTACAATCACCTTTTTACCCTTTCCGACATCGATGTAACCCGGTTTTTCTTCCATCATATTACATAAGGTCATTGTGAGAAACTTCGGTTTGTCTACTCTAAAGTTCAAGTAGGCTGGATGGGATACAGATACTTCAGACACCAAATCATGCTTCACATCCCCCATCGCTGAATGCAATTCTTCCGCTATTTCGAATGGCTTTTTTCTTGCAGTCTTTGCAATATCAAAGGCGATCGTAGAAGAGAGGTCCCCAAATTGGGGCCTTGGAGGCTCCTCTAATGGAATGTGATTTACCCTGTATCCCAGCTTATCAGCTGCCAGAGTAATGCTCTTCTCCACCTCTCTCCTAAAAGCTTCAAAAGCCATCTCTTTTCCTCATCTATCAGCTTCAGTCCATCTAAAAAACTTATCTTGGAATCCTCCTTATCTAAGATATTTGACAGAACTTACTATTTAGACAACGATTCCCGTAGATTTTAGCCTTCGGCTTCATAGAATTTTTTTTCCACTACTGAAAGCGTGCCGGATCTGATTATTGTACGGTAATCCCTATCTAGGTCCTGTTTATGCAAATATTTCTTAATAAGCATCTTAAGTTCATCCGTTTTAGTCTCACTGAAATCAATAGAATCGCCGTCAACCTTTCCCTCAACTTTTTTCCTCTCCCTGACAAATTCTTGGAAATCTGAAATCTTATCTTTCATCTTTTCAAATTTTACTATCGCCATACTGATCACTGCACCACCACGTCTACGGTCTACAGCCTTTATTAGCTTAAAGAGGGCTCCCTTCCTTTTTCTGCTCAACTAGACTAGAACCATCTCTCTTAAGGACGGCATAGTTGTTTAAGACACGCGCCTATCATAAAATATTACTTTAACCCGAGTTCCTTCCTTCTATCAATCGTTGCTTCGGCGTCTGCGCCTGTGCTTATTATAGACACCGGCACTTTTACCTCTTTTTCAATATTTTCAACCATTTTCCTTGCATCTACGGGAAGCAATGAGAAATCTCTTAGATTCTTTGCGGCCGGAAACAGAATATCAAATTTCGTTACAGCCACCTGTGTCGCGGAATTCAACATCACCGCTCTTTTGGCAAGTTCAAAGTTGAAAGGCGCACTTCTTCTGGTTCTCCCTGTAACGGTCGCTCTCTCCAGCCATCCCCTCTTTTCAGCTTCCTGTTCTGACAGTTCTCCGGGAAGCTCCCCCGCACCCACACGTGTAACGTAAGCCTTGAAGACTATTAGAACGCTGTCTACGGCCTTCGGTCCTATTCCGATGTCAGAACAGATTGCTGAAGCCGTAACGTCTTTGGTTGTCACAAATGGATATGTGCCATGGTAGAGGGATATGTATGTACCCTGAGTTCCCTCAACATGAACGGTCTCTCCACTTGATATTGCTTCATTAACTAGAAAAGAGACATCACCCGTATATTTGGATAGAGATGGCACATCTTTGGCAAGTCGAGCCACTCGCATTATCCTCTCCACATTCGCCGGCCCACATCCTGTACCCGTTGTCCCAATTTTTCCCTTCAAGTACGCGTCTGAGCGGTCTTTTTCGACATGCTTTTCCTCTATAACACCACATTGTCTGTCAATGGTCACCCTGTTATCGACGTTAAACTGTTCTATTTCCCTAGTCAACACTTTAGGGTCGACGAGAACACCGGCGCCTATCATCAACTTCGTACTCTCATTTATCAGAGCACTTGGTAACATTCTCAACCTGCTTTCTATCCCCCTATAGACGACTGTGTGCCCAGCATTTGGACCGACACCCCCCCGTACTGCAATCTTTGGTTTGTCTTTAATGGCTAAATAAGAGACTATCTTACCTTTTCCTTCATCCCCAAAGAAGCCTCCTACAATAACGGTGCAGGTCATATTCTAACATTAAAAGGGAATAGTAATAGAGTATAATAAGATTTGACCCTATTTTAGTTCTAATCCCTCTATCTTAGCCTTCTCTTCGACTTTAGCGTCCTTGTTTCTGTGAGCAGGCAGGCTTTAATAACGATACTTGAAATTCGTGCAGAGATACTGCTGGTTTGCGTCTTCCCTCATTCTATAGATAACTGGGCGATTCAATTCCCATAATGAATTGAAGGACGACGTGATAGGCTGTCAACCAGATCGATGTCTACAGAACCAACAATTACAGCCTCGATGTGTGTATACTGGGATAACCTTCCTCCCTATAAGTGAACTGCCCCCTTCTTCTATGATTCCAGCCCATTCATAGTCCCAACCGAACGGGTAAGCCCAGCCTGGGTATCCCCTTGCATACTGTTTCACGGTCGTTCCAGACATCATACACAGTTTCACGTGGACGGGACTTCACATTGTTCAAGTGTGGGCTTCGGCTGATCGACTACACGAACATCTATTGGACCAAAGTATAAAGAAACCTTTATTATATTAACTAAACCCTAGCGTTCCTCAACCCATTTTATTAATATTACTGAGAAACTTTCAGCCACGGAAACAAGTTTACAAACAATATCTTTTATTCAATCTCTATAAACTGCTTCTTAAAACAACCTTATCCTAAGTCCCGGATCTTGGTGACAGATTTAAATTAATACTTCATCGAATTTTACCGAGATAAGCATTTTAAAATGCCTAAAGATATAAAGTTTAATCCTAAATGTATGTAGTGGAAAAAAATGAAGGCATTCGGTAAAATTAACGAAAAAGATTTGAGAAAATATGTATTACCAAATTTAGGTGTAAAAGATGAGAATTTAGTAGAACCTGCGGATGTCGGTGTCGACTTTGCGGTGTTGCAGGGCACAAACCAATATATTATCGTCTCATCAGACCCGGTTACTGGCGTTAGAAAGAACATAGGCTTATATGCGGTAAACGTAAACGCAAATGACGTTGCGACAAGTGGCAACAGACCAAGATTTATGGTGAACGTTATACTCCTAGCCAAGACTGAGAACGCTTCATCACTAGCTGAGATAACGAAAGAGATTGACAGGGCATGTAAGATTTTAGGCATTTCGGTTATAGGAGGCCATACTGAGACTACAAAAGGCATTAAACAGACAATCCTTGTTATGACAGCCCTCACCTTTGCCAGCAGTTACGTTTCCTCAAAAAGAGCAAAGGAAGGGGACGTGATTTTGATGAGTAAAACCGCTGGTCTAGAAGGCACCAGTATCTTAGCTCATGAATACAGGAAGAGCCTTAGTCGGTTAGGTGAAAAAACGATTGAAAACGCCTTGAAGATGGTTGGCCAAATAAGCATCGTAAACGAGGCTGAAGCAGCTTTCAAAACAGGTTACGTACACGCAATGCATGACCCCACAGAAGGCGGTGTCCTAGGAGGCGTGTATGAAATGAGTGTAGCTTCGAAGCTGGGATTTATCATAGACAAAAATCTGATCCCAGTCGCACAAGAAACAAAGAAGATAAGTAAAGCCCTGCAGATCGATCCTTTAAAGCTGATCAGTTCAGGGGTCCTACTTCTAGCCGTCGATCCAAAGGGGAAGGAATATGTTATCGAAGCGTTGAAGGACAAGGGAGTAGAGGTCAATGAAATAGGGAATTTCATGATAGGTGAAAGATCTCTTTTGTCAAATGGAAGGAGGTTGTTGGTTAAGGAGAGCCCCATCGACGAACTTTGGAGGATAAAGAGGAAGGATTTATAGGCCCAAGCGTCTGCTTCTTTGCTGATAGATTCTAATCGCTCTCATTAGGTCTATCTTCCTAAAGTCAGGCCAGTAGGCGTCAAAGAATACAAGTTCACTGTATGCACTCTGCCACAAAAGGAAACCGCTGAGACGCTCCTCACCCGAAGTTCTTATGATAAGATCTGGTTCAGGGTTCGGTAGATGTGAAGTATAGAGTGAGTTCCCCACTATTTCATTATCTATTTCTTCCACCTTCAGCTTCGAACTTGCAACATCTTCGGCAATATTCTTCACCATGTCAATAATTTCTTGTCTTCCACCATAGGCTATAGCTATGTTAAAGAAGAAGCCGTCAAAATTGCTTGTTGAGTCTTCGATTTCTTTAATTAATTTCTGGAGAGTTTCAGGAAGAAGTGAGAGTTTTCCGATAAATTTAATTTTGACCTTTTTCTCTTGGAAATCCTTGATCTCTATCATCCTCTTGACATATTCTTCCATTAAACTGAGTATATGCGAAACTTCCTCTGAAGACCGCTTCAGGTTTTCTGTAGATAAAACGTAAAGCGTTATAGTTTTTATCCCTAAAGCTGCAGCCCAATCAAGAGATTCCTCAGCCACTTTAGCTCCGAAATTGTGCCCCAAGTTTGTCGTTAAATGCTTTTGTTTAGCCCATCTCCTGTTGCCGTCCAAGATGATGCCGACGTGAGATGGAATAGGTTTCCCTCTGATCTGCCGACTAAGCCAATATTCATAGATTTTATAGGCCCCTAAAACCTCCAAGGTTTTTTTAAGCATAACTCATGCACCCTATTTATCTTTCCTTCTCACTATTTTTAAGTAAGCGAACGATAACAATAAAAATAATAAGGAAAGACCTATTAGAAGTTGTGAAACTATCGAGAATGGGTTCTTGTTAGGACCTATAAGGATTTGAGAAAGCTCGATTAACGGGAAGTATAATAGCACCAACATCACAATACCTACAGTGTATCTGAAGGCCCTGTAGAGACTTTCCCTAATGAAGGTGTAGAGAATGTTTCCGGCATAGTATATGCCAACTCCTATCCAAACGAATAGGAGAGAATTCTCTATCATTATGCCAGACAAGAATGAGAGGTAATCAAGTAGCTTTGAAGGATCACCGGCAACGATCTTGAACTCTTCAGTAACACTGAGTCCTACGAAACCTCTATAAAAACCTACTACACACAACAGAATCATACTAAGTACAGAAAAGACCCTGATGTAGCTTGATGGATTAAGCTTTCTAACGTTTCCGAGAAGCGTGTCAACTCCGAAGCCTCTGATTATTAGAAGGACGCCAAGAAAGAAAAGTGCACCTATCACCGCTTGGTTCACAAACCCCATTAGAACGAGGCCCGCAAACATCAGCAAGAAGAGCCCTGGGAAACCAAGAAAATACTTTGAATATCGGGGGTCAAACACAACCATCTTAAGATATTTGCCTAGTACCGCGTAAGATTCTTCGACTCTTCCACTGTGTTTTATAATTACTCTTCTGATAGAAAAAATCGGTATAATAGTTTGAAGTATAGGAATGAGGGTTTCATCCTCGAAACCATCACTTACGAAGATTATGCCTTCTGCCGGAAATCTTTCTCTTACCTGCATAAGCTCTTGTCGGATTTTTGTATCAGATTCAACTCCTCCTCCAAAGGTGCCGGTGATAACCGAAACCTCCACATCATGACCTTGGAGCTTGAGCATATCATGTTCTTTTATCGCGGCGAAGATCGCGTTCGCGTCAGCTTCTTCGGGATCAGACAGCGCAAGTGCTTCAGCAGCATTGAGACATGCAGCCCTCCCGATGAGAGGGGAGGCGATCTGGGTTTTCTCGTACAGATCGTTGTCCCTATCAACGCATAATACAAGAAGCTTTGCTTGCGCTGCGCTAATCATCTAATACACATAGAATATGATAAATTAAAAACTTTGCATTTTCTATTAAAACATTATGTGCAGACCAACTGACTGCTTTTGGCTACACTAATATTCGATACCCTTTCGGGATTTAACACCCTGGTAAAACGGATGTCGAATAGCGTTAATGAATACGACATATTCTGCAGCGTCATATAATTCCTTTGGCGCATTTCTTCCAGTCAAAACCAGTTCAATATTTTTTGGTTTTGATCCTACAAGTTCAAGGACCTCCTCTTTTTTTAATAATCCGAATTCGATCGCGACGTTGACTTCATCTAAAATTAAAAGATCAACATCTCCTGATGATATAACTTCCTTTGCGAACTTTAATCCCTTCTCTGCAACAAGTCTGTCCTTGGACGAATACTTTCCCTTCTTAAGAAAGGGACCTGTACCAAATTGTTTAACCGTCACATTCTTGCACCTTTTAAGGAAGAACAATTCACCATATCTTTCTCCTGTTCGATCGCTTTTCATAAACTGTACTAGGCAAACTCTTAATCCGTTACCAAGAGCTCTAACTGCGAGACCTATCGCAGAAGTAGTTTTACCGGGCCCGTCTCCGGTTACTAGGTGAACATAGCCCTTTCTTAATCGGCGTCTCTTCATTGTATTAGGAGATGCTACAGATTAGAATATTAATCTTTGGCCGTTTAAGTAAAAACTACTACTCCTCTTCGCCGTACAACAGTTGAAGCTCTTGAAAGGTTAGTCCTTCTCCCTTTTCAAATTTCTTTTTCAACTCCTCCCTAATTATAGCTTTTCTCCTTTCAAGACCCCTTTGATAATGATTACTCTCCTTTTCTCTTATCTTGCTAATCACAATCTTCTTTTGAGATAGCAGATTGTTTATTTCTGATTGGGCACTTTCGATTTCGGTCTGGAGAGTTGTAATCTTCTCGAATGACGTGTTCTGCTCTTTTACCGAAGAGTTCAGTGTTTCTCTGGCTTGCTTAATTTCTTCCTTAAGATTTTCCAGCTTAGCCCTAGTCAAATCTAGTTCTTCGTTTATGTCATCTATCTGCTCACTCTTCTCCTCTATAGCCTTTTTCAGGTTCCTTATTCCTTCGTCTTTTTCAAAAACTTTCTTCTTGCCAGCAAGCTCCCTTCTCACTTTGTTTGCCTCATCCACGTACTTAAGCTCAAGACCCTTAGCTTTAGGCTCTGTCTGCAACTTCCATTCTATGCTTCCTAATTTTTTCTCCAATCCGTTTATCTCCTCAAGGCTAGGTCTTCTAGTTGTACCCTTTAGTGGTGTGAGTTTCTTGTTCAAGGATGAACGTCCTTCCGTGTTTTCTAAAATTAATTTCCGTTTCAATTCGATGAGCTCATTGAAGCGTTTGTCTAGGGTTTCTCTAGTTGAATAAAGGTCGTTTATTTTCTTCTTCTGCGCCCAAATCGTGCTTCTAAGAGACTCAACCTTATTTCTCATGGTATTAAACTCGTTAATAAGATCCCTTTTCTTATTGAAGAGGACTTGAATGTTCTCGCTTAATTCGACAATTTCTGTTGCAGGCTCCAATTTACTCGTTCGCCTAGACCAACCCAACATACATAAATAAATCATTTGTTTTTTAGGGACGTTCAGGTTGCAGATTGCTCTTGATATGAGCTGTTTTTGCAAAAAGGGTAAAACATACTTTCCTATGGTCAAAGTTATTCGATAAACTCTTCTCCACCTCTCAAAATGTTGGATATAGCTGATGCAAGATTGAGCATCCCGTTCCATGTTACTGATGATATAGGGATTGGAGCAGGAATAAGAGATAGTTTTGAAAAAGCCTTGAGTATTTCGTTCCCTATCAGATATCTTTCGCTGTTTTTTTCATTGGACATGTCTTCTTCTAGCAATTTACTGTTGGCGCACCAGCCCATTATTTTTCTTGTTAGAATCTTACTCAAATCCGTTTTTGTCAGAACAGAGAGTTGGGGGAGGTTAAGTCTAAGCTTCAACGAGTTATACAAAAGAGCCGTGGAAAGAAAGTTAAACGGGGATGAAGCGATAGTAAAGTCGAATAGGAACAGCACAACCTTGTTTTCTCCACCTAAGTTGTTCACAACGTACGGCCCACTTTCTCGGAAAGCGAAGAGTTCAAGTTGGCCAGGTGTGTCAACTACAATGTAGTCAGCTTTCTGCTCCTCCAGCTCTTCTTTTATATTATTCAGACTTACAGCTATCATGTCTGAGGCTGCAACAAGGGCACCATTTGGCCCAAGCCCGTATTCTTCCATAACTTTCTGGACACTAATATAGTCTCTGATGTCGACATCCGGTTCATAAGGCAACTTTAATACGCCTGGATCTAGGTTTAAGGTTATGACGTCTGCTTCACGTTCCTGATACCATTTCTTTAACACCGAAGTCAAAGTAGATTTTCCAGAGCCAGCTGTCCCAGTCAAGAATATTAGGTACATCTAACTATATGGTACAAATTGTTTGTTATTAATTCTTAGGGTCATCGCCTTCTAAAATCTTAAGACAACTTATGATCTAATATATTGTTGAAAGCGGTCAGATATTATCTTCGCTGCTTCTTTAACGTGGTCAACCGCCTTATCCGATAAAACGTCATAGACATAAATGTGTAGAATAATATAATATTTCCCCCCTCGCAGCCTAGGATGGGATTTTACGTAGATGTCCTTATACTTTGAAGCTATTTCTTTGATGCTTTGCGCAAGTCCAGATTCCCCTATACCATCCATAATGATCTTCTTTTGATAATATCTTCCAAGATTTGGCAGAACTTTTGGGACGTAGTTTTTTATCATACCTTTCATTTCTATTGGTACACCCGGCATCACAAATATTCTCAAGCCGTCACTGATGATATCAGAACCCGGTGCCGCTCCTTTCTCGTTCGGTATTATAATGCAACCCTTAGGTAGAACCGCCATTTTCCTTGAAGCTTCATTGAATAAATGTCCCCTTGCCGCTGCCCTAGCTTTGAGTTTCAGAACTATTTCTTCATCGACGTAGAGTTCGAGGTTCAGGGCTTTAGCTACGCTCTCAATAGTGATATCGTCGTATGTAGGTCCTAGGCCCCCGGTTGTAAACAAGTAGTTTACATTCTCCCTTTTAGCTTCTAAGATTACATCCGCGATTGCTTTACAATCATCCCTTACACATATTATCCGATCTACAAAATATCCTTTCCTTCTCAGGAACTTCGCTATGTACGACGCGTTAGTGTTCACGACGTCTCCAATTAACAGTTCATTTCCTATGCCGATTATTCTACAAACACTCATTTCTTTTATCCCTTCTACACGAAATTATTTCTTTGAGAGCCACCAACTCAAGACTTCATTTTGTCGTCTTTTCTTCTTATCTTTATCAGAATCTTCACGTGCTTTGTCCCGTAGATCTTGGAGTTGCTCCTTTGTGGCGTAAAGACCACACGATTTACAAAGATACTTCTTCGTCGAGACTTCATAAGTTAATATTGCCCCGCATTCAGGGCATCTTTCAACCAAATCCCACCTACACCAAATAAACCTCAATCCAACCTGTTAAAAAAGGTTGATTATTTTTATATAACCTAAACATAAAAAATTTCAGAAGCATCTATGGAAATCTTCAGGCCAGACTCGAAGACCGTCTGGAACGATAAGGATGTAGAGCATAGGCTTTCTTGGTACCGTAAAGTGATGACCGGAGAGTCGCCTCCAAAGTTCCTTTTATGTAAGATGATTTCCGCAGAAAATCCGGAAGGTCTCAAAGAAGAAGAACTCTGGGCCATTCATGAAAGGTTACAAAATGATTTCCAGAAAATATTTGAAGATGTTATCGACGGAAAGGAGAAGTTATCAAGTCTTAAGATTGTTAAACCTAACTATCTGGATGTTAAGGGTTCTCTAGCAGAAAAGATGACTGAAAAGTGCACTTTTTGTGAAAAGGCTTGCGGGGTCAACAGGAAAAAGGGTGAAAAAGGATCATGCAGAGTAGGATTTAGAACCAAGGTTTCAACTTGGTTCAATCATTTTGGCGAAGAAGCGCCATTGATTGGCGAAGGCGGATCCGGCACTATATTCTTTTCTGGATGCAACTTTGGTCCATGTGTTTACTGCCAGAACTGGGATATCTCCGTTGACCCTGAAAATGGAGTCGACGTTTCACACGAGACCCTAGCGCTGGTCTCTAGGAAGCTGGCAATGGACGGCGCCGCAAATGTAAACTACGTCGGCGGTGAACCAACTCCCAACCTACACACCATCCTTCTCTCACTGCGATATTTGGATGTGAATATAGCGCAGCTATGGAACAGCAACATGTACTGCTCCATCAGCACAATGAAGCTCCTATCCGACGTCATTGATATATGGCTTCCAGACTTTAAGTACGGCAACGACGCGTGTGCAGAGAAGCTTTCAAAGGTTAACCGATATTTTGAAGTTGTCTCAAGAAATCACAAAATCGCCCACGATAGCGGAAGCATCCTGATAAGACATCTTGTTCTACCAGGACATGTCGACTGCTGTACAAAACCAATTTTGGATTGGATATCTAGGAACCTTCCTAACGCATTAGTGAATATAATGGGACAATATCACCCAGACTACCTCGTATCGGATAATCCGAACAAGTATAAGTCCATCTCTCTGAAAGTATCTGACGAAGAGATGGATCAGGCTTATGCCTATGCTGAAAATCTTAATTTAGTTTATAAACCGGTTTCAGGGTAAATATTTTTTTATGACGGGTGATCATCCAGATTCAAAGAACATCAACATAATCAGATATCAATTTATTGGGATTATGTTATAAACACAACCAAGGCATCTTAATAGATTTGATAAATAATTGTGTTCACATTATTCTATTTTACATTCATTATTTGCCAGTAGCGCCCAGCTGAACTTTTCTCTTAGACTTTTAGAGTAGATACGCTCTATAGGTACTTTATTTTTTTTAGCGTATTCGGTAACCAGTCTCGGATCTATATAGGATGTCAGAGATGTGCTTAGATTCCATTCCGAAGCATCCTTATAGAGTTGATATTCCAACGAAGTTTTTCGTGCAGACTGCTTAATCTTCTCAATCTTCTTTTCCATCTTCTCTTTTTCTTTTCCGCCAGCTTTATCCAGTTTAGCTAAGAGACCTATGTATTCGGTCTTTTTTCTCTCCATCTTTTCTTCTTTCTTCTTAAGTTTCTCTTCGAACTTATCCGGTAGCTTCCTTTTATGGTTCAGTTTCTTGGCTACAGCTAAGTTAACATATCTAAAACGAATCGTACTTTCAAATTCACCTTTATTGAAACTCTGCCGAGTTCCATCGATAGCATTTTTGAGAGTGATTCCTGCTATCATTGTCCTAAAAGTCTTAGCTGAGACATCTGGGACAACTTCTTGCAGAAATTTCGCGACCTTTTGGGAGTTCATTCCGTCAAATATCAGACCCTTCCCAGCATTGTTTTTGAATCTTTGAATGTTTTTGACGATCATGTTTGGAAGTACAAGCTCTCTCTGCCAATGCACATAATCTTTTCCAACAAAGTCAAGTAAAACCCTGTTGCCATCGATCTTTAGGTTGTCAGCCTTTAGAGTTGTGCAGCCGACCGTCCCCATTTCTCCCGCGATCTTTTCATCACCTACCCTCATACCCGATTCTTTTATCAGGTGAACTACCGTAGCTACTTTCTTCCTATTCTCATCTTTTTGGTTAAAACTATCTCTGATATTCCTCTCAACCTCTTTAATCTTAGACTTTAACTCAATAGCCTTATCCCATTTCTTTATCTCCCTTTTCTGTCTGATGCTGCTGCTGGGAGAGAACCAGACGTACTTCATCTTACTATTTAGAGGATTCCTCCAGCATGCGATCCACATGCAGCTGCTCCTCCAGACGATTTCTTTCCATCCTTTATCTAGTCCCTCGGGTTTTTCGCTTAAATTCAATGTTATATCCTCTCGCTTTATCTCCTTCTTCCATCTTCCCCTCAAAGGATTTCTTCCCTTAGAAGTGAAGAGGCCTGGAGGTTCAACTATCCAATTCTGTAAAACAATTCTTTTACCATCCACTATCGCATAGCCAAACTTTTCTTTCAGCGCATCCCTAATCTTTTTCCGTTCATCCGCTGTTCTTTTCTTTTCTTCCCTTGTCAAAATCTCCTTCCTCTTCTTCTCGCGTTCAAGATAACCTGTTATATCAGTCCAATCGAAATCTTCGACCTTACAGGAACCTGCTATTCCCAACTTTTTAGCGAAGTCTTCAAAGAAGTTGGACACAAATAGTTGGTCATTAGCGTAGCTTGTACCAAACTTCTTAGCGAAGGCAACCGCCATCTGTTCAGCCTCCGAATCCAGCATAATAACCTGCCCTTTGTGCTTTAGTTTCAGTCCGAGTGGGAAGTGCGTTGGGACATATACGCCATGATGGATTAATTGTTTCACGTCATCAAAGCCATCAGTGAGGACTTTAAAAATCTAACTGATTTTCCAAAAAAGGTAAGAGTAGGTTTCAGTGCTATTGGATAGTCATTTTTGGGAAATAATTATTTAACAACCACACCATATTTATAAGAAGTATTAGCTGATAGGCCGAAGCTTAGCTGTGCAGAACTTCATTTGCTCCGCTTTTTATATTCTAAAGCATCTTCATTCTTTTATATTCGCTCATACATGGGTTGCCTATTGTGTAGTGGCATTCAGATCTGCTGATGTCGAATATAGTTGAAGCAAGTGTCTTGGATGCTCCCGAAACGCCTGGCTCTTCGCTTGCGTGTCTACAAATAGAAAAGGGCAGGTCGTAGTGGTCTCTAAAGATGCTTTTGACATCGTTTACGTCAACTTTATACCCTAATTTTTTGATCAGATAATTTGCTCGAAGCTGCCTAGTCCAAGAGCATGATGAAACATTTCTATTGAGATCCTTGAATCTGCTGCCTAGAAAATGATTCGTATGAACGATCAGCCCATGCTCATCTGGTTCAATGTATTCAGTGTCCGCAGGTGTAATTTCAACATCCAACAATAGGTCCTTTTTAGCCATTAGAAAGTTTATGGAAGACGACCTTTTAGCTTCCTGAATCAATTCAAATGCTTTCGTCAAGTTCTTCGAATTGAGTATGGACCAGGATAGAACGGACACCAATGGCACACCGAGTTTGTGACCGTCTTCCTTTGATTTTAAGGCGTTGATGCATAAAGCGACACCTTCCGAATTCAAGCCTCGGTGGGAGAGAGAACCGGCTTCCACCTGTGTCATAACCTTCGGATTATTGTCTATTTTGAACTCTAAATTGACGATCCCTTTTTCTATCTCTCTGTTAAGATCCCAATTCTGTGCTATCATCGCTAAACCATCAGACTGTACTCCAATCGATGTGCAAGAGTCCTTCTTCGAAAAAAATAGCTCGTATCTGTAATTAATTGTAAGAATGTCTTCAAAAGGCAGTTTAGCGCCATCCGCTATACCATTCATGACTTCGATCGTTTTATCGTTGAAAGACCTGATCTCATCCAATCCCCTCTTTGACATCTCCCTTAGCTTACCCCAGCTTAGACCATTAACTTCTTGCAAGATTATCTTGAAAGATTCCAGGTTCATTGCAATTCTATCTTTAGCTTTTTCCCCATATACTAAACCAACCTGATAGGGGCTACCATATGCTTTGATTGTTGGGACATCCTGCACCTTTTCATTTTTCATTTACATCTGCAACAATCAACAACTCTATTAGCGTATATTAGCTTTTTACTCTTTTATTACGTTTAAAAATGCATGTTACTGGTTTAGGTCTAAAATGTTAGGTTCAACTCGATATTCAATTTGAGTAATTTGGTTGATCGCGGCCCTAAATCGTGTTCCAAGAAGTTAATCAAGATCTGATCTAACTTTCTTTCATCTTTAAAAGTTTGAGAAAAGCCGCCAGCAATAAAAAAGCTTTAGATTTTTTAAATGCTATATCTCGAACTTATTAATTATCCTGCTCTCTAGCTCCCCAGTTACCTCAGCGACAACGTGTATGTACTCTTGGATTCCAGAGTTAACAATCCTAGGCTTTAACAGCTCGTCTATCTGGAACACACCAGCAGAATTGGACATCGTTATTCTTATGGTAACCAGTTTTTCCTTTCCTTCCTCTATGTTCACCTTCTCGATAGAGAGAGCTGAAACAGAATGTATATCTATGTTTCCCGCTTGAAATGGAATCCTAGCCCTTCCTTTCTCCATATCCAAGGCATCAGCGATGCACACGATACCCGCCTCGATCGTCAAAGGCTTGTGTGGCTCTTCATGTGATACAATTACATGAAGCACTTCAGAGAGAATGATCGTGCGCTCTTCTTCTGAGTATATGCTACCCAAGTATTTCTCAACGATTTGAGAAGCTAAAAGCGCACCGTACATCTCATGCAGCTCCCTTGTCACCGTCATACCTAAGTCATGACAAATCGAACCGAGGACCACTATAACTTCAGAGTCTTCGTTTTTCATACCATAATTTTTAACGGCGCTCGGAATAATCCCTTTCTTAATCAAGATTCTTAAAATTTTCAAAGCAGAGTTAGCCACAATTTTGACATGTGTGGGACCATGATCAGTGTAACCCATTCTATCTATGGCCATTACATTTGAACATTTCCATAAAGTTCTCAAAGTTACATCTTTCCTAACCTCTCTAATTACATGCTCAAGCTTTGAATTTCCCTTGAAGGGTATGTTGAAGACGTATGACATCTAGCATTACTCTCTGATATAGATCATTTTTGTTCAGACGTCGATATTTAAACAATTTCTTTTTAAAATCCATTTGATTTATCAATTTTCAAGATTTAAAGCTACAGTAAGCATATTTGTTGCCTTCAGCCAAAAGAGTTGATATTGTTATATCCGCTTTGATGCTTCAACTGTTCTTCAAAGCGGTTTTTCTGCCCTTATGAAACATAAAGCAGATTACATATTGCTTTTTAGCCCACCACTAAGATCCATAACTTCAACATAGACGTCTTTGGCTTCTTCCTTACTTTTGACTCCATAAACAACCATACTGCGTGTCTTCGTAAGACTTTTGCGTTTCCCTGCAGGCAGTTCGATTGGAACGATTTCAGAATTAGACACTCGAATAGAGTAGTGAGCGGAGAGTTCGCCCACTACTTGATTCATATTCAATAGCATAGGAGCATTCCTGTACATACTGAACTCGCATCTACATAGCTCCTGGATTTGAATTTCTTTATCATTAGATTTTTCTCGGCTGGCGAACACCAAATCTAGCACCCCATCATAATCGAGCATAGAGAGCTCTATTTACTAAACATATTGACATAAAAGAGCACGCAGCCATTTTACAACCTATGTTTCTTACAATTCTATTCTTTAAAAACAGATGACAGCATCTGCTTCAAGCGCTAAATCGTTCAAGGTAGCAGCACCTACGATTCCAGCTTCAGAAATGAAGTCTCCACGTGGAATAGTCAGCAGTTGGCAGCTCTGTTCACACACCGTAAGCTTTACTCCCGCCTTTATCGCCTGGTCCATTACTTCTTTGAGCGATGGGAAACCGCCTATTTTTATCTTTTCAGCTTCTCCCTTCTTGACTATCGTTACACCCTTTATTACGAAATAGATTGTCGCCTCTACGTTCATCATTTCTGCAGTGGCCGCTAGAATAAATGGCGCATATGTGCGTTCTGGTGTGTCAACACCGCTTGTTTGAACATACAGTATCTTTTTTTTCTCAGACATTTTCTCACCTCCAATTAATACTGTTTACTTCACCTTCCTGATTAAAAGCTGAACCCCTTTTCCTGCGGAATTCACGCCTAACAGCTCCTGTCCTAAATTCTTAACAAGACTTCTTATATCCGATTCCGCCGCCGGGTCATCAGCGAGCACTTCCAATACTTCGCCAACCTCCATCTTGTCAAGTTCAATTCGAGTCCTAAACACAGGTTCCGGACAGTAGAAACCTATGCAATCCAATGTTCGGTCTACTTTTTTATTCAAAAAAGACTCGACTCATCGATGATCAATTACAGTGTTATATTTATAACTTTTTATTTGAGTGTAATTATATATATGTAAGCATCCGCTCTCTGAAATAATCTAAAGTTCTAGGTCAAAATGCATTTAGTAGATTTCTTCTATTTAATATTCGAAAGTGGAACATTTAGTCCTTCGATTACTATTCTACTGTAAAGGTCATATGCTTTCTCTTCATTTTCTAATCCTTCAACGATCATTACCCCGCTCTTTAGGATACTTGCTTTAAGATCTGATCCTTTATCGAACGTTATACCTAAATCGGTTTTGACTTTGATCTTAAACTTGCTCTTTTCCAAAAGTGAAAGAAGATCATTTATTTTCAAGGTTAGGTTTTTTCTTGGTGTTATCATGAAAACCCGTTTTCTTTTTCTACCACAGATTTCCGTAACCAGTTGTACTTGAAGAGGTTTCGGCGGGCGTAATGGTCTTGAGCCACATACGGGACAATCCTCTGCCTTTGATATATCGATCGCCTGGAATGTCAAAGATCCAACGTCGCAGTAAAATAGTTTGTTCATAAGGTTAGGCGTCTGTCCGAGAATAATCCTTGCAGCCTCTGACACTTCAATACTAGCTATAATGTTTATGATCGAAGGTTGGACTCCAACTACGGCACAGGTCGGTAGCATTTGATCCTCTAAGTTTCCTTGAAAACATTCTAGGCAGGCGGTTTTACCGGGTATTATCGTTGACACGCTTCCGTAGGTTGTAATTGCAGCACCAAAAATGTATGGTACATTATATGCCTGACAAGCCCTGTTTAATGCGTAGCGTGGAGCTATATGATCCAGGCCATCGACAACAACATCCATATCGCAGACAATGTCTCCAGCGTTTTCTGAGTTCAAGGATAAGGGGAGAGGTTCCACCTCTATGTTGGGGTTATACTCGTGCAGCCTTTTCGCTGCGATCTCAACCTTAGGGTAGCCTATGAAGTCTACACCGTAGAGGGGTTGTCTCTGGAGATTAGAGAGCTCGATAATATCTTGATCGACCAAACGCAGGTGACCTACTCCCATTCCAGCTAGCAGCAGTGCAGCTTGAGAACCAAGTCCTCCAATTCCGACTATGCAGACTCTAGCGTTTCTAAGTTTCAATTGCCCATTATAACCCATATCAGGTAGAACAATTTGACGGGAGTAGAATTCAAGTTCATTTTCTGAAAGCTTCTTTGCTTTAACCTTAGGCGTTTTCGTTCACCCCTCTAAAACTGTAACTTAGATGACCTTTTTCAAGAAAACCGATGTAAAACCGGTTTAATCGAGGATTTCGGTACAGCATTCAAACTTCTTCCTATGCATTAAGGTCATCAACATCAGGCTTTTATTGGCGAAATCTTCCTTAATTTTTTTACAGTTTTGGGCAAAGCTTCCAGGATGTAGTCCACATCTTCATCTGTCGTGTACCTTCCCAAAGATATTCTTAAGCTTCCGTGGATTTCTTCTGGTTTTAATCCAAGGGCTAGTAGCACGTGACTCGGTTCCCCTGAGCCTGATGAGCACGCGGAACCTGTGGACGCAGCTATCCCCTCATCGCTAAGAAGCATGATTAGGGATTCACCTTCGATAAAAGAAAATCTAAAATTGTTTATGTTTGGTAATCTCTTAGTAGGGTGTCCGTTCAGGTAGGTCCTTTCAATTTCTAACACGCCCTTGGTTAGACGATTGCTCAAAGCTGTCAGCCTCTGCGCTTCTGACACCATCTCCTCCTTTCTAATCTCTACAGCTTTAGCGAACCCCATTATACCCGGGACGTTCTCAGTGCTGGACCTTAGACCGAATTCGTGGCCTCCTCCGTGCAGCAAGGGCTCAATTTTTACTCCTTTCTTTATGTAAAGTGCGCCAACCCCCTTCGGCCCATAAATCTTGTGGGCGTTAACCGTCATAAGGTCTATGTTCATTTCTTTAACGTCTATGGGAATTTTACCGAAGCTTTGAGCTGCGTCGGTGTGGAAGAAGGCGCCATATCCGTGACATAGCTTTCCAATTTCCTTCAACGGCTGTATGGTACCAATTTCGTTATTGCCATGTATAATGGAAACCAAGGAAACACCATTCTTCAAAGCTTTTTCAAGTTCCTCCAGATTTAATAGACCGTACTTGTCGACAGGTAGATAAGTTATTTTAAAGCCCTCTTTTTCCAGCCAAATAGCCGTATTTAGAACACTGTCATGCTCTATGGTAGATATGGCGATGTGCGTTTTACCATTTTCTTTATTGAGAGCAAAGCCTTTTAGGGTCAGGTTATTCGCTTCAGTAGCGCTTCCAGTAAAGATCAATTCTTCAGGCTCAGCTTTAACCATTCCAGCAACTGTCTTCCTCGCTTCATCAATGGATTTCCTCGCCTCTAACCCGAAGCTGTGAATAGATGAAGCATTGCCGTAAATTTCGGTAAAATAAGGTCGCATGGTTTCAAGTACTCTGGGGTCTAAAGGCGTTGTCGCAGCATAGTCGACGTAGATTCTTCTCATGACTTATCCTCTTTTTTAGTATGTGGTCGATCCATTATTCAAGATTTAATCACTCTTTCTTTAACCTAGATCGTGTAATATAACCGTTCACTTTGGCGCCAGCTGGAATCGAGGAAGTTATCCAGGAGTTTCCTCCTATGACAGCATTATCCCCTATGATTGTTTCGCCTCCGAGAATAGTTGCATCGGAATAAATAACTACGTTGTTTCCAACTGTAGGATGTCTCTTACGCCCCCTTATGATCTGCCCTTTCTCGTCTTTGGGAAAACTTAGGGCACCTAAGGTTACACCTTGGTAGATTTTCACATTATCTCCGATCTCCGTAGTTTCTCCTATGACAACGCCTGTTCCATGGTCGATAAAGAAGTTTCTTCCGATCTTTGCTCCGGGGTGAATATCGATACCTGTTTGAGAGTGGATATATTCGCTCATTATTCTAGGAATCATCGGAACGCCTCTTATGTAAAGCTCGTGAGTTATCCTGTAGGTTGCGATGGCAAGAACGCATGGATAACTTAGAATGATCTCGTCGGTGCTCTTAGCAGCAGGATCTCCATCGTAGGCTGCTTGAATGTCTCCACTTAGAAGGGTTCTTATTTCAGGAATCTTCTCTAGAAGCTCCTTTACAACAACTTGTGCCCTTCTGTAGCAGACATCTTCAGGGCATTTTTTAATCCTTCGGCAAACGTACTTGAGACTTTTCCCTACTTCATTAACGAGACGAAAATAGATCGAGTTTAAAGTGTTGCCTAGAAAGTACCTAACATTGGATTTTGTTACTTTCTTTTTACCCATGTAGCCAGGGAAAATTGTTGCTAAAAGGTCTTCTAGTACCTCGATGACTACCTGTTTCGATGGAAGATCTTTTCCTTCTAGGCTTTTCATTTCCCCATGGCTTTTGTAGCTTTCCATAATCTCTTCGACGAGCTTTGGTAAACCTTCCTCGACCCAATTTTCTTCCACTATCTTTTGTTCTTTAATAATCATCTCCAGCATTTGCTCTGGACTCCATGCGTAAGGCATCTCCTCGTTTCGCTCTTCTTCTTTAAAGCGAGATCGATCTGATGTAGACTTCATTTGCTTTCTCATCTTTATCATGAATACAATAGTACAACACTAAGATAGGGGTCTCCTATATCTTGATTATTTTTTGATTTAAGGGGATTAAAGACGTACTTCAAAACATTTACTGCACCTAAAGTTAAAACTTTTCTCATGACTTTCCTACTCATATTACGGCTGTGTGTTTATAACGCCGTTATAAATCTTTTGTTTTTAAAACTTCATATAATTCAAATAAGTAGTTATTTTTCACTATCTAATTCTCGTCTCTGCCATCTCATCTTTGGAAATTGCATTTTTTTTGCTCGTGATCGATTTAAGTTTTAGCTCAACTTTAAAAATCTTGGAATAGGGAGTGTGGCGGGATATCTTTCAACAGCGTCCTTAGGGTTCGTTCACTTCGGGTTCCTTAAACAGGGTGGTACTCAAATATCGTTCGCCAGTGTCTGGAAACACAACTATAATGAGCTTACCATCGTTTTCACGTCTCTTCGCTACTTCAAGGGCAGCGTAGCATGCTGCTCCAGATGAGATTCCAACGAGCAAACCCTCTTCCTTTGCGAGGCGTCTAGCAATGTTGAAGGCGTCATCGTCTCTGACCTGAAAGATTTCATCCACAATATCCCTACGGAAAACGTCCGGTACAAAACCCGCTCCTATTCCCTGTATCTTATGGCGACCAGGCTGTCCACCTGAGAGAACAGGTGAGTTTAAGGGTTCAACTGCTATGATTTTTAGGCTGGGCTTTAACGGTTTGATATATTCGCCTATTCCTGTAACAGTGCCCCCTGTCCCAACTCCGCCAACTACTATGTCTACCTGCCCGTCTGTGTCATCCCATATTTCTACTGCAGTTGTTTCCCGATGTATCTTTGGATTAGCGGGGTTCTTGAACTGCTGTGGTATGAATGAGTTTGGTGTGCTTGCTGCGACCTCTTCAGCCCTTTTGATCGCACCCTTCATCCCCTCAGCCCCAGGCGTGAGAATAAGTTCTGCACCATATGCTTTAAGGAGAGATCTTCGCTCAGCGCTCATCGTATCAGGCATTGTCAATATGAGCTTGTAGCCTCTTACAGCCGCAACCATAGCGAGCCCAATACCAGTATTACCGCTGGTAGGTTCGATTATGATCGTATCCTTATGGATCAATCCTTGTTTCTCAGCCTCTTGAATCATACTCAAGCATATCCTATCCTTCACACTTCCCCCAGGGTTTCTTGACTCGAGTTTCGCGACAATTGTAGCTTTCAAGCCCTCTGTAATTCGGTTCAGTTTGATTAAGGGAGTCATACCGATGGTCTTTAACACATCATCGTAAATTTTTAGCATACACCTTAAGTTATGGTATAACACTGTTATAAATCTTTGTAGATTGTCTTGTTTTTAACCAGTAAATGGGAACTCACTATTTTATTAAGGTAAACACAAGGGTGCAAATACCACATAGGTCTACTTCTACTTTCTTTGACTTTTTTGCATCAGCTATTTTTCCTGCTTCTGAACCAATAATTTTTATTATTTCCTTATTAGCTAACAGTTTTTTAGTCAATTTTCCACCCCTCTTTGAACTAATATATTGACTAACAGCAGCCTGCGTTATTCCAAGTACCTTAGCTGCATGCGATTGGGAGAAACCGTGTTCTTCAACAAGTTCCTTTGCGATAAGTCCTCTTATGGTTGGAAGGATGTATTTTGTCGCTCTCTCACATTTCGGCCTGACAACCATTATTTTGAATTAACTTAACACTGTTATTAAAAGTTTGCTTTAAATTCAACACTCAGGTATAATAAAACTTTTGTATAATTTCCATTTCCTCTTTTAAAAGTTGTAAACACAAGGCTTTGAATGTTTTTATAGTGAAGTTGCTAGAAAAGTTTAGAAGGTTAATATGTCTCGGAAAAAAAATGATAAAACAAATTTTATATCTTTAGCAGAGCTAGTTTCTTTAAGGGGAAAAAGAGCGTTAATTACAGGTTCAGGAATTGGCAAGGCAATGGCCTATAGGTTTGCTGAAGCAGGTGCTAGTCTACAGTTAGTTGATATTAAAGAAGAGAGCTTAGTTGTAATGAAAGAAGAACTCGAGCAGTTTAGTACGGATATAAGTGTTCATAAGGTTAATCTGTCCAAGAAAGAGGAAATCGACTCTTTATGGAAAGAGTTAGAAGGAAAAGAGCCCGACATTTTGGTTAACAATGCTGGAATATATCCAACTAAGTCATTTTTGGACGTAGATGAAGCTTTCCTGGAGAAAGTGATGGATATTAACCTGAACACTGTTTTCTGGATGTGCCAACACATGATAAAAAGCAGGCTGAAAATGGGTGGTGTAATCATAAACATGGGCTCAATTGAAGCTATAATGCCTTTTAAAGAGGATATGTGCCATTATGATATCAGTAAGGCAGGAATTATGGTTCTCTCAAGAGCTCTTGCTAGCGAATACGGTAAGCATGGCTTTAGAATAAATGTCCTAGTTCCAGGTGGAATATGGACACAAGGGACTAAGAACCTGGCAAAAGAGGCAATAAAATTCAAACCGAATATCATCAAGTCTGGCATAGAATACAACATGAAGACTCCTTTCGGCAGATTGGGAAAGCCGGATGAGATAGCACGTATGGCCTTGGTTCTCGCAACCGACTTGTCCAGCTACGTTAATGGAACACTTATTGCCGTTGACGGGGGCTTTCTATCAGCTTAAGATGGCTCACTAAAAACAGAATAAGATAAATTTTGACCTTTAGGAGATTTAGCAACTGGAAACGGAATTCATTTAGTTTCTATAGAAATAATATCAATGTTTTTTTCATTATCAGTTTATTTAATTTGTAGTAAAATTTTTTAAATCAACTGATATTCTATGACCTAAGTAGTGTAAATATATATGGGGCCAGTGGGATTCGAACCCACGCTCACCAGCGATCTGGGCTACATGCTCCCCAGGCTGGCATCTTTGACCAAGCTGGACGATGACCCCGTCAAACGGTGATTGCATTATGTGGTTTATTTGTGTATTGCTTAACCTCTTTTGTGCATTATTTAACATCTAACCTAAGATTTCTGAGAACTTTTTCAAAGGTTTCCTGTTTCGGATTCTGTTTGTATTCTCTAAGGCTTTCTATAATAGGTTTAATTTCCTTTATCCCGAGCGTTCTCCTTACCTTTGGAGAAAGCTTCCCGCCTACAAAGAGACTCTGTGCAAGAGAAGTCACGTTCGAGTATTTCTTATTCGAGTTCGCTGATTCGAAGTCAAGAATCACAGGTTTATAATTTGGCTTTATAATAATGTGTTTAACTGGGTTACTGAGTTCACAGTGCGCCACTTTATTTTTATCTAAAACAAAACATTGGGAAAGCATGTCTTTCAAAACCCTTCGAAGCCTTCCGGCTTTTCCTCTGCCTTTAAGACCTTCTATAAAGTCTCCGATCCTTTTTCCTTTAATATACTCCAACACTAGGAACTCGTCTGTTACATAATACAGTTTTGGCCCCACTCCTAAGGCATTTACCTTGCTGAGAAATGCTCCTTCACCTTTCAGCGTTTTCCTATCCGAGTCTGTTCTAAGCAATTTGACAGCTGTAAGGCCATATCTTGTTTTGGCAGATATGACTACAGCTGTACATCCTTTGCCGAGCACCTGCAAGCCGTCAATCTGTGTCTTCCCTTGGATGAAAACTTCCTTTAAACCAACACCCTTCAACTTCCTTATTATTTTATGAACTCTTAAATCATCAACCTTCGGATAAGAAAGTAAAAGGTTGTATGGTGCAACTGTAAGACTGTTAATCGAAATAGTTTTTTTCTTTAAGCTCAAAGACCTCGCATACTCCTTCGAGAAGCCACCTTCTCTTATCTGAAAGTACTGTTTTCCCGACGTAAACCTTGTTCTCTTCCTTTAAATATCGTGTTATCTTCTTGGATACACCAAACTTTGTCGGTTCTCTGATGATTTTCTTCAAAAGCGAAGTTGTTGAATCTAAATGTCGGCCAACCAATGCACAAGCTTTGCCTTCTCCATCCACCCAAATAAGTAGCGCATCTTTGCGGTTTTTTGAGAGAAAACTCTGCATGTTGTCCGTGTCAAAGACGAAAGGACCTTTTTTGATCTGGTATTTAGAAATAGCCATCATCTGAAAAAGAAATATAAACGCGCTAGTCTTTTGGTCGTCGCTTACAGCGACAGACCTTATCACCTTGAAGTCGAATTTCTCAAAATGTTTGGTAAGGCTGCTGAGCGTGTGATTCAACATTCCCCATAGGATGTCAACGCTCATTTTTTCATGCTCGAACACTATCGTCAAGAGATTTCCTGCGAGTGGCGAGGTCAGCTGTTTTTTGGTTACTTTCTTTTTCTCTTCACTGAAAAAATCCACTGAGGGATGCTTTAGGAAACTTCTTGATTCCAGTATAAATCTGGATAGAGTCGTTATATAAAGTGCTCTTCCCAAGTTTCTGTTTATGTCAATTGGATCTGTTACTATGATTTTATCGTCATGAAATCTATCCTTAACATATTCTAATTTATCTGTTTCAGAAATTATTAGTGGCAAACGCCACCTTTGAGCATTTTTTATAAGATTTTCAAAAGTACTGTAACGATATATTAAGACTTCACACATGTATCCGCTGAACCCTCCGATCTTTATTTCTGCACCGTACGTTTCCGATGCTTTCATAAACTTCTTAAGCATTCTGACTTCACTTTTTTGTTTTTGGCTCAGATTGTCGCGCATAAATTCAAGATGGTAGGGTGAACGATCAGCAGCGGTCAACCAGTTTCCTCGTTCAACACTATAGCATGGCACGATGTTGATGCGTGCGGCGTTGACATATGTCTCCACATAAGGGTGCTCCGCGTATCTGATGATCAAGTTGTCTTTCCCAAATGCTTCGCAAGAGATTTTGTAGCTAACATCTTCAAGATCCGATTTTGTGGCTTGCAGGGGATACCTTAAGAATATGTCTATGTCAGCTTTTTCAGGAAGCCATGTGTCACGAGCGTACGACCCTCCCGTTATCACTTCAGGGTTGAGTGGGCTCTGCTCCGCATACTTTCTCACGTTGTTTACCACTCG
Organism: Nitrososphaeria archaeon; assembly: GCA_050011875.1. Classification (GTDB taxonomy): domain Archaea; phylum Thermoproteota; class Nitrososphaeria; order JACIWG01; family JACIWG01; genus JBEKIG01. Next base: position 115,731 of record JBEKIG010000004.1, read on the forward strand.
TTCAGCGATATCTCCAACTTCCTTATATCGCTCTGGGGAAGGCGTCGTTAACCTTCGAGCTCCCTCAATAATTTTGGAGAGCAAAGGTATCACTCCTATCCGACTATATGTAGGTCCGTATAAATCGGCCCCTTAGGTGTGAGGACGCTTTTCTTAATCTTGATCTTAGATGTGGAATCTTCACCAAAATTGGTGTCTTGAGATTTTCTGATGTATTCACCGAGTTCTAGCCTGTGAAGTCCGCTTTTCATCCTAAGTATTGTAAGATGTGGATCGAACCTGTTTTCGGCTGGAAATCCGGCATCGCTCAACGTGGACTCTGTTTTTTTCCATAGAGAAACCATCGACTTCGATGATTCGTCATCGACGCCTATCCATACAACGTTTATGTGGGAAAGTGAAGGGAAAGCGCCCATCCCCCTATATGTTACTTTGAATGGATCAAACTTGATGTGTGATAAAGCATCAACCACCCTACTAACCTTTGATTCTTCAATTTCTCCAAGAAACTTTATCGTAAAGTGCAGGTTCTCCGCTTCTACGGGCTTTGCATCTATTCCCAATGACAAAATCTGCCTCTGAGCTTCCATAATGTTTGCCTTAACCTTCTCATCTTCAAGATCTAATGCGATAAAGGTGCGTACTAAACTCATTCGACAAAGCAATATTATGCCATGTTGATAAGTATTATCAAAAGATATAATTTAGCTGTGTAGAAAGGTGGATGCGTGTGATTGATTGAAGTTCATAATCTGTTTAACCGGGCTGCCTGGCTCAGGCAAAACAACTGTCGCCCAGGAAATTGCTCAAATGGGCTTTTATTACATAAGTCTGGGCGATGTTGTTAGAGAGCAGACCAAGATAAGAGGGTTAGCGCTTAACAGTGTAAACCTCGGTTTTGTTATGGTTGCCTTAAGGAAAGAAAACGGTCCGCAGGCAGTAGCCCAACTTTCTCTGAAGGTCTTTCCAAAGGACGGAGAATTGATCGTAGTTGACGGAATAAGGAGCAATTATGAGGTAGATACCTACAGGTCTATCTGTAAAGTTAGACTGTTAGCGATACATGCGTCTCCGCAAAGAAGATTTGAGTTCTCGGAGTCTAGGGATAGGAGTGATGCTCCGAAATCGAGAACAGACTTCGATCTACGGGATAAGAGGGAGCTCGAGATAGGTGTAGGAAACGCCATCGCTCTAGCCGATGAGATAATATCAAACAATTGCTCTATAAGCGACTTGATTAAGAAAGCGAAGAGAATTGTTAAATTTTGGCTTGAAGAGGATGATTCTCGATGATTCCTAAACTTGAAATAAAGATCAAAGTCCAGATCAGCGCGGTTTTGAACGCCTCTGAGGATGTGGGCAAGTTGAGTGCTGCGATAAAGAGCGTGGCCGGAAACGTTGAACCAAGCAATAGGGAGGAGAGCGACAATCTCCTCGTATGGGAATTTGATGGCATAAACGCTCTCTACAACTTCTATAGCAAGATTAGGGAAAGAAAAATAACTGCAGCAGCAAGAAGATTAATACTTAAAAACATGAGAAATGATTCCACTTGGGTTTATTTGAATAGGCAGGCAGCGTCTGTGGGCAACATCGTTTTGTGCGATGATCCAGAAGAATCTCCGTTAGGTCCCTTAGTTTTAAAGTTCGAGAGCCCACTGTTGATGGAGGTAGTCGATTGGCTCACAGGGGAAAAGGAAATGAATGATGTGACAAAGGATTTGAGGAGACGTTTATGAACATAATTTCCCTTTCAACTCTTTTTATGTGGCCTCAACCTCTAAAGTTTGTTCTCAGCGAACTTTCCAAGAAGATGGAGGGCGACGAGAGGCCAGACGCATGGGACCTCGTAGACGACGGGGATTATCGTTTCACAAAATATAATTTATCTAGGTATAGACAATTATGGGAGTCGGGTCTGAAGTTCACAGTACACGGACCTCTTTCCATAACAAAGTACATCGACCGCGATAAAAGGGTTAGAGCCAAGTCCTTAAACACGTTAAAGTATTCTATGCTCAATTCAGTTGAGCTATCTCCCCTAGTATATGTTTTCCATCCGGCTGCGATACCTAAAGGATTCACAAAGGAAGAAGTTAAGGTTGCGCATTACGAATTTCTAGAGCAGGTTAACGACTATTCAAAATCCATAGGCTTAAAAATCTTCATAGAAAACCACATCACTAACCTAAACCAAATGTTTACAACGCCGGAAGAATTCCTAGAATTCTACGATAGAACCGGAACCGATCTGATGATGACGTTTGACGCGGGGCACGCTAACATAGACGGGGCGGCAAAGGCATTTATAGACAAGCTCTGTGAGAAGATCGGTGTCGTACATGTTCACGACAACAACGGTACTTCGGACCAGCATCTAGGCATAGGCAGAGGAAACATAAACTGGAATTATATCATTGGGAAACTTAAGGACTGCCGTTTTACTGGACCATATATCATAGAAAGCGTGCATGAGCCCTTTGAAACCGTTCGCAATCTGAGACTTCTCATAAATGGTAGATCTTAAGTGGTTCTTTCGAGTCCGGATAGGGCACTTCAATCACATCCAAATCCTCTGGTATGATGACGTTCTTGTAGTGTTTCAAAGCTTCACTTAGTAGAGATGAAGAGTCTTCGTATCTGGCACTCAAATGTACGAGCGCAAGCATCTTAACGTTGGCTCCAAAAGCGATTTTAGCCGCGTCCGAGGAAGTTGAATGCATATTCTGTGCTGCTTTGTCAGCATCTCTATCCGAGTATGTGGATTCAAAAACAAGTAAGTCGGCATTCTTAAAAAATTTGGACAATGATGAATGAGGACGCGTGTCTCCAGAGAACCCTAAAACCCTTCCCGGTCTGGAAGGTCCAAGGATAGCCTCTGGCCTAATGATTTTCTCGTCTAGAGCGACCTTCTCACCAGATTGAATCCTATGCCATAGAGGTCCCTCCGGTATCCCTAAGCTCTTGGCTTTCTGTACATTAAATCTCCCGGGTCTTGGCAACTCCTTGAAAAGGTAGCAGTATTCGTTAATGGGGTGCAATCCTTTTTTTGCGTAAATCTCGTATTCTTTTTCTTTGACGATCAACCCTTCTTTAACCTCCAAAATATTCACCGGATACTGAAGTTTAACTTTCAAATATTTTATCGTCGAGTTTATGAAGCCCTTAACCCCCTTAGGTCCATAAATATCCAAGGCCCTCGAGCGTTTCAGCATACTCATTGTCTGCATTAGACCGGTTAACCCTCCTATGTGATCTCCGTGAAGGTGAGTTATCAAAATCTTCATTCTTCTGCAGAATCCTATGCCCGCGATAACCATCTGTCTTTGTGCACCTTCACCGCAGTCTACGATTATGACCTCATCCTTTCTAAGAACCGCTATCGATGGAAAACTTCTGTTGGCTACAGGTACGGCCGACGACGTACCCAGAAAGACCACTTTAAGGCTCAAAGTCTTTCATCCTAACATTTTCAGGTGGTCAACAATTGCCTTAGAAGCGTCAACTCTGCTATACTCTGTCTGGATGGTATTTGTGGCAATAAGTTTTGTAACACCCGCCTGCGTCATCTTCTCCATAGCGCCAGCGACAAGAACCGGATGAACACACACCGCAGTGATATCTTTAACACCAAAATCACTTAGGACGTTTGCAGCCTTGGCGATGGTGCCCCCTGAGGATATCATGTCGTCAACGATGTATGCAGTTTTCCCTTCAAGACGCACCGACGGTGACCTAACTTTGACTACGCCGGTTACGCGGTCCCGTTCCTTTTCTAAGACGCAATAGGGTCTGTTGATAAACTTAGCAAAAGTCTCAACCCTTACAGAGCTACCAAAATCTGGGGAAACTATGAAGGCATCGGAAATTTTCTCATTCTTACTTACATATTCCGCTAACAAAGAAATTGCTGAAGAACTAAAGGCAGGGAATGGGAACAGACCCAATCCTTCGACATTGTGAATGTCGATCGTAAGCAGCCTTTTGATGTTTACGCTTGACATCAGATGACCTACAACCCTCAAGCTCATGATTTCTCCTGAAATAAATTCTCGGTGCTGTCTGGAGTAACCTAAATACGGGGAAACGGCGTAAACGATCGCACCTGACTCTGATAGCTTTTTTGCGAGAAATAGCATTTGCATAAGATGGTGGTCTACCGGAGGACTAAGAGATTGTACGAGGATCACTCTAAGGTCTTTTACCTCTGATATAAGCCTAAAATAGTTCTCACCATCAGCGAACTCCTTGAACTCTACGTCGATAACATCGCAGTTCATCTGCTTGGCCATAGATCTCGCAAACTGTATCGACGACGGACCAGGTAATATTGCGAAATTTCCTAGGCTCATAGATAGCTCTATAAGCAACTTGTGAACTAATTAAGCATTAGGGTATGATAAGGGAAGCCGAGTGTTTCGAAAGAATAGATGAAGATAAAGTAAAATGCTTTCTTTGCCCTCGAAGATGTACGATAAAGCCTGAAAATACAGGCTTCTGCAGGGCGAGAGAGAACAGGAATGGAAAACTTTACACCCTAACATACGGTGAGACATCCTCTCAAAATGTTGAACCTGTAGAGAAGGCCCTATTTCACTTTTATCCAGGAACTCAAACCCTATCCCTATCGACCTTTGGATGCAACTTTACGTGTCCATGGTGCCAGAACTATAAAATCTCACAGACTTCAGCCAAAAATCTTGTCACCTTCAAAATTAAACCTGAAGACGTTGTTGGCATGGCAAAGGAGTACGGAGCACAATCTGTAACGTACACATATAATGAGCCGGTAATCTGGTACGAATTCATAAAAGATACCTCTAAGTTGAGTAAAAGCGAGAACGTAAAGAACATACTGGCAACAAACGGATATATAACAACAGACGCGCTTAAAGACTTCGTAGACTATATAGACGCAGTGAATGTCGATGTAAAGAGTTTCTCTGAAGAGTTCTATAGAAATTACTGCAGCAGTGAACTTTCCCCTATTCTTGAGGCGGCAGAATATCTGTTCCAAAAAGATGTACACATAGAATTAACCTATCTAATAATTCCATTACTTAACGACTCACAGGAAGAGATAGGGAAATTCACAGACTGGGTGCTGAACCAACTTAAACCCAGCGTTCCGGTTCACTTTGCTAGATTCTTTCCCTCCTACAAAATGACTGATAGACCTCCAACACCTGCTGATACACTTATGTCAGCCGCAAACCTCGCCTACGAAAAGGGTCTTGAGTACGTATACGTCAAAAACGTTTTCTTTGAGGGATTAGAAGACACCCATTGTCCAAGATGCCATACCGTCCTAATCACTAGATACGGATCAAATGTTTTGGAAGTAAATCTAACCGAGAAAAACGAGTGCCCTAGTTGCGGCCTGAAAATACCGATTATAGGTAAACCAAGGATCCCCCTGTTTAAGGCTACTGATTAAAGAGATTGTTACCTAAATTGGCATCGCAGGTTGACCCTCGTCCATCACAAGCCTGCCATTGATGTGGAGACTTCCCTCGTCCATAAACTTTATCATATCAAGATGGGAAGACACCCTATTCTTTCCATAATACGCTCCGATGTTGTTTCCAACTGCAATATGTAACCTACCTTAATTAGTCTAAACTAAAGCTTTGCTGAGAGGATTTATCTTCTTCCTCCACCAGCGTCGTCATCTTAAAACAGATAAGATCGGTAGGATTATAGAGTTATCGACTCAAAGGTGCCATCTGGCCTTTTGCCGACTTTAAGGCTTTTGTTAACAATTTTTAGACTAAGGTCCTCAGTTCGGAATTTGAGATAGCATTCATAATAGGTTTTCAAAGCCGACTTGTTTAAAAGTATTTTCGAAAAAGTGCTTTCACATTATATTAGGATAAACGTTATATAACTTCACATCGCATGTGTTCTGGACAAGATTATAATGGCCGAAGAAATCGTTAACTTTGACCCTTCAAACTTCAAAGAAGGGGTAAACGGTAAAGGCCATGTTTTAGTATATTTTTGGGCTCAGTGGTGCAACCCCTGCAAGCAAATGGCCCCAATCGTAGAGAAGCTAGCTCAGAAGTACAACGGCAAACTTACTGTGGGAAAATTGGATGCCGGAAAGTATTCAGAAATATCCTCTAAATATTCGATATCGACGGTCCCAACTTTTATGCTCTTCGAAAACGGTATAATAATAGACTGCCTGATCGGAGCTGTCGGAGAAAGAGGATTAGAAAATATGCTTAGAGAGCATTCCATTAGAGCCGTTTAAACTCGACTCAAAGATCCAAAAGGAACCTGATAACGAACTTCCCTTTAGCATCGTATATCTCCATTAAATGGTATGTCACCGCCTTGACTTCGAGTTTGGCCTTATGCTTACCTTCCAAGAACATTTCACCCACACCTCTTGCGGTAAGAACGTACCCACTGTCAACCTCCACAATCTTTACCTCCAAAGAGTTAGGTAGGAATTCCATTGAGGTAACTTTGACGAGAACCTGCTCCAAGAAGTTGTACAAAAGTGACTTTAAATCGAATCCTTCGACTTCAAAGTTCTGCTCTGACACCCTACTTATCGAACTTAAGTCCACCATCAAGTCGACAACCGCCAGCCCAGCTCTGCTAAAGCACTCCTCCAAGCTTGCCCCAGTAACCTCAACAAATGCATCTGAAACATGGTCAAGCATTTTATAAAATCGGGGCATCGGATACCAAGATGGTGGAGACAATATTTATACTTAAATACTAAAGCGATGGAGACAGAAAAAGGTACTGAGCCGGGATGGCAGAGTGGACCAATGCGCAGGCCTTGAGAGCCTGTCACTCCTTGTGGGTGGCGTGGGTTCAAATCCCACCCCCGGCGCTATTTCACGTCTTAGTACATCAGAATTGAAACTTAAAATGGGCGAGAAAGCTTAAATCTTTCTACCCATATCTAATACGGTTTAATTGAACAATCAAACATTAAGGAGTGCCAGAACTTATGCTTTCATCGGGTTCATATTTTACCTGCTAGCTACCACAGCTGGTTTCATAGGCTTATTCATCATTAGCCCGTTTATCTATGTATCTAACATAGGTTTCGCCTTGCCCTACATCTTGATAGCTATAGTCTTCTTGCTGCTGTTCATCCCAGGAATAATACTGACGATTTTTGCATGGATGACGGTGAAAAATATTGAGATGGGAAAATATGCCCAGGCGCGCACCTACAGCCTAATACTCGGAATAATAGGTCTATTCTTCGGCGCCATAATCGGCGGCATCTTCTTCCTTCTCGCCTACGCAAACCTAGGTGAATCGATGACACCTCCGATGGCAGTCCAACCTTTACCTCAGAGATTCTGCGTAAACTGCGGCAGAGCCGTAGTAGCCCCTAACACAAAATATTGCGCCTACTGTGGAAAAGAGCTACCTCCATAGAGAAGACTGCAATTTAAATTCATATTGAGGGAAGGTCTGTACGTTCTAATATCGGATTTCATGGGCCTTGAACTACTGTATTTGTTTAACTTTTTCGGCATTCTTTGGTCTTTTCGATCTTCTGTAAGATTTCAGCTAATCCTACATGGAAAACACTGGTAATTTAAGTTCATCAACTTGCACAATTTTCGGTTTTTCCAGCCTATCCGATAGCCCCCCATCTGTCGCTTTCTCTTTCTCTGTAGTCGCCCATTACTTCCACCTTCACACTTTCTATTTCAAAGACTCCAAAGAAAGAAGGTGCATTCTCTGCCTCCGAATATTCGACCTTCTTTATTTCATATCCATTTAGAATACAACAACGCCCAACGTTGGCTTCCGTAGAACGCCAACTGCTATCACTTAAGCTGGCCTTACATCAGGCGTCAGGGTTTAACACACCTATCGTGATGGACGCGCCTCTAGCAAGAATGAGCGATGAAATGAGAGAAAATCTTGCAAAGATTCTACTGGAAATCAACAAGGACAGACAGATGATCTTACTACTCACGACCACGGAATATTCCCCTGAGGTCAGAAAGCATTTAGATAGAAGTTGCAGCAACAAGTTTACTCTTAAATCATCAGCAAACGGCTATGGAACAGATGTGGAGGACCTTGAATGACAATAACTCCTGACAGACTCTATATGTATACAACTATCCTAATTAAATCAGCAGGCCCTATCAACGAGATTGTTCAACTCATCTCGAGTAACCTTCTTCGGAAAAAGAGTGCTTTGAGCCATCATCTTATAAGTTCATGCTATTTTATATAAGTTTAATAGAGAAGGCAAGATAACTTGCAGAAGCTTGAGCTCACTGAAGTCAGTGCTGGATATGGAGGAAACGAAGTCATCCATAAGATTAGTTTTAAAATAACTGAACCATCGATCTACGTTGTCCTTGGACCAAATGGGGCGGGAAAGACCACTCTTTTCAGGACAATAGGCGGAATCCTGAAACCTTCTTCAGGTCAAGTACAGTTTGATGATGTGAACCTCTTCTATTCAAAAGAAACCAGAAGAAGGATTACCTATCTTTCACATTTGAATGCCCTTCCGGAGGAAATGACTGTTTTCAATGCCTTGAAGTATTACGCTGACATAGAAGTTGGAGATGTTGAACGTGTCCTTGATCTCCTAAACTTGATGGATCTTAAGGATAGAAGATTTTCCATGTTATCCCAAGGACAGAAGAAGAGGGTTTCAGTAGGTAAAATTTTTCTCAGAGAAAGAGACCTGTACCTCCTTGATGAACCGACCTCGAATGTGGATCCAAAGATCTCCAAGGAGATAAGAGACATACTGATCAAGCTGAGTAAGGACAAGTTCGTCCTCTATTCCTCACATAATCTTTACGAAGCAAGGGAAATCGGTACATATTTGATTCTTATAAAGAATGGTGAACTGGGGTTCTTCGATAAGATAGAGAATGTCAAAACGAAGCAATACCGTGTTGGTATCAAGTCTTTGAACGATATATCAGAGCTACTGCCAGAATCAAAGTTTGACAACGGCTACTATGTGATGACAGTGGACAGTCCGAAGATGGTTGCAAAGGTCGTTAATGATCTGGTGCAAGGCGGCGCTGAACTGGTGGAGGTTCGTGAGCTGGATAATCCGTTGCAGGAATTCTTTGAGGAGTGATTGAAATGAGCTTTTGGCGAATTACCTTGAAAAGGAGTGTCCGTCTTAGCAGAACCTACATCATTCTTGGCGTTGTAATGTCTATCTTCGGGACGATTCTATCAAACATACTGACTCTGATCCCAGTCAATTCTGCTTATCCTGTCAGCGCGCCAAGTGAGTTGACTAACAATTTTCCTTTTCTCTCAGTTGCTTTTCTTTCGCTTTCAGCACTGCTTTTTTCTCTACCTGTGGTAATGCTCTTCGTATATGATAAGAATAATGGAATCTTTGAGTATCTTCTCTCAACCGGCCTTGACCAGCTTGACATCTTTAAGGCTTATGTTAAAGCTTCACTGTTGCTAGCGGCCTGTCTCCTAGCCTTTTCAAGCGTCCTCAACACTTCTATAGGAATCTATTTGGGAACCAGCTTAGGATTGCTGACCAGTATCACTGTTCTAACGTTTGCTATTGGTTTCTCAGTTGTTTTTCTCGTTACCGTCTCTATGATGGCTTTCAGTTCCATGCAGAAAACGCCTACTGGGGCTAATCAGCCTCTAGGAGTCATCATTGGAATCATTCCTGTGTTTCCAGCTTTAATCTTGCCACTGGTCTTTCCTTCATATGCCTTAGTCATTGACATCTCAATTGCTGCTGTAACCCTGCTCGGGTCGATTGTATTACTTCTTTCCATTGATAGGTTTATCCTTAGGGAGAAGCTACTGCCCTGAAGGAGCCTATTCTCTTGGAGACTTTACAAAAAAAATAGATTTCAGTAATTGGCTTAGTAGATGTAGAAGATAGTTAACACGGCTTACCATGGTTCACTTGATTCACTTGGTAAACCGCTTTGAAACTTTTAAAAACTTATAAGAAAATCCAGCAAGTGAATATTTATGGAAGACATAGAAGAAGATAATGGATCTCAAATTAGCAAATCTGAAAGAGTAGCGCTGGTCTCAGGGTCGACGAATAATGTTGGAAAGGGTGTAGCTGAAATACTGTCTAAAGACGGATTCCTTGTTGTTGTCACTTCCCGACATGAGGATGAAGCTAAAGAGGTAGCTGATCATCTTTCCAAGAAAGGTGATTATTACCAAGTCGATTTTTCTAATGCGGAACAGATAACTAGTCTCTTCTCATTTCTTAAGAAAAAATACGGAAGACTAGATGTTCTCGTGAATAATGTTGCTTACACGAAAAACGAATCGATTATGGATTGTACCCTTGAAACTTGGGAATACACGATCAACACAAATCTCAGAAGTTACTATCTATGTACGCGATATGCAGCGGAAATAATGAAAGAGCATGGCGGAGGAAATATAATTAACATTACCATATCAAGGAATCGAGGAATCAAAAATAAGTTCTCTTACTCGGTAAGCAAAGGCGGGGTCAACTCTCTGACCATGAGTGCTGCAGTAGATCTTGCCCCCTTCAATATTAGGGTTAATGCGATAAGCATTGGTCCCACCGGTACGCCAGTAGGACAAAAAGACTATCCTGAGAGAACTAGAAGATATGAAAGTCCCGAGATTCCAGCAGGACATATAGGCGATCCTTCAGATATCGCCAATATAGTGTCATTTCTGGTATCCGAGAAAGCTCGATACATATATGGAGCTATTCTAGCCGTCGATGGTGGGTCAAGCATTTCACATTAGCGGGAAGAATCAATAACATAAGCTAGCGCGTTAATAAATGGCTTCTGAAATCCAGTCTTTTGATCTAGCCGGATAAGCCTTAGAAAGACTGGCCACTCAATAATTGTGTCTGATACGAAGTCTTAACCTCTAAACTTGACAATTAAGATTCAGCCATGTCTACAGAATCTTGCTGCTTTAGGGGAAACAATAATGGTCTTTCGTGAAATTTCGTGAACTTCCCTCAGATAGTAACGGTCTCTCAACGATTGAGGCGGAAAAGTGTCTCCAGAGCTTTGCCTCTAACGAAATCCCGGAGAAGAAGACCAACCTTTCATAAAGTTTGTCTGGGGGATATCGTTCCGCTGACATCAAGCTTCTACAAGATCCTTTTTTAAAAGACACCTGAAAGAAAGTCCACGTTCTATTGCTCTCCTAAAAGTATGAAATTGCAAAATCTCATAGTCATGATGACATTTTCTCGAGCGACCTCAATCCCCACAGGAATAGGAGGATTGCAAGTACGATGATGATGGTGAACCCCTCTACGATTTCTACGTTTTGAAAATTCCCAGCAAATAATGCGCGGGCCGCATTAACTGCGTATGAGAATGGGTTAGCCTTCGCAAGATCTTGAAGCCAGATAGGGGCAAGCGCTAGAGGAAGGATAATACCCGCCAGCAGAGAAACAGGAAGTGTTATTGTGTTCAACGTAGGAGCGAGAGGGTCCTCAATTTTGTATATAAGAGCAAAACCGTATGACATAGATGCCATAGTAACTCCAGTCAAAGCGTATAACAATAACGAGAGCAAAAATCCGCCTACATTTACACTCAGCCCAAAGGGGATAGCAACTAATGTAATCAAAACACATTGAATGATAAGTACTACCGCATCCCTCAAAACCCTACCTAAAAGAATTGCCGGGCGTTTCACGGGAGTTACTAAAAACCGTTCTATTACTCCTGTTCTAATATCATCGATAAGTGAGAATCCCACGAACGCTGAGCCGAAGAGCGCTTGCATGACTAAAAGCCCGGGGATGAAAACCTCAACTGTCTTACCCGCTGGTATACCTGGAACACTACCGAGACCATTCAGGAGCGGCATAAACAAGAACAAGTACAGAAGGGGCTGGAACATACTCACGAAGATGAAAACGGGACTCCTAAGCGTGTGCTGCATGTTGCGGATGAACATTAATCTTGTGTCCCGTAACATTTTCATCATTTTCTCTCATCCTCCCTCAGTGAACGGCCAGTGTACTTTAAGAAGACATCATCTAGACTTGGCCTGGACAACATTATGCCCTGCACCTCTAGGCTTTTTGTATCGAATGATCGCAGGAGGTCAGGCAACATTCTCTCTCCATCTTTAATGTATAGATAGACTGAATTGTTGTTGGTTTGAATTTTCTCCACCTGAATCTTCTCGGTTAACAAAGTTTCAGCATTGCGAGCGGTCTCCTCTGATGGAAAACTAAAAACTATCGTATCGCCGCCAACGTTGCTTTTCAACTCCCCTGGCGTTCCAGTCACAATAATTTTTCCGTTATCTATGATCGATATTGTGTCGCAGAGCTTGTCAGCTTCATCCATATATTGGGTGGTTAAAAATATGGTAACTCCTTCAGCTTTCAGTTTTTTTATTTCTTCCCACAGATACGCTCTACTTTGTGGATCAAGACCTGATGTCGGCTCATCGAGAAGAAGTAGTTGTGGATGGTGAATCATCCCAAGCGCTACATCTAGGCGACGCTTTTGGCCCCCAGAATAGGATGAGGCCGGCCTCCCTATGAATGAACTCATCTGGAAACGCTCCACGAATTCGGCCGCGTATTTCTTTGCAGTCAAAGTATCTGAGCCATACAGGAGAGCTTGGAGTACTAGGTTCTCAAGACCTGTAGCACCTAAATCAGCTCCGCCGGCTTGGCTCACACATCCAACGTTCTGTCTAATCTGTTCCTGCTGTTCTGCTAAGTCATATCCAAGGACCTTAGCTTCTCCCCCAGTCGGACACAGCAATGTAGAAAGCATTTTCTGTGTGGTAGACTTACCAGCACCATTGGGACCAAGAAAACCGAAGATTTCCCCTTTCCTAACAGTGAGATCTATACCCTTAACTGCTTCTACCTCTTTTTTCCCGCCCCTCTCTTTAGAAATGAAAGTCTTTCGGAGCCCTTTTGTTTCAATTACCAAATCTCCAACCATGTTGAGTCACCTATGAACTATGCATCCAATTCCATCGCGTATATATGCACTTCTTAGCAAATCGTAGAGATTATGATAAATAATCCCCATCAACAAGGATTTCTTTCTCGTACTACCGTATTTCTCCCAGATTTCTGGAACCTCCCGTCACTCTGCTTCAACATTGGTCTCAAAATATTCGTAAGGCATAGTGATTAGGTATTGATCGAAGAGATGCTAGTCAATCGGTAAGCTGTAGGTCGTGGGTTCAAATCCCACCGGGCCCGCCTATATGAGCTTATCTAAAAAATCTATATGTTATGATTAAAGACACTTTAACTTAGATAAACGAGTTAACGATTTCAAAGCTGCAAATCGTTTTGATTGTGCTAAATTTAATAATGGAGTACCTCGAGCAGACTGCTGTGGAATCTATGGTTCATAATGTTTGGCAGGGGGAAGATCCTGATGCCATAGATGAGAAGGTCAAGCAGCTGAAAGAAAGCGACATCGTTCTTACATTGGCGTCAACTAGACTTTTTGAAGGCGTGGATATACAAGTGTAGCAGAGATGGAGCAGCAAAGGCAGTCCTATCCCTATTCATGGATCGTTCTGAGCGCAATATTCCTAGACTTTTTCCTTTACTGGTTCCAGCGTTCTGACATATCCACCGTCATACCGGCTCTGATTACTACCTATCATTGGGACCCGGCGACCGTAGGATGGTTAAATTCAGCTTTGATTTGGTCATATGCTGTGATGCAGATTCCATTTGGTTACGTGAGCGAGCGATGGCTGGGGGCAAAGACAACGATTTTATTTGGCACGCTTCTCATGGTCGTGGGGGCTGTGCTCTTCGGTATATTTCTACCCAGCATAGAGTTGAGTATTATTCTAAGGGTTCTGATAGGTGCGGGTGCAGCAGCTATCCTTGTCCCCGCAAATTCGATGTTCGCCAGATGGTTCTCTTCCTCAAGACGCGGAATTCAAACTGCCATACTGTTCGCCGGTGCACAGGTAGGCATGATATCGGCAAGCTTGTTAATGCCCGTATTGTTGGGCGGGTCAACTCGTCTGCTAGGTTTGTCATCAGCCCAATCCGCCTTCCTGCTAGTAGGCTTGCCCGTAATTCTTGCCTTACCTATTGTATTCCGATTCACGCACAACACGCCTGAGGACATCGGGCTTCCACCAATTGCCGGACAGTTATCTGAGGCGAGAAAGGGAGAAAGCGATGGGGAATCGACAGGATCCGTCCTTAGGCATTCGCTGTCCCCGTACATCCTTACCCTAGTATACGTTGGGTTCATAGGAGGTTCCAGCATCAGTGTGTGGCTGACACTATACTTCGTGAAGGTGTACAACATGGATAATGTAATGGCCGCGTTTCTCTTCACCATGATAGCGCTTGTACCCCCACTTCTGGGACAACCTCTAGCCGGGTTGCTGGGAGACCGCATAGGTCACAGGAAGGTTGTCGTCTATTCACTCTTGGGTTCGGTACTCACCATAGCTTTAGTCACTTCCCTGATCGCCCTGTATAGAACCATCCCACTTCAGTACGCAATCGGCCTACTCGTACTCTTCTTTGTGCTTACGTCAGGCCTAGTCAACGCTTGGCCACTGACAACCGAGCTGTTCACACCGAAGGTTGCAGGCACTGTCTCTGGGATAATGAATACGGGAGGAAATCTCGCTGTGGCAATCGTGGCGGTAGTGACTGGTTACTTCATTGCTTCCGACCCGTCATTCATCTCAGTCTTCGCCATCGGTACCCTTGTGACACTTCTAGGTCTGGTGGCTTCGCTGTTCCTGCCCTCGAAAAAGGTTGCAGCCTAAGCCAGTGAAAATTAACACCTACAGATCAAATGGCAAGGATAAAAGAACTTATTTATGAGATTAAATAAACATGGCCCTTCAAATACTATCTATCCTAACTTTTTCCTTGATTTGAAGCAATTAGGAAGGAGAAAGATTTTCCTAAAATATTCTAATAGGAAGTAGATCAAAGACAGCATTGCCTTTTTTTATTAAATTGTCTTTCTCTAAGGAACGAACCTATGACCAAATTATCAAGAACGCAGACAAGGGATCTATACAATCTTCTCTCAAAACATTTTTAGATATAGCCAAGACTCCCTCCAGAAAGCCAACAGGAGTACAAAAACAAATCTTAAACGCCTTAAATCACAATATAGAATAATGTGTCCTCTACAATAAGGACAAGCCGACAGAGCAGATGACGATAGTCAAGGAAGCAAAGATCAAAGCCTTGAAGCAAAAAAAACATATTCTGGCATCGGTTAATCCGTTGGTTTTGGGATGATTAAGGAAAGCTATTACTACTTCACTATCTTTGTATTCTTTAAATCTTACTTTTGCTTGTTCTACTCTTTTTCTATAATTATGTATATCCATCTGACTATTAGAAGGACAGGGCGTCATACAACCATAAGAGCGCCGGAAGGGGGAGTTGAACCCCCATGACTCTTTCGAGTCAATGGCTTTCAGTCAATCCTGTCGATTCCAGGCCATCGCCCTACCAGGTTAGGCGATCCCGGCACTAGTACACCTAACACATTTTTACTGGTCTTTACTGTTACTTTAAGAGGCGAAGTGGTGGGTATAAAACTTTTTTAGAGGCGTCTAGAAAAACAGCGCGTCTAAAGTATCCTGATTCACTCAGAAGCTTGAGCTTCAACTTCACCTAAGGCTGTCGCACTGGCTGGTGGGGCTGTTATTGTGCTCACATATTCGCCTATCATTTGAACATCTATGGTACAGCCCATCTCCTGTAGTTTTTTTATAGCACTTTCAGTCAATAATCCTTTTAATTTGCTTCAGTTCTTTTAGGGTTGGAGAAAGTTTTAACAGGATGTGGTCTACTCCTGAGTTTTCGAGGTTTTTAATCTTCTGAACTACTGTCTCTGGAGAACCTATTAACCCTGTATTCAAGACTCGCTCCAGCCTTTTCTTGTCTCCGTGCATTTGCGTCATATGTTCTATGGCTATTTTGTCAGTTTCCCTAATTAGAGTATCGGCGGGAACACCATACTGTAACTTGCTTCTTCCTTTCTTTTTCAAACGTTCGTTCATGTCATTAATGTTCTTTTGTACTTCTTCAACGGTACTTTCATTCATGAGCCAGCCGTCAACTTCTTCGGCAGCAAGGTTTCGGGAGGCTTCTGTCACTCCTCCGTACCAGATACGTGGAATAGGATTTGGCTTTGGTTCAAGAACTCCGTTTTCTATCTGATAGTACTTTCCCTTGAAGGTTACCCCATCTTCTTTCCATAACTTTTTGATGATCTGAATTGCTTCTTTTGTTCGAGTTATACGTTCGTCATGTTCGTAGAAGGGTAATCCGTAAGCCTCGTATTCACGTTTGAACCATCCAGCTCCGATACTAAGCCAGAACCTGCCATTGCTTATCTCGTTTAGTGCGACAATTTGCTTTGCCAGAACAGCTGGATAACGGAAAGCTTCACAGAGGGTTGTGTGAGCTATGGTCACCTTCTTTGTTACTTCAGCAATGGCTGCTGCAACAGTCCAAGCTTCTAAGGAAAAAGACGATTCCCCTTTTATTGGATTTAATAAGTGGTCAGGAATCCATAGAGAGTCTATACCTATTTTTTCTGCTTCAATTGCCACCTGTCTTACATAGCTGTATGTAGGTGTTTCCTCTTTTTCGTTGACAGAGGAGCGAATCCATCCGCCATAAACAGGTAAATACAAACCGAACTTAACCATAAATTCTCATTAATTGGACTTGTTCCCCATTTCCTATAAATACTTTGAAAATCAAAAACTAACATCGCACAAACTTGAAAAGTTTACCAATTTCAGAACATTATAAACTTATAAACGATACGAATAAAATGAGCTATCATGAAAGCAATCATTGTGCTCGTTATGCATGGTGTGCCACCGAATAATTTTCCTCAACGTGAGATGACTGAACTGTTCAGCTTGCATGCTCGAGTGGAAGGAGTTACGGGGGTGGAGCGCGTGGGGCTTGAACGTCGCCTTCTGGAGCTCGATGCTAAAATGCGCGCGTGGCCACGTACAGCCCAAAACGATCCTTTCTATGTCGGGTCTCAAGAACTGGCAGCACACCTGAGTGAAGCGACTGGGTGTGAGGTGATCTTGGGATTCAACGAATTCTGTGCTCCCAGTCTGGACGATGCGCTGAGTCGTGCCGTAGCACGGGGAGCCGAGAAAGTTATTGTGGTAACACCGATGATGACACGAGGGGGTGAACACGCCGAAGTGGACATCCCTGCTGCTGTAAAAACCGCGCAAGCACAGCACCCTGAAATTCCGATAACATATGCGTGGCCCTTTAGGGTCTCCGAGGTGGCGAGTTTTTTAGCCGCACAGATAACAGGTCTCCTTTGACGAGGAAACTTGTGATACACCGTAAACCTGTGGGGCTATGTATTCGTTGCCTTTGAAGGCTTGTTCAGAAGAACTCCAAGTTTTCTCAACCAAAGTGTGGAGTTCATCCAGAAGCGAAGTCAACTTTTCGCCTTTAGCAGTAAGGCAGTAGGCTTTAGGCACTTTTCTCGGGAGATAATAGCGCTTCCCTTCAAGAAATGACAGTCCTTCTGGAACCTATCATAAGTTGAATGGTTCTGAGACGGAGACCTAGTTATCTCCATAATTTTGTTTTACTTGCTGAACAGAATCTCAAATATATAAGAGGTAAAGAGTTTTTAACAATCGAACTCGAACTTTCCTTTCCAGGTTTGACTTAAAGTTTGAACTGCTAATCATTTTAATCATTAAATCTTATAGGATTACCATAAGATAAATGTCTCTAAAAATGGTCCAATAAAATTCACAGATATCCCAGTACAATATTTAGAACCGTAAAACGTGCTAAAGGAAACTGGAAGCTTATTCAGCCCATGAAAGCAAGAGCCTAAACCGTGTACATAAACGACATTTACCTAAATAAACCTCCGGAAGGAAAGCGCGTCCAAAGTCATAGGGAAATCAGCGTATAAAATACATATGAATATATATATCTATATTTGTATAGAAACCATGTCTAGATATTCTGATATCTATAGATTTATGTATAAATATATATAAAATTCATGCACAAATCTATAAATAGAGGCAAACAACTATAAGTAATCGTATGTCTGCTATAAAAAGAGCAAAGAAAGGGAAAAGACACTACCCCCCATCCTACTACCGATACAACGAAAAAAACCCGGCATTTTTATCCGGCTTACAAAAAAGAGAAAGGAAGAATTAGACCAGTACAGGGGAACGATGAGTTATGGAAAGGCTATTGGGACACTGTTGGATATTTTTAAATTAAATAAATAGGGATGAGTAAAGAAGTTAAACTTCAAGAAACAAGTAAATTAAATAAAGATGAGGAGGAACATGAAAAGATCAAGATAGAAGTCATTAAGGACAAAAAATCAGCTGAAGGAGGTGATCAAGAAGCATCCCTTTAAACTGATATTAAAGCCAGATGATAACTGAAGTAATATAGAACAATAAAACTTTATTAATTGCAAGAATTTCGGTTACAATAGTGATTATATTTGAAGTATAAGCGTCTTGGAAAATGTGGAGTGAATGTATCCGAAATATGTCTGGGTGCTATGGGTTTTGGAGCTGAGGTTGATGAGCCTACTGCTGCTACAATTATTCGACGAGCTGTCGATTTAGGGGTCAATTTTCTTGATACAGCAGATGTTTACAGTAAGGGCAAATCCGAGGAAATTGTAGGAAGAGCGATAAAAGGCATGAGAGAAAGTATCGTGTTGGCTACAAAGGTTCGTCAGCGCATGGGGGATGGACCTAATGATGAAGGCTTAAGCCGAAAGCATATAATGTTTGCCGTTCAAGAAAGTCTTCGAAGACTTGATACAGACTATATTGACATTCTATATCTTCATAGACCAAGCAATGTGAATATAATGAAGGGATTTGTCGGTGAACCTGTTCCTTTGACAGAGACTCTAAATGCTCTTACTGATTTGGTTCGATGGGGGAAAGTTCGATATATAGGTTGTTCTAACTTTCCTGCATGGCTCCTTTGCAAGGCTCTTTGGACAAGTAATGTCCATGGCTTTGAAAGCTTTGTTGTCAGTCAACCTCGATACAACCTCCTCCAAAGGGAGATCGAACGCGAAATTATACCTCTATGCGTAGACCAAGGAATTGGAATTGTCCCCTACAGTCCTTTAGCTGGAGGAGCGTTGTCCGGGAAGTATAAACCAGGTAGTCCACCTCCTAAAGGCAGTCGAGGCGCTATTAGACCAGATTTCTTTGCAAGGCTCCGTTTCCACTGGGAAGACCCATATAACCTAAAGATAATTCAGGGTTTAGAAGCCTTCTCTAAAGAAATTGGCAAGCCAATGGCGCAGATCGCTTTAGCCTGGATGCTAGCTAACCCAGCGATAACCTCACCCATTATAGCCGCCACTAGTATAAAACAGCTTGAAGAGAATTTAGCCTCAACTGAACTTGTTCTCAGCAAAGCAGACTTAGAAAGGATTGATCAGATAGCACCGGCAATGGGCCCATACTTCACCTAAATGGATCGGATGTGAATTTTTTAAGGACTCTATTATCAGGCTATATTAATATTAACTATCCCATTCGTGTACATATTTGATAAGAAAACGCCTGTACTGTTGGAAATGTTGTCAGGCTCCTTATTCTCTACCAAAAAGCCTTTCAAAACGATCAAAATTCTTTGGTCAAATCTCATCTCATAGGGAAATTCAGACGGAATGCATTAAACGCTAAAAAAATGAGCTGTAATCAAATATAGCGATTAAAATTAATTATTCACTGTCCTACTCGCTATCATATTGAAACCTTGCCCAAGAAGATCTTTCACAATAATGTCACCAGCTTTTATAGGAGCTTTTACGTTAACCTTGGAAAGTTCCTTAAGTGAACGCTCTAGCAGTTGCTTAGGTACAGGCTTATCAGACCTTATAGGTAGAACACCTATCGCTGAAGCTCCCTCGATTGGAACCACTGTAAACAATATCCTTACAGGGCAGGTGGCTTCCTGTCTTATAAACTCCAAACCTCTACCACATAAAGCACCCTGTATCTCCTTCACCTGATCACCATCCATTATTACTGTCGTTTGACATCCAATAGGGCATACAATACAGATAATACTCTTCGTAGCCATCCCTTCACATCCTTTTACAATTTTAGATTTCTTTGCTACACTGCCTGTTGCCTTAACTTGAAAAGTCAAATTATCGCGTTTTAAAAGATCCTTGCGGAACTTTAATTTGACCATTTCTGGAGGTCTGAGAACCCTATTAAAGGAACGTACACCAATTTCCGGAACTTCAATGTAAGCATTTTCAGCAGGTTCCTTAACACGTATATAGAACTTGGTATCCATTATACCACTAAATTTTTGTGGAACAACAGACCTTATACCATTACCTAAAACAACACGTTTCCATTGGATTTCCTTGGAAACAGCTCCCTTCAGAGCTCTTACCGCCGATAAAGCAGCGATTTCACCCTGTGAAGTTACATCGTCAACAATATCATTAACCGTAAGAAAGTTACCTGCTGCAAAAATATTTGGCACACTTGTCTCTAGGAACTCGTTCACAACAGGACCTCCAGTACCTAAGTCAATTTCGAATCCAAGTCCTTCAGGTAGAATCCTAGGAAATCGTAAATCAGGAACAAGGCCAGTTGCCAGAACAAGAAGATCACATTTTACCTCCTCTTCTGTCCCAATAATAGGAACAAGATTTTCATTCACCTTCGCAACAACAACACTTTCAATTCTCTTCCTCCCCTTTATCTGAACCACAGTGCTTCCTAAATAGAGAGGAATATCAAAGTCTAAAAGACATTGAGCTTGATTTCTTCTTAAACCACATGTATAAGAAAGAATCTCATAGACACCTTTAACATGCGCTCCCTCTTGCGAAAACCTTCTCGCCATTATGAGGCCAATATCTCCAGAACCAACTACAACAACTTCTTTGCCTGGAAGATAGCCGTGGATATCCATATACCTCTGCGCGGTACCAGCTGTCATAACACCGGCAGGCCTATCTCCTGGAATATTTAATTCATCCCTTCCTCTTTCCCTACAACCAGTCGTTAAAATAACCGTCTTAGCATAAATCTTCATAAAACCGTTTTCGGAACTGATAATATCTACAAAATGATCGAACAGAGACTTTGTTTCTATTCCTACAGCCATTGCTTGTGTCAAAGTTTCCATATCATAGTTTGCTATCTTATCAATGAATTTCTGCATATATTCAGGACCTGTTAAATTTTCGTTAAAATATTCTAGACCAAAGCCTGTGTGCACGCATTGAAGGAGAATTCCTCCAAGTTCTTTAGCACCTTCAACTATTGCTACCCTCCTTGCACCTTCTTCGTAAGCCCTACAAGCAGCAGCTAGTCCTGCGGCACCACCGCCAACAATCAGAACATCCGCTTCTTTGTTAATCATTCGAGTCACCAAAAAGATCCTTTATCTCGCAAAGAAGCACTTCACTTCCTTCAGATTTTAGTAGAATCTTATTAGGAGGAACTCCAAGTTCCTTACTCATTATTTCAACTATCTTCGACTGGCATGACATCCCTTGGCACCTGCCTAGACCAGCGCGTGTCCGAAAGGCGACACCTTGGAGAGTCCTAGCACCTCTCCTGATAGCCTCAACAATTTCTCCTTCACTTACACCTTCACACCAACATACTAGATTAGCAAACTTGGGATCGTCGTGGTATAACATCTTCCTACATTCTATAGTTTGTGCTAATATTTTTGGAATAGATTTTCTGTGAGGATCCCAATGGGACTTCTTCACACCGATAAAACCTTGACTTTCCATTATCCTTACAACCTCTATAGCAATTGCAGGAGAGGATGCGAGACCCGGAGATCTAATTCCAACAACATTAATGAACCTAGAAGGCTTATTGTATCCTTCAATTATGAAGTCTGCGTGGGGAGGCTCAGCTCTCAGGCCAGCGTAATTTTTTATACACCTATTTTTTGGAGGAAGTATGGGACCCCATTTTTCGATAATATAGTTATAGACCTTTTCAAGGCCTTCCCTACTAGTGGCGGTGTTTTCTTTTTGATCCTCTAGCATATCCTCAGAGGTGGGCCCAATCAGTGTACTACCTTCGGTGTCAGGGAGTATACAGATACCCTTGCTTATTTGTGAGGGCACTGGG
The DNA here is from genome assembly GCA_050011875.1 of Nitrososphaeria archaeon. Lineage (GTDB taxonomy): Archaea > Thermoproteota > Nitrososphaeria > JACIWG01 > JACIWG01 > JBEKIG01. Next base: position 137,856 of record JBEKIG010000004.1, read on the forward strand.
AAGATTATATGGTTAACTGGACAACGATATTCTGATGGAAATATCCAATATTCTCCTCTTCTAGGATGTATTTCGATGTCTACGTTGTTATTGGTCCTAGTAACACCGAGCATGTGGGAGATCTTATCACCGTATAATCCGGCAGCATTAATTATCCAGTCTGCTTCAAAAATCCCCTGATTTGTCTTTAAAAGGAAGAAGTCTTTACTTTCCTCTATACTAATCACTTCATTTTGCAGCTTAAGTAAGACGCCGTTAGAAACAGCGTTTTCTATAACAGCTATGGTAGCATAGAAGGGAAGAACAGAGCCTTCCGTAGGAGCATATAATGCGGCAATAATTCCATTAAGATTGGGTTCTAATTTTCTAGCTTCTTTGGCCGTTAGTAGCTTTATGTTTGGAACACTATTTAGCAGTCCTCTACTGTAAAGAGTATTGAGGATTGCAATATCACTGTCCTCTGTCGCCCCAACCAGAGCACCACACCAGTTAACGGGAATCTCAAGTTGGCCAGCTATTGTGTGCCAGAGCATGTTTCCTTTTGCGCATAATCCTGCTCTAATTGGCTGCCTTTTTGGATCATCGTCATATCCTGCATGTATGATGCCTGTGTTTGACTTCGATGTACCGCATGCCACATCAACCTCTTTTTCGAAAATTGTAATACGTAAATTTTCATATTTTGAAAGTTCTCTAGCTATAAAGCTGCCAACAATACCTGCACCAATAATAGCCACTCTCTCAAAAGACATTGGACTGCAAAAGAATTTTAGAACATATAAATCTTTTAGAAACTAAGATACCTTCTTAAGCCACCCCATCGAAAGTTTGACTGCTTCTTTCCATCCAGTATAAAGATGCTCTCTTTTATTATCTGACCATTCTGGTTCGAAGATTCTGTCCTTTTTCCAAAGTTTAGCAAGCTCATTTGTACTTTTCCAATAAGACACAGCTAAACCAGCAGCGTATGCTGCTCCTAAGGAAGTTGTTTCAAAAAATTTGGGTCTAACAACCTTGGTTCCAAGGGTGTCTGCTTGCAACTGCATCAGATAATTGTTCACAACGGCACCGCCATCAACCTTCAAGATTTCAAGCCGAGCTCCTGAAGCTCTGGCCATGGTCTCAAAAACATCTCTGGTCTGCCAGCATATTGATTCTAGTGCAGCATGCACTATATGGTCTCTTTTAATAAACGAGGTCAAACCACAGATGATACCCCGTGCGTCAGAATCCCAATAAGGTGCATAAAGACCATTAAATGCTGGTACAAAATAGACACCACCCGATCCTTCATCTTTAATGGATTCAGCTATCTTCTCTGTCTCCGAAGGGGAACCAATGATTTTTAGATTATCTCGAAGCCACTGAACAACAGAACCAGCTACAGCAATTGATCCTTCCAAAGCATAAACAGTCTTCCCCTCTTCAAAGCTATACGCACAAGTTGTCAGCAGACCTTCCTTCGACAGTTTAGGTGAATTACCAATATTCGAAAGCATGAAACATCCTGTGCCATATGTATTTTTTGATTCGCCTTCCCTGAAGCAAGCCTGACCAACCAAGGCAGCCTGTTGATCACCCAAGTCGCTGCAGACAGGAATCTTCGAACTAAAAACACTATCCTCTCTTGTATATCCATAAAAATTCTTGTCAGAGGATGGTTTAAGTTCAGGAAGGATTTCTTCTGGTATTTTAAGAAGACGGAGTATTTCTTGATCCCATTCAAGTTTATTTATATTCATCAACATCGTCCTTGAACCATTTGTATAATCTGTGACGTGTGATCCACCTTTAGGACCTCCTGTTAACCACCATATCATCCAACTGTCAATATTTCCAAAAAAGACCTTGCCAAGCCCAGAATACTCCAAGACTTTAGGAACATTTTTAAAAATCCACTTAATTTTAGGGCCTGAAAAATATGTGGATAAAAATAATCCTGTTTTAGGTTTTATAAGTGACTCGTCATACCCTTGAATCTTGAGCTCTTCACATATCTCTTTAGTCCTTGTATCCTGCCATACAATTGCGTTATAGTAAGGTTGACCAGTTTCAGGATTCCATAGAACAACCGTTTCCCTTTGATTTGTAACACCAACAGCCACGATTTCTTCACTCTGAATCTTTGAACTCTCAACAGCTTCTTTTATCACTGCAAACATGTTGTCAATTATCTCCAATGGATTGTGTTCAACCCATCCTGGATAGGGATAGATCTGCTTATGTTCAAGATAACTTGACGAAACCTTGCTACCTTCATGATCAAAGATTATACATCTTGTACCAGTTGTGCCTTGGTCAATCGTTAAACAATATCCATCTTCTGTTACCATTATCTTTCTTAGATAATATTTTTCTTAAAAACTTTCTAATACGCATTGTTAAAGTTTTATATTTAGGTGAATCAATTTAAAATTACTTATGATTTGACGAAATCAGAAAGGGGGGGGGATATCTGCACGCAATAATCTACATATATATTTGTGAAACATTTATTCTTCACTGGTACGAGAGCAGGTGACAACATAATCTTTTTTTGCATCTAAAACACATTTAAAAAGGAAAAGGTTGTAACAAATATTTATGTCTTCTTAAAAAAATATCTTGGAAGACGAACTTAGTGCAAGTAATAATTGATGACTCGTCCAAAATGGAGGCCACCTATGACGAGGGGCCGGTTTTGCTTGTCTTCTTCAAGACATAATCGAAGAACTTCTGAGTCGTTCCATCGTCAGAGGCCCACTCAGCGCGCAAACTTGTCTTCTTCTCCACCCTTCTCAATGCGGAAAGAAGAGAGCGGTTCAACTCTTTTGCACTGTCACCCTCCATCTCTGCCTTGATGATATACTCGCCTTTCGCTTCTTTGACGGAGCCCGTCGTGATGGCCTGCTCCAGAACAGGCTTGATGGCCTTAGGATTCGAACTGCTCACTCGTGCCAAGACCCTAAAATGCTTGGTCACCATTTGCGGTCAGACGTTAACACGACCGAAGCTTATTAAAGATTTCCTTGGGGCAACCAACCGCGATATGGGTCAGAAGGGACTCGGCAGATATGCCTCAACGGAGGGACATTCAGCCTCCCACTTAGGTGGAGACCGCAACGGATTCGCAGCAAAGGAAAGAATAATTTGCTGTCGCCCGGATTTCCACTCGGGTTCCCTTCTTGGAAGGCAGGATCTTGAGCTAGCCAGTGCTGACCCACATGCTCTCAGGGGGCGCTGTCCGCATAAGCTCCCAAAAGTCGATTCAAAGTGTTCCTTGAATGATTTCTCCTCCTTTATTATCGTTCCTTCCATTACAGCCACTGTTTTATTAATTCTAACAGATTAGTGGATTTTACATTTTGTTGAATGAGGGAATAAGAAAATTTTAGAATTAAAGACGCAGACTTATATAATTGAGTCTAGAAATAATTGAAGGCTGATTGATCTATGAGTTTAAGAGACCCTGTTTGCGGTATGCCTTTAAAGCTTGAGGAGGCAAGATACAAATCCACGATGTTCGGAAAGGAATATTATTTCTGCAGTAAAGATTGCATGTACACCTTTGTTGAAGGGCCAAGAATTGCGTACTTTTCAATGGAAATAGGCGTTAAGAGCGAAATTCCGACCTATAGTGGTGGGCTAGGAGTCTTAGCAGGCGATACTATAAGATCAAGCGCAGATCTAAGAATTCCTCTTATAGCTTTGACGCTTATTAGCAAGAAAGGGTATGTCAAACAAAAGATCACGGAAGATGGTACACAATTGGATCTTCCTGATGAGTGGGATCCCTCAAATTTCTTCAGGTTGTTGCCAAATATCGTTAATGTGAAGATCGAGGGTAGAGACGTTATGATTCAGGCTTGGCTTTTCGAACAGCAAAGTATGACCGGTGCAATGGTTCCTATATTGTTTCTTGATACAGACGTTAAAGGAAACGTGCAAGAAGACCGTGGCATCACCGACTTCCTTTATGGAGGAGATGATAGATACCGATTGAAGCAGGAAATTATTCTAGGAATCGGTGGAAAGAGGATGCTTGAGGCGTTGAATATTAACATAAGAAAATATCATATGAATGAAGGCCACTCAAGTCTTCTAACTATTGAGCTACTTAAGGAGAATAACGCAAATTCGGAGACTGTGAGAAATCTATGTGTCTTTACCTCACATACACCGGTTGAAGCAGCCTTTGACAGGTTTCCATACGATGTTGTTGGAAATGTGCTAGGTGATGAAATACCCTTAGAAGTTCTAAAAGAATATGGTGGAGAAGACGACTTGAATATGACTTTATTGGCGTTAAGGCTTAGCAAATATGTTAACGGGGTAACTAAGGCTCATATGGAATATTCAAATAAGCTATTTCCCGGTTATCATATTAGATCGGTTACGAATGGTGTTCACTCTTATTGGTGGACTTGCAGTAATTTCAGAGAACTCTTCGATAAATATATCCCCGGCTGGGCTAATGAACCAGAACTGCTTGTGAGAGTCGATGAGATAAGTGATGAAGAGATATGGGAAACTCATTTAAAAGCCAAGGAATCATTGATGCAATTCATTAAAGAAAAAAAGAATATCGTAATGGACGTCAACACTCTAACTATAGGATTCGCTAGGCGAGCTACCTCATACAAGCGAGGAACATTGATATTTACAGATTTAGAAAGGTTAAGGAAATTGAATAAGGTAGGCATGATGCAGTTTATCTTTGCTGGAAAGGCTCATCCTAGAGACCAAGCTGGCAAAGATGAAATAAAGAGCATATACAACTACATTGATCAATTGAAGAACGAAATCAAAATAGTGTACCTTGAGAATTACGATATGGATACGGCTGCAAGGATCACTTCTGGAACAGATCTCTGGCTGAACACCCCACTGCCGCCTCTTGAAGCGTCTGGTACTAGTGGAATGAAGGCTGCGCATAATGGCGTGATAAACTTCAGTGTACTCGATGGATGGTGGATAGAAGGCTGTGTTGAAGGTGCCACAGGTTGGGCGATAGGGCCTCACCCGAACGAGCAGATTGACGAAAGTTCGAGGAGGAAGCTTGAACTTGAAGATCTATATGGTAAGATAGAATATGTTATTCTACCAACTTTTTATGGAAGAAGGGATGAATGGATTAGTATGATGAAGAATTCGATAGGGAAGGTCGCATACTACTTTAACAGTCACCGAATGATGCGCAGATATGTCACAGACGCGTATCTGATATAAACCTAACTATAAAGTAACGAACATTTTTATGGAGCGTTCATTAAACTCTATTCTAGATTTGATATTTAATGGAAAGTGATATAATTTTGGTCCTTGTTAGAGTACGACAGACAGGGTAAGCTCACCCTGCACTGGTCTCCCGCCACCAATGAATAGATTTTGTGACCTATTTATGTTCCCTTAGGTATTAAGACCTACTCCACAACATATCCAAAGATTATCATCCTTTCAACCTTCAAGCTTAAGGTCTTCTACACAACACAAAGTCCTATAGACTGATTAATGGCGATATATATTCCCCTAGATTGTGTTGGAATCGAACATGACAATTAAGATCACATCAAGACACTTGAAAAATATAATCTACCACTGTAAGAAAGAATGGCCAATTGAGGCATGCGGTATTCTAGCAGGAAAAATCAGGGACATAGAAGGTGATTCCGTAAAGGAAGTATCAAAAATTTATAGCTGCAGAAATGAATTAAACTCTCCTATGGCGTACAGAATAGAAGCTGAACAGCAGCTAAAAATTTTTAGAGAAATAGAAGAATTAAGATTGGATTTGATAGGCTTCTACCATTCGCACACATCAACTCATCATAGTCTCTCTAGACCGTCCCAGATTGATAAGAAAAGAGCGAATTATTATGGATGTTCTTATGTCATAATTACCTTGTACCCTTTAAATGCATCTTCTTGGCTATTAGAGAAGAAGGGTGTATTCAAAGAAGAGACAATATCATCTTAGATATAAAATTATGTTTTAGTCTTCTCCAAGTCGCCTCTTGCTCTTAAGCCAATCACATTATGGATATGCACATATTCTCCAGCATCTATATCGTTAGTCGCTTTACCTATTACTTCGCCATACTTGATGATCTTTTCATCCTTGGATATTTTTTTTGTGGCGAATTTGTGGCCAAAAGGGATATTAGATTTTATTAAGAGTCTAAAATGCATTTTTCCAATGTCTAACCTCACAACATCACCTTTCTTGATATCTACCAAAGCATTTGCAACATTATCTTTGACATTAATGATTATAGCTTTTCTTATAGACATTATATCACAGGACCCCTACAGTATATGTCAAAATTACCATCATAACCAAGAATTTCTGCTTTTGTTAGCTTACCTGATGAGACATCAATAATTTGATTCATAACCTTTTTCGCTGCACTATCAATTGTTTCATAGCCATAGAAAACAGAACTAAGGTCAGCGTCAATATGTTCTGATAAATTAGAGCATACATAAGGATTTCCTGATGCCTTTATTACGGGTACGATGGGAAAGCCTTGCGGAGCACCACTACCTGTTGAAAAAAGCATTATTTGACTACCTCCTGCCGCAAAACCAGTAAGGGCTTCTAGCTCTCTTCCCGGTCCATCCATAAATATCAATCCTTTTTTTGTAACCCTATCCCCATAATCAATGACATCTATGAGCTTTGAAGAACCTGTTTTACAAATTGCACCAAGTGACTTCTCTTCTATCGTTGTTATACCACCTCTTATGTTACCCCCTGTTGGTTGACCGCCTCTCATATCCACACCCATGGACATAGCCCTCTTTTCAATAGTACTTACAGTAGAATATAATTTGTCAGCTACTTCTTTGCTCACAGCTCTCCGAGCCAAGACATGTTCAGCACCAATCAATTCAGTTGTTTCACCAAATACTACGGTTCCACCTAGTTCAATAATCATATCTGCAACCCTACCGGCAACAGGGTTTGAAACTATCCCTGAAGTTGTATCAGAAGCGCCACATTTTATTGCCAATTTGAGTTCTGACAGATCAAACGTCTTCCTTTTAACCTTCTTAGATTCTGTACACATTTTTTTGGTAATCTCAAGTCCTTTTGAGACGGCTTCCGACATACCTTTTTCCTCAATTGTAACTGTTTTTACATCTTTCACCTTAGATATAGCATCAGCTATCTTCTCCAGAGAGGTACTTTCGCATCCGAGATTTACTAATAGTACAGAAAATAAATTAGGATTTAATGCAAGGTTTATCAAAACATTTTCTACATTTAAAATATCTGGAGGGGTCTGAGCACATCCTTGGTGGTGCACAATTGGTTTTACTCTAGGATTAAGTTGAGCTATCTTCTGAACAACATCTGCTGAACAACCAACAGTTGACATTATCCCAACATAGTTTCTAATACCAACACCGTTTTTCCTCAGATAACCTTTAAACTCCATATCACCCAAGAATAAATAGGATGATATTTAGTTTTTTCAAATTTTTTTATAATCACAATATTTTAAAGTAATGAAGGACGATCTGATTCTTTTACCTCTTCCAAAAAAACATACAAAATCTTTGTACAAAATGATAAGATATATCCGCTTAATCTAACAGTCGATGAACTTCTTTATCAAGAACGTTTCTGGTAAACATGCCATAAAAGATATTATAAAGTATCCACAGATCATCATAGAACCCTGAGAAAATCACGCCATTCCTTATCGTTCCACTGCTACCAGCTCATTAATCTAACTCTCCAACCGATCAAAGCTATCATGCTAGAGCGATCAAAAGATGTGCTTTTCATTGTGATACAATGTGTTCCCATATGGGGGATTTGGAACAAGAATGGCTCCTAAGGGGGGTCAAAACGGATGTTTACTCTCGCATGTAAACCCAAAAACGATGCTCACGCGTGGACGCCCAAAGAGACTAGTAATCGCTATGTTTATATAACATAGCGATTTTAGTTGGAGGGGATATAAAATGAAAGCGGAAAAACGCAACCGAAGCACTATGGTGTATTCGTTTATTATCATCGGTCTAATAATTGGAGCCGTTATAGGATTTGGATTAGGTTACTTAACTTATGCACCTCAAATCAGCTCGCTAAATTCACAAGTAACGAGCTTTCATTCAGTAGCAGACCTCCAGAACTCTTTAATCACTATAGCTTCTAATTCGCCGCCGTTTGCAGTCGGTGCAGCTGGCACTTTAACATATGCGTTTGGCTCAGTTCTCAATGCCTATGAGGAACAGTACCCCAGCATTAAGGTCGCACCCCCTCTGTTTGAGGGAAGTGGTGCAGTTGCCCAATCAGAGAACGCAACCAAACAGTTTAGTTTGGAAGCCTCTGCTGACACGACCACTATGCCGAGTGTCATCTTTCCTAATCTCGCAAATTACGAAATTGCCTTTGGCCAGACAAAAATGGTCATTATTGTCAATCTATTATCACCCGCTGGACTCAAACTCTACAACATGTGGGAAGGCGTTCAAGGACTTCCCGCAATGTCTACTCAGTGGAATCAGACTTGGCAACAGATGTTCACCTTGATTGCCCTTAACTCGACCACTAAAGTTGGTGTTTCGAATCCTTTCACCGACCCTAGCGGTTATCAGGGTGCTGGCATGATTCGATTGGCTGGCTTAACTTTCTTTGGAAATATATCATACCTTTACAACGCGATATACAGCAACCCGAGTAAATACTACATGACAAATACTGAAACAAATCTAGTTACGCTTATGCAGACCCAACACATAGATTTCATAACTTCATCTTACCTGTCCAACGCTATACCGCAGACGGGAAACTCAACTCAAACACACCTCGCCTACATCACACTACCCGACGCAGTTAGCCTAGGGGTCTTATCGGACCTCAGCTATTATCACGAAGCCAACTTCAGCTACACGACACTGGGAACGACCAAATCATTCACCATCAACCTAGTCATCTACACGCTGACGATTCCAACACCCTCCACCAACACAGCAGCAGCCGCCCTATTCATCCAAACCTTATTCAGTCAAACTGGCCAGAGCATACTAAAGCAAAACGGCATAACTCCCATTTTGCCGGGCATCGTCTATGGTAACTACACCAATATTCCAAGCCTAATCAAACCATACGTTACACCGGTTAACGCAACATATTCACCCTTATTTCCCAGGAGCTGATCGAGTTTCAAGGGAGATTCAGTGCAATACTGATATTCTGTGGCGCAGTAACGATCCTTTTTTTTCTCTATCCAATCCTACTTATCGTAGTACTTGGTGCTGAAGATATCATTTCCGCGCTCACGACAAAGTCTTTTCTGGCTTCGGTTGAGGTTACTTTCATAATTGCCACAGCCGCAGCGATCCTTTCTGTGCTAGTAGGTACACCTTTCGCTTATCTTCTGGCTAGATCAGACTTCAAGTTCAAAGAATTTATCGACGCAATCATTGATATACCTATTATGATTCCTCATGTCATAGTTGGCATAATGGTTGTATTAGCTTTCTCCTCAACATATGGGTTAGGTCCATTTCTGCAGGGAATCGGCATAAACCTGATCGATACGCTGATAGGTGCCATAATTACAGTTACCTATCTGTCAGCAACTTACTCTATTAGGGTGGTTGAGTCGTCGATAAAGATGATTGACCCTGATGTCGAGCTGACGGCTCGAACACTGGGTTCCACACCAACATTTACGTTCATCCATGTTATAGTGCCTAGAATCTGGAAGTCAATAGCCAACGGAGCGATACTTACTTGGGCAAGGGCGGTTGCGGAGGTGGGAGCGCTGCTCGTGGTAGCTTATTATGTATACTTCAACGGTAACGATGTGTATCCAGCTTCGATCTATATTTATGAAGGGTACATAGCACTAGGGTTAGCTGGTGCAGTCAAGTACTCAGCAGCTCTTCTCGTAATAGTTCTTGCTACATTCATCATTTACAGATTGGTTCTGAGACACGTCTGAAGGATGTGGATATGGTGCTTCAATTACTTAATGTTAATCTCACGCTGGGAACTTTCAGGCTGAACTCTGTCACACTAAATGTTGATCAACAAGAATACCTGATTATAATTGGACGGACTGCCAGTGGCAAGACGACGCTTCTTAAGACAATCGCAGGAGCCTACAGACCATCCAGCGGTAAAATACTGATTGACGGCTCCGATATTACAACTGCGCCTCCTGAAAAGAGGAATGTCGCTTATGTATCACAGATTTTCTCCTCATTTGATCCGATGAATGTCAAAGACAACATAGAGTTCGGGCTCAGATCTAGAGGCATGCCAAAGCCGGAGAGAAAACAGCTGGTGAACGAGATTGTCAGAGACCTAGGCATTGAACATCTACTGGATAGGATGCCAGCTACGTTAAGCGGTGGTGAACAACAGCGCGTTTCGTTGGCGAGAGCGTTGGTTACCAGCCCAAAGATATTACTATTGGATGAACCGCTTTCGATGATAGACCCCGAGACTAAAAGGTCAATCATAAGGCTACTGAAAGCAATTCCTGAGAAGTACAACATTCCAGTAGTCCATGTTACTCACGAATGGGACGAGGCCTACACATTAGCAAGTCTAATCGCTGTAATACATCAGGGCAGGATAATTGAGGTTGGTGATCCTGAACAAATATTTAATGAACCAGGGAACTATCATACGGCGAAGCTTGTAGGCTTCTATGATATGCACAAAGGAATAGCTACTCTTACTGATTCAGGGTCTACAATAAAGTTGGAGAACGGTCTAGAACTGAAGTCGCGTATGAAAATTGGCGGTTCAGTATACGCCTGTGTAAGGCCAGAACGAGTTAAACTGAACACCAGTAACGAGTTCAATAACCTTGAGGGAAGAGTTGTAGACGTGTTCAGGGAGAAATTTGGGTTTCGCATAATCATCAATATAAACACTATTGAGTTTACAGCACTTGTTGGAAGCAAGCCTACTAGGGGAGATGTCATAACAGTTACCGTACCAGAAGACAGCGTATACGTGATACCTACTACAGAAATCTAATAACGCGCCTGTACCGATGAGGATCAATGGGGACTTGCAGTGGTATTTGATGTGCGTTCCAAGTAAGCACATGGTTCTAGATCGAATTGGTTGATATTCCGAGATACTACTGGAAGCCTTGTGGGAAATGGTTTCATCAACTTTTTCTATTCCTGAAAAAGCTAGAGAATAGTATACCCTATTCTAGGTTTGGGCAAGGGTCTCTGAACAGATAGTTGACTTAGTAAAAACATGTGGTTTGACAGAACAACGAATAAATAACGGTATTGAGGTTATTAAGAGTAAGGTGGCATTTAATGGCTAAAATCACATACCTGCCTTGGCGCGAAATAATTGTTCATGAGATCGCAGAACTCGATGTGCAACGCTTCTTCGAATCAATCGTCGCACAGCTTCAGGCACAAGGCCAAACAGGCCTCGTCCCAAGTTGCAACTGGATCGATGGAATCGCCTTCGTCTTAGGTTTTTTCCCAGATACCCAAGAGGTAGTAAAGGACAGATTAGAAGGCAAAATACACTATGCTGTTGTTAATTTCGCGAGAATGAGTTACCAGCAGGAGAAGAGAACAATTGTTGGAGGGAGATAATACACAGTGAAGTTATTTAAGGCGGATGACAATCCTAACTTTGTTGATCTGATCAAGTTCATAAAGGAAAATTTTAAGGAAAAAACTAGTTAGCACGCTAATTTCAAATGCGTGTTTTAATATCATTCTTACACAATAAAATGAATAATGACAAATGAATAACTGCTCCTTTGAATTTAGATGAAAATGGAAGTATGGGTCCATAAATAGGATGATTCCTCCGATGATTGTTTCATATGTGCCACAAACAGTATCTTGAAGTTTTGAAGCCAGGAGAATATGTCTCAAATCCTTATAGGTATTCTACAAGTGGGTATATCCGGATTACTGAGAAGCGAAGAGGCGACACAAATTTTCTGTTTCATCCCCTTAGAGAATTTGCCAATTTATCAAGCCAATTTTTCCATTCGAACTTCTGAGACAGCTTATTCAATTCTCTTTCTGCGTTCAATAGGTGGCACTACCCTAATCCCAACAATCATCATGGCAGCTTCTCTGGGTGTGAGCGAAGGACAGATTCCAGGATTCTCAATCAGGGGTGCCGACGGATGCCAATGCTTCTTTCTTGTGAATATGCACGTTTAAACCGTTTATCGGAGCCTCTCAAGAAGAAGATCTGATTAGGTCCGTAAACATTTTGGGAGTGGTATCTTCCCTACGCCGTTGGGACCCAGAAATCCAACGCATTTTGACCCCCCCTAATTTTCAAGTTTAGGTCTGAAATGGCGACGAAAGAGCCGAAATATTTGGAAAGATTTATGGCTTCAAGGGATGGATTTGTCAAAGCAACCACAGCTCACTCATTTTTACGTTGTCATCATTCTTCTGAACACTGGCACAGCAATCGCGATCATGACTGCTCCAAACACTATCAGTATAATCAACTCATTTGATATCGCGGGTATCCCTGCACCTAGCACCATGACCTTCCGGAGAGCTTGAGACGCGTAGGTTAGCGGAAGGACTTTGGATATGTCCTGCATGTACCATGGCATCTGCTGTATTGGGAAGAACACACCACTGAGGAACATCATCGGGAACATCAGCGTCATCATCAGCATCTGTGCTGTCCCTTGGTCCTTTGCGAAAGATGTTATTACGATGCCTAGGCCGACGAAGCTGAATACGCCAAGCAAGAGCAGGCCGAATACCAGCAGAATGCTTCCTTGAATTATTACACCGAACAGACCAATAGATAATGCGAGTATTATGACTCCTTGGAGCAGGCCTCTTGCAGTCTGGCCTAGGGTTTTCCCAAGTATTATGCTTAGCCTGTTAATCGGTGAAACCATCATCCCGTCCATTGTGCCAATTTCCCTCTCCTGAGATATTGCGACAGGGAGTCCTGTCATGACGCTCATCATCACAGTCATAGCCATTATGCCTGGTGCGATGAAGTTAAAGTAACTGGAAGTTCCGGGAACAACTCCTTCAGTCTGAACATTGTAGGGTTTCACGATGGCAAGAGAATTGTTTGCGTTAACTGCTGGATTCAGCAATTGAACATTCTGCTGAGCTAACATAGTGCCCATTTGGTTAAAAACAGCGGTTAAAACTTCCTGAATTGTCGCAGATATTTGTGGGTTAGACTGGTCAGTTACAATAATCAGAGTCCCCTGTTGTCCAGTCAGGATGCTTGCAGAGAAATTGCTGGGGATGACTATACCGCCCTCAATATCACCCCTCTGAATCATATTCTTGATATCGCCAACATTCGACGCATTAGATAAAACCATCATCCCTGTCTTTTTGTTGATCTGCTTCAAGACTATGGTAAAAGTTTGGCTTGCAATAGTGGAATTGTGATAACCGACATCCTCATTCACCAGCGCGACAGGCAAGTTGCTTACCGTGCTGCCGTTGGACGGATAAATAAAGCCTACCATGGCCATCATGAATATCGGCATTAGCACAAGTAGGACTAACCCCAGTCGGTTCCTGAACAACTCCGTTAGATCTTTCTGAGCGATCCTAATACTGTGTAAAAGCAGAGACTTTGCTCCCATTCTGCCTCACCTTATCCTCCGCTGCGGCTCCCCAGAGTGCCGGTGACCCGCAGCAATCGGTATCTTCTGGTCGGCGCTATCTCTAACCTGATGACCCGTTAGATGCAAGAATACATCTTCAAGCGTAGGTTGGAGGTTTTCAATAGAATTTATCTTTCCGTTTTTCGCCCTCACAGTGTCGATTACAGAGTCGAACGCCTCGTCGCCATGGACGATAACCCTCAAATGCATGGAGTTTTCTTGACTGACAGCGTCCACGCATCCACATGAGCGGATGCCCTCGATAATATCGGCTGATAGATTTCCGATCTCTAGTTCCATTATAGTTGTATCAGCTCCTGAAATTAGTTTTTTCAAATTCGTTGATGTATCAAGCGCGACAATTTTGCCGTGGTCCATAATACCTATGCGATCACACAACAAATCAGCATCAACCATCATGTGCGTCGTTATTATAATGCTGGTTTTATTTTCTCTATTGATTTTCTTTATGAACTCCTTGATCTCAACAGACGATTGAGGATCCAAACCCAGTGTTGGCTCATCCAAGAACAGCACTTGAGGCATGTTAAGGAGGGCCCGTATCACGTTTATCCTCTGTCGCATGCCTGTCGAAAACGTGCCCACTTGAGCGTTCTTCCATTTGGTGAGTTGGACCAGCTCTAGCAGTTCGTCAATTCTCTTCGTTAAGAGATCTTTGGGAATGTCGAAGAGATTTCCAAAAAATCGCAGATTCTCTGTGGCCGTCAAACGATTGTACATTATCATCTTTTCGGAAACTATACCTATCAATTTTCGCACATCGGTGTCGTTTTTAACAATGTCGTAGCCGCCAATCGTTGCAGTTCCCTTTGAAGGCCTTGCTAATGTTGAGAGCACACGTAAGGTGGTGCTCTTGCCTGCCCCGTTAGGACCGAGTAGGCCGAAGATCTCGCCTTTCTTAACGTCAAATGAGATGTCGTCAACCGCTGCGAAATCGTTAAATGTTTTAGTAAGGTTCTTTACTTCGATTATTGACTCAGTTTCCAACCTTAAATCACCTTTACCGGAATATTATTCGTTGAAATATTATTCATTGCAATATATCTCCATAGGAACAAGGCAAAAATAAGTAAAATATAAATATTCCTAAAGACAATAATAAATTGGTAACGCACATGCAAACAGAATTCGAAGAAGAGACAACTGTGCACTGGCTGAAGGAAGCACAAAAAGGCTACATCCGCGTTGCGGTACTCATTCTCCTCAACAAGAAGCCGTCTCACGGCTACGAAATCATGAAAGAAATCAAAGACAAAACCAGAGGCTTTTGGAAACCGACAGCCGGCGGCGTATACCCAATCCTTCGAGACCTAGAAAAAGATGGATACATCGAAGGGAAATGGTCCACCCAAAATAACAGAAAAATAAAGGTCTACAAAATCACCCACACAGGCATTATTATTCTCAAACGTGCAATTATCAAGCAAAGCAAAATCGCTAACAGCATGAACGCCCTGTTTCAAGAATTTGCGAAAGACGTTTTGAGCATGAGACCAGAAACATTACCAATGCTGGTTATACCAACCCCTTTCTCCCCCTTCTTTGAGGAGAAAAATCAAGAACAGGAATATGACATAAAAAACTTAAAACAAAAACGAAACAATCTTAAAGGCACAATCAGGATGTTGCAAAAAGAGCTTCAAACAACAAATAAAAAATTGGCCAAACAAATAGCTGGGAAAGAACAAAAGAAAGGGAGCTCATCATAGTAGTCAGACTTCATGCTCAAATAAATACGCGGTACTAAATATCCGAGACAAGCGCCTGCAATTAGCAATTAGCATGGTCTGTCTAAGACGTCAGAGGATAGTCGTTCTAAGTTCATAACTTAATCTGTTAAGTTCCATAACGAAAACTCGGCAAATAATCATAATCACTCTAATATTTTGAATCCTGCTAACTCATTAAAGAGAACCTTGAACTTAACAAATACATTTTATTCAAAAAGCGTCTAAGAAATAGAATAAATTAACTTATCATATATGCTTTTGAATTTAATTATCCCGTAAATATTCGGGAAATTTTAATATCATTTACTTCCATTTATTGAAATCGGTGAGCTTAATGTCATGCAGCCAAAGATCGTGTTGGGGATAATAATCGTTAGCGGCCTAACGGTCGGTGAAATATTATCGCTATGAGGTACCCCCTCATTATTTTTATAAAAAATCAGCATTTTCCTATTATAATATCTATTGATTTATCCCAGGTTTCATGAACTTTTGTTTTATCGAACCCAGCTAAGAGTTGAGTTACCATTTCACAATAAAGCGCAACCCAATTCCTTAAATCTTAGGTTTTTCTTTATATCCTTTTTCAGAAATAAATAGGTCCACATAGAACGGTAGTGCGTCATTGGAGTTTGAGCAATATATGACATCTCAATTCGCTCCAGGAGAAATTATTTCTATAATAATCGCTTGGATTGTACTCTCTATCGGAATTACTTTCAGTAACTTCCTGGGCCTTCTCAGCGGAGTACAAGGAAACCTTGAGGTAATAATGGCTGGGTTCATTGCCACTGCGACTGGTTTCATTCTTCATGAAATGGGGCACAAGTACGTCGCGATAAGGCACGGATATATTGCACATTTCCGTATATGGGTCTGGGGGATTGCCTTGACAATTATCACTGCTATTATTTCAGGCGGCGGCTTTATCTTCGGAGCGCCAGGAGCAGTCTACATCACGCCAGCTGCGGTGGCATATTCTTTCGGTTACTATTCTTCAAGTTACAAGATCTCAGACCCTGACCAAGAGAATATGATAATTTCGGCTGCGGGCCCTGGGCTCAATCTTGCTTTCGCCTTATTCTTCTTCGCTCTATTAATTTTTGCGTCTCCAAACTCTTTTGCCGAAACTGTCGGCTCTTTGGGATTTGCCATCAACCTCGGACTGGGGTCCTTTAATATGATTCCCTTTCCTCCGTTGGATGGCTACAAAATATTCAAGAAAAACATCATCATAGGATTAGCCATCGCCCTACCTTTGTGGGCAATGTTCTTCTTGTATTTTTTCATCCTCTAGAAAGGTCGCCACATATGTGACATATTTGTGGAAGATATATTAGGGTTAGGAGCGTAGAATATGTTGTGGACATCTTCCCTCATTTTGGATGAAGGAGAACACGTAAGTGATGGTGAGGGTAAAAAGTCTTGCGCGTCATAATCTACAGCAAAATATGTAGTGGCGTTTTCAAACTCTATGCCTCTCCGTGACCTCCACATGTTCGATCACAATCACCGCTCCGATAACCACCCGGTGATCAGCTTCTCCAGTTATCGAGACCCCGAGCTGATCCCGCACCGAGACCCACTTCTTGTGCACAGAAGCCACCTGAACCCCGTTAACCTGCATCTGATAATCATGCTCCGTGAAGTTTCCGAAGATGCGCATAAACTCAACCCCATCTTTTTCCACCCAGTACTCTGACCCGATCAACTTGACCACCTTCCTCTTTATGGTTCCCAGTTCCACTCCAGCACTGTCAAAGAAAGTGAACTGGTTTCCGAGTGAAAATACTTTCCCTTCGAGATGCATCAACTCAGAACCATTGACATCTATGACGACGAACTTGGCTGGCAACTGAAAAAGATTGCCATCAGCCTCCCCCAATTTCGTCCCTGTAACATTCTCCAGATCATAGTGCTCACGCGCAGAGAGTATCTTCTTCTTCAGAATGAAATCGTTGACTTCAAAGAGATAATTTGTGCTATTCATTAACTCACGAGGGAACAACGGCGTCCTGTAATTAAAACCTTTAGTGCCGTACAGTCGTTCATTTACCGATTATTCCATATTAGTCCAATAGGTAAACAAGGAAACCCTTGTATTATATCTGAAATCATTGATACGTCAACAAGAAATCAAAACCGCTTGGGGTTATAGAGAATATGCAACATCTCAAATCCTGCAAAGAGTGCAGAACGGATTACAGAATTATAGATCGTCCGTTATTCCAAAGCAAAATCTCTAATGCTATTTTCAAACAGACTTACATCACATACAACTAAGTCTCTTCCAGCTTCTATTTTTAAAGTGGATAAAAATCTAGCTGCTAAAATCTTAAGGCTTACCAGCAAAGCTCGATTTCAACCTTTAATTGAGATCTTTGATGTACCTGTGTCCATACAGTCTCTGAAAGGGTATGGGTATTCCTTGAGGATTTATCTTAACGTCCAAGACAACGGGGCCCTTGTTCCAGTCAAGGGCGTTTTTTATAGAAGGATAGAGATCTTCCCTTTTCTCCACACTTATCCCCTTTGCACCTAATGCGTCAGCGATCTTCGAGAAATCCACCTTAGGTATTTTGTACAGCTCTCTGGTATCACTATGATATTTAACGTGCTCATAAATTCTTAACACCTTATAGCTGGAATCGTTAAACACTACGATGATCGGTTTTGCACCATACTCTACTGCTGTCGCAATTTCCAGACCGGTCATCAAAAAACCGCCGTCACCGACGATTCCGAAAACCTGCTTATTCGGATACTCTATTGAAGCCGCAACAGCACCTGGCACTGCTAATCCCATCGAAATATAGCTTGTCGTAGTGACGTAGGTGCCTGAAATATACACGGGCATGATAAAGGTTTCCACACGATGGGCGCCGACATCACATATGAAGATAGCATCCTTTTCAGCCATCTCTCTAACAGCCTTTACTACTTCAAAAGATTCTATCAGATCTGTTTTGGCCTCAGAATAGAATCTTTCGATTTCTTGAGATTCTTTTTCCCGGATGATAGACAGCATCGATTCGTTATTTATCTTATAAGAATATTTTCTTGAAGACAGTTCCTTTAGCAGACTTGAAAGGAACTCTTTCGCATCTGAAATAATCGCGATTTCTGGTTTGAATGTTCTACCTATCTCATTTCCATCGATGTTGACATGAACTAGACTACCATTTATTTTAAGACTGTACCTACCTGTCCCCATTTCGCTGAAGCGATTACCTACCGCTAACACGACATCAGCTCTAGAGATTACGGTCTGAGCCGTCGCATCGCCTGTTCTCCCTGCGGCCACTCCGGCATATAGTGGATGTTCATTGGGAATCAGGCCCTTAGCCATAATCGTTGTGGTAATGGGAGCTCCAAGTAGTTCTGCGACACTTATCAACTCATTCTCCCCTTCAGCGAGATAAACACCTCTTCCGGCTATTATTACTGGTAGACCTGCTTTTTCAAGAAGATCAGCGACAAGTTTGACGGACCCTGAATCCAACTTCGGCTTACGAATTCGACCTTTAACGTATTCGACTCGAACACCGTCTTCAACAAGTAAATCAACGGAGAGCTCCACATAGACTGGGCCCGGCTTATCGCTCGCTGAATCGACAAAAGCTTTCGAAATACAAGAAGAAATTTGATCGTAGCATTCAATTCTGTACTGGGTTTTAGTTACGGGTTTCATGAGCTCCATTTGATCGCCGCGCTTAACAAGCTGATGCATATGCGAAGTTTTACCGTCATCGCTCGGAAAGCCTCCTATCACAACAAGAGGGTCTCCTTCAACCATAGCAGCTGCAATTGGCGAAAGAGAACCGATAACACCAGGTCCAGCTGTAACCACTAGGAGTCCGGGTAGTCGTTTAACCCTTGAATATATAACTGCCATAAATGCTGCAGATAATTCGAGTTTAGAATTAACTAGCTTTATGCCCTTGACAAGCAATGATTTAAGAAGGGGGCTAATATTTTCAGCAGAAACAGTAAAGGCCGTCTCAACGCCTTCGTCAGCCAAGCATTCGGCGATAAAATCGCTTCCTCTCAAAGATAAACCATTTATAGTAGGGCGTGCAGCGTTATAAGCCTTTTGAGATTTGGATAAATCATCTTTCTTTGAGATTGGGGTTTGAAGTAGGTTCTACTTTATGCTTCCACATCTTTGGATAGGTCTCCTGACTCATTATCACTCGTTCAGTCTTTACGGCGATCCCCCTTGGGCTTTCTTCTATTTCATCGGAATTCATTACAGCTTTGCCTAAAGCGACAAGCTCACCCTTCAAACTTAACATGACGACTAGATCACCTCTAGCAATGTTAAATGAAAACTTGGTTAGACCTGGAACAGCAAGCTGAGCGCCATGGCAAACTGCGTCGATTGCGGAATCTCTTACAAACACCTTCTTGAAAGGTTGAAGGACACCCTCAATTGGTCTAATAAGGGTTCGAAGATCCTGTTCGTCGTCTTTCTCTTTCCATCTGTGAACTGCTTCAGCAAACTCGTGCAACCTGACCAGTCCTTGATCCTCACTTAAGTGATAGACCTTTGTCCTCCTCAGCTCGACCATTGTGGCTCCTACAGCCAGAACCTCGCCGATGTCGTACACAAGCTTCCTTATGTAGGTACCTGCTTCACAGTTGATTCTGATAACCATCAAGCGACCAACCTTCTCAATAACATCCATCTTGTAAATCGTCCTAGGTCTTATCACCCTCTTTACACTTGACTTTTGAGGGGGCCTCTGATAGATGGGGCCTGTAAATTCTTCCAAAACACTGTCAAGTTTAGCTTGAGGTACATCGTTATGTAATCTAACAACCGACACATATTCTTTTGGACCTAACAGAAAAAGACCTAGAGCCTTTGTAGCGTTCCCCAGTGCGATAGGTAAAAGGCCTGAAACGCCGGGGTCAAGTGTTCCGCTGTGTCCAGCCTTCTCTTTCTTAAGCATCTTCCTGACCCAGGCTACAACTTCATGACTTGATGGGCCGCGAGGCTTATCTAGTGGGATAAAACCATAATCAAGGTAAACCTCAATAGGCCTCTTGTCTGGATAAAAGCCATAGCTCTCGTTCGTTTTATCCTCCGATAGAACGACCATTGATTCCTCCTCTATCTCAGCAGGCATCTTATTGTCCAAGATTGCTTAACCTTATTTGAATATAGTATTTAAGTATCGAAAAAACTTCGTCTTCATTCAAACCCTGAATCGATAGAACGAGGTCGCACATGTTCTTAACATCGTCCAAAGTTATGTTATAATATCTTTTAAAACGATTTATCTCACTTGATTCTCTCCCAAGCGTCTCGTTATAGGCTTCTTGATAAGATCTCCCATCCCTTTTTGCTATCCTTTCAATCCTAACATTATCCGGCATAGTGAGGAATATTTTTATATTCGCTATACCTTCAAGAAACCAAGCACTCAACATGGAATCGATTGCAACGTTACCCTTCTTACCTTCCTCCACCATTGCACCGTCGATTAAACGGTCAATTTTATCAGAATTTTCCGCCATCTCAGACAAAGATAAAAGCGAGAGATTTTTTGATTCGGCAAGACTTCTGAAGATCATGCCGCCTGAAACATGTCTTAGGCCAAAGAATTCAGCTATCTTTTTTGCTTGAGTAGTTTTTCCTACACCGTGAAGACCGCTTACCGCAATAACAATGTTACGCGGGTTAGTCAAGGCTTGTCCCAGCCAGCTTAGTAATCAAGGTCGAGAAGGAGAAGGACGTTATTAGATACCACCAAAAGAGTTGGACGCCTCCGGCGGCAGTCACTATAAAAGGTATTTGTATAGGTGACGAGGCAACGACAGATGCACCCCCGATCAGACTAGCTATAAAGTAGTAAATTAACATGAATGGTATTATGAAAATAAAGGATGCCTTCAGACGCTGATTAGAGGATTTCATCTCCATGTCTCTAACACTCTTCTCCTTCTTTTTTAGCTTCGCTTCTTTTACCTTGTCGCCTTTTTTTATCGCATCCATCAGTTCGCCTCTAAACTGTTTGGCTTCGCGGGCAACGCGCCTCATTTCATCGACATTAGTGAGAAGACGCGTAGCCACCTGTGAAATTATGTTTAGTCCAACGGACATAGCAACAAGAAGTAGAGTTGAATTTGGGATATCCTTCCATACAATCTGAAGCACTATTGGCTCTAACATTTCACAAAACTCTCTTTATACTTCTTAAGGTTTACACCCTGCGAAAAATTATATATACTTTGTGCATACACATATC
The DNA here is from genome assembly GCA_050011875.1 of Nitrososphaeria archaeon. Lineage (GTDB taxonomy): Archaea > Thermoproteota > Nitrososphaeria > JACIWG01 > JACIWG01 > JBEKIG01. The sequence continues at coordinate 159,465 of JBEKIG010000004.1, forward strand.
TTATTAACCTTAAAATATCAACTTCTACCAAGTATACCACTTAATCTCGGCATAAGCTCTTCCATCTGCTCCTGCACCAGCGTCTGATAGTATTGGATACCTATATCGACCATGAGAAGGATACCGATACCCGATCCAAGAACCGAGAACAGGTCAGAGAAACCGGCTAGAAGGCCTATAAAAAGGCCTCCTAATATTGTCAGCGTTGGAATATACTTTGCCAATATCTGGCTAATACTTACTTCAGATCTTCTGAAACCGGGAACCTGAACCCCCGCGTCAACAAGGTTCTTAGCGACCTTTTCGGCCGAGAGGCCACCAATTTCAACCCATATCTTTGCAAAAACAACACAGAAAGCGGTAATCAGCAGTATAAAGAATAGGCAATGAACTGGATCGGTTATAAGCGAAGAAAGACCTGTGGGCGCTGTTAGGTAGTAGGCTAACCCCCCTGTTGGCGTAGTTGTTGTGCTGTTAAATTTCCCCAAAAGGTTGAGTAAAGAGTTCTTGTTCTGCGGGTTAAACCTTACCCAAAGGAACTGGAATATGAAGTTTGCGTCGGTTAAAAGGGCGGATGTCAGTATTATTGGAATGTTAGACACGTAAAGGAATTTAATTGGATAGACACCACCGAATCCTCTGTATTTCGCAGAAGTGATAGGTATCTCAACCCTCAACCCTTCCACGTAGACGACGATAAGTATTATAAGCATGGTGACGAGGACGGTCAGAATAGATGGATATCCTGAGCTCCTATAAAAGAGTCGGGCTAAGCTCGATGTTGAAGCCTGCTCAATCAAGTATGGAATAAGACCGTAGGCTGAGGTAACATTTACTCCCTTTACTACTTCCGTTACCGGAAGAGGACTCAATATTCCCCATATAATCGATACCGCTGCACCGGCGAAAATGAAGAGACTTATACCACTACCTACACCCCAACCTTTCTGAACCAGTTCGTCCATCAACATGACGATAACGGTCGCAATGAAAAGCTGAAACATTATGATGATGATTATCTGAGGTGTAAGCGATGCGCCAAAGACGCCACCTAGTATGAACGCAGAAACCTCCATCAAAGCCACCAGAATCGTCGCGAACTTTGTGGAAGCCGTAAAGGTAGCTCTATCTTCACTCTTGGTGAGATCCAGTTTAATTATATCCGCACCCTGCAGAAGCTGAACGATCAAACCCGCTGTAACTATTGGACCTATTCCAAGCTCCATCAAAGTGCCTTGGGCGGAAGCAAAGATTATTCTAGAATATGTCAGAATATCACTTCCCCCTTGGCTAACACCGTACAATGGTATTGAAACCATAACGAAGTATACGACAAGTACGGCTGCTGTCCACAAAAGGCGTTCATTGAGAGAAAGCTTTTTTATAGGCTTAGGAACTTCAGGCATTATCGTAGCGAAGCTTGTGATGAAGTCGGAGAAAGCTCCCAAGCTCAGTTCGACCTTTTAATCAGTCCACCGGCACCAACTATCTTTTCTTTTGCGCTTTCAGTAAAACTGTCAACAACGACCAAATAGACACCCCTAAGGGAACCTCCGCCAAGAAGCTTGTCGATTTCTAGGGCCGAAAGATCTAGTACGGGTTTACCCTCTGAGTTTTCAACTTTACCCTGGCTTGACAGCCTCTGGTAAAGCTTGTCCAGTGAGCCGACGTTAATCCAGAACCTTGGCTTCGAGCTTTGTGGAGGATGCATGTCATCCTTTCCGAAATGATTTGGATCGTACTTCACTGTCCAGCTCCACCTATGTTTGTGGAGCCCTGCATTTCCTACGCCACCCCTCTGTCCTGAAGCTCTGTGTTGACCTACCTGGCCCCAGCCGTGCGTTCTGGAACCGCGGAGCTTCCTAACTTTTCTAAACCTTGTGGGCATCTGATTATCACCTTTAGCTTTATTTCTTATTCAATCTGATCTCCAAGATTCCGTTGTTATACACCATTTGCATGGCTTTCGTGTCTGCTGTTGCCGGAAGCGCTATAATCTTTTCATACTTTATATCCTTAGTATTGACAGATAAGCGAATCTCGCTTCCCTTGACACCTAGGTGAATGTCCTCCTTCTTGACACTGGGCACTTCTGCTATGATGACTACCTCCTTACCTCTGTCCATAACTTCGACTAAGGGCTCTCTGACCTCGGAGATGACTCTGCCCCGCCGTGTTCTGCGGATATTCCCAAATTCTCTTACCTCTGGTTTACCGTCAGGACCCACTGTGACAGAAAAACCGTATATGTAGGGCGTCTGCTTCCTGTTGCCTCCCTGCTCAGGTTCAACTTCAGCCGTATCAAAATGCTTAAACATTTCATCAACTAGCTCATCAAATTTATCGTCAAATTCATCGAATACGTCAAACCACTTCTTCCTTCTTTTATCCCAGCTCAAATCCCTTTACCTCCAAACACCTGCACCATCATGCTATTATTATTATATTTTTCAGAAGCCCTTATTAACCTAACTAAACCATTCTAGAAACCAAATACAGTATTCCTTCATTTTCGGCTAATACGCCACCAACCTTGTACGGCTTCTTTGTTGACCTCTTGAATCCTCCCCTAGGCGGGGCTAGATTAAAGTAATGCTTGACCGTATTAAGTTTATTTAATTGAACAGATCCCTCAACAATCCCGTTAACCATTTCGTCGAGGTTCTTGAAGCCTTCTGTCTTTGCCGTGGAATCGTCAACCGATTTACCGTAAATCGTTCTCCCTCTTTTTGTGATAAGCGTTTTTGCTGTACTAAAGTTCAATTCGCCCCAAGACAGATGGTCTTTTGCGAGATTTAGCATACCTAGATAGTAATCGTTTTTTGGAACAATCGTAGCACTGTACCTTCTACGAAGCTTCAATAGTTCAAATGTCTTTCTAATATCATAACGGATATTTACGGTTCCGCTGATTCTAATTACAATTAGCTGCGGCATCTTGATCAATCCCTGATGTGTGATAGAAGATGAAGACTCCTTAGCGCGTCATAGATGGCATATGCGACAGAAGGATAGGTGTTAGTGGCACCGTAGGTTCTTGTCCAAGCATCCTTTAACCCCGCAAGGGACAAAAGTTTTTTGACGTTCTCACCAGCTACCAATCCTAAGCCTCTCGGGCCTGGAATAATGTCAACGCGGACGCTTCCACATTTGCCGGTGACCTTGAAAGGAATAGAATGCTGCTGATTGCATTTGCACTCCCAACTGCCGCATCCGAGCTCAACAGGCACAATCTGCATGAGAGCATCACTTGTTGCCTTGTTTATAGCAGTACGCATCGTCTTAGCCTTACCGGAACCTACACCTAACCATCCATTACCATTGCCCACAGCTAGTATAACCCTGAATTTAGTAACTTCTCCTGCGTCGGTCTGCTTCTGTACAACTGTAACGCCGATTACCTCTGTGGTGACATCACCAAGTAAAGTCCTAACTATTTCAGGCTCCTTTATCTTGTAACCTAATTCAAAGGTTTCGTGAATGTCGGTGATCTTGCCTTCCGCAACAAGCTTGCCGAGTTTGGTCTTAGGAACCCACGACTTCAGAGCTTCTCTGGCGATTTCTTGATCACTCATTCTGCCTCCACTCATTCTGCCTCTACTCATTCTACCTCTACTCATTCTACAACACCTTTTTTCTCAATAATCGTTTTCTTGACCTTTTCAACTATATTGGACAATTCTTCTATATCCAATCCCTCCCGGATATAGTTCGAGAACCTCTTGTTGTAGAGGTCAGAGTCGGAAGACTTCAAGTTCTTAGCGTATTCGATGATGTGTCCTCCCTTTATCTTGTGATCGTCTGGAAAAGTTTTTGCATTAGCCTCGATCTTTAAGCCACTGTCAACAATTCCTTTGATGGCAGCAGCCGCTCTAGAACCTGAAACATAAGGCTCTACACCCATGTAGACGATAACCCTAGAATTAGTTTTGTCCTTAGCTCTTAATCCAAGTATTAATCCACAAAGGTAGCTTGCGGGAATGCTCTTGCGAGAAAAAGGCCAGTCGAACTTCTGAAGTTGCCTAGAATGCACAGATTCGACAACGGTATCACCTTTGGTACTGGCTTTGATCACCTGCAGAAGTATGTTCTTGTTCGACACTCTAATTGATACGAAAGGCAGGCGACTGACTACAATCTTCTTCCTAAGATGATAGTCGGTCTTTCCTTCTCTTCTTCTCCTAAATATTTCAATATATCTTACCTTCTTCAATTCTATACACCCTTTCTACCCATTTCTCTTGCAATTTTATCGAGTCTTTTAACAGTCTTTATCTGGCCACCTTTGATCCATAGATAAAGCTTCTTGTAATTCTCCTTGCTTATGATACCATGCTTCAGTAAATAGCTCAGATGCTTTCTAAGGGCTCTGACCTTCTTTACCCAGACCTGTTTCTTTCCCTGTCTAGCGCCCTTTGCACCCTTCCTAGATCCGGCACCTCTCTTACCATTCTTAACACGGGAGCGCGACACCCCCCTTCTTTGCTTAACAATTACCGCCTTCGAATCGATCAGCGATCGGATCTCCGCCCTTGTAATAGCATCCTGTATACGGTCTCTAGCTTCAGGCATGAGCTTTATTCTTGAAGCTCCTACGCCCAAAGTTCTCGCAATAAGTTCCTTTTTACTTTTGAGATTCAACCTTCTTCAACCTCCTCGGGTTAAGTATATGTACACCAAGTTCCTTAGCCTTCCTGACTATTTCAATTCTTTTCTTCCTACCTACTGTTGCAGCTATCCTTGCTGCTTCAAGCTTTGGATTAAGCCTTGACAGCTCTTCGACATTATGTACCAGAATATCCCTAAAGCCAGACGGATGCAGCCCTCTAAGCTCTTTGGGAGAACCATAGCCTACCTTGACCCTCGCGGGCCAACCACTAAACTCCTTTCTGACCTTATTGTCCAAGCCTTTGGGCTTCCGCCAGTTAGGCTTTAGCCTGACATACCTCCAAGATTCTGGTCTCAGAAACCTCGGCTTCTTTCTAACGTGAACCTTCTTTCCAACCTCAACTTCGCTCATAGATGTATACACCATCCAAAAAAACTCTTTGATCTTTCCTTTTAACAGTCGTTGCAGCTTCGATGTTCGCAGCAGTCTGACCTACATCATCTTTCGAAAGCCCCTGAACCACGACGTCGTCGCCTTCAACAGAAACCTTACATGGGCCAACAATTTTAGCGATTCTTGGGGCTTTTTCCCCGTAGAAATTTTCTATCAGAACATCGCTTCCCTTAACCTTCACGGAGATAGGAAAGTGCGCTGATACAACTTTAAGACGATACTTATATCCTCCTGTCACTCCTTTGAACATGTTCCTTAGATGGGAGGAGGCAGTTCCAAGCACTGCAAGATCGCTTCTCTTATCACTATAGGACTTTATTTTGATCTTCCCCTCAGACATTCCAATATAGACCCTTACCTTTGAAAAGTCTTTCTTGATCGAACCAAGAGGACCACTTACCGTAAGTATGCTTCCTTCTAGCATAGCGGAAATCTTCTCAGGAATTGGTATTGAAACTTCGGACAAAACAGACACCCTCTAGTAAATGTACCCCAGAAGCTTTCCTCCTAAACCCTGCTTTCTAGCTTCTATCTGAGATGTTACGCCCTGAGGTGTGGTAACGATTAACATTCCATAGTTGAACGATGGAAGATACTTTCTTTCCCAGACATCGTATTCGGTTTTTTGAATACTGTACCTAGGGGTGATAGAACCGCACTTTACGATCTTACCCAGCAGCTGTACTCTGAACTTTCCTCCACGCCCATCGTCTATGTGTTCGAATTCGCCGATGTACCCGTACTTTTGAAGAATTCGAAGGACTTCCCTTGCAAGGTTAGATGTTGGTGAGATAATGCATTCCTTCTTCCTTCTAAGTTCGTTGTTGTATATTGTGCTAAAAAGGTTTGGAATTACATTCTTGGCAGGCATCTTTTTCACCTATTCATATTTTCTAAAGCCGAGTTTTTCAGCTATTTCACTGAAACACTGCCTGCAATAGTTTAAGTCATACATCTGTATGATGGGACCATAGGCGCCACATCTCCTACATATTCTTGAACCCTTTCCAAACTTTCTTGGCTTACCATGACGTACCTTCACCAAATCAAGCCACCTCAACATTAAAAGTATCCGTCATAAACTTAATCATTTCATCTCTAGTCACCTTCTGCTTCTTACCGACCTTTGAAGGACACAGCCTGCGTCTGGCAACCCTATAGCCAGGTCGCTCAAGCTTAACGTTAACGTCAAGCCCGAAAATACCGGTTTCAGGGTCATACTTTATACCTGGAATCTCGAGGTGTTCCTTGATTCCAAAAGAAACGTTTCCTTCATCGTCAAAAGAAGAAGTTGGAAGTTTGAGAGCTCTGACTATTAGAAGCCTTTTTAAAAGTTGCACAGCTCCATCGCGCATAACGGTCACCTTTACACCGATTGGCTCCCCTTTATGAACACCCCAGTCTCTGACACTTTTCCTAGCCTTTGTCTGAATAGGCTCTCTTCCCGTGATCTGCCTTAAAACTTCCTGCGCCTTTTCAACGATTTCTCCAGACTTCCCGACACCGATATTTAGCACAACCTTTTGAACGCGGATCTTTCGCATAGGATTATCTGCCTTCTGAGCGCTCACTTACTATTCACCACCCAACGATATAAGAGGTTTCTCTGCACCCACAGCTAAAAGAATACGTACGGGAACTTTTACTGCTGAACCTTCGACATCGACCAAAGCAGACTTTTGGAAAGTTAGACCACCGGGTAGTATCTTGTTTACGACGCCTAGTTTACCTGATGCTTTGCCTTTCAAGAAGATCACTAAGGAACCCTTATCCATCTTAACGTTTGAAACAATTTTATTGTCCGGAATACTTATTAGCAGACTGTCGTCGACGTTCACACCTGTATCTTCCTTAGAAAGGATTGTGCGACCGTCATGGAGCCCATAGGAGAAAATGTTTCCACGAACTTTCATCTTAGATTTAACCCTACAGAGCTTCATCTTAGCTGATTCCGAGTCTATGACTACAGGAAAGAGTATTGAACCTTTCGCGGGAAGAAGGCGAAAAATTTTGCCCATTGATGGAATATTTACGACATCCATTAAACCTACAGGAAACTTTGCATCCCTTCTTACAACACCATCGACAATAATTTTGTTTGAATCAATCACGGATCGAGCGCCTCTCATCGTCTTTACGACCTTAATGACATCCCTTAGGAAGGTTGCCAAAGAGTAGCTAGCGTTGATTGGATGAGGACCTGGAGACTGCTTCAATGCAAATTGGCCTTCTTTACGCGGTATTTTCCAGAAGTTCGGCGCTGCACTTCTCTTCATGTGCCTTGAAGAACCCATGCTGCCCATTACTAGGCACCTCTTGACTTGGGCGTCTTCGACTCAAAACGCGTTTTTCTAAGCTTATCATCTAAGTTTAGCGAAGTTATCATAACCTTTGAGGCTGTAATCTTCACAGGAGTCTGCTCTCCTTTTACCCTTTCCCTGTAAACTCCTTCAACAGAAATCGTGCCGTTTTCTACATGAACACCGGTCACTTTTCCTTCGACTCCGGCATACTCGCCTCTGACAATTTTGACACTATCTCCCTTCTTGATGCGAGCGGTTTTAAAGGCATATTTTGTGCGCAAGTCGTCTGACAACCGGGCATTAATAATTTTACCTAACTTATGCAGCGGTGCGTTGAACATCCTACTTCTAACCTTCGATGGTTTATCAGAGGACATGCCAATCACCTACACGATTATAGACGAAAGGTTTGCGATGCGAGGCCATCTTTCAGCGGCCTCTGACGCGACAGGACCCTTTATTTCGGTGCCTTTAACATCACCCTCAGGAGTTATAATCACTGCTGCGTTATCTTCAAAAGATATTCTTGAACCAGAAATACGTCGTACAGGATACCTTTGCCTAACGACTATCGCTGTAAAGACCTGTTTCTTGAGATCAGGAGGACCCTTCTTGACAACAACACTAATCTTATCGCCTACTGAAGCAGATGGAATACGTCTAAGCCTACCATGGTACTGCAAGACCTGTACAACCCTCAAAGTCCTTGCACCCGTGTTGTCTGCACAGTTTATGACGGCTGTTACAGGTATACCTCTTGAAATGTAGGGCTTGAATTCTTCAGCGCCCTTTGCGGATACTGCTCTAGACTTACCGCTTGACATATTATTTACTACCTCTGTTTTCTAGTACAACAAAAGACACGGTCTTAGAAAGAGGTCTGCACTCTCCAAGAGTAACGTTGTCGCCTACCTCAACAGTGATACACTGCGGAAGTTTCGCGTGAACCTTCTTTCTTAACCTATAGTATCTATTGAACTTGGTGGAGTACCTTGTAAGCTCCTTTTCGACAACCACAATATTCTTAGCCTCTACACTAGCCACTTTACCGGTCTGCAATATTCCCCTAACAGGTAGACTTCCGTGGAAAGGGCACAGCGAATCACTGCACGTTCTTTCTGGAGGTTTTAGGGGGATACCAACATTCCTCACAAAATTTCACCTTAACCTTAATAGTCTAACCTCAGGCCTCCCTAAGATGAGGGAGCCTGGAAGTTCTGTCAACTGACCTGAAGGCAGAGTAAATTCAAACGTGCAGGCTGCCTTAGGTGCGGCTAGATTCCTTCTTCCATTGTTAAAGTATATCATATTCTTCGTCTCCAGTACAACCTTCCCTTTTGAGCCAACTAAACTCTCAATCTTTGAGTTAACTATTTTAACGTTCAAACAGATAAGCTCGTGATATCTCAGATTACTTGATGTAATCATGTTTACCTATTCGCCTCATTTGTTTTGCTAATCTTCCTGAGACTTCTTGCAGTTTCCAGCCTCGCGATATTCCTTCTTATGCTCTTAATCATGCCAGTCTCCTTCTTAAGAGCACCTCTTGTTGACATACCCCTGAGCCTAGAGTATTCGTTACGGAGCTCAAGTAGCCTTTTTTCGAGCTCCTCTGCGGAGAGATTAAGTAACTCCTTCTCCTTCAGCTTTTTCAACAACTTCACCTTCTTTCACAGGCTCAGCGACCTGCTTTAATTGGAATTCAGGAGTCATTCTACTCTTCAAAGCGATTTTGACTTTAACACCGAAAAGACCGGCTTTAAGGAGAACGCTCGTTGTACCCTTTAGAACAGCGACCCTCGCGATCTCTCCACTCTTCGGGACTACTCCTGCAACAAACTTTTGGTAGTGTGCGCGTTCACTTCTTATTTTACCAGAAATTATTATTTCACAACCTAAGGCGCCGGCGTTCATTATCTGATTTAGCGCCCAGATTGCCGTCCTTCTAAAGGGTGTACCCTTCTGCATAGATGCCGCGATCCTTTCACAAATCACTCTTGGGTTAGCTTCAGGGACTTCAATTTCAGCAACAGAAATCTGTATATTATTTAGATTGAACTTAGAAGTAAGCTTGTCTGAAATGTCTTTAATTCCTATACCTCTCCTACCGATGACAAGGCCAGGTCGAGTGACGTAAAGGGTCAACTTTACACCCAATGGGCCTTCAGAAACTTGTACTCCACCGTATCCAGCGTCCTTCAATTCCTGCTCAAGGTATTCGTCTAACCCTACGTAAGTCAACTGTTTGACCAAAATCTTCTTAATCGGAGAACGCTCTATCTGTTCAGACATAATCTTACGCCATCTCCCTTCCAACAAGCTCTATATGAACTAGTACATGAAAATTGGGGGAGGAGCGTCCCATAGCCCTTGGGACGAAATCCTTTATCACTAAACCCCTATACGCGTTAGCATGAACAACAGCAACCTTGTCAACATTCATACCCTTAAATGAAGCATTATTTTCCAGATTATCTAAAAGCTTTAGAAAAACTTCGGCTGCTTTAACAGGATAACGTCCTGCCACATAGCCCGGAGTAGAAGACTTGTGTGAGACCTGCTCATGGTAGCGTGCAAAAGATATAGCGACCTTCTTTTTAATAACATCCTCCAAAAGCTTCCTTGCTTTTGCAATATTCATCCCCTTTATCGTCTTACAGATCTCTCTTGCATGCTTTGGTGAAATATTGACTTCACGAGCGCTAGCCCTAACGTATAAAAGTGGTTCTCCTACTTGGAAACTGTACCCAAACTTAGGCAAATATCATCACCGGGTAAGTTAACCCCAATTTCTATTAGCATAAATACTTTAATTAATTTGGGGAAAAAAAAGTTAAAGGGTAGCAACAAGAAATTATATGAGAAAAAAAGGTTTAAGGACTTTGAATAACAATTACTTTAAAACCAAGTGGATGATGGAGAATAGAGCAAACAGGGGCGCGGGGAAGACCTTATTCCTCCGGAACAATAACCAAATATACTTTAGACCTGTATGTTATATATCACTTTCAGTTTTGTAACTAGCCAGCTTTTTCGAGGTCAACGATAAATCTAACCAAGAGCTTCCTTCAAAATTTAAACATACATAAGATAGTAAGATAACAGGGTATTTTCCCTTTGCGATCGAAGTTATCGCTGCACACAGTGACCTCGAAAGAAAACGAGACCTCTATTGGACTGAATCTACTTCAGAGGCACGTACAGACTTGAACGGGATGCACCAATGCCTGGGGTGCCGTGAACAACCTTTTTGTTTGTTATCGCGAATTCCCCGAGATAGTGGCCTATCATCTCAGGTTTTATTTCTACAGGAAAGAACTCTTTTCCGTTATGGACTTGAATGGTTGCACCGACCATGAATGGTAGAATGATCATGTCCCTTGTATGAGTCTTTACAGGGTTCTTTTTGGGGATTTCCTTCGATTTTTTGACATCGTCGAGAAGCTTTGTCTTTTCTTTACTCAACCCCCTGTTAAGGGAACGACGCATCCGTGATGGCAGAAGACCGATGAAGGTCTCATACGACATTTCCTGCAACTGTTCAAGCGTGTAACCCCTATACTTAAACTCCTTAGGCATCCTTCTACCTCACCTCTAACGTTCTTCTTATACGCTTCCTACCAGTTTTTCTTGGCGCTATATGACCAACTTTTCTGCCAGGTGGGGCATTTCTTGAAGTCGAAGTTGACTTTCCGGGATGCTGGTGTCTACCTCCACCGAAGGGATGGTGTACGGCAGCCATCGCAATACCTCTCATACGCGGATAGAGTTTGATCTTTGCTTCCATCAAGTGATGTTTCGCTCCAGCTTTAAGAAACGGTTTTTCTCCGAAGCCGCTTCCAGCTATTACTCCCATTGTGGCTCTACACCTCCCATCGAGTAAGATCATCTTGCCGCTTGGGAACTTTATAATACTGCCCTGAGCCGACTGCGAAAACAGTATTGCAGAGGTACCGGCAGCTTTAACTAACTTGCCGCCATCTCCTGGATGTCTTTCAATATTACATATGGCGGAACCTTCGATGACTTCCTTAAGCATCAAAATATTACCATTTTTCATTTTGGCCTTAGGCCCCAGTTCGATATCTGAACCAACTACAGTGCCCCGGATTGCAGGAAGGTAATAGAACTTTTCTCCGATCTTCAATTGAGCCAACGGTGCCATTCTACCACGTTCATGTTGCAGTCTCATAACTGAGCCTACAGTCTTCTCTCCGCTAATAGGCGGGTAAAGCGTCTGACTAATTTTGCCAACCTTAGGAGCACGATACTGTGAATGTCCCATCCCTCTTCTTTGCTGAATCAACGACTTGCCCATTTACAATCACCACTATACTATACCGATCTTTGAAGCCAGCTCCGATGCGGGATACTCGTTCGCAAGGCGCACATAAGCCTTTTTCCCCTTTTTTGTAATAAGAAGGTTAACCTTTTCAACTTTGACGCTGTAAATGGTTTCCACGGCGTCTTTAACCCTATCCTTATCACCTTTCCCATCTACAATAAAAGTTAATGTATTATTGCTATTAATAAGCACAGAAGTCTTTTCAGTAACATAAGGATATTTAATGACTTTCATGGCTTCAACCTTGTTCATGATACAACACCCTTGAACTTCTCATCCAGCTTACTTAGCGATGACTCGGTCCAAATAGCGAATCTTAAAGGATGACCTCCAGTGACAAAGTCAAGAACTGACAGCGAAGAGACATCTACAACCTTTACGCCCGGAATGTTTCCAGCGGCGTTCATTAGACCATTTTCCTTAGAGGACACTACTATAAGAGGCCCAACTGGAACACGTTTCCCACGACCCCTTCTTCTAGCATTTCCACTTCTCTTCTTTATGCCATCCTTTATCCTCTGCATTTCTTCATCCAACCCCCAGAGCTTAAAGGCGTTGATGACATCCTTGACCTTCGTAACCTGCTCAAAGTCTGACGTGACAATGAATGGGAATGAGGGAACATTCTGAACTTTGTGGCCTCTATTCTCCGCAACCTCCTTCAAAGAAGTAGCTGAGATTGCAGATGCTAAGGCCAGCAATCGTTCTTTCTTGTTAACTTTCCTATAGATAACTTTCTCAGCCTTCAATGGATGAGGCAACCTACCCTTAACAACACTTGCAACACCAGCCGCCTGACCGGATCTGCTGTATCTTTCACCCTTAACCCGTGGAACCCTTGCTACACCTCTGCCGGTTTGCCAAGAAATAGCGGAAGTCTTCTCACCAGCCTGTGGATCTCTTCCTTCAGGCTGCAGAGAATGAGTCCACTGCGCAAGATACACATTGTGTATTACATCTGGTCTGTAGCGTACTGTGAAAACCATAGGAAGGGATATCTGAGACTTCTCGGAACCGTCAAGACCGTAAACTGGAACTTCCGGCATTACGCAGCACCCTTAATCGCAATAGGCGATACACTCATCTGAATGATCTTAGGAGCCACAGGTTTTTCTGCTCTCTTTCTAATAGCAAACCTCATTACAACCGGACGTTTAGGCGGCCCCTGAACACTACCATCAATGATTAAATAATCGCCTTTAACGACACCAAAGTGTTCAAAACCTCCTTTAGGATTAAACATCGTGTCTGCGCTAGTGGAATCAGCTAATAGAACCCTCTTGCCATATTCCACCCTTTGACTGAAACCCATCTGTCCTGCTCTGGCAACAGTGTAAACCACAGTAGCTGGATGCCATGGGCCAATGCATCCGACAGCTCTAACACTCTTTCTTGACTTGTGCTGTTTCTTCTTTATACCGAACCTTTTAACTGGGCCTTGGAAGCCCTTGCCTCTGGTTATTCCTATTGTGTCAATATATTCTCCTGGTCTGAAAACGTCTTTAGCGCGTATTTGACTACCGAGTATCGATTTTGCGTAATCCAATCTTTCCTTAAGGGATTTACCGCCACCAACTTCTACTTCATAGATGATGGGATTCTTCTGGGGCAGATTAGCTTGTGAGGGTTCAGCGCCCACAAAAATCATAACACGTTTAGTCTTTTCAGCAAAACTATCTAAAGCATTAACATCGAACTTCTTCTTCAAACAACCTTTTGGCAGCACACGCTCATAGACCTTTGGAAGCTTGTCAGAATAAACTTCAGTGAGCGCATATTCACCATAAACATCCTTACCATACAATCTTATTCCACAAACAGTTAATGGAGGAGAAGCAACAATTGTTGTAACTCTGAAGACTGGTTTACCAAAAGTTGGAGTCTTGGGATTATCTCCTGTGACAATGGCATGTGTCGTGCCAGCTTTGAAGCCAATAAAACCCAATAAGATAGGCTTAGGGCTGTCAATGTCGGCCCAGTTCTTTACACGCGGTGTGATATCACCAGCCCTTCCTCTTGGGCGAAAAGCCAGCGAACCATGTCTCGGAGCACTCTGCTTTCTATGTCCCACAGTGAATCACTTGCGTATCTTACCATTTCTAAAGTGTTTTTAAAGGTTTACCTTTTTATCCTCGAACTTTCTGGATCAAATTGATTATTGAGAGAGAGATAAGTATTGCTTCTTCAGACCTTACCGTCACTGTGCCCTGCCCTGGCACGAAGTTTAATGAAAAATCAGCCACTTTTTCCGGTGTCATATTCTCCTCCTTTAAAATGTCATAGAGACCCTTTCTCGGCGAACCAAAGATCAGGGCAATGCTATCAACTTGCTTTGTGGCCCTACATAATTCTCCAAAATTCTCCTCTGCAGGCGCACCTAACCTCGATGTGATAATTTTGAGTCCGCTGAAACCACTTTTCAGAGCACGCCCAATGGCACCAACCCTAATCACCTTGTAACCCCAATATTCCTTGATTTCCCCAGCAAAAGCCCGCCTACATAATATTTCAGGGGTGAGTTCTTGCACGACAGCAGTTATACGTTCACCTTCGAAACCATGGCCATCATACTTGATAAGAGACTTTAGACCAACGTCAACGTAATTGATACCACTCTTCTTTAGGACAACACCCTCCCTAACATCACCGACCTTAAGGTCCTCTAGATGAATGTACGGCTTGTGATGAGGAGTTCGAAGTGGAGGAAGAATCCCCGCTTCCCTAAGATTTTCATTCTTTGGGAAAAGATGCTTTCTGAGATACTGGGGGGTCTCCGCATACTCTAGGATAAGTTTCATGATCTTGAAGTCCTGCTCAAAGGGCCCAATTTCTTTGTAGATGTAGATCTTTTCCACTTTGAAGATCGAACAAGATCTTGCTATCGAGCCCAGCTTGAGAGTCTTATCCCTCAGATTTGACTCCTCACAGAGGATAGAATCTGGGATATAGATTGATAGGACCATGTCAAGCATGGCTAACACTTAATATTATATATGCTGTACTATGTGGCTTAGTCGATAAATGATGTCAGAAGAGGATAACGAACTAAGGATACTTAAAGCAAGGAGGTACGCGGAGCTGGCGAAAAAACTGAAAGTGCAGACTAAAGTAACAAAGGTGAAGACGCCAAGGGACATATTGCTGGAACAATTGACAGACAGAGGGGACGAAGTCCTTTTCAAAGCAGAACAGAGTTATCCTAAGGAGATGCAGATTGTCGAAGAAAAACTTGCTGAACTCATCCGAACAGGTGAGATAAATCAGAAGATAAAAGGAGGCCAACTACTACAGCTTCTGAGGATGCTAGGTTTGAACGTGGCAATTGAGACTAAGATCGAATTCTATGAAGATGGGGAGTTTATATCCTTCCAGGATAAAGTTAAGAAGTCCATTGAGAAAGGTTAGAATTTTTTCATGCGCTCTTTCCTTACAGATTTTGTGGAGCTTCGCCTGTCCTTTCATAAACAGTCCTTAACAAAATCCTCACATTAGAAAGTTCTCAGCCATCATTCTTTATACTATGCTGTTAATAATTTAAACAAAAAAGAAAATGTTTTCATTTATTGTTTGATACGGTTCATGGCCTTTTCAGCGATGGCTTTTGCCATTCCAAGAGTGGAAGCGTTTCCTCCTAAATCGTATGTCACGCTCTTTTTTTCGGCAATCACTTCTTCTGTTGCATCAAAGATTGCTTTGCCAGGCGCCATTTCACCGAGGTACATCAACATCCATGCGGCTGAGAGTATCATAGCTGTTGGATTAACTTTGTACAAGCCCTTATATTTCGGAGCGCTACCGTGAGCAGGCTCAAATAAGGCATAACCATCCCCGAAGTTTGCAGAGTATATGCATCCAATGCTACCTACAAGACCGGAAGCTTCCTCAGATATGATGTCCATGAACAGGTTTGAGCCCAGTATGATGTTCTGATTGAATCTTTGTGGGTTCTTAACAAGCTGCTGGGACATATTGTCAATATAATATTCTTCAAATTCTATCCCTCGAAAACTCTTGGAAATCTTGTCAACAGATTCCATAAAGATTCCATCGCATTCTCTCATTATATTCCGTTTTGTGACAACAACTATCTTAGTCCACCCTCTTTCTTCGGCGAGCTCGAATGCCTTTCTTGCAACCTTTTCAGACTGTTTTCTGGTAATCTTTCTTATAGCAATTGCAGCATCATCGCCGATTTTATGCTCTAAGCCACTATAGAGACCTTCAGTGGTTTCTCTAACACATACAAAATCGACTTCACCAAGGGGGCCTATGAAGCCCTTGAATGTTTTAATAGGTCTGACATTTGCGTAAAGGTCAAATTTCTGTCGAATACTGACGACGACGCTCCTAGGGGCGCCACTTATCGATGGCGTGGTCAAAGGCGCCTTCAGGCACACATCTGCTTTCTTAAGCTTTTCCCATGTTTCGTTGGGGATAAATGATTCTCCTCCATGAGTCTGCCACCATTCGTATCCCGCATCGCATTCAACAAAATCAATCTTCGGTTTTACAGAGTCAAAAACGATCTGTACTGCTTCAATTAGCTCAGGACCTACTCCGTCACCCTTAATTAATGCAACTTGCTTAGCCAACTATATACACTATAAGAGCTACGTATAGTTGTCAATTAAATCTTTCGCATAACCTGATTATAAAATTTTAACTCCAAAACCAGTCGCAACAAAAAACAAGATTTCATGTGAGAACCAAATTTTCATGACATCGAAGTAATGACGTAAATAATGCATATGTTGGATTTCAAATAAATGAAGATAAAGGAATGGATTTAGTTACGCCTTTAATCACATTAAATTGTAAAAAAAGCGGCTGCTACACTTGGAGGTCGTTCTAATGTTAGAACAATTCGTTCAAATTATAGTATTATCTCTACTACCATACATCACATAAAGCGATGGAAATGAACAAAGGACAAAAGATAGTGACAATCTCTATATTAGCGCTTGCGATAGTTCTTATATCAAGCTCCTTATATCCAATACTAGCTAGCGCTCCGACCACTGACACAAATATACCGGCGGAACACACTATTTCAGTTACTGGAACAGGGGATGTCAAAGTCAACCCTGACCTAGCAATAATCCTGTCCAGCGCAGTTACAAAAGGAAATACAACAAACGATGCGGTAGCGATGAATTCTGAAATCCTCAACAACCTTTTAGAAAGATTAACAGGAATAGACATAACAAAAGACCAGATACAGACAACTGGTTACAACATCTACCCAGTCTACGAGTATCCAAAGGACAACAGTCAACCCTACATAGTGGGATACACAGTTCAACACAACCTCGAGGTGTCAGTTAATAATACAGATGTAACACAACTAGGAGTGACCGCAGGAAATGTAATCGATGAGGCAGTTACCGCTGGCATAAACCAGGTATCGGGAGTACAGTTCACCATATCAGAGCAAAGCCTTAAGCAGTTAAATAGTCAAGCACTACAATTAGCAATATCCGAAGCTTCGGATAAAGCAAACATTACAGCTAAAGCATTAGATGTTAAGATCGTCGGTATACAGTCAGCTTGTGAGAGTTCACCGACTCCAAATCCTGTCTTCAACACAGTAGACACAAAGCAAGGACAAGGAACAACATTTATCCCAGGAGCAGTCACCATATCAACTTCGATAAATATTGTATATATCATAGGCTAGCAAAAACCTAACCATTCATCAATGAAGGCAAATTGGATGATAAGGCCTTCCCTCCCTTTTTATTAACGGGCATTAATAAAAAATGATCCTGCAGCTAAGGGTAAACAAAAAACACTTTTTGATTTGAACAAAAATGAAAACATATTTCATACAACAAATTCGTAATAAAAGAAGGAAAATTTATCGATGATAAAGGCATAAAACCAAGGCAGACAAACATATAGCTGAGTAGAGAGAAAAGATAGAGTTCAATAAGGAGTTCTAAACTTTTTGTTTTATACTTCTTCTACGGAGTATTGCCTTTCTTATTTCTTCTAAGATGAATATTACCGGCGCAAAACTATAGAGGTAGATCCAGTCGGATAAAGAAAGAGGTGTCGTTCCAAATAGGATATTGAAGAATGGCACATAAACTATAGTTATCATTATAGCTAATGATGAGACGATTCCTATTAAGATCCATTTATTTCTTAATGGGCTTAATTTGTAAGCAGGTTCCAAATTGGTCCTCGCAGCCAGAAGGGTTCCAAGTTGTCCAGCTATTATTCCTACCATGACCATGGTTGTGCCTTTAGAATATAGTAAAGGATTAGTAACTGTATTTTGACCTAAAGACCATCCTGCTTGGGACCACTTGTTAAATGCGTTTAACATAGCCCATAAGGAGATAAGTAAGCCAACATAAAACGCGTGAAATAATGTTTTAAAATCAATTAGCCTAGTTCCTAGACGCCTTGGAGGCTTAAGCATAACATGAGGTTTGGGAGGTTCAAGGGTGATGGCAAGGGATGGAAGAAGATCCATGCCTAGATCTATCGCTAAAACTTGGGATACAAGAAGGGGTAACGGAATATTGAATAATATAAAAGCGATGAATGTGATCAGTTCAGCCATATTATGTACAAATACATAGTAAACGAATCGCTTCAGGTTATCGAATACTGATCGCCCAAGCTCTATTCCTTTAACGATAGACACGAAGTTATCATCTAAGAGAACCATATCAGCTGATTCCCTTGCGACATCTGTTCCAGTTAGGCCCATGGCGATTCCCACATGAGCTTCTAATAGGGCTGGCGAGTCATTTACTCCGTCCCCTGTGACAGAGACTATTTCACCCTTGGATTTTAGAATGCGAACAATTCTTAGTTTCTGCTCAGGAGCCGTGCGTGCGAATACGATTTCGCGTACATCCAAGACCTTTGAAAGCTCGACATCAGATAACCTTGTAAGATCGAGACCCGAAACTACGATATAGTTAGGCGAAGTCAAGATGCCAACCCTTTTTGCAATCGCTTCAGCTGTAAGCTCGTAATCGCCGGTGATCATGATTACTCTCATTCCAGCACCCCTCGCTTTCTCCACTGCCTTTTCAACATCCGGCCTGGGAGGATCATGCAGGGCAACTAATCCCAAAAAGACTAGATCCTTCTCAATCGCTTCAGATTGAAAATCTTTTAAATCGTTCGGCAGAACCTTCATCGCTAGCGCAAGCACCCTAAAAGCTTCAGCAGCAAATTGATTTATCTGACGATTTATTATCTCCCCCATACCTGCATCTAATTCAATTACATCATTGTTGAAAAATATTTTAGTACATTTCGATAAGACCTCAAACGGAGCACCTTTTGTGTAGGCTGTGATTTCACCTTTAACATTCTTATGCACACTTGTCATCATCTTTCTTTTTGAATCAAAAGGAATCAGAAAGATTCTGGGATTTTCAGCTAGGGCGAGTCTTAGGTTAAAGTCTCCCTTTGCCGAAAGAACTAGGAGGGCAGCGTCTGTCGTGTCCCCAATCGCTGTCCACTTTGGAATTCTATCGGATGGAGGAATTAGCTGAGCGTTGTTTGCAAAAGCTGCTGCTTCAAAAATTCTTAGAATATGAGGCATCTCTAGTGAGTTTGTCTTCCTTCCATCGATCGTGACGAAACCTTCGGGTTTATAGCCGTCTCCTGTGACTTCAAAAATGTGTCCAGAAGCCCAACCTTTCTTAACGAACATTTCACCGCTTGTTATCGTCCCCGTTTTGTCAACACATATTACTGTAGTTGAGCCAAGAGTTTCGACCGCTGATAAACGCTTGACGACGACCTTTACCTTCGACATCGCGACAGCACCAAGAGCTAGTGCTAGCGAGACTGTAACCTGAAACCCTTCAGGAACAAGAGAGACCATAACACCTATCGAAAACAGCATACTCTGTATTAGTGTTAGTTTCAGAAAAGACAACGATATTACAAAGAATAATCCAGCAACAGCTATTGCGACTAGAAAGTTGATCCTTGCCGTATAATTTATTTCCTTTTGCAATGGGCTCAAAGGATCCTTTATTTCTCGTGCAATAGACACTATTCTGCCAAATTCAGTATTTTTCCCCGTAGAGACAACTATACCCTTTGCAAAACCCGAGGAAATAGTAGTTCCGGCAAAAACAATATTACCATAATCTGAAATATCTCCTTCAGAAATATTTGGTAGTGCTTCAACGAATCTTCTTTGAGGCTCTGATTCGCCGGTTAGGACAGAATTGTCAACAGCGACTTCAAACATCGTAGTCAGTCTTATATCTGCTGGAACTCTATCGCCTTCCTCAAGCATTATCAAGTCACCCGGAACCACCCCCGAAGCAGGGATTTGTATCGTAAAATTTCGTCTTACAACTTTCGCGCGTTCAGGAACCAATTTTTTAAGCGCTTCAACAGCTTTTTCCGCTCTAAATTCTTGGAAAACACTAAAGACTGAATTAATTATTACAACTAAGAAAATGGCGACACTTATCTGAATCGAACCTACGTTCTTATATAATAAACCGCTTAAGAATGAGAGAAGTGAAGCAAAAAGAAGAAGAACATTAAAAAGGTTCTCGAACTCTTTTAGAAACCTTATAACGATATTAACCTTTTTGGTAGAAGGAAATATGTTATGCCCATATTTATCTAATCTCTCTTCAGCTTCTTCATTAGAAAGTCCTGAAGGACTTGTACCAAATTCTTTGTAAAGTTCCTCCACACTTAAGGAGGCAGCTCGCTTGTAAGACAAAACAGGCACCCAAGGTTATAAACTCCCGATGCCCAACTCCATAAAAGGCCTATTTAACTATTTAGTAGGTTAACACAATTGAAAACATGCGAAACCATTTTTGATCCACACCGGTTACAACACTCTAATCGGCTCTTTTGAATTCTCTGAACCAAGTTAATTAGTTAAAGACAATGTTAAGTATCATATCAGAGTGTTAAAGAAAAAATATTAGGTTAAAGCATGCTTTAATGTCAAATAGTTTGGCAAAGAAGTAAAATAATACTACGGAATAAAAATAAATTTATATAGATTCGGCGAAAATTAGGAAGCGTGTCCGAATTACAAGAGAGCCATATTTTGATAAAGCTCCATCACCCTGATATATATGAAAAAATCTTTTTCTTCCTTTCAGGGATAATAATAAGTGTACCTCTCACACTTTTTGTAGAGATTTTCGGAAGTCAGAATTTTTTGGAAATCCCAGGCTTCTTTTTCACCCTTTTTTCTGTAGCAATTTTACCACCCTTAATTGAAGAATTTGCAAAAGCCTACCCCATCTTCTATCGTCATGGCGAAACTGAGAGATCAATTTTTATCCTTGGTTTCCTCTCCGGATTAGGTTTCGGTGTAACGGAATTCTTTTTTTATGTCGTCAATGGGGCACCGATATACATAAGGATCTTTGGAGTTTTCTTTCACGCGGCTAATACTTCGATAATCGCATACGGTGTAGCGAAGAAACAGGTTCTTAAATTCTATTCTTTGGCCGTTTTCCTCCACGCTTTAAACAACTTTTCAGCACTACTTGGAATTTTTTATCTTGTAGGAGGATCAGCCGCCTTGGCGACGTCATTCTCTTTTTCGTATTACTTTTATACTATAACAAAGGAAAAAATTTATGGTTAAAGTTAGATCAACGTTTTTTGTTATCCTTCTTTAATTGTAGATTTAACATATGTCCCTTTAATCATGTCACATCCTGAGCCAGACTGAGAAGTGATCTTTTAACAAGGTCTATGAATGTTATACTTATACATAAAAAGTTGGGACTTTTAGGGAACAATATGCTATTCTAATTCCTGGATTTTAATTCCTCGGGCTTTTTGCTAGCCTGTCTAAATAAGATATAACCTAAGGCCGATATCACGACACCGATAACGATTAAACTCGCCCACTCAGGTATCACAGTCGTCAAAGCTTTAACTAAGCCAAACGTCACATAAACGAACCCTATCAAGAATATGGTGAGGGCTAAAGCAAACAAGGCCATCTTTCTAAACAAAATGCGCAGGTACACCCAAGCCATTTCTTTAACGGAATCTATTTGTTCCTTTAAAGCCGCAGCTACAAAATTCTTGA
Organism: Nitrososphaeria archaeon; assembly: GCA_050011875.1. Taxonomy (GTDB): domain Archaea; phylum Thermoproteota; class Nitrososphaeria; order JACIWG01; family JACIWG01; genus JBEKIG01. The sequence goes on from JBEKIG010000004.1 coordinate 181,235, forward strand.
TATATTTTAAGATTACATCTCTGACGTTATCAAATGCAGACTTACGCTGGCTCATAGAATTTAATCTTCTTTCATTTTCTTAGCTGCTAGGACCAGCATTCCACCTACCGCCAGACCGGCTACAAACGCAACAGTCAATGCAGTTCCAGGATGCTCCTTCGTCATCGTCTCAGCTTTTTTAACATCCTCTTCAACATCCTCTTTAAGCATTAGAACGTTCCGGTTTATCTCATTTAGCATTTCCTGCATTTTCATGCCGACCTTACCCGTTATTTCTTCATTTTCTTTCTTAGACTCACTTGACATAATACATGTTTATTTTATGCTTTATATAAATGTTATAGCGCTGTGATATATACAAATTATTGCTCAGAAAAAAAATCATAAATATTAAAAAAAATTAATCTAAAATCTAAAATTATAATACGTATACACCTAACACGAACATGGAAATTGGGTAACAAATACAGTTTCTTGACCTGTAAATCAAAGACAAGTTTGTTAACTCACTGCGATCTTTCAGTAGCGTAACAGTTCTCTCATACTTTTGTTATATATCGACTAAATGACCAAATATAAAAAGGGCACTACAGACTTTAGGATACAATTATATATAGATACCATTTCATTACTGATACACAATACATATTCAAAGCATCTACACAATAAAAATAGCTTCCTAGTTTCTAGGCTTGGAATAGGAATTAACCCTTCACGACTCCAATCGGGGTGATTCTAGCGACCTTTGTTGCAATACCAACTTGATGAGAGACTTCTACCACCATATCAACGTCCTTGTAAGCTTCAGGAGCTTCCTCACTGACTACTCTGATATCTGCGGCTTCTAGCAGTATTCCACGGTTCTCCAATTCCCTCTTGACATCAGAACCACTTTTCGATCTTAATGCACCTCCTCTACTCATCATCCGACCAGCACCGTGAGCGGTGCTACCGAAACTTTTTTTCATGGATAGCTCGTTTCCGACTAGTACCCAGCTTGAAGTGCCCATGGAACCCGGTATAAGAACGGGTTGGCCGAGATCTCGATATCTTTGAGGAACCTCAGGTCTGCCCCTTGGGAAAGCTCTTGTCGCGCCCTTGCGATGGACCAAAACTTTCATCTTTTGACCATCTACGTCATGTTCTTCGGTCTTGGCGATGTTGTGGGCTACGTCGTAAATTAGCCTCAGTTCCCTCTCGTCTACGCCGAAGATCTTCGAAAAAGCCCTGCGAACCCAGTGCGTAATCATCTGACGATTAGCCCAGGCAAAGTTCGCCGCCGCGGCCATGGCACCAAGGTATCTTTCACCTTCAGGACTGCGGATTGGGACACTCGCGAGCTCACGATCAGGCAGCACAATGTTGTATTGTCTACTACACTGCTCCATCAGCCTCAAATAGTCGCTGCATACCTGATGACCTAAACCTCGGCTGCCAGTGTGAACCCATAGCACGACCTGTCCTGTAGACGGTATACCAAAGACCTTTGCAACATTTTCGTCAAATATTCTGTTGACAACGCCGATCTCTAGAAAATGATTACCGCTGCCGAGGCTACCCAACTGAGGAGCACCACGCTTCTTAGCGTTTGGGCTGACCATACTCGAATCGGCGGATTTCATGCGCCCATTTTCTTCACAGAATTCCCTGTCCTCTGTAAAACCGTAGCCGTTCACAACGGCCCAGTCAACCCCTTCGTCAAGCGCAGAGTTCAAGGAACCCTGACTTAGCTTCAACTGACCCTTACTGCCTAAACCGCTGGGAACATCGACAAACAATTCATGAACAAGATGCCTTAGCTTAGGGCGGACATCTTTTTCAAATAAAGGAGTGGAAATTAGTCTGACGCCACAGTTGATATCGTAACCTACTCCCCCGGGGGAAATAACCCCTTCATCGTAGCTTGTCGCTGCTACTCCTCCTATTGGAAAACCATAGCCTTCGTGACCATCCGGCAGAACTATTGAAAACTTCTGTATTCCAGGTAGATGTGCAACGTTCACCGCTTGACCTAACGTACGATCTTCTGTCATTTTACGTAAAAGTTGCGCGTTAGCGTATATTTTGACAGGTACCCTCATTCCCCCATCCTTTTGTATTTCGTATTCTACTTCTGAAACTTTATCAGGCGAATATTTTGACATTTAGGACCATCCCTTTCAGTACATTATTATTTTCCTGGAGATGATTCAAGGAAGAACAGAGCTGTTCATTTTCAATTTTGAATTTCATTATATAAATGTTTTTATTGTTAAAGTTCACAGTCATCGAACTTTTTCAAGTAAAAATAAGCCTAAATCGATGGCTTTACCTTTAACCTTATATAAAAAATATGTAGACATTTTATTTCAACATGTATTTCTATTTTGATCAAGATTTATTACCGCAGCTAGCTTTAAATGAGGGTAAAAGACTTTTTTCAATTGGAGATTCACATCATGGTGAAAATTATTGATGAGCCATCTTACAGAGAAAAAAAATTTGTTTTTAAGGATAGATTCCAAGCAGGTAAAATCTTGGCTGAAAAATTAGGGGAATATAAAAGCAGATCTGATGCCATCGTTCTCGCCGTGCCTGCCGGTGGTGTACCGGTAGGATACATCGTGGCCAAAAATCTTTCCATATCTTTTGACATTATCTTAGTGAGAAAGATACAGATTCCGTGGAATACTGAAGCCGGTTTCGGCGCTTTATCTTGGGACGGAGAAATCGTCTTCAATGAACCACTAGTCAGAAGCCTTAATTTGAGGAAAGATGAGATTGAAGACTTGGTCTCGAAGACCAAGAAAACAATTCTCGAGAGGCTTAAGAAGTTTAGGGGTGATAAACCGATGCCTGATATTGAGGGTATAGATGTGATACTCGTAGATGACGGTCTAGCTTCTGGTTTCACAATGTTGGCTGCTATAAAATCGGTTAAAAAAATGGGTGCACAAAATATAATTGTAGCTGTCCCTACATCATCTGTAAGCGCGATCAGACTTCTTAGATCAGAGGTAGATATGCTGGTTTCTCTAAATGTAAGAAGTGTTCCTTCCTTTGCCGTCGCAGATGCCTACTTAGAATGGCATGATCTGTCGGATGATGAAGTAAAAAAGATTCTGGATGGTAAAGAAGGAACTTCTAAACGAATAAAGAATGCCATTAAGGACAGAAAAATGTGTTCACTTTCTGCACAATTGCTCAGGATAACAAAGAATATATTTCACGACTTTACAATCAATAACATTATGCAGTCGATCAGAAATGACATGACCGGTAGAGTCTGCATTATAACAGGCGGCACTTCTGGGATAGGCAAAGCAACAGCGTTGGGATTAGCGAAGTTAAACGCAACATTGGTTATCGTCGGAAAAGACAAAAAAAGAGGGGAATCGGCATTGGAAGATATTAGGTCAAAGAGCGGCAACAAGAATGTTAATCTAATGTTAGCAGACTTTTCTTCACAGCAGTCGATTAGGCAGCTGGCACAAGATTTTAAAAGCAATTACAAGCGTTTGGACGTCCTTGTCAACAACGTAGGCGTCTTTATGCTAAGACGTTCTCTTACGGTGGACGGAATCGAGAAGACCTTCGCAGTTAATCACCTTGCTCCCTTCCTACTAACAAATCTCTTACTCGATCTGCTCAAGAGCAGTGCTCCTTCCCGTATAGTAAATGTGGCGTCAGCATCCCATTATGGAGCGAAAATACATTTCGAAGACGTACTGGGAGAAAGAAGATACATAGTAGGGTTAAGAGCATACGGTCAATCGAAACTTGCCAATGTACTATTTACATATGAGCTTGCTAGTAGGCTTAAATCAACAGGTGTAACCGTGAATTGTCTTCATCCAGGCTTTGTAAGGACAAGCTTGGGTCGAGACAACGGTCCTCTGTTCCCCTTCTTCAAGATTACAGGAATATTTGCTTCCAAACCTGAAAAGGGGGCGCTGACAGTGGTGTATCTGGCATCCTCTCCAGAGGTTTCAGGAGTCACTGGAAAATATTTTACTAAAAGGAAGCAGGTAAGATCCTCTGAAGAGTCTTACAACATAGAAACCGCCAAACGTCTTTGGCAATTAAGCGAGGAACTTACAGGACTCCCTAAGACAAATGAAAAATTATGGAAGACCGGAAGGATTGAGTAGCTAACGTTAGCGGGTTTAGAAGTTTTGATGAGGTTAAAAATTTTTTCTTTGGCAGTAGAAAACGACTCAAGGTTTATTGATTTTAAGAATTATGTTCACCTTCAATAGAATTGCATCATAAATCGCATTTGATCCATAACGGCTCTTAAATCAGCCAACTTGATAACGTTGCATGGCCAAACCTGAAACTTACCTCTATTAATCTAACCAAACATTTTGGTAATTCCCTTTGGTTTTAGTTAATTTAACTCTATTCTTCCATAACAATCGTTGTGAGAGTTGAACGAATACTCTTTAACCCTCTGATCTTAGAACTTACGGTATCCTTTAATTTATCCATTGTGTCTGCAGAAAGCTTGACAATTACATCATATGTGCCGTAAATAGCATAAGCTTCCTTTACCTCTTCTATCTTTTTAAGCTCTTTGACTATTTCCCTTTCAGAACCCAAATCCGCATTTATCAATACAAACGCCGTCGGCATTCCTATCATTTTAAATATGAAATTGTTATATAAAACCTTTTCCATAAATATATGATAATATTTTTATAATATCTAAAAAAAATCTAAATTTATACCTTAATCTGTAAAAAAAGATTATATCAATAGTTCCCCACCTTATAATCGCCGGACGCTTCGATGGAACCCTACAAATTAAGAAAGTTCAATCATTTATGTCCGATCATTTCAGATTAAACACGTGTACACTTGTAGAAAGCAAACTATTTCTGTATAACCTGTTACCGTCGAATCTAAAAGTTTTGGCAACAATGCATAACACCTTTAATATTTATCAAAAGATAGTTAATGCGAGAGCCTTGAACAATCGTGAGAGAACTATGGCAGTCTTCACTCGCAGGAAAGCCGATCGTCTTATTTGGCAGCCTAGACTTCACCACTGGCATGAAGTTAACAAAGCTAGAGGCTCTCTGCCTAAGAAGTATAAGGATTGGGATATACTGCAAATTTATGACGATCTAGGCGCCTCACCGAGATCCTATCACTACTTTAATAACGTGATCAGAACGGTTGAAGGCGACGGCGTAAGGATCGAATTAAAGGAAGATATTGAATATGTTTACACTAAGTACATGACTGCAGAAGGGGATATTACTCAAATAGAAAAGAAGAACCTTTGGGGCACCAATAAGATGCGTATAAAGTATTTCTTGCAGACAACCGATGATTTTAGAATTCTCGAACATATTCTAAGAAGACAACATTTCGAATTTGACGAAGAAGAATACGATAGAAATGATAGACTCTTAGGCGATAGATGCGAACCTATATTAAATCTGCCTCATGGATCGATACAGAGACTCTTTATCGAGTACATGGGACTTGAGAGGGGGACAATAGCACTGTGGAAGACCCCCGAAAAAGTTGAAGAACTTCTACGTACATTCGACGAAAACGACGATAAAAGATTCGAACTGATTAAGAGAACTCCCTTTAAGATAATAAACTTTGGTGATAACATAGACGATTCACTTGTTTCTCCAACATTACTAAAGAAGTACATGTTGCCGTATTACCAGCGTAGAACACGAGAACTTCATCAGATGGGTAAGTATTCCACTTCCCACTGGGATGGTAAGATTAAACACGTTCTACCTTTTGCCAAGGAAACCGGGCTAGACGGACTTGAATGCGTTCCACCTATTCCACAGGGTAGTGTCACCTTAGAAGAGCTTAGGGACGGCTTGGAAGGGATGATGCTGTCGGACGGAATTCCTGCCACCCATTTCATGCCCTATACGGGTGAAGAGGAACTTAAGAAGTTCATGCAAAAATTACTAGACCTTTTTGCGCCAAATATTATCGTAGGGATATCAGATATGATGCCGCCTGATGGAAGTGTAGAAAGGCTAAGAATGGTCGGAAGAATAGTTGAAGAATACAAAATCTAGGAACTAGATATCAGAAGCAATCTATTCCCTGACCTTCATAATAAGCCACTGTTCTTTCCCCTCTTTTGTCTGAAATCTGATTAAATTATAGGTTCCATTTAGGCGTCCCCCTTTTAGATTAAATTTGATGCGTTTTTCCAAATTTTCTATAAGAGTGTATGTTCCTCTGTCCCAAATCGTAACTTTACCTGCACCATACTGACCTTCAGGAATCACACCACTGAAATTCGCGTACTCCAAAGAGTGGTCCTCCACCCTTAAAGCCAGCCTTTTTACCCCATACTCTTGTGGAACACCCTTCGGAACAGCCCACGACTTTAAGACACCGTCCATTTCAAGCCTAAAGTCGAAATGGTGAGTGGTGGCCCAATGTTCCTGCACAACAAAAATAGGCATGTAGAAAATAGAGTGATGGCAATATAAGAACCTTACAGCAACAAATTTGTTAATCTTTTTCAATAAATTTGTGACTTATACCGTGAATATATTCGGGAAAAGATTAAATAATAAAAATGTCCATTATTATTTAAACTCATTTAATGTCTAATTGACATATGGCCTTAAGAATAGATAGATATCCTCAAGGGCATATTGTCCCCGTAGTTTACTCTGGTAAAATGTTTGGGAGAATTTTTATCAGGGTAGCAGTTTGCAGGCGTTCGAATCTATTCGCAGGACATATGTCTCATCAAAATTGTTTAGATAGATATGAATAGAATGATTGAAGCGATTTAAATAAAGCAGAGAGGCAGTCAAACATGACGAACGATAAAAAAGATCTGATGTCACCGCAGTGTTCACTTGAAATCAGATGATTTTTGAGAAGATGTTTTAAATGATAAATAGATTTTTGTTTTAGTTAAAACCTTGTCTCAAAAATTTTACGTCTGTAAATAAATATTAAGGGAGAAGTTGTTTATTTTTAATTTGAAACGAAATATGTTAGAATCTAAGGGCTGGCTATGTAGCTCTGGTTTGAGTCGCCATTGATTGAATAGCCATTCTGCTCCCAATAACCTTTGAAGTCCGTATTATTGGAGACCTCTATTTTTGTGATCCACTTTACCCACTTATAGCCCCATTTGCCTTCCGCAACCACCTGAAATGGCCAACCATTTTCAGGCGATATAGTAACGTTGTTCATCTTGTAGGCGATCATAATGTTATTGCTGTTAATGTAGTCGATGGGCAAAGAGTCAGAATAGTTGTCGTAGCCGTAGAAAATGACTATCGTTGCATTCGATTTTACACCTGCATCTGCTAAAAGGTCTTTTATGAGGAAACCCTGCCACAGCATTGTGACACTCCATCCTTCAACACAGTTCAACGTAACAACTTTTTCATAGGCTGTATACCTCGATATAACCTCATCGTATGTGAGAGTAAGGTTCTTGTCAACGAGGCCAGTGACAACGAGCCTATAGGTACTTTGATTGATGTATTGGGTTCCCTTGATGGAGACTTCTGGCTCATCGCTGATCGAGGAAAGCTTTTGACCCTGGTAATCTGTTATCTCAGAAGTGTTAAGTTTAGTTGTACTGCCCACAGTTGTATAGTAGCCCAAAATAGCCGCTGCGGCAACAATCACTATAATCACTAAAAGGAACGGCAGTCTCTTAACTGATACATTCCGCTGCATTTATAGGCTATATTATAGCAGTGTTATACTTAAGTGTTATTACTGGAAAAAAATAATCAGAATTATACATTAAATGTTCTGAAGGCTAGTGTTAAGCTTGGAAAAGACTGCCAAGTTTAAAAGATCATAAATAAACTAATTAAAGTCGTTAGGTGGACCATACATCGTGCAGATTGAAAGCTACGATTTATTTCTTGAATTAGACTTCAAAAATCTAAAGTTTGTGGGAAAAACGCTCATAAAACTTGAAACTGAGGGGGATGTAATCCTAAACTCTCTTGGCCTTACTATCCTTAACGCCGGAACCAACACTAGGTCTTACCCTTTTAATCAAAGAGAAGAAGATCTAATAATTAAAACAGGGCCTTTCAATGGGACACTAGAAATCAGATACTCCGGTCAGATCCCCGATACACTAGTGGGAATCTACAGAGCACCTTATGGGAGCACTTACATGATAACCACACAATTTGAAGCTGCAAATGCGAGGAGAATGTTCCCGTGTTTAGATCACCCAGGGTATAAAGCCGAGTTTAAGCTAACTGTGAAGATAGACAGAGAGCTAGATGCTATTTCGAACATGCCTGTCGAGTCGACGGAAACAGAGGGTGATATGAAAACCGTCTCCTTCCAAAGGACACCGAAGATGTCGACGTACCTGCTCTACTTAGGTATAGGAAAATTTGAGGAGATCAATGACAGAATAGGCGACATTAAAATATTTGTGGCTACAACGCCTACTAAAGCAAGCAAGGGGGCGTTCGCATTAGATGTCGCCAAGAAGTCTTTAGAATTCTACCAGACATACTTTGGTGTTTCATACCCTCTTCCAAAGATTCATCTAATAGCTATACCTGAGTTTGCCGCAGGTGCCATGGAGAACTGGGGCGCGATAACTTTCAGAGAAACAGCACTTCTGGTTGACGAAAATAGCAGCTTCAAGACTAAAAAGAGAGTGGCCGAGGTTGTAGCCCACGAGCTTGCGCACCAATGGTTTGGAAACTTAGTGACCATGAAATGGTGGGACGAAATCTGGCTGAACGAAAGCTTTGGAACATTTATGTGTTACAAGGCGATGGATGCCATCTACCCGAAATGGAAGGTTTGGCAGGACTTCTTAAATGACGAAACTGCGGGCGCTTTTGCTAGGGACTGCCTAAAAAGCACTCACCCTATAAAAGCACACATCGAAACTCCTAGTGAAATAGAGCAAATTTTCGACAGCATAAGTTATGGTAAGGGTGCAAGCATTCTTAGGATGATTGAAGCGTATATGGGACCAGGTGACTTCAGGAAAGGCATATCGAACTATCTTATGGAGCACAGTTACTCTAACGCATCTGGAGAAGATCTTTGGAATTCTCTTGAGAAAATATCGGGAAAGCCGATAGAGGTGATCATGAGCGAATGGGTAGGAAAGCCTGGATATCCAATTGTAAACGCAGAAATGAGAGGAAACAGCTTAGTGCTCAAGCAGAATCGGTTTTTACTGGCAAACGAGTCCAGAGAAGACGTTTGGAGAATACCAATCGGTATGAAGATCAATGATAAAGAAAGAACTTTGCTCTTGGACAGCAAAGAGGAAGTTATCGAGGCTAAAAACTTGGAGTCCCTCAAGTTGAACGTTGACCAAACAGGTTTCTACAGAGTTTATTACGGGGGACTCTACGAAAAAGTGTGGCAGAGTAACCTCTCAGCTTTTGAAAGGTGGGGGATAGCGTCCGATTCACTGGCCTTCCTATTGGCTGGCAAGCTGTCTTTCAGCGACTACCTTAGCCGTGTGGAGAGATACTATAATGATCACGACTATCTACCGGTCCTCGAACTTTCTGATCAGCTGGCGTTCCTATACTCGATAGTTCCATCCAAAGTTTCCGAAGCTTCAAGAATGTTCCATAATTTACAGCTAGAAGCCCTTCAGGAAAAATCTGAAGAGAACAGTTCAATGTTAAACGGCATTATAGCTGGAAGACTAGCTATGTTAGATGAAGGCTACGCTAAAAAATTAGGTTCAGACTTCCACAACTACGCCAAGATAAAACCAGATATGAAAGACGCAGTCGTAATAGCCTATGCTAGGGCAAACAGCGATCTTGAGGGTGTTGTAAAAAAGTACAGAGAGAGCGATTCAGACGAAGAGAGAATACGGTTTCTTAATTCTATGATGCTCTTCAAGGATCGTTCACTTGTTGCACTTTCGTTTGGATTAGCTCTCAGTGGCGAGGTGAAAAGACAGGACATAACAAGCATGATCTTAGCGGCCACAAGAAACCCGGATGCCAGAGACGTTGCTTGGATGTGGATGAAGATCAATTTACAAACACTCAGGAAACTAAATGAAGGCACAGGTAGACTATCACAGGTCTTGCTATCCACTATACCTATTCTTGGAATAGGTAAGGCTGATGAGGTTGAGGAATTCTTCAGAGAGAACAGAATACCTGAGGCTGGGAAGGGGATTGAAGCAGGTCTGGAGAAACTCAAAGTCTACGATAGATTTGTTAAAAGCACCAATTTCGGCGATTAGAATCCACTTAAAGCCAAAATTATCAGGGTTGCCCTAAATACAATGAACAGGTTCCACAACAATGGGATATTAACCGATAAAGGTAGCATACCCCATTCCAATTTTCTAACCTTGAATTTCATTTACTTAATATAGCTGGATAAGCAGCCACTTAGATATATATTCAAAACTGGAGAGACCGTATCTTGGTTCAAGTGTAGGCTTAACGTTTATCGCCTCTCAAGCACTAAAATTTAATAAGAAATTAATCTTTAAAAATGAAAAAAATCCAGTGACAGAATCCTTAACTTTTTTGAAGTTGCATAGAAATAGTTTAAAGGTTAAAGCTTTCAAGAAACTTTTTCAGCAGTCCACATGATTGGTTAATTTAATAATCGGAGTTGGACATGAACTCTTTTCTAACGATCGACAGCTCGATGTGTCTAAAATATCTTCTACAGAAGTTTCTCCCAAAGAATAGATGTTATCTATCTACGTTCTGTAAAAGGTTTTAAAACACTCTGACTGCATACAAAATAGGAGCGTGTGTTAGAAAGACTATGTCAGAGATGTTAGATGAGAAAACAAAAATGCAGCTTCGTGAAATCTTGGAGGATTTGGATTCTCCAGTAAAGCTATTATTTTTCACTCAGGAGAACGCCTCCCCGTCGTGCGCCCAGCAGAAAGGACTTTTGGAGGAGCTGGTTTCACTCTCAGACAAACTTGAGATCCAGATCTTCGACTTTATACTACATAGTGAAGAGGCTATGAACTCCAAAATAGATAAGATACCTGCCACGGCTGTAGTTGGGAATAAGGATTTTAGAATTCGATTTTATGGCATTACCGCCGGATACGAATTCAATTCGCTTTTAGAGGCTATTTTAATGGTTTCAACTGGTAATTCTGGTCTGGATCCTCAGCTGGAAAAACTTGTTAAGGATGTAAAGGAACAAGTTCACCTCCAGGTGCTCGTGACGTTAACGTGCCCCTACTGTCCCAAGATAGTCCATATCGCTCATCAGTTTGCCTTTGTCAATGAAAATATTCGTGCGGACATGATCCAAGCAGAAGAATTTCCACAGCTTGTACAAAAATATAATGTAACCGCTGTGCCAAAGACCGTTATCAATGAAGTACATTCCTTTGAAGGGGCTCTGCAGGCTGGAGCCGCGTACTTGGAGATTTTGAAAGCTGTCAGCCCTGAAGAGTACAGGCAACTAGAGGAAGCCCTCCATGAGATCCAAGGAGCACACAAGGTTAGTAAGGCAGATCAAGAACATGAGTATGAAGTTGCGATTGTTGGAGGAGGACCTGCTGCCATGTCAGCCTCAATATACGCAGCCCGAAAGGGTCTAGATGTAGCTTTAGTTGCAAGGAAGGTGGGAGGACAAATAACGTACACCGCAAACATTGAGAACTACCTTGGCCTTCCGGGCATCGGAGGAACAGACATGAATCAAGCGTTCCGCAACCATATTGAAAACTATCCGATCGCGGAAGCTCTCGGAAGAGATGTCGTACAGGTGAAAAAAGATGCCAATGTTTTCTTGATAATTACAGACGATAACCGACAGTTCAAAGCGAAGTCCGTGATTTATTGCGCTGGAAAAGAATATAGTCGACTAGGAGTGCCTGGGGAGGAACAGTTTATTGGAAAAGGGATCGGGTTCTGTGCTACCTGTGACGCTCCTCTCTACCAAGGTAAAAGTGTTGCAGTCATTGGAGGAGGTAACTCGGCGTTCACCGCAGCGCGTGACCTAACCAACTTTGCCTCAGAGATTCACTTGATCCACCAAAGGAAAGAATTTCGAGCAGATGATTCTTTGGTACATGAAGTCCTCAGAGCAAAAAATATTGTAGTCCACACCCCGATGATTGTTCGCTCCTTCCTCGGAAAGGACAAGCTGACAGGTGTCAGACTCGAATCCGTTGACGGTGTAGAAAGATACGATCTAAACATAGATGGAGTCTTCCTTGAAGTCGGCCTGACACCAAACACGGGCCCCCTACGTGACCTATTACAATTGAATGAAAGAGGTGAAGTGCCTGTGAACAAGGATCAATCAACAAGTGTGAGTGGGTTATTCGCAGCAGGAGACGTTACAGACGTCGAAGAAAAGCAGATATCTATTGCAGTGGGTCAAGGAGCCCTAGCTGCACTTACGGCACATAAGTACCTTGTCCAAAATAGTTTGACTGGAAGCATGATTGGCATAAAAGAGCCATGGCAGTAACCAATTAATGGTTGGATACCTCAGTTGTAACTGCACCTCCTTTATTAAACATAAAAACAATATTAAAGTTCTCTTTTAGTTAACCTAAAAGACAGCGTTGACTTAGGCTTTTTTATGGTAGCTTCACTCCATTCGAATCGACTTGAAGGGACAGGTAAATGTCTACGACACATTAAAGTCAGAAATCAAAATTACATAGGCGAACCGGAATTTATTAGACTTCTCAAAGAGTCATCTAAGCTGATTTAATGGATAGACACCAAAAAAGGAAATGAATAGCTTACACATCCATCCCATACCTGTGAATATCCTTCCTAGGATAAACTGCTACCTTAGGAATAATAACTTTTTTATCCCGTGTGGCAACGAATAGGATAACCTCCGCGACATCTTCAGCTTCCAATGAATTTTCCCAATCCTTTTCCATCTGGAGCGTCCAAGTTTTTCCGGACATGTCAAACCCTTTTCTATACTGTTCTGTTTTAATATGAGACGGAACTATAGCAGTGACACTTATACCCGTGCTTTGACTCTCCTTTAGAAGTACCTTTGTCAATCCCATTAAGCCATGCTTGGCTGACCGGTAGGATATTTCCCCTGGAGAAGAGGCAATGCTACCAGAGGTGGATGATATGTTTATGATTTTGCCTTCATCCTGTTTCTTCATTATCTTGAAGGCTTCCTTGCAGCATAGAAAAACGGCCGTAAGATCAACAGCGATTACATAATTCCATTCTTCCAATGTAGTATCATCTATTGAAGAAGTGTACGACGCAACTGCGGCATTATTTACTAGAACGTCTAGACGTCCATGCATCTTAACAACCTGCTCAAACAACCTCTTTACCTGATCCTTGTCTGTAAGGTCTGCAGGAAAATAATCACATCTTCCTCCTGTTTTTTTAATTTCGTCCGCGACTTCCAGCAGAGCAACTTCATTTCTCGCCACTATAACTGTTTTCGCTCCATTTTCGCTGAACATCCTCGCTGTTGCCTTTCCAACACCCCTGCTTCCGCCTGTAACAACACAAACTTTGCCCTTTAGATCATATGTCACAGTCGATTATTTTCGTCGACAGTATTTAACCGTTATATTGTAAAGGCTGAAGAATCTTTATCAGTGTATTTAAATAAGATACAGTTGTTAGCATTTAAAATTTCTAATATAATAGCTAAAATTTAGTAAAAGAAAACAAAGTATATCTTGGGGGAAAAAAGAGAAAGGGACAGAACAGCAAATGTTCCGATATAATGATATTTATCTATGGTTTGCGAAGTTAGGCGTAGCGGAAAAGCTGTTCGCAGAGGAGGACTGACTCTACGAACAATGACGATTTCAAAAGCCTTTCAGAGGCGGTGGTGGGGGCAATTAAAAATTACTTCGTCAGCGACCCCATTGTTCTAGAAAAACTGTTGTGCGCAGCACTCTCGAACGGGCACATATTATTTGAGGACAATCCAGGACTTGGGAAGACCCTCTTAGCTAAGGTCTTCGCAAAGGTCACCGGCTGCAACTGGGGGAGGATTCAATTTACACCCGATCTTTTACCAGCTGACATTATTGGCACTCGTGTCTGGAAGGGTTCAGATTTCACGGTGGAGAAGGGCCCGGTTTTCACCAACATACTACTTGCCGATGAGATTAACAGGTCCCCTCCTAAAACTCAGTCCGCTCTTCTGGAAGCTATGGAAGAAAGGCAGGTTACGATAGAAGGTAACACTTACAAGCTTGAGAAGCCTTTCTTTGTCATCGGAACCCAGAATCCAATAGAGATGGAAGGAACTTTTCCTCTTCCTGAGGCTCAATTGGATCGTTTTCTGCTGAAGTTGTCAACAGGGTATGTTAAAAATCTAGAGCTCGAGAGCGAAATCTTGAGAAGAAGGATAAAGTGGGCTTTAGACGATCCGACAGAAAGGGTTGAAGCAGTTGTGAAACAAAAAGATTTCTTAGAGATGCAGAACTATGTCGAAAACTTTTTGTACATTGACGAACAGATTCTAGATTACATTAGCAAGATAGTCAGGGGAACTAGAGAGCACACGGCGGTTGAAGTTGGTGCTAGTCCGAGGGGAGGGCTGGCGTTGCTTAAGGCGGCGCGGGCTCATGCCGCAGTTCAAGGACGGGACTTCGTTACTCCTGATGATGTTAAAATCTTTATCAAAGAGGCTCTATGTCATAGGATAATATTAAAGATGGAGTATGAAATAGAAAATCTTATTACAGTGGAAGGGGTTGTTGAAAGCGTAGTTAATAAGGTTGAACCTCCGATAGATTTTACTAAAAAATAAAACTCATAGTTGATAATACCATGCTCTCATCTGATGTACCCCAGCTGGTTTGGAAGGCCTTTGCGCTAGTGCTACTGGGAATGATATTTCTTAACACACTTTTTGTCTGGTTTGCCCTTGTCTACCTGCTCTTCCTTGTTCTAGCTCTAGCTATAGAGCAGCCTAAAAGCGTTCATATCCAGAGAGTTGGAGGTGAGATAAAAGCTTATGTTAATGACGTAATTAAGTTGGAAGAACACGTCACCGTCGGAGAGGGCAGGGGTATAGTAACAGTTGCGGATAAGCTGCCAGAGCACTTTGAACTTGAATCAGATGAAGAAGATTATCATAAGAATTTTAGGGTGTTCTGGAAAGGCGAAGGGACCTTGTCTGAGGACATGTCATATAATGTTAAGCTGACTAGGAGAGGAAATTACGATATAGGTCCTCCCATCTATGAATCTTTGCACACTGCGAACCTGAGACAGGTTGAAGTCGGATTTGGAAGCGACCCTCTGAAACTTGTTGTGAGACATCGTCCTATAAATGTAAGAAAATTAAGAGATCCGAATGTGCTATCACAGATACCCATGCCGTTGGGAGCGATGACCTTGTTCGGTGTTCGCACAAACGAATTCATAGAGCTAAGAGAATACAAGCACGGAGACCCCTATAGCAGAATAAACTGGAAGGCCACGGCGAGGCTCAGTTGTCGAAGACCAAACTCAACTCCGCTGGTTAACGATTACGAAAGTGAAGGGAAGAAGACGGTTTGGTTCTTCTTAGATTCCTCCATGAACATGCGTATAGGCACCGAAATAGATAACGCGTTTGAATATGCCATAAAAGCTATATCAGGTCTTTCACAATTCTACCTGTCGAAGAACTGTAGAGTAGCTTTAAACGTTTACAATTGCGGTAAGACTATTCTTCCAGACACGGGCCGAAGGCAGGAATACAAGATAGCAAGGGAACTCGAAAGAGTCGAAATAAACGAACTCCATGGAACCCTCAGGCAGGCAATCGAAGACAACAAATGGCATCTGGTAGGCCAAAACCCTCTTTTTATCGTCGTCACAATGGTGAGGAAAGAAAATTTAAGGGAACTTTTACAGGGCATAAAAAGTATGCGCCTCTATTCAACGGTCGGTCGAGCGCAGATCATCATCATACACGTGATGGGTTATGACATCGCGGCGAGGGGTTCTTTTGAAGAGGCTGGAGCCCGGATGCTTGATTTATCAAACCTTGCATTGTTAAGGTCATTGAGAAGGGCTGGAGCCTTTGTCGTGCCCTGGAACACCAAGACCCAGATAATACTTAAGCCCATGTTAGCGAGGGCGAGAATTAGATGAAGTCATTGAGCACAAGTCGATATATATCGCTTCTAGAACTTATGGCTGCGATCACCCTTTTTAGTCTTTCTTTCTACATATTTGCTAGAAGCTTTGCGAGCACCGTGGTACTAAATGTTCTTACGTCGATTTCTCCTTTTCAGTGGTCTATAGACACGCTTTTTATCAGCCTAATTGTACTGATCATTTTAGGATTTGCGTACGACATAGAAAGTGGAGGATGGCCCTTAGCTGCAACAATATCATGGACCCTGCTTTTGTCCAGCCTTCTAGGATATTCAAACACGGATTTTCTGGGATTCTTCGGCATCCCTCTAAACCTTGCAATGTTTAAGCCTGATGTACCGGTTCCATTTGTCCTTGGAACAGGAATTCTGTTAGCTGCAGGGGACCTCTTTTTCTTCAACATGGATAGCTTGAAGTGGATCAGATCGAGGCTCAGCTTAAGGGGGGCACCGAGAAGGGACATCGACTTGGTGATTTGGAGGAATTTCGTATTTCTGTCCGGTATTGCCATCGCGAGCGCAGTCTTAACTTTCAGCGGTGGCATATCTTCTCTTCTTCTAGCTGACATATTTTCGGATCTAGCGTCTAAGTTTCATCTTATTTTTATAATCCTGCCGGTTGCAGCAAGCGCAATCATCTCAATCACACTTTTACTTTATCTGAGGAAGACAGGTGAACCCGGTCAAAAAGAGGGTTTTTTAGGAGCCTCTGATGGAAGATGAGAGCAGTTTCAAAGGGAAGCAACAGAAGGAGGGCCCGATTACTCGCCGTTTTAGTCATCCTAATATTATCGACAACTATGTTAGTCGCTGCCTTAAATCTTATGAACGGAAGTGTGCAGTTCGCAGGACCAGGAGCGCAGATAGGGAATGTTGTAGAAGTGGAGGTGTTTGTCAAGTACGTGAATGGTTCACTGAACCTGGTCCTACCTTTACAGGCCAACTATACTGAGGCAAGTAACAACACACTTTTCCTCATTATCGGAAGCACCGGAACGAGCTACATGCGAAACTTTGTGGGAGAAACGTACTCTAATGGTCTATGGTACGGCAATTATTCAAATGCCATAGGATACGGGGGGGAAAACTTGGACCTTGCGGCACCAGAGTACGCGGATTCTGGAACGGAGAAAAACATCATCATAGAACCAGCTGCAGACCTTCAAGGTGTAATACCAACGATGAAGGACACCAGCCTCGTATCTGTGCTGCCGCAGTCTAAGCAGACAGACCTCTTATACTACCAAGATCAGGAACTATTCTATTCGTCCAAAGCTATTGACAGCCCTTATAATTTGTCATACGCTATCTACAACTTGGATCCAAAAGTTTTGAATAACGCAACCGTAGAGGAGAATACAAAATATCTCTCGGTTCCAGATTCACTGGCTAACGACCTAAAAAATTTGGCCGAAAATATCACAGAGAACGCGGCGTCTCCATACGAAAAGGCTAAAGAATTGGAGTCTTACCTGCAAAACAACTACGTCTACAGCCAGAATTTTACAGCAGCACCAAACGGTACGGACCCGATTGAATGGTTTCTATTCCACGATAGGAGAGGGGTCTGCACACAGTTCAATACAGCCTTCGTTTTAATGGCCAGGACCCTGGGGCTACCAGCTAGGCTAGTAGGGGGTTACGCGATAAACAGCACAGAGGAAGATCAAGAAGTTACTCAGCAAGAAGCTCATGCCTATTCAGAGATTTTATTTAACGGCTTCGGATGGGTGACCTTTGACGCGACAGCCCCAGTTGTAAATAAAGTCGAACGCGTCAATAACGTTATAGAACATCGCTACAACCAGAGCGATATACCAGGCTATATCACAACATACACGACAATTCGCTCCACCCCCAAAATTGGGGTTAATGGCGACAATTTCACTGTCACGGGAACAGTCACCAGCAGAATTCGCCAGCCTATCAGCGGCCTTATAGTTCAAATCACGCTCTCGCAGAGTAGAACAATCTCTACTGTCTACTATTCTACAACTTATTCCACTGGACACGTCTTCAGTTTATACAGAAGTGAGTTAATTCAACAAAGCGCATTTGTAGGTGATGGATTAGTCAATAACGGGTTCTTCAACATCACATGCACGATTCCAAGCAACTTTACAGCCGGTGACTACAACGTAACCGCAAGAACCCTTGGAAACGGCGTCTATAACGGTTCATCAAGCGACCCTATTATAACTGTCATGACTGGAACTAAAATAGACCTGATTACACCACAAGAAGTCTGAAAAACCAATCTCTAACATGACGGTAACTCTGGACGTTGATTCGCTTCCAAGAACGTTGATCACGGACAAAAATGGCTCCTTCTCTACACCCATTACACTATCAGTATATGGGGTTCATAATGTGACAGCCAGTTTCTCAGGATTACAATATTATCTTGCAAGCCTAAGCGAAAGGCAGGTCAAAGTCCCTGAACTCTCCATAATACCTCTGTCTGACAACATAATTCGAGGTGAAAACAATTCTCTTGCAGCGATAGTCTTGGCCGAAGACCTTCCGGTAGAAAAGGAGGATGTCCTCATCAGCATGAACGGTACAACAATATCTTCCGCCACAACCGATGTAAACGGCTACATGTTCTTATCCTACAATGCTTCTCCTAACCTCATGATAGGAAACGTTACCCTCGACTACAAGCTTAAGGACTTTGAAAACGAAGAGAACCAGACCGTCAAAGTGATGACTAAGACATTTATTTCAGTAGAAACGACAAACTTTTTGGGGAAACAGATTGACATCACTCCGAAGCTAGTTGACAACTTGGGGACTCCTATCGTAGGACAAGACCTATCCGCTAGCTCGAATATAACAACTGCTTCTTCTCTTGGAATAACCGACGGCGGAGGAATAGCATCTCTAAAATTAGAAGTACCTAATTCGTCTATGTCTAATAATATTACCTGCAGCATCAGGTTCAATGGCAGCGAATACCTTCTGCCATCAGAACTCACCCTAATCCTGACCCCTCCGCAAGAGTCATCAGCTGTAGCAAACGCTATATTGGCGGTTGCAATCCTAGCCATAGTTGGCTTATCTATTGCCATGTTCTTGATCAATGGTCGTCTGAAGAGGCAGAAGGCTATTACCGCACAGACAATTGGATACCAAGAACCAGATGAAGGCAGCCGGAGACTGGCTGCTTTTCTTTTTTTATTTTTTATTTCTTTTCCCCAGATACGGGAACAATTTGCGTTAGTTTGGGGAGAACGTGAACCACTGGAGGTTCAGGTGAAGATTAACACGACACAACACAAAGAGGCGTACATGATCGTGGATGACGAGAGGGTGGGAAAGCCCGAACTTAGGGTAGGTGAAGAATTAATGAAGTTCACCCTAGAAAAGGGGACTCACACATTTGCAATAGTGGAAAAAGGCAACAAGATCGCCGAAGTTAAGATCAGGATAGTGAACTACAGGGAAGAAGTGGTTCAGCTCTACAGAGAATACTTTTTATCGCTTAAGAAAAGGGACCCCAGAATCGTTGAAGAGACAACGCCGAGAGAGTTTGAATCGATAGTTAAAAAGGGCGTGCCATCTAACAAGCATCATTCATTGGAATCGGTGGTCTCCCTGTTCGAAGTGGCTAACTATAGCCTCCATACGATAGCGAGAAGACAGTATGAGGAAATGTATGTCAACCTTCTTGAGCTGGAACGAAATGAATCTGGTCGAGGAAAAAATTATGCAAGAGAAGATTAGGGAAAATCTAGAATTTGGACAGGGAAGCGGCCAGGCATCAAAGGAGGCTGTAGGCACTAAGAGAAATTCTAAATCGGTTATTAAAACGACTATCTTAGTATTTGCAACACTTGTCGTACTGAGTCTGCTTTTTTTCTACGTCGGTTCGAACTTGAGTCAAATTTTTTGGGGCAAATTTTTCATGTACTTATATTATCCGATATCAGGCATTATCATTGTCGTTTATACAATAGAAATGTTTGGTCAGTTCTTTGAAGGCGATTTTGTTAAGGCCATATCCAACCATATAGAAGTCCCGGTTATGGTGGTCACCTTTACGCTTACCCTGTTCAACCCCCAGATCGTGTTCCCCGACTCCTACAAGACTGCAGGGTATTTGATCATCGGCACAGTATTGGTTTGGGCCACCCACAGCATAATAAAAACTTATTCGAAGATCGCGAGCACCTTCACGTTCGCAGCTCTACTCACAATCACCGGATATATGATAAAGACAATAATAGAATCCTATATGGGTTTAAATCTGGATCTACCTTTTTCACCCGGCAACATAGTTTTCTACTGCTTTCTAGCAACTGCTGCTCTATCATTGTTATCCTTCTTCAAATACTCCAGTAAAGACTACCTTTACTATATCGGAAACAAGCTGAGCAGCTACACCGTATTATTTGGCATAGGGGTTGTTGCATTCTTTGTTCAGGTATACCTGCTGTACATCAGGCCTTCCTTTCCAGCATCGATTTCTCCGTATCTTTTAGTCGCCGAATGGACCGCTGTCTGCTGCATTTCATTCGCGGTCTTCAAGAGTGTGAGAGACCATCTCTTGAGTGTCTCACAGACCTTGAAGTTTGGCGAATGGAGTGTGCTAACACAGAAGATAACCAACAAGAAGGAGGAACTAAACATTATGTCGGACTTCATTGATGACGGAAAAAAGGAACGCCTGTTAATGCTAATCTCCCATATCCTTCTTTCCAACGACATCCCATATAAGATCGGTGAAGAAGCAATAGGAGAGCTTGTGCAATACCGCGACCCTGAACCTCCAAAGATCGTATCAAAGCGTATGGCTGGAGAAATGAGAGAAGAGAATAGAAGAAACAGGCAGAGGATACTGGAGAAGACGCTCAAAACCGTGGAAGATGTCATCAACAAAAACTATCTTTCGAATAACGATAGGCAATTCATAGAACCGGGTGAACTTCCGGATAGTTCCAATGTATTGAAAAGATGCAGCCAGTGTGGAAAGGAATATCCAGTAAGGTTTGGAGAGTGCCCATTTTGTTATGTAAGAAAGGCTTCCCCAAGAGTATATCTTCCTGAAGAATATATCTGAATGTGCGGTTTTTAATTCTCGGATATTAACCTATCAGAAACAATAACTATATTTGAATGAAACATATAAGAATTGATTTAACGTATACATGGGGATGAATGCTAGACCTATCAGTACGTATTCGATAATTGCGATAAGTAAAAAAGAAAATTTAATGGGCGTAGCGGTGCAATCGCACTGTTTCTCCGTTGGTTCGGTCGTTCCCTGGGCTGAATCAGGTGTAGGAGTCGTTGCAACCCAGTCGAGGACTGAACCTAGTTACGGCCCCTTAGGCCTGTTTCTTATGAAAGCTGGCATTAGAGCAGGAAAAACGCTTGAGGCGCTTTTAACAACCGATCCTAAAGAAGACGTTAGGCAGGTTGCTATGCTGGATACAATTGACGGAATAGCGGCGCACACAGGCACCCAATGTATTCCTGAGTCAGGACATCTAATAGGGGATGACTTTAGTGTTCAGGCTAACCTAATGAAGAGCAAGGAAGTTTGGCCTGCTATGGCTTCCGCTTTTAGAAGGAGTGGAGGAACTTTCATGAGACGGCTGATGTCCGCTTTAGATGCCGCTGAAGACGTTGGAGGCGACATTAGAGGAAGACAGTCCGCTGCGATGCTTGTCGTAAAATGTCGGTCAACAGGCATACCTTGGGAAGATAAGGTCATCGACCTAAGAGTAGAGGACCATCCTGAGCCGCTTAAGGAACTCCACAGATTGATAACAATCAGCGAAGCCTACGAGATTAACAGCATTGGAGACGACTTGATCGCACAGGGAAAGGTCAAAAAGGCAATCAAAGAGTACAGGTTGGCAAACAGGAAAGCGCCAGAGATATTGGAGCTTAAGTTTTGGCAGGTGGTATCATTGCTCAATAGCGGCAACTTCGAAACCGCAAGGGAAATCCTCAAAGATGTTCTGGCCGCCGACAGAAGATGGAAGAAGATTCTGTTATCTCTTCCCCGACCAGCTATACTATCTGTGGATGAGGAAACCCTGTATAAAATTGTAAACGAACCTAGATAGGATATCGCTGAAATAAACGAACAAAGAATTATGTATTTGCGGCCAACGAACCGTGAACCTCAGACAATGTTGGCACCAAACGTCTTTTGTCTGGTATAGTTGACGATGAGCTTCCGGAAGGAAGCTGTACCAAGGTGACCTGGGATAGTTATTAAGGTAAAAGAACGTACAAGTACCTAGTGCAAGATCGTCCTTGATAAGCACTCCAACTAGGATATTATACGGAATAATCCTTAAAAGTAAAGAAGATGTAGATAAAAAAACTGATAATATGGCTCAAGGTCTCCTACGAAGCTTCTTAATCATAAAGAAAGAAAGGAACTGGAAACGGCGTCTATGCTTCATCAGCAGTTAAGGAGATCTTCAGGGCTTTCATACAGGTCACAAAGTATTCATATCTCCCGTTTGGGCTTCGAGTTCCCTCTCCTTACTAAATTCATCTCCCAACTCATTTAGCCAAAATCTCGGCTGCGATTTTTCCTAAGTCAGATGTACCCCGATAAGGGCACATTACGCAAGGTCATAGAGCAGATGTATGAGGTATTTTAAAAAGAATGATGATTTCATCACATTATTCATCTGGATTATCGGAGTTGGTTCCGTAGTCGTACTTATCTGTGCGATAGCGTACTTCCTGTTATCGGTACGGGGCAAAAGGAGCTATTTCCTGAATTGGTAAACGGTCTTTTAGGTCGTTTCAAGTCCAAATTTACCTAAAAAAAATAGTGCAAAAACATACGATTTTTTTACCATGAAACGAGTCTGGCACGACGTCGCCGTGCCATTTACTAATGTGGTAAACGTAAGGGACACATAACCAGTTTGGTTATATAACCAGTTTGGTTATATCCTAAATATTGCCCTTTCGATATAAATCTTGTTTTAGATTCTTCAGCTCGTTCAAAGTAGTTAGAATGTTCTTTTGTATGGCATCCTGGTTCCCACACACCTGCTTGAACTGAGCCTTCTGATCAGCAAATAGAGCGTTCACTGTCTTGTTCTGC
The DNA here is from genome assembly GCA_050011875.1 of Nitrososphaeria archaeon. Taxonomy (GTDB): domain Archaea; phylum Thermoproteota; class Nitrososphaeria; order JACIWG01; family JACIWG01; genus JBEKIG01. Next base: position 204,367 of record JBEKIG010000004.1, read on the forward strand.
TCACTTATTGAAGCCAGAATCAGAAGCTCCAGCTCCCTATCGGACAACTTTCCAAAAATTAAAACTGATTGAGCAAAAAAATAATTTTAAATTTGGTTTGGCTCAACACGTTTTAAAACAAAATGCTAACGATAACTATTTCCCGTTGGCTCAACTTAAATGCGTTCTGCATGAGAGCGATATGATGCACGATATTGCACAGGGACATCAGAACAGGGCCAGATGCAGAATGTTTATCGATAGCATTTCCGATTTTTTCTGTTTGAGCCGGAATTAGCCCAGTATTATCTAATGATATTATATAATGATATTTTATAATCCAATTTGGGTTATAAACATTAACCATTAATGGTAATTTTGTTTTAAAGCGAACATTAAACGTTTTTTCATCCGGCCCCGTTGCAAACATTAACTATTTTAGGATAGTTTCTTCTTCTCGAACGTGTATCCCCTCATCTTCTATTTCTTTATAGTCTCTTGACGCCAGCAGAACCCAGATATCTTCCATTGATTTCTCCTCCATATTTTATTATAATGGGATCCATAAAAGTGATAAAAGCAGGTCTTATGTCATCTGGTACATTTATCAATTTAAATTAATTTGAGCCAAAGAACAATTTGCAATATTATGTTCGGCTCAAATCATTTTTAACAAAATTGCTAACGTTAACTTTTTCCTGTTAGCTCAACTTAATATCATCTTGCATGAGAGCGATATGATGTTCAATTGAGCTCTGAGGGATCATACCGAGCTAACAAGTAGAATATTTGGAGTTAGCATTTCCGATTTTTTCTGTCTGAGCCGGATTTAAAAATCTTAAAACGCACTGGCTCAATGCGTTTTTTTGTTCAGCTATTTACTTAACCAATTTGGTAAAGTTTCTTGGATGTTAGGTTGACTAAGTTCCCATATCATTGAAAAGTTTTAATGTAATTTTTGTGATTATTTTTATTATTGTTTCAACTTCTCTATCACAGACTCAATCGTCTCTACGACTGTTGTTTCATTCCTCAAACCGAGTATAACAATCTTACCTGATGCATAAAGAAGGGTTGTAATATTCTTATTAAGTTTAAAAATGGCACCTGGAAACTGTTCTGGTTCATAGATTACATTATCCAGCCTATTCGCTACTTTTTCAATGTCAATCATGCTCCCAATATCTGCTAACACAACGATGTTTCTGACTTTAAAATTTGAAGGAATAACAATACTATTAATCACTCTATGGACCTTTAATATTTGAATACATCGATCCAAGTCATCCGAAGATTCAATAACACTTTTTGAACCAAAGAATTAATGAAAAAAGAATTAGAATACGACCCTTGGAGCAACTGATTTAACGTTATTCTTTGAATATCAAATTTGAAATTAACTATTACATTAATGCTTAAACCTATAAGAACAATTTTTAGAATAAACTTGATAGACTATATAAAATCTTTTTGAAATTCATTCTTTTTATGTTCTTGGCAAAAGCTAACAAACCAAGATTGTTTAAGTATCTTTACTACTTTTTGGAGGGGTAATTCCTACTCTATTTTTTATGTGTAGATTATTATAATTTTTTATCAGCAAAAGATGTAATAGGGACTCGAACCCATTTAGGTATGAATCGCGCCTGGTCCACTCGATTGTTGGTATTACCTGAACCAGTTTAAGGCCTCGGCACCAGGGTGTTAACTGCTAAATAGTGTAGATTAGGGGTTTAAAGAGGGTTTAAACCGCTTGTCTTCCTGAGCTTGGAGTTATTTTAACAGGATTTCCACCTTAATTAATTGGGGAATCGAACAAGGTAAGCTTGATCCAGCATCTATAGTAAGTACACACAGCAGACTGTTTACATTCTGGTTTGAATATCAACCTAATGTAGTTCAACTTTTTGTAAAAGACCGTAATGATGTTCTAAACCTAAGGTGAGAAACAGAACTAAAATTGTAATTGTTGTTGTTATTGTCCTACTCGTAGCTGTATATTATTCTCTAAGCACGTTTGAAATTAGTACTGTAGACTCCAACCCAACAGGGAGGTACTATGAACTGTCTGTTTATGATGGACAGGCACAGATAGCTTACGTTTCAGTCATATTGTCTAAACAAGTCTATAGAAACAATGCTTTGAAGATAGCTAATGGGTTGCTGGAAGATGGTGCGCGTTTTGCAGTTGGAATCGATGGCTTTGACAGTAAAATCAATTGAATAAAGACAGTTCTGGCGATTATGCTATGTAAGATACCATGTTCTGAAATTTTGGGCACCAATTTGAGAATTCGCATACATCCTTAATTTTACAGAAAGTAAGGTCATTCGAATACATCGAATCATAGTTCTTACACTGGTTCCAAGGCTCTATCACTCCTATTCCATAAAAACAGAGCCTCAGCCTAGACAACTTCTTTAAAGAGATAGGCTCCTTAGTTTCCCAGTCCCATGCCGGAATCTTAACTACTCTATCTTGGAACCTTATTTCAATGAACTCGCCTGCCTTTAAAATCTTTCTTGCATCAATTGGCACCTTCACCGACGCCATAGCCCATTTTTTGCATGACCGACAACACTTCAACTAGGATCACATCTAAACTCCTAATAGTGTGTAAGACAAAGATAAAATCCTTTTTGCAGTTAATATAAATCCGTTCAGAATAGTTCAGACACTTGAATAGAATATATTTGAATATGGAGAGTAACTCCTTTCCTAGACTTGCTTCCGTTGCTTTTTAACTACATCATATAAATATTCAGTGAGACTGACTTTGGACATCCACATCCTTTCTTATCCTGCTCTTTTCGATATCCAAACCATTCCATGTTATTGAATAGCCCAGAGCTTCGATTACCTGGTACGGTTCTTTTATGTTGTTTGCTTCAACAGCCTCCAACGCTTCAGAGAGCTTCTCTATCCCCATTAGACTAGTTTCTATTTTTTTTAGAACTGAGTCGGATATGAAGTAGTCACCAACCCTCTTGTAGCCTTCGAAGGTTAGGGTTGAAAGAACCTTCCTGGCAGATTCGACACTAATCGAATTACCTCCTGCTATGTCTTCTATTTTTACTATATCACCTGCCAATTTGATGTCCCTAAGCTTTGATGCATGAGACTCGTTTTCGATAACACCTTTCTCGCGCTCCTTTAAGTGTTCTATTATAGGCTTGATCGACACATCATCCTTATAGTATACGACTTGGATTTTTAGGTCGCGGAGTCTAGAGCACGCGTACTTTTCATTCACTGCGACAATTAAGTCGACATCTTCCACCGTTTCAAGCTTTGCGATCTTTCTTTCAAGATAGTCTGGGGTCCAGAATCCAACGATCTCCAAGTACACCTTCATATTGTATTTCGTAAACCTGAAGTCAGGTATCAGCACATGTCTGCCCACAGGCAGAGGTTCAGGCTCTCTTTCGAGCACCCATCCGGAGCCGTAAGCGTTGAAGGTTTTGGCAAATCGTTCTTCAACACTGCTATCATATGTCTGTTTGGATGGTGTGTCTTCTGATCCAGTGCTCTCGATCAACCCCTTCATCTCATCGCTGGTAAGTTTGAATGTGTAGATTCTGTCTTTGTTCCTTCCCAGTACATCAGCTTTAATCCTCCAATAGCCCGATTCGATCACCGTTAGTAGAAGTTTCGCCAGCGCTGTTCCATATCTGTCGGTCATTTTAAAGAGCGAAAGTGGGCCGTCGACAGTTACCTTATAACTATCGTCCTCACGTTCGACCGCATACATTAAGCCCAACCATTTAATAGATCTGAAGATGCTCTTCCAATTTCCTGAAACTGTGAACTCCAGCTTTAGGGATCTAAAGAGCATTGTCTGCGTTATTGAAAGGTTGTAAGACTTCAACAACGCATCCGGCGATATTGGACTGAAGTCCTTTAGGATCAGTTCTTCTTCGACGTCGGAATATAGTACTTTTTCAAGAGCTTCAGCATGTATGCCAAGCTTCGCTGAGACTTCTTGGATAACTCTCCCCCTTTGCTCAACGTCCACTACTCTGACGTCGCTTGCCTTTTGGAACACCATCATCCTGGCTTCTGCGGGATCGATAGGCGCATCGGATTTAAACACACTTCGCCTTTCGAGAAGAGCGAACAACCCTCTTACGAACCTGTAATCGAAGCCTTCATCTTCAAGGGTTCTCAGCTTTTCCATCATCTCTCCCTTCCTTCTACCCACATTGTTTCTAAAGACTTCAATAACCCGTCCAGCGAAGTTCAAGTCGCCTTCTTCCAAATGCGCGTATACGGGGTTAACCTGCCCATGTGAAACTCTAACCCTTAGAAGGTCATATGCAAGCGTTATCCATCACCACTCAGTCTTAATCCTCCGTCATTCTGCTCCGTTTTCTTCTCCAACTGGTCCGTGTTTCTGATGTCCCACTCGACACGATTTCTATCAGTTTGGCTTTTTTCCCTTCCCTCTTCCTCAGTAGTCTACCTAACCTCTGTATGAATTCTCTCGCGCTACCTGTGCCGCTTACTATGATCCCAAGGGACGCTTCAGGTACATCTATTCCCTCATCCAACACCTTAGAGGTTACTACCGCCCTGAACCTTCCATCTTTGAAACGCTTCAGTATTTCATGTCTCTCTTCTTTGTCAGACATATATGTTATGTAAGGGATAAGGAAACGCTTTGATATACGGTACACTAGGTCGTTATGTTGTGTGAAGATGAGTGTTCTGTCTTCAGGGTTTGATCTCAGTATATCCTCCAAGGCTTTGATCTTAGATTCTGAGTTGAGGGCTATGTCCTGCGCTCGATTTCTAGCGAGTAGCGCCTGTCTAGCGTTTCTGTCTCTCGCCGTAAGCATGATAAACTTCCTAAATTCATCAGGCGAAGTGATTCTTATCTTCCCACTTGATAGGTAGTCAGAGAACACCCTCCAGTTCCTTCCATATTCTTCCTTCTCTTCATCTGTAAGTTCAACGCTTATTCTATGGAGAGTATACGTTGAGAGATACCTTCCTGTAAGATCTTCCGGCTTTCTCCTGTACACGACGCCTCCCGTTAACCTCGGCAGCTCTTTATGGAGCATGTCCTCCCTTTCATAGGTCGCCGTCAAGCCCATCCTATAAGGAGCTGTGAACATTTCCGCGATCAACCTGTAACCTTCAGCCGCTAAATGGTGAACTTCATCAAAAATAATGAGGCTGAACCTGTTGCCTATCTCACCCGCCTTAAGATATGCGGAGTCGTAGGTGGAAACCGTTAGAGAGCCAATCCGAGTGTCTCCTCCTCCGTAAACTCCAATTTCGATCCCGAATTCCGCTTCAAGCCTGCTTCTCCACTGCTCTACCAGATCTAGAGTTGGCACGATAACTATTGACGACTGGTCAACGAGTTCGATGGCCTTGATGGCTATGACAGTTTTTCCAGAACCCGTAGGAAGCACTATTATCCCCTTCCTCCCACCTTTATCCCAAGCTTCCAACGCATCTTCTTGATAGTCCCTTAAGTGGATCCCGCTTCTCAAGTTCGGCGATGGCACAAGGTTTTGGACGGTGTCGCTAAAAGTCATCCTACTGTTCCTAAGATATTCGACTATTTCTTGATAATATAGCGCTTGAGCCCTAAAAGCTCTAACTCTGTCGTCCCATACGGCGTACGGTATTCTAACATCCCCTCTGACCAGTATGCTACCTCTATCAAAGGATAGGACCACAGGCTGCAACGGTAAACCACAAGCCATCCGGTGTTCGGCGTTTACAGCGTATAAAGTTATATAAACAATCGGAATGAATTCACTTAATCTGTACATTCATTGCGCCATATCAAGAGAGAATGTCGAAAAAGATCTGGCAAAAAACAAGTTTGGAAAGATGCAGATTAAGGGAATGTTAACGGAATTGCACCAGCTTGTTCTAATAACGCATCTTTAGACGAGTATATCACAAAGCATTTGCTGGGCTTTAGGTTCTTACATTTTTGTTAACTAGGTAGATGCCAAATAAAACCACAGCAACACCAATTATCTGATACAGGTTAACGGTTTCATTAAGTAAAAACGCTCCTGCGATAAAGGCTATTACAGGAATCAGTAGACTCGACGAAGATACAGTTGTTGCATCCTCATTCTTAATAAGGTAGAACCATAGGAAGAATACTAATACGGTTGATAGGACTGTCGCATAAACTATTGATAACAAATAAGTTGGCTCATATATGAAGCTGATTCCACCTGTGGCAAGCGCCAGAGGAAGCACTATAAAGGAGCCGACTGCGACCCCTGAGAAGCTGATCCAGTAAGGGTGAACTGAGCTAGAAATCAGTTTATAATAGACTATCGACACAGCCCAGAGGAACGCTCCAATCAACAGAAAAAGAAAAGATTCTAAAGTTCCACTTCCTAATTCCTCCAGATAGATGATTCCTATCCCAACAAATCCCAGCAGAACGCCTACGATCTTCACTTTCGTAATCTCATTTTTAAGGAACATCGCTGATAAGACAAAGACGAATAATGGCTGTGTGTAGGTGACAATAGCACTTATGCCTGAACCCTCAACCTGCAGCGCTAACATCATGAAAACCATACTAAACGAGTAAATAGCGGATTGTAGTATAACATTTATGATGTTTCTAGAGTCTCTATGAAATCCGTTCTTGATAAAAAAAAGAAACGGAACCATCATAAAGGCTGAAAAGAAGAATCTCTGAAAAAGATAGTTCATTGAGCTCGTATAGCTGAGTCCTATCTTCATGTTAGCCCAGTTAAAACCCCATATTATTGCAACAACCAAAATAATGATCAAATCCTTTCGATTCTTCAAGCTCTTTTATCTCTGGATATGACCGACTGAAGAGCCCTTTATTAAAACGTATTCATAAAGATTTATTGGACTCCGTACATATGAACTGTATACATCAAGATCACAGATCTTGAACCATCCTATTCCAGACATCAATTTACACTCCTAATGTTCTAATCATTCTCGAATATGTGGTCTGGAGATGAACGACCCCGAAACGAACTTATATATTACTGGTCTTTTGATTGAGATATGACAAATTTGTTAAAGCAACAAAGACTTATTGCGAATTATAAGGTTCGCTTTATTGAAATCTTAATTGCCTATGGTGAATCTTAATGGCTAAATTGGACATTCTTATGCAGGGTTCAGGTTTTAGGACAAACCTTGTGTCACTTGGAATCTGCACCATCGCTCTTATACGCGATAGAGGCAACATACTCGTCGACACAGGGCACTTTGGAAACAGAAGGCAGATCATCGATGCTTTAAAACGTTTAAATCTTGCACCCTCAGACATTGACAAAGTAATACTCACCCACTCACACTGGGACCATAGTTTAAACGTCGAACTCTTCAGAAACGCAACTGTCTTCATAAACTCTAAGGAATTGTCCTATGTACGTTCAGTCAAGGGGGACGACTGGGCGACTTCCATCAGCTTAGGTATGATTTTGGAAAAAATGAAGACTGAGATATTGGAGGGCGACAAAGATCTTTCAAATGATGTCGGGGTAATAGAGTCTCCAGGTCACTCTCAAGGACACCAAGCAGTCTTTGTAAGAACTGATGGAGGAACCGTTCTCCTCACAGGAGATGCGATGCCTACTCTAAGATCCTATATCAGGGGCCTACCGGACTACATCGCGACCACAGAAGATGAAGCTAGGCGAAGTATCGCTAAGCTGAAGGCTTTCAAACCCTCTACGTACTACCCTGGCCACGACAGGCCATTCCGCATTGACGGAGAGAAGCCTGAATACCTTTCTCATTCAGAAATTAAGGTCATCTTCAGGAGGGAGACAGAAGAGAACTTTGGAATAGTCCTTGGAACAGAGGCTGCTGATAAGCCTGAGAAGGTTTAATGGAGATGCAATTGGCAAACGGCACTTAAAATTATATGCCGGATTCGATCTACACTTTCCGATTTGAATTTACAAGGATTTACATCGGTTACTAGCAGAGCTTTTAAATCACTAATAATTGTGCTTGCTTTCTTGTTCACAAAATCTCTACAATGGAGGCACAGATATTAGCTAGCCCAGCTAGTGTAGCAGAATCTTTTACAATTAATTCAATAAAAAAAGCAGCCATATGTGGAAACCGATCAAGTAGACTTATCACATAAACCGTAAAGATACGCAAGATGATTCTAACCTCTACTATTAACTTACACCTTGTAAAGACTTCACGATAGTAAGCCTGATTTTCCAACCCAATGCAATAGGCCAGCAAAGACGAGTGTAATTGGGTTTCACAAACACGTTGCAAATGTGCTAATATCTCCTTAACAGGCCAGTAAAAGTTCATAAACATCTCATAGAAAAGAGATTCTGTTCATGTCATACCAGCCTAGCATAAGATCACCCCGTGGTCCACGACGTGGAATGTCGCGACGTGAGAAGACCGAGGCCAAGACTAAGAGAAAGAAACATCGATCTAGCGGTAGCAAAATGTGGGAGGAGAATCAAGCAACGACCTCAGAAGAGGTTATAGACAGAACTCTTAACATGATACACAGTCTAGGAAGACAGAAATTTGGACTACCACCTTTTAGCGATCACTTTAGCCGCTGGCTTATTAATCTAAGAGGCATCGTATCCGAGTTTGAGTCAAGTAAAGCAAGTGTGGATGATCAATTCTTGAAAGAAAGTTCTCAAATACTCTCGAATATTGAGCTTGAACTCGAAAAAGGAAGGCAGCAGGAAGCTTCTTGTCGGGAGGTCATCAAAAATCTCTCGAACTACAGGATTCTTCTTGAACAAATCAAAGAAGAGTATGCCACCAAGGCCAAAGAGATAGAGGGGCGGAAAGAGAGTCAAATCAAACGTTTATCCAGCAATATAGACGATTTAAGAGAAGAACTGACCTACATTTCTCGATTGAAAACTGGCATCTTCAGAGCTCTCACGGTTAAAGCTAAGGCGCAAAAAGAGGCGGAAGCGACTCAGAGACTTAATTCAGCTGAAAAGGAGCTAGAATCAGCTGTGAAAAATTTTTCTTTAGAGCAAAAAAACCTATTAGACGAATACGAAAAAAGGAAACAGCCAATTATCGAACAGATACAAAACCAAGAGAAGGAGATCGAAAACCAAGAGGTTGACAGCTCAATAGAAGCTAGAGGAATCGCATGCGAAGCTCTTGTAAATACAGTGAACGCACTTGTTCAGAGAAAAAGATCAATGGTTCATTAAACTGTCCCTCAAGAAGATGTTCTCTCGCAGTCATAGGAAAGAGAAGTTGAACTTGCATCAAATTGATGCATCGTTCACGTTGCATGCCCTCTTGCAATCCCATAAAAAAAGGGTTTAAAAAAAAAGGTTTAAATATAATTTTTCCCGATGCCATAAATTATGCTTTGCCCTAAATGTGGTACTCAGCTTCCAGATAATGCGACCTTCTGCATGAAATGTGGAGCCCAAGTTGGCGCGACTGAACAGCCAAATCAGGCACAACCTGGTGCAACTGAGCAGCCAAAGCAGGAACAACCCTCGATGGCACCGATATTGGCGCCTTATGGGGCTACGGTCCTAAATTGCCCCAGTTGTGGTGCCCCAATTTCACCAAAATTCGGTGAGATGGTCATAACTTGCGAGTACTGCGGAAGCGGCATTACTTTGGGAACTCAGGGATGGACTGGCATACAAAAGCAGACAATGCTTACTCTGAAAATTGCCAGCGTTGACGAAGTGAATTCCATAATCAACCCAATGATGGACAAGGGTCTTCTACATAGACACCTCCAAGAGAACTCTACCCAAGAGGAAATGAACCTCTCATACGTACCTTACTGGATCGTAAGTGTCTCCGCACGCACCACTGTAGTCGCCCAAAATGTTGCCGCGCAAGTTGGACAAACTGCTACGACCGCCGCACTGATGGGCGTCATATTGGGAGGGATGGGTGGCGGGTTTGGAGGCGGAGGAAGAGCAGGCCGCAGATTCGCTTTAGGATACGAAGGAATAGGAATAACTGGCTTGTTCAGCGGGGGTTTCAGGTTGGTTCGAAACATGGCCTTCGGAATGGGAATGGGATACGGTGGCGGGGGAATAAGGAAAACCGAGCAGTTGGACGCGAACTACAACTTTCCTGTGGTTGCACTAAAAGCGCTCACGGAATATCAGCCACGGGACTATCAATTTGCTCTCGAAGGCAGAACTCTGTTTGACATCACAAAGTTGCCCAAGAACATCAAGATCCTTAACGGAGACATCAGCGAAGACGTTGCGAAGTCCCAGGCAAAGACCCTAGTTGATCAGCTGCAATCAGAGAAGGCGCACGCAAAATATCACATGATCCAACAACTAGATACACAGTCGGACGTCGGGGACGTAGAGTTACTCCATGTTCCAATATGGTTCGTGAGGTACGATCACAAGGGAAAGAAGATTGCGCTGGTCATTGATGCAAACTCCGGCTACGTGATCAACAGCCTCGGTCTCTGAAGGCGAAGACAAATCTAGAGATATTGATAGCCGTACCTTAAAGCAAATCTTCAAGGACCTATCTAGCGCGCTAGTTTCATATAATGTAATGAATAGATACATGTTCCGATAAAATCGTCTATGATCCAATCTCTAACTTACATTAATATTACCCTAATACAGAGTATATTATAGGATATAGTTATTAAGACCTCTCGATTAGTTCAATAAGCGTTCCATCAGGATCTTCTATGAATGCTATAACAGAACCTCCTGGACCAAGCCTAAAGGGTTCGTCGGTTATCGTAACCTTTCCATTTCTCAACATATCAATAGTTTTTTTCATATCCTTAACGTCAAAAGCAATGTGATCAAATAGACGGTCTTCGTAATCGGCTTGAATAAAATTCTTCTGTCCCTTATAAAAGGTAAGCTCAAGGCTTGCTCCCTTCCCTTCCGGATCCTGTAAGAACGCGACCTCAGCATTATTCTGCGGGATCTCCCTCCGTCTTATGAGTTTTAGGCCCATCATTTTAGTGTAGAAGTCTATAGATCTATCCATATTTCTTGTTCGGACGCTAGTGTGAACAAAAATCATAACTCTTCACCGCTTAACATATCTATCTTTTGAATATAAATTATCGCTACACATTTTATGTTGATAGCCGATGATTAAAAGTTCCTGTTTTTACCTAAAGACCTTACCGCTGATGTGTAAATCTGTTCTTTCAGTTAATCCCTTTCCAAGTACCCCATCTAGGCGTTTTGAAACTTTCCCATTTTTGAATAGAAGTACTGTAGGTACTACTTCCACAGAATATTTATTCAAGAGATTTAACTTATCATCTATCTTTACACATAAACAATTTTTTACATTATCTTTAGCATATCTCTCAAATACCGGTAAGAACCTTGAGGAAAAAGGGCACCAAGACGCATAGAAACGAATGAAAACTTTATCTTTGGATTAAAGTATGTTGTCGAGGTCACCTTCGCCATCGATTAGCTTGCAATTATCGATTTTACTCATCAAACTTCTCTCTCCATGTTATTCGGGATAATGGCTGCTGTCACAGAAAGGTTTGTTTGAAGACTTACCGCAGCGGCAAAGGGTAACTCGATTGCGAACTTCGTAAACCTTTCCGTCAGCTGATTCGATCGGAATGCCACCGCGAACCCAGAGGGGACCACTAACCCCTACTTTGGGGTCTTCAACCAATATAATGGACCTTTCAAAATCTGGTTCCATCGCTTTTCCATTTTTTTTATCCCAAACAACTAAAGTACCAGATGGGCAGTCCCCAGCTTCTTCGATGGCTATTCTATTAGCTTCAGGGTCATCCTTTTGCGATACCAGATCCCAGATTCCTCCAGCTCGGTGGCAGAAACGTGCTGATGCGCATAAACTCTCATCATCGGTTAATTTTAAAACTGGACCAACGATCTCTTTAGCCCTATTAACGTAAGGTTCACGACTTCCCGTCTCAGTGCAGTTGAAATTAACTTTTGAGTGTGTCCCATCACAGAACGGTTTTTCCTTAGACTGGCCGCAGCGGCAAAGGGTGTAATTCTCATGAGGTGGGTATTTATTGCTCACTTTCCACTCAACAGAAGTTCCTTCATTGTCTGTGCCGATTATCATCTTTATCAAGGGGATTCCACCAGAAACAAGATAGGGACCATTCTTGCATACCTTGATCTTACACTTATCATTGATATTCCCTATATAATTTACGTTCCTAGTCGTCATATCCTAATCTTTCTCTTTCCCTATTGAGACCTCAAAGAAGAGAATTAAATGTATCCATAAATTGGTCACAATAAATTTTGTAATATATCATTTTATTCATGATTTTTAACATGATATAATATCGTTCTTTCTAAATCATTGATCTTCAGCAAAAAGCAAATCACCGCAAAGCATTATTATCTTAAATACCAAATTCCAAATTTTCTCAAGCATCCGTTCTTTATTAAAAGAATCGGATGTTAGAAACCTTTATTAAATATGAGCTAGAAATTAATTCTATGTCTGCAAGGCAAATATGGATTATGCGCGACTATCCAAAATGCACCGGCTGTCGAAGGTGTGAAATCGCGTGTTCCCTATACCATGAGAAGAAAATCTGGCCTGAAGCATCTAGGGTAAGAGTTTTCATGCTGGCTCCAGGTCTAGAATATCCACACTTGTGCACCCAATGCCATGACTATCCTTGTGTGGAATCCTGTCCAACAGAGCCTAAAGCGCTTTCAGTTGATGCGAAAACTGGTGCTGTTCTTGTCGATCGGGAACTTTGTATCAGCTGCATGAAATGTATTAAAGCGTGCCCGGGTCACGTCCCATTCCTTCACCCTAGTGATAAAAAATCAACCATCTGCGATCTTTGCAACGGTGATCCACAGTGTGTTAAGGTCTGCCAAGAAGCTAAGTATGATGTCTTAAGGACAATACAATACGATAAAGGGAAAGGCGATGCGCTTATCTTTAAAGTTTATGCGAAAACACCCAAGGAAATAACGGAAGGGCTCTCCGAGTTAATTTATGGAGAGAATTTTGAAGTGTGATAAAAATGAATGGATATGCTGGAAAGTTTGCAGAAATAAATCTTGACGATGGAAAGATTAAGGAAATTAAATTTGATGAGAAAACTCTAAGAAAATATATTGGCGGTAGAGGTTTGTCTGCTAAAGTCTTATGGGATAGGCTAGGGGATAGATGGGAAGAGATTGACCCATTGGGTCCAGATAATATTTTAACACTCTTTTCTGGTCCACTCACAGGATACTACCCCGGCGGCCGCCTTTGTGTTTCAGGGAAGTCCCCACAGAGCAATGGCATTACCGGAAGCACTGTTGCAGGTGAATTTGCAGTCGATCTCAGATGCGCTGGATGGGACGGCCTAATCATATTAGGCGCTGCAGAAAAACCCTCCTACATTTTGGTGAGAGATTCCTCAATTGAAATAAGGAACGCCAGTCATGTCTGGGGAAAGGACGGAAAAAAGGTTTCACTGACCCTGTCAAAGGAGGTTAGAGAAGAATGGAACAGGAAGTACCCTAGTCGAGAATGGAAAGAGCCTTCGATGGTGTACGTGGGACCAGCTGGACAGAACAAGACCAGAGTTGCTGCAGTGGAGTCAAAGTGGGCTCATGGAGCGGGATATGGCGGATACGGCGGTGTAATGGGGTCTAAGAATCTTGTCGCTGTTCTGGCAAGAGGAACCGGACCTTTGCCTGACGTCTACGATCAACCAAAGGTCTTGGAGCTTCTCGACCAAGTGGCTAAAGAATGCATAAACAACGATAGCATGAGAAGGTGGGGTACAGGTAGTGCTGGATTTTCTGTTGGAAGCACAACGAGTTCTGAGCCTGTAAGGAACTGGCAGGAGGAGTGGCATGACGAAAGATCATACGGCGTTGACCAGTTTGAAAGTAGGGTTTGGGTAAAAAGGTACTGGGCTGACTTCGGATGTCCGACATCCTGCGAAAAACTTTCAGTGGTCAGGACGGGAGAGTTCAAGGGGGCTATAACCGATAACCCAGACTATGAGACGCAAGCCTACTGCGGACCAAACGTAGGCGTCTTTGTCCCAGAGGCGAGCGTCTACTTGAATTCGTGCCTGGAAGACCTTGGGTTCTGTGGAATACAGGGTGGTAACGTGCTAGGTTTCACAGGCGAACTCTACCAACGCGGTATACTTACAAAGGAGGAGTTGGGCGGTGTAGAACTTAAATGGGGTGACACCAAAGCGTTTGCAAAGATTGCAGAAATGATCGCCTACCGTAAAGGCGTAGGCAATATACTTGCTGAAGGCACATATCGGGCAGCCATAAAATTAGGAAAGATGAAGGGGCAAGACCTGCTTAAATATGCTATCCAATGTAAGGGTATTTCCCTAGGTGCCCACGGCATCAGAAGCGGCCTCGATTACGTCCCCGTAATGGGGTATACGTGTGGCGCCCAGGGAGGAGATCACACCTCTGTGGCTTATCTTCCAGTAACCCATTCCGGCAGTGAGCACAGCACAATCCTGCAAGACTCTGGCGTGTACTGCATGTTCAACGCGGGACCTATGACGCCACAGTTCCAGATAGATTTCCTGAACGCTGTCACGGGATTCAACATCACAGCCGATGAGTGGTATAACGATATCGCTTTATCAATTATACAGATCCAGAGAGCTGCGCTGCTGATCGGAGGGCCGGACGCTAAATGGGCTGGAATAGACGAAAACCCGCCAAGGTTCTATGAACCGCTGCCGTCAGGTCCACACAAAGGAAAAGTCACCGACATCAAAGAGGTGGAAGAAATGAAGCTTGAGTACTACAAGGTGGTTGGCTGGAATGAAAAGGGAGTTCCCACATCTGAAACTTTGAAAAAGCTGGGACTGGAGGATGTGGACAGAATCTTGTCGAAGAAGCTAAAATAGACCTCTAACCGAGCCCCTTTTTTACAATTATTGTTACTCTCTTATACAGCTTAGTGATTTTCTTCATAGCCCAAATCATCCCTTTCAGAAATATACCCGAAAAAGTTCGGGAAATACTTAATTATGACAAGCTCAAATTAATTACGATTAATATGGTAGAAGAAGTATGTCCAAACTGCAAGGAGAAAATTTCAGTTCATGACGACACTGTAGTAAAGAAGATAGGTGGCAAAACAATGAAGTTCTGCTCCCTGGCCTGCGCTGATGCCTATAAGGAAGTTGGCAAGAAACGTGAAGAATTAGCAAAAGAAAAAAAAGGCACATTGTTTGGTCCAGCCGTATAGAAATTGGGGATGAAAAAGTCCCGAACTTGAAATTTGAACCTTACTCCTTTTTTTGATAAAGCTTAAAGTTACGTTATCACTACCGTTTTGGGATACTCTTTACCAGAGTAGGTGTATAACACCATGTTTGTTATACCCGCAGGTAGCGAGGAACTGAAGTTTAGAATAATAGTTTCTGATCCTCTTTCCTTGAGATAAATTGGTGTCCTTGGGTTCGATCTTCCTCCGTTTACCGCATTCAAAGGCTTACCTTCAATTAATATTTTGGTGATGATGGCCTCTATGGTCCCTATATTTTTGACGTTTATTAGTATCTCTGACCTGCTATTTGAAATCGCCCATATGTCGAGGTATTCGAAACCCCTCTTGGCCTGGGAGCTCATAGTCATCTCTGGAAATATGACTGCAACATGCTATTTAAAATTAATTCTAAGACAAGTTTTAATATATAGAGTCATTAAAAATCTATATATCTTCAATAACACCATTACAAATGAGGGGAGAATTTGTGAATAAGCTGACTCGTGATGAAATCGCAAAAATGGTTGATTACGCCTCCGCTCTAAACGCTAATGCTACAAAAGACGACGTTATCAGAAGCTGTGATGATGCTATTGAAAATAAATTTAACGCTGTCGCAGTGACCCCTGATTACGTTGCCCTCGCATCAAAACGACTTAAAGGCAGCGGAGTTAAAGTTCTAGCTGCTGTCGGCTTTCCTTGGGGTTCAAATGCGACTGGAACAAAGGTTGCAGAAACGAAACGTGCGATAGAGGATGGCGCTAAGGAAATCGACATGGTCATTAACATAGGTTGGCTAAAGTCTGGAGACTACAAGTCCGTAGAAGACGACATCAGAGCAGTAGTCAAAGCCTCAAAGGAAGGAGGAGAAGATATTATTGTAAAGGTGATCATAGAAATTGGCTACTTGACTGATGATGAAAAAATAAAGGCAAGTAGACTTATAAGAGATGCTGGAGCGGATTTTGTCAAGACATGTACGGGAGTAGGTCCCGGCGCGGCAACAATACACGATGTAGCCTTGATTTATAACGCAGTCGGAAAGGAAATAGGGGTTAAAGCGTCGGGTTCCGTAAATTACCTAGAAGATTTGCTACAACTGCATGAAGCCGGTGCAACTAGGTTCGGGTCTAGATCGTTGGCTTTGATAAACGCGTTGAAAAAGTTAGAGAAATAGTCATGCGAAAATTAAAGAGTAAAGATTAACATATATTAAAAGAAAGTGCGGAATAGGCGTTAAATTTTACCGCAGTAAATCAACAGTGAAGAGTAACTAACAGTTTACAATGTAGAAGTCCATTTATTAATTAATCCTTGTGAATTAGAATAATAATTTTCTCACTATTCTGTACAGCATATTTACTAGAGGCTTAGCTTCGTTCTGGTAATGAAAATATTCAGGTTATTTTGGATTTAATGCTTAAAACCTTTTTCTGCAGAAATGGGTTATTTCCATTTCCGTAAAGCACCCCCTTGTTTGGAACCAGTTGTCCTTTTAAACAGTTAAATAGAAACTTCCCTTAACTGAATATATGCTTGGATTGGCGCATTATCCGGAAGGCGAATTAAGGCTTTTAAATACGGAGGAACCTAAAATCGGAAAGAACCCTTACGCACCAAACGACACGATTTTGGAGGTAAAATACTGTGGAGTCTGCGGCACAGATGTGAAATTCTGGAAGGGGAAAGGTAAGATAATGGGGCCGGAGAAGCCTGTTGTGACAGGCCACGAAATATCAGCTGTCATAAAAGACGTTGGCGAAAATGTCGAAGATTTCAAGAAAGGGGACAGAGTCGTCGCTGAAATAGTCACATTCTTTTGTGGCCGATGCGTAAACTGTAAACAAGGAAAAGTCAACATCTGTTGCAACATGCCCCACAGAGAACAGAGAGTCTACTTTACAACTGGGGGAGGATTTGCCAGATATGCTGCTTGGCCCTCTTACTGCTTGCATAGGTTACCCGATGAAATATCTCTTGAAGAAGCGTCCCTGATTGAGACGACCGCGGGCAGCGTTCACGCTATAATTGAAAGAGCTAACCTCACGGCAGGCGAATCCATAATAATCTTTGGCCCAGGTGCAAGGGGGCTTGTAATGCTGCAGATCGCAAAATCACTCGGTGCATACCCGATAATTGTGGCCGGTACGAGCACCGATGAAGTAAAAAGGCTCAAGATGGCTAAAGAGCTTGGAGCAGACGAGGTTCTGAACGTCGAGAAGGAGGATGTAAAAAAGGCCGTGAAATCTTACACGAAAAACTGGGGCGCGGACGTAGTTATTGAGTGCGCAGGAAGCGCAGAAGCGGTTCTGCAGGGTATCAGGTCGGTTAGACCAGGGGGTAGGATGATATTGTCAGGTGGTGGAACTGTTACGTTGGATACTGGGGACCTGATCGAAAAAGAAGTGTCATTAATTGGAGAAGTTTCGCACATATGGACTTCTTGGGAGACAGCCATCACACTTGTCAAAAGTGGTAAAGTAAAGCTTAAGCCTCTGATCTCACATATTTTTCCTCTGGCCAGCTGGGAGGAAGCGTTCCGCACAGCCGCAGACAACAAAATATCTCTGAAAGTCCTCATCAAACCAGAATAGCTTAACAAAATTAAGAAAAATTCGATCTGTTTCAATAAAGGGATACTGCAGCAGTATAGATCATCGTACTGTAGAGACTGATTTAGGTTGAAGCCTTAATCCCCGACGTATCAGTTAGAGCCTTGAAATATATTAAAAGAGAGGAGGGAATATTGTCACATACCATTCATTATGCTATAGCAAAGGCACTGATTAAAGAGACCGCCAAATGAATAGCTAATGTTTTGTGAATAAAGCAGATCACGAAAATTATTTTTTCTCTAATGATAAGATAAGAAGCAAATGGTCAAAGACAAAGTTAGGTAAATAAGAAGAAAATTCTGAAGATTAGGATAGCTTTTTATAATTCTGCAGGGAATGAATATTGAGACCGAATGCCTAGGTGTGACGTGTGCGGCAAAATCGTAAAGGATGTAGCTAAGCACAAGAGAAGAAAGAGATGTGGCGCAAAGACGTCCCCTCCCCCAACGTTAGACAATCTAAGAAACAGGATAGCACACGGTTGGTGACATAAATGTCTGCGACTTTCGTAAAAAGGTCAGAGTATTAAGACTCATCACGCACCTGTTGTTGGACACGTATTTTGGATCAAATTCCCTGACATTTATTGATTATAGGAGTTATGATGTTTGTCTGGTGGGGACTTAGTCTTTCGGAAGTTTGTAATGTTCAGTGATTATGTGATGGTATTCTTCTGGTTCGACAAGTGACCCGAACGCCCTCTGTACAACTTCGCTTAATGAGGGATGTATGTGCATTCCCTGTGTAATCGGGTTAACACTCTGCGATGGCGTATACATCAGGTTTATGATTTCCTGTATAAGGATAGAGGCGGAGGGTCCAATAACATGCGCGCCCAAGATCTTCCTTTCTTTCTTCTCAACGATTACTTTCACGAAGTAGTCCTTTACGTTCATTGCCAGCCCCTTGGCCGTGTCTTCGTATCTTTCTACACCTATCACTATGTCGTCTGAACCGTATCTTTCAAGTGCTTCCTTCTCCTTTAACCCCACACTAGCAACTTCCGGGTAGGCGAATATAGCGTGTGGGACGGCGTGATAGTCCACTTCCATCTTTTTCCCAAGTACCGCGTTGTAGTATACGACAAGAGCTTCATAGTTTGCGACATGCTTGAACATGTATTTGCCATCTGCGTCGCCGAGCGCCCAAACGTTGGGCTGTGAAGTTTGAAGGTATTTGTCAACGATAATCCATCCTTCTTTGTCCGTCTTTATCCCACCTCTTTCGGGGTGCAGGATGTCGCTGTTGGAGCTTCTTCCTGAAGCAACTAAAATTTCATCCACTTCTATCACTACTTCTTCTCCGTCTACCCTGTTTACAGCGGTGACCTTCTTTTTATTCGCTGAAGCATTTTCTACCCTGCGTACTTCAAGACCTGTCATCACAATCATGTGCTTCTGGAACTCACGTTTAGCTAACGCAGATATTTCAGGTTCTTCCTCAGGGATAAACTTGGGATTTCTGCCTATAATCGTGACCTCCGAACCCATGGCTGATAGGAAGTGCCCATATTCCGCGGCGATGTACCCTCCCCCGATAATAGCTGTGCTTTTCGGGAGCACATCCATTTTTAAAAACGTGTCACTTGTATAATATTTGACGCTGTCAAGGCCGTCTATTTTTGGTATAGTAGGTTTTGAGCCCGCGCCGAGAAAGATGAGACCAGAATGTATAGCGTCATCTCCTACCTTTAACATATATGGAGAGATAAACTCTGCAACTGTTGGATAGTAATCGATGTTATTCATATGGGTGAGTCCCATCCGAATCGATTCAATATCTTCGTAGATTAGCTTTCTCATCCTATCCATAACGGCCTTGAAATCTATTTCTTCTATAGTTGTGTGTATACCAAATTCTTTAGCTTTTTCGATCGTCCTCACAACCTCCGCGGGATAAAGAAGAATCTTTGATGGAATACAGCCTCGTGTTAGGCAGATCCCTCCAGGCTCATCCTTATCTATGACCGCGACCTTCGCTTTTGGGTTACCATAAATTAGAGCGTTAACGATTTCGATGACCGAACCCGTGCCTATCGCGATGGCATCATATTCTTTCATACTGAAAACATTGAATCAGCTTAATATAAGCATGCGCAATAAACATTTACGAATCTAACCAAATAGATGACGGCATCGCTCCAGTTTATTTGAAAACTATTGCACAGTAACCATGAACGTTATCAAAGGTTTAGAGGTAAACGTAACGACCGAATACGCTTAATTTTTCCTAGAGACCCCCAAATTTCTTGATATCATTCCTCCTTTTTTCAAATGAACCTTCTATATTACTTTCCTAGAACATCACCCTTTAGCACAACTTCCCTTATTCAATATTTCGTTCAACAAGAAAGATTCCACAGATAAACAAAAACAAAAAAGAGAGGGGTTAATAGTCGTTAATGTTAAGACTGTCTATCGTTCTGTCCTTTCTACTTCACCTACATTCTACCGCGGTCCTTCCTCTTAAAATCCACGCCAGTCCGCCTATCGTTAGACCACCCAGTACGAAAGCGGTTGTTAGTGCGATACGTGGGTGCTCTTTTGTCATGTCCTCAGCCCTATCGACCCCTATTTTCACATTTTCCTTTATTTTATTCACAGGGTACATATCTATCGTTTCTATTTATGGAGGGGAAGAGAGATAAAAATTTCCCGAATATATTCGTGTTATTTCGTAAGAGAGAACATCTGCGAATAAGACGATTTAATTGGACAAAGATCGATTTTCCTAGAAAATTGCATACAAAGGAAACCTTATTCGGGTTCCTTGATCTTTGATAACGTCGTAAGGTATGTACCGTCCGTCAGGTACAGCTTTGTCTTTTCCTCTATCAGGTACTTCATTATAGTGTTTGAATGTCTTTCCGCAGCCCTGTTTATCGGAATCCCTCCCACTAGTTTGTTGAAGGCTGGTAAAACGATAAGCTTTATGTTCTCCTTTGGGATTCGAAAGCTTGGCTTGTTTTTCGTATATGCTTCAGCATATCTGCCTCTGTCTATTTCCCCAATAAGCCAGACCGGCTCGAACAGCCTCAGGCCGATGCTGTCCCTCAACTCGATCATGTAGTGTCCATGTCCGGTTATAATATATGATGTCCGCAGGCTTTCCTCTATCGGCCACGCGTTGCCGTGCAGGAGGGTAAATGAGCTGCTCTTACATTTTACGTACGTTCCCCTAGATGTGACGATTTGCACATTTTCTGGCAGCAGTTTCCTTATGCCTCCATCATGGTTCCCAAGTGTCACAACGATGTGCTCGAACCATTCGTTCAACCTGTTAAAGAACGTCGTAACCTGAAAGAAATCGAAGGATGAAGCCCAGGCGACCTTGTGCTTGACGTCCCCGAGGATGAACAGACCTTTAGCTCTGTGCTTCTTGCCTATTTCGACCAGTCTGTCTGCTAACGCAGTTGTCCTCTGTGGCAGGCTGATGCCCTTCTTTAACAGTTCTATCTCGTACCCTATATGAATGTCCGAAACTGCCAGCTCCCTTCTTTTACAGTCCAGTAAAACTGCTGAGTCCTCAAATAATATTCTGAGATCACCCATTTTTTTCAAGGCTCAGTAGCGGGAATATTTCTGTCTTAACAAAAGAGGCTAGGTCCGTGATTTCTATCTTGGTGAAGGAGACCACTATGCCATTTCTCGTAAACCCTACGATATACCCAAACTTCTTTGATCTCACGACGATGTACCAGAGCTTTCCATGAGTCAGGTACTCTGAATAGAGGGCGGTGTTCGCCAAGCCCGAACCGTACAGCGAAAGTTTGCTGATGTTGGGGATGTCTATGTCGTCGAAGAACAGGACCTTTGCGTCCTCCATGTGTTCTTCGTGATACTTCTTGATGGTGTCCGGCTCTATCCTAACCTCCAGAATCCTTCCGGGCAGGAGGAAAAGTATCTTGCTCAGCTGGTTTGCTACATTGTTGGCTCTCTCCTTTTTTTCGAATACGACCAAAAGTAGTCTTCCGTTGAAAGAGAAGAGTTCAAAGACAACTTCGAATGTTCTAGGGATAAGCCTGAGCAACCCCTTGCTTGGGATGTAAAGGGGTGTGTCGAAGCTGAATATGCCCCTTAAGGAGTCAGCTCGTATCTCCAGATCCTTTATTTCGTTCACGAGCTCGGCCTTCTGTTCACCTTCCACGAAGTCGTTTGCAACCCTGAACCCTTTGAGTTTCAGAGCGGTTTCCTCCAAGGACATGTACTCTTCAGCGACGAAGATTTTACAGGCGATAACCATAAAGAAGTGTCTGAAGAGTGCATTATAAAACTTTTGCGCATTAAACTAATCTTCGACATTCAAACATTGGAACGTTTACTGTTGAACTATGTCAGGAGAACTTTCTCCTCATCTTCTTCCTACTAGCATCTATTATGGCCTGAACAAGTTCGTCGGAGACAGTGCTGTGCTTTTCAAGTATCGACTCCGCATCGGAAGCAGCCAGTGACCTTTCAGCCAAAACAAAGGTAGCAGTGCCCCCATATTTTTCGATCAGCCTACTCGAATCGATAATTTTCTTGTACGTCCTCCTCAGGCTGATCGGCGGTTTCTCTGCTCCACTCCTCATCCTTGAAATCAGCCTTTTGACCCTTTCTTCTTCCTCCTGCGATACTCCAACCTTCTTTGAGCTGCAGATTGGGCAGCTTATGCCATGCAGAATCTGCTTTACCCTGAATGTCTCCGAGTATTTCCAGCAGTTCGTACATACGAGAATAAATGCTTCCTCTAGCAGCCTTGCCTTGACGACCTGCGCTATTATATGCCTGAGCTTTTCCGGTGGAACAATTTCGGCCCTTCTGCTTAGTTCTTCGATACCTATTCTCGACAGCGGGGTTAGAGTCTCCTCTTTCACAACTTGAACCTGAAGCTCATTTCTCTCTATCATGGCAAGGACAGTTTTGGAGTCCTCTAGGTCTGTGTCGCTTCTGATCGCGCTTCTGTAGGCTTCCTCTACGACAGCCGTGTCTTTCATAGCTTCGATAAGCCTGTTGATTGAGATATCGGTGAGATTTGCTTCTTTGGAGATCGCCCCAAACTTTTTGGCAGCGTTCACGAAATTCTTTTTGAAGATTCCTGAACCGAGCATCTGTTTTCTGACTATATCCTCTAGGTTAACGGTAGCCAGCGTCTTAAGGCCCTCAACTATGTCTTCCTGAGATGCCCAAAGAGCTCTTAACACGATCCTGTACGGGTCAACCTGGACCCCCACTGGATAACCGAACCTGTTGGACAGAAGGTAGGACAGGGCTCTTCCAATCGTTCTGTTCACAAGATGGCCCCAGCAGGTCTGAATTATAAGATACTCCCTCCACTTTTCTACGGTGATCCTCTTATCAGTGGGAAGTGGGAACCCCTCCTTCAGGTTTTCGTAAACCTCCTTGAGCCCTTTACTGCCTTCCTCTGGAGATATTGAATATTCCTTTGAAATCAGATATGATACCTCCTTACTTTCCAGATTTTTCTGGCGGTATTCTTCTACAGTTCTCCGAACCTTACCCACTTCCTGAGCTATCTGGAATGGAACGGGTATTTCCTCGCCCACCCAGAACGGAATCGCCCCGGTCGGGTCTGACTCCGATTTCACATGGACTTTACCGCCGGAGATGCTTTCGATCTTCCAGAGAGAGCTCCTCAGTATGAACTTCAACCCGACCTCCCCATATTCTGAGACAAAGCTCTCGTCTAAGATCCCCACGGAATCGTTGTCCGAGTCGACTACAAGGTACTGCCTCTCCTCGGGGATCATTGACAGGTTGTTGAAGTAGTAGTTGTAGAGTGCGCTGATCTTCATAGCTTTTCTGAAGTATGAGTCTCCCTCAAGTTTCGCTAGCCTCGGCTGTAAATCACTCATGTAGCGCAGGACCATCAGCAGCTCTTCTCTGGACAGATTTCTGTAAACATACGACCTTCTGACGAACTCTAGGGCTTCGTCGATGTACCAAGACGATCTATCTAGCAGCATTCCCGCGAGCTGATGCGCTAGCACATCTAGGGGTTTATCGATTACCTGAGTGCTTTCCAGTATGCCGTTGACTGCCCTCTTCGCTATCACCGCTGATTCAAGAAAGTCGTCTGAATCTTGGGTTATTATGACGCCATTGGCTATCAACCCTATCTTGTGCCCACTTCTTCCAACCCTCTGAACCAGCCTTGTCACCTGGCGCGGTGAATTATACTGGATGACCAGATCGAGCCTGCCGACGTCTATGCCCATTTCGAGTGAGCTGGTGCAGATGATCCCCTTCAGGGTGCCGTCCTTCAGCTCGTTTTCGGCCTTCACCCTGGAAGCTTTCGATAGTGAACCGTGATGTACCGCGATCGGAAAACTGTCGTCCCATACCCTGAACCTACTTCCCAAGACTTCGTTTTCAACCCTAGTGTTTGTGAAGACCAGCGTTGACTCGTGCTCTTCGATCAGTTTCCTTATCAGCCTGAGTCTGGCAGCGACTTCGGGGAACATGAACAATTGTGATGCGAGGGCGTAATCTTGGGATTCAGCCTGTGGATACTTTACATCAACCTGCAGCAGCCTTTCTACCTTTACTTTGATAATCCTGCAGTCCCTCTGTGCGCCCACAAGGAATTTGGCGACCCTGTCGGGGGAACCGACTGTCGCCGATAATCCTATTACCTGAAAATCCTTTCCTATGTTCTCTCTGAGCCTCTCCAGGCCTAACGAAAGCTGGGCGCCCCTCTTGTCTTCTGATAGTTCCTGGACTTCATCGACTATAACCCACTTTACAGACCTTAGATGCTCCCTTATCCGCCTTGCTGGAAGGATCGCCTGTAACGTTTCCGGCGTAGTTATAAGAATGTCCGGTGGCGCGATGGACTGCTTGGTCCTCTCCCCCACCGGCGTATCCCCGTGTCTTACAGCCAGCTTCAGGTCGAACCTCTTGCACCACCATTCAAGCCTTCCAAGAAGGTCCCTGTTCAGAGCCCTCAATGGCGTGACGTAGAGCAGCTTTATGCCCGGCGACCTCTCTAAGCCTATCATCGTGCTTAGAATGGGGAGAAAGGCTGCCTCCGTCTTTCCTGTACCGGTCGGAGCCATCAAGAGGACGTTCTTGCCCTGCAAAATGATGGGGATTGCTTGAACTTGAGGTTCGGTCGGTGTATTAAAACCGAACTCCTCTATAGCCCTCTTGAGAACTGGGGGGAAAAGTGAGAATGTCTCCGACATCGTCAATCGATAATATTATAGCCTTAATTAAATGAATTTGTTGTTTAAAAGCAAAGCTGCTCCGTGAAGCCTACTCGTTAAGGTGATAACTCTTACTAACTTTCACTCAGAAGCCTGTTTAGACTTCAATCTTGCTTTGACCCTTTCAGTGTTCAAATAATCTGCTGGATCGAATGGACAGACCCTTATTACGCGAATATCTTCTGGGAAATCCAGCCTACGTCTTGAGTCGACAATTAACAGGCCGACTTCCCCTTCGCCCAAAGCTTGGGTTATGCGATTCGAAAGGTCTTGATTTCTCTCCTTAAGGCTCTGTTCGTAGAGCTCGAATAGTGTATCGTTTGGGGAGTCCTTGATCATGTTCAGCCAGGACTCAGTTTCACCTACTAAAATTGGGTCCTCTGTAGGTTTTAGTTCAGCCCCTTCTTCAAGAAAGCCCACTATTAGAGCGTAACCTCCCTCATCATCCTTACTAACCACCTTCAGGGCTTCCCTTGTATCCTTTGACAGCGACTCGCGAAAGACCTTTTGTACGCGGCCCCCAAAGACCTTCAACTTGTCGTTGACGTAGCTCCAGAACTCTTCGAATTTGGCATCGTAATCATCAGGCACATAAGACAAGGCTTCGATGAACTCGCTCTTTGTGAACATCCTAGGGACAATTATCAGTGTGGAGCGCATGCTCGTCAATCATATGGGAGGCTGATAGATTACTATTATGTTTTTAAAACCCTGCTAAAGGTTTTTGTGGTTCAACTGAGTCTTAGGCCGATTATTTTACCTATTAACTGTAAGGTGACGAGTTTTCTAGGATTTTGTAGTTATTATTTATTCTACGATTGAATAGTAGATATATATTGTAGTTATATTGATGTTGAGACCGCTTCAATATCTTCTACTCTAACGTCCAACTAATATTCGCAAAATCATGGTACATAATTGTAATTTATTTGTGCTTCACAGAAAAGTATGTTTCCTGCATCTTCCGCAGCTGGAAAAGAACTGAATCTCCTAATTCAACATCGTCATAGGTTATTAAATAATCTTCAGGCATTTCCTTCTTTAATTTAGCTCCTGCAGCAAGACCTAGAGGAAGAAGGTTTTGCGCCCTAGCCGTTCCAGCTTTTACCATATAGCCATATACTGTATATCCTCCGCCTGCTGCGTCAATAGTTGTTCCCTTTTCTAGTTTCCTCTTAGCTGCGCAGACAGCTTCTGAATAGACACCTATTGGTGCACCCGTGGGTTCGCGATATAGAGCTACCTTAGCAATTGAGAGAGGGGCTTCCATACCAATCAGGTGGACGTACCTGTAGAGTAGAGCGTTTCCGCTCTTTTTACCTACAATCGCACCATAATGTTTCAGGCATTCTTGAAGGTAGTCATTAGGTGCTCTGAAGACGAGGAATATGCCATTCGTTATCTCTTCTTCAACAACTCCTCCATCAGGATAATATGAAGTGATGGTCTCTACCACATTATGGTTCTCCAGCACACCTCCTGAAGATCTTAAACTCATAACGTCAGCGAGATCTTTAAGGCCTGCGGTAGCAAAATGCATCCCGTCAGTATCAGGCAAAAGCCCAGTGGCATTTGAGACCGCAGTACATTCAACAGCCGGCTTGGTTCCGTCAAGGAATGAATTGTACATGACGGCGTTGAGTTCATGGCCAAAAGAATCTTTGAACTTCTTATAATATTCGCTGAACCAGCCAGGTCCTTCGATAATGTCCTTAGGGGTCTTCCTCCTATTCTCGGGCATGTACCTGGAACCTCTTCCTGCAGCAACAATTTCGAATCCTAACGTCTTTGCCCAGTCATAGAAGTCAATTATTATCGCCGGCTGATCGCCATAAATCAGGCTGTAAACTACCCCCGCGTTGTCAGCCAAACGTTTTAAGATAGGCCCTATTACTGCGTCTGTTTCAACATTTATCATTACGATATCCTTTTTATTCATTATAGCTTTGAAAGCGTGATTTGCTCCAGCAATAGAGCTACCTGTAGCTTCCAGAACAACATCTACACCGCTATTGATCAGGATATCGCTGTCTAAAGTTATGGCAGGACGCCCATTTTCGATAGCCTCGTTCGCCTGCTCTACACTTTCTACTTCAGTTACCTTGTTACGGGAAGTTCCGCCAAATTCGTAGGCCTTGTAAGCCTTCTCAGATATCTTTTCAGCTATCAACGAAAGACGCATTCCAGGAATGGTTGAAACCTTAGAGACAACTTGGGAACCGAACATTCCGGCACCGATCAAACCAATTTTGATCGGTTCACCCGACCTCTCTCGAGCAAGTAATTTTTCATACAAAACAATGCACTTTTTCACCTATCTAGCACAATGTTCACTATTATTCTTTTCTAAAAGAATGTTTGTAAGGATATAATCATTTTTCATCTTCTAAAAATTAGCGTAGAGGGATTAAATCGTAGATTTTAGAAACGATAGGTCAACCGCTTAAATACTTATAGGACAATACTGCCAATTGGAAAGTGAATGTCTACAGGATTATCTTTTGATGAACTTGCAAAGGTTGCAAAACTTGAGTCGCGTTCAATCTCAGCTGAAAATATCTTTTGAGAGAAAGGTAAAGGAGGTATGACAGCGAGCCCATTAGGAGTTGGCCGAAAGGGAAACGCTTGGATATGGTTAAAGGCAGGTGAAACAAAAACTTTGTGTGAAATACAGGGACCTAGTTGCATAAGGCATATCTGGATCACGTTTAAGCAGGATCCGAGCTTTCTAAGAGGAACACTCCTTCGCATGTACTGGGATAATCTTCCTTACCCAAGTGTTGAATGTCCTTTAGGTGACTTCTTTGGAATTGCGCATGGAAGAACAGTGCCATATGCTTCCATCTTGACAGCTATCGTTGAAGGCCGTGGCTTTAATACTTGGATACCTATGCCCTTTAACTCAGCTCGGATAGAGATAGCTAATGAATCATCTATAGACAATAAACTCTTCTATCAAATCGACTATACTTTAGGTGATAAGGTCGATGACATGGGCAGGTTATGCTGCACCTTTAGACGCGAAAATCCGACTGTTTTAGGGAGGGATTTTACAATTTTGGAAAAGGTGAATGGAGAAGGACGTTTTATTGGAGACGCAGTTGGTGTCAGAACGTTAGCTGGTGAATGGTGGGGCGAAGGTGAAGTCAAAATATACATGGATGGAGACACGAGTTACCCAACTATATGTGGAACTGGAACAGAGGACTATATTGGGTCGGCTTGGGAGGTCGGTCCTCATGCCAACATATATCAGGGATGCCCACTTTGCAGACAGGACCTTATCTCCTTCTACAGATGGCATGTACTTGACCCAATATACTTCCATAAGGACATCAAGATCACTATCCAGCAGATAGGATTCCGTCGAAGAGAGAAGACTCTCTTCGAAAGAGTTGATGATTGGTCAGCAGCTGCCTTCTTCTATCTTATGCGACCGACTAAGCTTCCTGAAGTGCCTAATTTCGAAGAAAGAATTTCCAACATTATTGAAATGAGGGAAGGCGACCCAACGTTTACACAATAAACCATTCTTTTTTTATATTAATCATATACTAGAAAAGAAAACTCAAATAAGTACTACTTATATTAGATATTTCTATGAAGAATAAGTTAAAAGAAATTTTGGAACGTGGTGAAGTTGCTTTAGGTGTTTCTGTCTCCATCGGCCACCCAGATGTTGCGGAGATTATTGGTAAGATAGGCTTTGACTTTATCCACTTTGACACACAACATACGCCACTTAGTATAGAAACAGTGCAGTCTATGATGCAGGCAATGAGCTATTCGCAGTCCACCCCGATCGTGCGTGTACAATGGAACAATATTTCAATGATCAACCGTGCACTTGACATAGGTGCCCATGGAGTGGTCGTGCCGTTTGTGAATACAAAAGAGGATGCGATAAGAGCCGTCCAATATTCGACCTTTCCACCTAAAGGTATGAGAAGCTATGGTCCCAGACGTGCAATGTTGAGGGATCCAGAATACATGGCTACCTGCGATGAAGAAATTCTCGTTATTCCTCAAATCGAGACTAAGGAAGCACTAGATAATGTGGAAGATATTCTTTCAGTCGATGGAATTGAAGCCTGCTTCGTAGGTCCATATGACCTATCTCGATCACTTGGTATTTTCACCCAATGGAAAAATCCTACATTTGAGAAAGCCCTCGAGAAGGTTCTCAGAGCTGCCGAAAAGACTGGAACAACGCCTGGAATGCTTGCCCTAACGGAAGAAGCTGTAAAGACTATAGAACGTGGTTTCAGGCTTATCAACATTGGTGGCGACATCAACTTCTTTGTGGATGGAGCCAATTCCGCTCTTATGAGAGCCAGAAATGCTAATCCAAAGGTATAGACGTAAATAATCCCTAAGAATAAGGGTATACAAAAAGTAGTAATAACACTGTAGACGATCAAAATTTATTTATATGCAATGAGTTATTTGATTTGAGGTAATAAGATGCTGGTAAACTGCTCTGGTATACTCGTATGTGACATTATCGCAGCCGGCCTACCCAGAATATCGAAGCCAGGCGAGCTCACATTTGCGCCTTTAGGAATAAAACCACACGTTGGCGGGCATGCTGCAAATGTTTCAATCGACTTGATGAAGCTTTGTCTACCAAAAGGGGAAGTAAGCTTGGTCGGCGCAGTTGGCCAAGACCTTTTTGGCGATTTCATAGAAGACGAATTGAAAAAGTATGGAATAATTACGCACATAGAGAGGGTAAGAAAAGCTGTAACCTCAGTGGATGAAGTATTAGTTGTCACCGGGGAAGATCGTAGGTTCCACACAAATGTAGGGGCAAATCTCTGGCTGAACCCTGACCGCACACTAGCTATTCTAGAGGAGGAGAAACCTCTTATCTTCTATGTTGGGGCAACCGGGATCATGGGGCAATTCGATCATCGGCTTGCTCAAGTTCTTCAGGCAGCAAAGAAGCTAAACTGCCTCACATTCGTCGATCCAGTTGTCCCATATAAACATGGATGGGGTCCACTTTTATCAGCCCTAAAATGGATCGATATATTTCATTGCAACAATATTGAAGCCTTGGAGATGACAGGAAAGAAGGAGCTGGACGAAGCTTTAGAAGTCCTTTCAAAAGGCGCTAAACTGACAGTTGTAACAACAGGCGAACACGGTCTCCTCGCTAAGGTTAAGGAGCGGAAGATAGGTATGCCCGCATTTAAAGTTCAAACAGTAGACCCCTCGGGAGCGGGTGACGCCTTCTGCGCGGGGATGATCTATCGTCTTATCCAAATATTAAGACATAAAAAGATAGAAATAGATGAAATATCAACTGAAGAACTAATAAGAGTTTTGTTGGAGGGGGCAGCAAGTGGCGCTACTTGCGTAACTGGCGTAGGAACGACAACGGCCGTAACTCGAAGAAAAGTTGACAAACTTCTTAAAGAACAGGGTTCAACTATTTTAAAGCGGGTCCTTGTTTACTCGAAATAAGTTGAACAGAAATTTGTTTTATAAAAATAGTATCTTTATAACATATTATTTATTAGAAGGTTTGAATAAAATAGATTTAAGAATAACTGTAAAGAGAAGGCTCATCTTTCAATAGCTCTGGCTGATTGGATTGGCCGGCATCATCATGTGTTGTTCACTGTCAAACTGTTACTGACCCTGCTATTTCTTCGAATTTCTTTTTGAGCGAGAACTGATAGCTTGCTGGCCTGGCGTAGCCGAGCTTCAGCATCGTTTTATTGACAAAGATCTTATTCCTTAGGTAAACGTAGGCATAAACTATGCCATTATCAATTTTCTGGGGCTTATCAAACTTTAAGAACACCCACTTTGCTCTAATGTACCTGTCTAAATATTCTATGGCATTTTTCTCTTTTACAAGGTCCACCTCAATACCAAGCAATTTGATCGTAAGGCCGTTATCAAGCTGTAAAGAGTCCTTGTTTAAGACTGCAACGACCCTGTAAAGCTTTTCTGTTTTAATTTTAAGGGATTTAGGCTCTATCAGGGGCCTCGCATCTCGTATTGTGGGAACGTAATCAATCTTGTCTAGGACAATATCCTTAGTCCTCTTCTGGAATTCGAACTTCACATCGAAATCAAGGTGTGCCACTCCTACATCGATTTTATCTTTTATCATCTCAAGATACTTTTCGTTTATTTCGTAGCCTATCGCGTTACGTCCTAAGCCTATTGCAGCCTTAATTGTCGTACCGCTTCCTAGGAAAGGATCGAGGACGGTGTCGCCTACAAACGTAAACATCTTTATCAACCTCTTTGGCAACTCCTCAGGAAACATCGCCTCATGGTTTATCTGTCTTTCACCTGCGAAATACCAGTGTCCTGAATAGTACTCCTTCCACTCATCCTTGCTCAACTTCGACAATTCCTTTGATTGCTTGGATACTTTCTTCTGCCCAGTCTTCTTGAAGATCAAGATAAACTCGTAGTCTATTTCAATTAGGCCATTGTCAGGATACGGATAGGAGCCCATTACGGTTGCACCTCCTGTCGTATGCATTGTAGTCTTCTTCTGCCAGATTATAGATCCCAGGTAGTCGAACCCGAGCTTCTCACACTGTCCGATGAATTCAGAGTGTAAAGGGGTAATCTTGTAACGCCCGTAGACAGCACTCCTGAGGAACTGGTCTCCAATATTTATGCACAGTCTTGTGCCAGGCTTTAAAACTCGAAAACACTCATTCCAAACAAGGAATATACCTTCTAAATATTGGTGCAGGCTCTGATTGTAGCCTATCTGATTCTCGGCACCATAATCCTTTATGTGCCAGTAGGGTGGTGAGGTAACAACTAAATCTACCGTTGAATCTCCTACTTCTATCATCTTTCTGCTGTCGCCGATGATTACCTTAGCAAATCTTTCTTCCATTTCTTCCATTCTTTCTAAATTATAGCCTAATTATTAATAAACATACAATTTAGCCCTCATTCTATAGAACTTATATCAATGGTCACAATCTTCCTTACCTTTATCGCTGCCGACCAGACATATGTAACCAGAAAATCCACATTAGGCCTATCAGCAGACCGATGATTATCAGCGAGACGATTGTCACGATGACGTCCTGAAACAGATTGAAACGACTAGACCAATAGAGCGCGAAGAGCAGGATAAAGAGGGCCCACGCGATAATACCGAGGATCGAAACAACGACGGGTGCGAACGGGCCTTCGTACTTCCATGAGGACTGACTTTGCTGAAGGCGTCCTGAGCCCATAATGAAATGATTTTGAAGGGGTTGATATTTGTGGCTTGACATAGCTGTTTTTTATTTATTTTCTTTTGATATTTAAGCTTGCCGTTTTATCGTAAGCAAAGCGATGTAAAGAATTTCGTAGTTTGTGGGAATCTCAATGCACTTATAAGAGTTGCCAGAATCATCCAGATCGACTAGTGAACAATTTCCACCCCTATCGCATTCCCTTCCTTTTTAATTAACATCATCATAGCTTCATCCGCCATGTCCTCTGGGAGCTTGTGTGTTATCCACTTTGATACGTGCACTTTACCTTGACCGATCATCGTAAGTGCTTCATCAACATCTTTCCTTATGCTGATCCCCCATTCTGCAACTATCCTGCCCGCTTTATGCATCAGATCTGAGACGTTGATCATCAACTTAGGATCTTCGAAAAGGCCCATAAGGCAGTAGGTTCCAGAGCCTCCTACTTCGGTCTTCAACATGTCAAGCCCCCTTTTTGTTACCTCAGCGTTACCGACTGTGTCGTAGACAAAATCAACACCCGATCCACCGGAAAGTTCCAGGACCCTTCCAACAGCATCTTCTTTTACTGGGTCTATGACGTAATCGGCGCCTAGTTCATAGGCCATCTTTGCTCGATAGCCAAAAGGCTCTGAGACGATTAATGGATAAATTCCAGCGGCCTTTGCGACCTCTAAGGCACGCAGTCCGATAGGCCCTGCCCCTTGGATGACTGCGGAATCACCGACTTTAGCTCCGGACCTTCTGACAACGCCAATAACATATGCTAGGTCTGTGATTGTGGCAGCTTCATAATATGAGACGTTATCTGGAAGCTTATAGGCAGAACCCTCATGCCCTATCGTGTAAGAACCGAACCCGCTTGGGAAGCGTGCGACACTCTTCCCTCCTATATGGAAGCTAGTTGGAATATGAGGGTTAAGGCACTTCGAGGTTTCGCCTCTTACACAGTTAAAGCATTGGCCGCATGCTATCGGATCCGACCCGCTGCCTAGGACGTAGACCCTGTCACCCACCTTTAAGCTTGTCACTTCACTCCCTGTTTCAACAACCTCTGCAGCTACTTCGTGCCCACAGCACGCTGGAAGTGGTGCGAAAGGATGCAGGCCTTTGTAAACGTGGAGATCGCTTCCGCATATTAAACAGGCCCTGATCCGAAAAATGGATTCATGTGGTGCAGGGTCTGGTAGTTTAACATCTAACCAAGTAAACTTGAATGGCTCGATTACGATTGGTGACCTGAATGTTACGCCCATATCAATCATTTACATCCTATAACGTTCTATATCTGTATTTATTCTGAACCGTCAGGGGACGGCAGATACTTTTTTATTGCCCATTCCATCGATATTTCTGTTTCTTGTTTCTCAGCTTTTCTAGGTCACAGCTGAAACAGAGGCCGTTATGGCAGCAGATCAGTCCCTCGCAATTTGGACACTTCCATAATTTCTCCTGCTCCTTAAGGAATTTCTCCATTCCAAATTCTCTGATGAACCCCAGGTTTTCTATCATGCTCATTTTGTAACGGGACCTGTACCTTTCGTCAATGGTTTTTAATCTGTTGCATGGGAAGGTTTCGCACTCAAAACAGAAGGTTACTTCACCCTCAGATAACTTGGAGCACTGTTTCTTCAAAAAGGCACACTTTTTGTTCCTCGGCCTGCAGCCTGCGCAACGAACCGTTCTAATCCCTTTGCCCTTTAGATCATTCTTTAGAGCCAAATAGCCTGCACAGATTGCGCAGTTCATCCCACAGGGCGCAATTAACGCATAGTCTACCGTCAGCCTTTATCACTCCGAACCAATCTAAAATCTAATCTTTCTTACCAGCATATTTTTCATAGTGCAGTATTTCATTAAGGGATTTCCGGGACTTAGCCCCTGGTCGCTCATCCGGATATCCGACTGTTAAGAGTGATACTACTCGAAGATGTGCGGGTATTCCAAGAAGTTCTCTAACCTTCCCTTCATTAAATGCCCCTATCCAGCAGCTGCCTATGCCTAAGTCCCACGAAGTTAGGGCCATATTTTCGATGGCTATAGCTAGATCTATGAGAAAACCTTCGAAAGGGCCTACTTTAGCGCTTTTCTCAATGTTAGCTAAACATACTACAACCGCCGCAGCCTCGCCGACGAAAGATTGATTGTTTGCGGCTTCAGCAACCTTACCCTTTATCGTAGGATTTGTCACTAAAATAAACTCCCAAGGCTGTCGGTTGGCAGCAGACTGTGCAAGCCTCGCTGATTCAATTATATTTAATAGTTCCTGATGTGGTATAATCTTATCCTTGTAGCTTCTTATACTTCCTCTATTTTTTATCAAGTTCAAAATGTTAGAGTCAGACATAGAAATAGTAGGATAGTGCTTGATAATTAAGGATTTCTTATTCTATTGAGGTATCTCGAACTAAAAAAAAAACATACATGTGGATATTAAATAAAGATTTAAGTAAAAACCAACTTACCTCTATTTGATGGCAGCTGCCCTGCATCTTGAAACCGTCGTCATCGGTGCGTTTTCAGAAGACCAAGTGAAGGCTGTCGTGAGAGCACAGGGAAGCGAGCAGCCGTTATACGTACAGCCAGTAGGTGTTCCACTTGAGCCCTACGAGATTACCGGGAAAGAAATAGCTGAGTATTACACGAAGGTGAGGCAGTCTGAGTAAAGCTTCCAGAGCTAGAATATATAGGCTTATCGTTGAATATACATCAATACCTCTAATTATAGCTCTTGGCCTGACCTTTATCTCAGGCTATGGGCTGGTTAAAGTTCGACTAGTTAGTGAGCTGACGTTCGGTCTATTACAATTCCCAGAAAGCTTCTTCCTTCACACAAACCACTATATAATCTACTTTGTGGGATTACTTGTAATATTGCATTCCTTTTCAGGCCTGGGACTGCTTATAATAAGGAAGATAAGGTATAATACTCTTGAAGTCGTGCTTGAATCGATAAACATTATGCTAGTAGGTGCTGCCCCCTTGGTGGTATTGACGGTCTTCGTATTCCTCTGACATGTATAAAACTAACATCTGCTCCTTAAGATTTCTTATTTCGAAAAGTAAATTTTCTAAGAAGCAAATACATTCTAGGACGACTACCTTAGGAGACCGCCCCGATCAGCGATTGTCAAAAAATTGGCTAACAGTGTCAGTTCTGTTAAATGCAATTATTGTGGCGCAATTGTTGAAGCAGCCGATGTTTTAACAAAAGTTAAAGATATTATTAATCTTAAAGAATAGAAAAATGGTAAATCACCTTACCTAGTAATGTGCTTTGTAGGTTACCTGTTTTCTTGATAAAGTTTAAGCGATAATTCTTTCACGTTATTATTTTAACACTGTATTTTACCATTTTAGGGTTTGATCCGTCATATGTTACAGAGTAGCTTCTTTAAAGGCTTGAAAAAAATGGCTTATGCCATAAAAATCCTCAGGAAAGTTCCCTTAGATAGTTTTATTGCAAACTCTCTTATTTACCTAAAGAGAAGTAAACATGTTATTGAAAACTGGGCGCACCGTGTCGATGATAAATGGGTAGACGTTGGACTGAAATTCGACCGGTATTCCCCCATACATTCGGTCATAACTCCTTCTGTATTCTTCTATTGCATCCAAGTCGGGATCTAATCCTAGGCCTGGTACATCAGGTAATTTCGCCCATCCATTTATAGGCCGAATGCCCTTCGGCAAAAATCTTCTTCCGGTCTCCTCTTGAAACCTTCCGATGGTCGTATTCGATAGGCGGTTTGCATCCAGAAATTCCACGAGCATGCCATTTGGAGTAGCTGCTATACAATGTGCGCTGACAATTTCTTGACAGTGTGGGGACATTGGGATGTTGAAGGCTTCGGCCATCGCTGCTATCTTCATGTATTCTGTTATTCCTCCAACTTTAGCGACATCTGGTTGGCATATGTCGATGCACTGTCGCACAAAAAGCTCCCTAAAGCCAAATTTAGTATACTCGCTCTCCCCCCCTGCGATGGGAACCTCTGTTGACGCTGCAACTCTCGCGTAGCCGTCATAGTCTTCAGCCATCACAGGCTCCTCGAGCCATCTGATGTCAAATTTCTCAAGTTGCTTCGACATTCGAATGGCTGTCTTAACGGACCATCCGTTGTTCGCATCCACCATAAGGTCAATATCGTTGCCGATTGCCTTGCGGACAGCTCTAACTCTTTCTATATCGTCAATTGGATCACGTTGACCCACTTTCATCTTTACTGCCCTGAACCCGGATTCCACCCAGCTCCTTTGCTCCTTGACGAGTTCTTCTTTGCTAAGGTTGAGCCCTCCACCACTGCCATATCCTGGAACACGATCCCTATAACCGCCTAGGAGATGGTGCACAGGTGTCTTAAGCCTCTTACCTGCGATGTCCCAGATGCCTATGTCGATCAGACTCATTGCGATTATGGCTGCACCCTTTCTACCTTCGTTAAAGCACTTCCAGTACATACGATCCCAGATCCTCTGCACGTTCATGGGATCCTCACCGATAACGACCGGCTTAAGGATGTTTAGCATGTCTGTTGATATTGCGCCCGGCGCTATCCCCGTTATACCCTCGTCGGTGAGAATTTCAGTAAACGTCCACAGTACATAGTCTCCGCCGTAGTTAATGGCATCGAAGTATTTCTCAGCGCGTTGTCTATCGAGCACCTTGCCGATGACGGGTTTTGGAAAAGGCCTTATGCCAACTATTTTCAAATCTCAAGACTCCTAGCCTTGGAAAAGCTAACAACTTATAAGTCTATGCAGAAAAGCACGAAACGAAAGTAGCGTTAACCATTAGTCAAACTAACAAAAGCCTGATGCATTCTTTCCCATCACCTGAAAGTTAACGAGCAGAACAATCACCCAACAAGTTAACAGAGCCGAATTTTTTATAAATTTTAAATATCACCATCATTTGCCATTCCAAATGAATGGAAACTGAGGGAGAGGACCGCACTAGGCATAGCAGGAGGTCCTTCTGGATACTCATGAGTTTCATCGTAGCTATAGTAATCCTTTACGTTGCTTGGGTGATACTCAATTGGTCTATAGCTGAATCGGTGTACTCAACAAAAGCGGGTGTTAACTGGTTCGGGATTATGTTCTACCATGACTATCTCTTTGCAGCGGCAGCTCTCTTTTCCCTTCTGTTGGTCTATCCCAAGGTAGGAGGAAGCGACCTCTATCAGCTTGCTGGCACACTTTGGACGTACATCAGGCGGTACCAAGGAGAGGAGGTGGAACCGAAAGGTGGGGAAATGATTAACGGTTGGATCTGGGCCATTTGGCAGACGCTAAAGTGGGCAATCGGATTCCTTTTATTCGTAAACTTGCACGGCTTCCTAATACTTGGGGAGACTATGAACTCGATAATGATGATGGTGATGGGACTTGGGAGTTGGGGAAACGTACCTAGAATCTTCATGCTTCCGTTACTCCCGGCTTCAGGAAGTAAGCTCGTCGGGCTCATGTCGTCGATGCAGATCCAGTACTCTGTGCTGTCCTACATCCTCTCCGCCTTCCTCCTGATCTTTACGGTGAGGATGATCCTACGTCTCGTAACAAACCTGACGACGAGGGGAAGCAACGTTTGGTTGAGGAACATACTCGGTGTGATCGCAGCTGTTACACTCGAATTAATTCTCGGTGCCCCGTACTGGCTGATGAACATAGCCACTCCTTATGTGTACGGAATAGCATGGACCGCGTTAATTCTTATAGTAGTGGGCATCTTCTATGTCCCCAGAAGGAATGCTCTTATGGTGAGGTCGAACATCTTTAAGGGGATAGCTCTCCTGCTCGCCCTCATGCTCGTTATCGAGGTGGGTGCTGGTGCCTACTACTTCTTCAACTGGAATAACAATTACTTGACGTACCAGTGGTACCCTCAGACTCAGAAGGAGATTACGGTGACGAGATGGGCTGCGGGCCTGAATGACATCCAGGTCAGCAACATCTCTAACTTGCCAACAAGTAACCCTTCGACAACCCTCAACCTTGTCAGGCAATGGGACCAGCAGGCAGCCGCGGTAACGAATACGAAGGAGATCGGAGCCTACAATTGGATGGGTTTAGCAAGCTCGGAGATAGTCTTTTACAACAACACTGAATACTGGGTTTCACCGACGACTCCCACATACCCTCAGACCGATTGGATAAGCGAACATTTAATTTATACTCACGCGGCAAAAGTTTTGGTGATAAATACCCACAATGGTTCGGTCGTACCTGCGACCCAAGCCTATGAAATCCCTGTTGAGCCTCTGATCTATTACGGTGAGGGAGCCGGGTTCAACCAGAGTGTGTACGTGCATGTCCCCAGCTACGATGAGGTTCAGAACGTTTCATATGTCGGAGCGCCCGATTACGTGCTGAGTGGATGGCAGAAGGCGATGTGGTTCACCTTCTCCGAGGGCCAGCTTGGTTTTGCCTTTTCAGGTCAATCGATAGACATGCTCTGGAACAGAAATATCTTCACGAGGGTGGGAAGTATACTCATCCCTGGCCTAACAATGGACCCCTCAGCATACGTGGTTTCAGACGGAAAGAACCTGTACTATGCTGTACAAATCTACATAGACTCCCCCCTCAAGTCGGGTTTCTCTGCGAGCCCCTACCTAAGATTCTTCGGTGTGGTCCTCGTGAACGTGCAGGACGGGGCAATGCAGGGGTATACTGTCTCCAACCTGATCGGCGCCAACAGCACAGACTTCATCACAAAGTATTATCAAGAATACTACAACCAATGGACAGCCCCTCCCTCTTGGCTGGTGCCCCAGCTGAGGTACCCCGAACAACTTCTGGGAACGACGAACATCCCAGGTCAGCTGGATTACGATTTCATCTTCCATGTGAGTGATCCTTTCATCTTCAGATCTGGCACCCAGTTCTACGAGCGACCGGAGAACAATACGGTGCAGTACATTCCGTTTGCTGTAGTGAATAAGACCTATTTCGTTGGCATACAGCTGATTCACTACCAGAGCGCGGTAAGCAAGAACCTTGCCGGTCTCTACGTGGCTTACGGTGGGGATAGGCTTGGCCAGATCTACCTCTACCAGAATCCATCGCAGGCCGCGGTTATAATCGGACCTTCTGCAGCTGAGAATGCGCTTACGACGAACAGCGAGGTGAGGACTCAGCTGACTCTCCTTCCTAACTACAGGTTCGGCACCTACCTTCTCTACTCGGTAGGAGGACAGCTCACATACTTCGTGGCCGTATATACCAAACCTGGGACATCAGGAGTTGTTACACAGCTGCCTTTTATGACATCAGTGAACCCGAACACGGGTGTGGTTGGCGTTGGCACCGATGCCACAGCTGCATTCCAGAATTTGGGCCTGGGAAACCAAACGAGGGTTGTGAGCTTAGGCGAGGGTGCAGCGATCCATCAGATCGTAAACCTAGTTGCCTCTGACGGTTTCAATCTAGTAAACGCCACAGAAGTCAACCCAACGGTCTGGATAAACGTGGGCACAGTATCTTTTAGCGGAGTAGGAGCGAACCAGACGGTCGCTCAGGTCGCCGGCCTGCTCGGAGATTATGGAAATGGAAGCGTTGGGAAAACTGTTTATACATGGGCGAACAACTCTCAGGACATCAACTTCGGCGTACTCAGGGTTCCGGTTCAAGGTGTGACCGAGCTGTATTACGTCACCATCAAGCCATAACAGGAGGTAGCCTAGCTCCTAGCTAAAACGATGACGACCACGAGGATAACCGCGATCAGGGCCAAGACTATCAGGCGGAGAACCCCATTCCGCTCCCAGATCATTACACTCGCGTTGATCTGCGAGAACGGGTTCCTTGAGTTAAGCATTCTCACCAGCTGCAGAGCCTCTTCGTACACAAACTGCCCTCCATCAACTGCGGTAATGTTGCCCTCCTTAATTACGAAAGAGTGCCCCTTAACGGCGAGGGGGTAGCGCGGTCTCATATTGACCCACTCACGGAACTGCTGTTCGCTCATCATCCTGTTACCATCATTTATTGCATTGGACGTTATATTTTTCCCATTCTAAAGAAATAAAGTCTAAGATTGGATCTATAGTGTTATGTAACCTGAGTTCAAGTAGGCCGTCTTCAACTAGGGTATGCTAAAAATTAACTAATTTATGATAATTTCGGATAAAAGATGGTTTGTGTTACATGCTAAAACTTATAGATTACGCTAACAAATTAAGCACACAAGCGATCATTAGGATTACAGTGAAGATGTTTAATTTATTATTATGGAGATTTGTAGCTCGAGATTATGTGCAGAACCTCCTGCGAGGTGCATAAAAGTCATGGATGGCATCATTCCTTGAATTCCTGCAGGGGGAGGCATCTAATTTGGTCCTAGAGATGATTGGAAATGGTATTGATGGAACAGGATCAGAGATGTATATGTGCAAACTTCTGTACAGTTCTAGAACCGCGATTAATCTTCGCATAACTCATTGATACTTCACCAACATAGAGGTCGCCTCTTGAATCAACAGCAATTGCGTGAGGAGCAACAAATAATGGGTCTTTCACATCGTGACCTTCGTTTCCCCAGCGCGTTAATAACTTTCCATCTATCGTGAAAATGGAGACACGCCTACACAGCTCGGATACATAGACGACATCATCACCAACTATAGACAAGTCGGTTGGACGAATCAAGTCTATCCACTGGGTCAAAAATTCACCTTTATCATTAAAGACTTGGATTCGACTATTTTCACGATCTGAGACCCATACCCGATCATGGACATCCACCCGAACCGAATGCGGAAGCCGGAACTGGCTTGGCCCCGCTCCCGGCTCACCCCATGAGAACAATAGCTCACCTTCTGGGCTGAACTTATGTACTCGCGCATTACCATAGCCATCAGAAACATAGATATCCCCTGATAAGGAGAGCGCCACTCCTGTCGGGCGGTTGAAAGGTGGTCCACCTCGTGTAATCGAGGCTATACTCTCAAAAAGATCGGGCATTTGTATATATCCGGTGTCTGAAGATTTGTCATTCGTCCCTAGTTTCATTAGAACGTTACCCTCAATATCAAATTTTGTAACGGTATGGCTTTTATCGTCGGTGCAGTAGAGCGCACCATCTGGACCAATACAGATTCCGTGAGCTCTGTTAAAGTAGCCTTCCCCCCACGATGAGATCAAATCTCCATCACGGTTGAAGACCATCAGAGGGTATTTGCCGCGGTTGAGAATGTAAACCTGGTCCTGACGGCCAACGGCTATACCACAGACGTCAAGGAACTCTACATCACGAAGTTTAGCCCATCCATCAACTAGTTCAAATGAATATTTCCCACTACCGTATATCACTTTTGACAACTCCTCTATGGAACATTATTGTAACTTGATTTAAATATTACGTCTTGATCTCCCTTTGTAGAAGGTTGACGATATAGGCATAGATGGTTGGGTCGAGCTTGACATTCCTCTGCAGGTCAAGCAGTGGGACGGAGTGGGACGAAAGGTTGTCCATGAATTTGAAGCTGCGATAACCCGATATAGAAGACAAGAGAAGAAAGTGGTAATCGTAGGGTTCAGCTTCACAAAGACGCCTACGATGAAGTCGCAAAGCTAAAGCTCAAAGGGAACATGGAGATAAAGCTGATGAGTGTTAGAGACACATTAGATAACACCTAACCACCAAACGAAAATTTACAGAGAGATAGACAACAGAGACTTTACATAACCAACTGGCATAAAATTTAAATACTATTCACGAGAATTGTTTCGTATGTGGTGGTTATATGAAATATAAGCGTCTTGGAAGATGTGGCATCAACGTATCCGAAATATGTCTTGGCACAATGGGTTTTGGAGACGAAGTTGATGAGCCAACTGCCAATAAAATTATTAAGAAGGCGGTTGACTTGGGGATAAACTTTGTTGACACGGCAAATGTTTACGCCAAAGGCAAGTCTGAAGAAATTGTGGGTAGAGCGATCAAAGGCATGAGAGAAAGCCTCGTCCTGGCTACGAAAGTCCGTCATGGAATGGGCCCCGGCCCCAACGATGAGGGACTAAGTCGAAAACATATAATGCATCAGGTCCAGGAAAGCCTCAGAAGACTCGACACCAACTACATCGACATCCTATACCTTCATAGACCAAGCAACGTGGATATGATGAAGGGGTTCGTCGGCGAACCGGTGCCTTTAGAGGAGACACTTGGTGCTCTTACTGATCTGGTCAGATGGGGGAAAGTTCATTACATTGGATGCTCAAACTTTCCAGCCTGGCTTCACTGCAAAGCCCTTTGGACAAGTGACGTCCATGACTTTGAGAAAATTGTTGTCAGTCAACCTAGATACAATCTTCTTCAGAGGGAGATCGAACGTGAAATTATACCTCTATGCGTAGACCAAGGAATTGGAATTGTACCATATAGTCCTTTGGCTGGAGGATCTTTGACAGGAAAGTACAAGGCCGGTAGCCCTCCTCCAGAAGGCAGCCGAGGTGCTATCAAACCAGGCTTCTTCCCGAGACATGGATTTCATTGGGAGGACCCACACAACCTGAAAGTAATTCAGGGTTTAGAAGCCTTCTCTAAAGAAATTGGTAAACCAATGGCGCAGATCGCTTTAGCATGGATGCTTGCCAACCCTGCCATAACCTCACCCATTATAGCCGCAACTAGTATAAAGCAGCTTGAAGAGAATCTGGCTGCAACAGAACTCAGTCTCAACAAGTCTGATCTTGGGAGAATTGACCAAATAGCGCCAGTATTAGGACCTTACTTCACTTAAAATAATTGAATAGACTCTGCAGACCTTGTAAGATTAGGCATCATGCTTAACGTAGGGTACGTTCCCCAACCTGAAAGCAGCTTCGGAGGTACAGGAAGTACTTACCATCCTTCCTCCGAGAAATGCTTCCAAAACATTGAATTCAGCTATAAATCTTTAAAAGAGGAAATCGTAATGGTTCCATACGGCTTCATTAGAGCAGAAAAAACTACAGCTGAGTACTTTTAGAGGTGTGGTACTTATGTACTTCTTCCTTTATTTACTTCATTCTAACCTTTAAATAGGATGCCTATTGAGTTTTTGTTTGTGTGATAAATTTGAGGAGTATGAAGAATAGGCTTAGAGAGCTGATTAAACAGAACAAGCCGAGTCTGGGAACTCGTATTCTTAGCACATGGCCGGGTGTCATTGAACTTCTCGGCCAGACGGGAACCTTCGATTACGTGGAATTCGTCGCAGAATATTCGTCTTGGACGCTTCCCGATCTTGATAACATAGCCAAAACCGCTGAGCTTTACGACATTTCATCCATGATAAAGATCGATGCCATACCCCGAAGTTACATAGCTTCCAAGGCTCTATCATCTGGAATACAGAATTTCCTTTTCGCAGATATAAGAACTGTGGAAGACGCAGAAGAAGCGGTGAAATCTGTAAGAAATGAACCAAAAGGGATAATGGGTATTGGAAGCTATCGAACAGCAGGTTACGTATTAACCAAATTTTCTGTATCAGACTACAGAAACGCATGCCAAGATGCGGTAATCGCCGTAATGATTGAAAAGAAAAGTGCAGTCGAACATCTTGAAGAAATACTGTCCATTGATGAGATAGATTTCGTTCAATTTGGTCCATCTGATTACGGCCTAAGCATAGGCTTAACCGGCGAACCTGGTTCTACTTGGGGATTTAATAATCAGAAGGTAAAAGAAGCGGAACAGAAAACGATCAAGACAGCATTGAAAATGGGTAAGCACCCAAGAGTTGAACTACAGACCCTAGACTCTATCCAGCAGTACATCGATTTAGGTGTTACCGACTTCAATATTGGAACTGACATTAGAGTACTCTACAACTATTGGAAGGAGAAAGGCGACGAATTTAGAAAACTGTTCTCCAATCTTGGAAAGTCCTAACTAGAAAGTTTTAATTTATCACTTGCCACTTAATGATTCGCGATCGGGCGTTTAAAAGAGTACGTGTACGAAGACTTACCTTTCGTATACTTCTCGAGGTGCACGTCTATGAGTGCGGGCTGTCCTCTTGAAACCATGTTAAAACCCGACCTCAATTTTTCCTCTGCTTCCTCAGGATGTGATAACGTCTCCGCCCTTATCCCAAAAGCTTCGGCTAATTTGGCGAAGTTGATTCGAGGTTCTTCAATATCAACACATTCATAGTTATTGTTCGATAAAGCTAACTTGAGTGTAGTATCCTCGATGAAAGGCCACTCAATCCCCCAACAGGCGTTGTTGAAGACTAGATATAGGACGGGTATGTGGAAGTGGCTACATGTCCAAAGAAAGGAAGCGGGATTGCCGAAGACGAAGTCGCCGTCGCCTGTCATCGCAACAACCTTCTCATTAGGGCGTGCGAGAGCAACTCCGTAGGCCATAGCCGCTACCGGTCCCAAATGACCTGAAGGGTTTGAGAAGTAGGTGCCGGGCTTGGTAAGTTTTATGGCCTGGAGAAGTGGCTGCTTCATCGTTATAGTACTGTTCACCCATATAGTGTTTTCATCCCAGAGCTTGCTTATCTCGAACGCGACTCTATATATTGAAACAGGATCATCGTCTAGATGTTTCT
Source organism: Nitrososphaeria archaeon (assembly GCA_050011875.1). Classification (GTDB taxonomy): domain Archaea; phylum Thermoproteota; class Nitrososphaeria; order JACIWG01; family JACIWG01; genus JBEKIG01. The sequence continues at coordinate 249,171 of JBEKIG010000004.1, forward strand.
TCGCTTCTTTGCTCCACTCAGATAGCATATTGTCGTGTCGCAATTTGTTGCGAGCACCTCTTTCCATAGCAGTCTGCCTAAACTGAAGATCGATCTTCCTTCGAATAGAAGAAGTTAATTGAGAGAGGATTATAGCGGAGTTTCCGACAAGTCTTACATTAGACGGATAAAGGTTCCCCCCGTAGTCACCACCAGCGCCTCCCTGCAACATTAGCGGATCTGGACCAATAGTTATCACCTTGCAACCCTCTGGTGGCGAGAATGGATATTCATAATTGGTCTCGATGTACACGAATAAGTCAGCTTCCTTTGCGTACGGGATTTCTCCAAAAGTACTGCTGTAACCTAAAAAGAGGGGGTGATCCGTTGGAAAATTGAGAAAGTTCCTTCCGTCTAAAATACCACCTCCAAGTACATCAGCAAGGTCTACAAGTTTCTGTACAGCTGAAGCATTTCTTCCCATATTGGTGGCTAGGATCACGGGGTTTTCTGCCCCAATCAGAAGCTTCACAGCAGCCTCCACGCTTTCCTCATCGGCTACACAAACATTCGTCGAAAAATCTGACATTTTTAGATGATGAGATGACTGGTTTACCTTGGCGGCCATTAAATCTTGTCTCAGTGTTACGTAGGTTGGCCCCTGTGGTTCAGCCTTAGCGATCATGAAGGCTTTCATGACGCTCTGAGGGAGTAGATCGAGGTTCGATAACTCATGCCGCCACTTAGTCCAAGGTGTCGGGAGAATGCTTTGCCAGCTGTTGTAATGGAAAGCATTACGGGGTCCACCATCAGGGTTATGGCCTGAAGCTAGACCTGGCAGGTTCTGTGAAGCAAAGACGATGACAGGTGCATAGTTCTCATAGGCCGTGTAAAAAGCGCCCAGAGCATTACTTGTCCCTACTACACGGTCGATCAGACAAACCGAAGCCTCTTCCGACGCTAGAGCATATCCAGCGGCTGCAGAGAGTGAATCGAACTCATGGAGTCCCTGAATCCATATAGGGGGCTTCACCGCTGTAAATGCGTCTTGGATATCGGGCATACCTCCACCTGTGGTGCCGAAGACATACTTTACTCCTAAGTCTTGTAATAGCCTAAGAAACCATTCTCCACCGGTTCTAGCCCACTGTTCGCTTCCTTGGGTATCTGACGATCCCAACTTTCTATCATTTTCCATCTATAAGATCTCTAAGTATTTTATATCTGTTATCACCTATTAAACCTTCTAAAGTTACCAGTACCCCTATTATTTAGTATAAAACTCGTTTTTTGATGCATTATAAAACCTTCTCATTGTACTTATTTTATATTCTGCTGATATGTTTACATTACAGGCGGGCCTAGCGGATTCGTAGACGTTGGTATTCACTATATTCGACGGCTTCCCATATTGGAGCACCCTTAGAAATCATCCCCTTCACTATTAAATGTCTAACGAATGAAGAATAAATAGAACTCAGGGTAAAGTTTAATAATTTTAGTCAGTGATTCTATACATGGTCAAAAAGATTCTTTATGATGAAATGAGCTGGCCTGAAACTAAGGAAACTGTAAAGCAGGATCGGATTCCGCTTATACCTGTTGGCTCAACCGAGCAACACGGGCCTCATCTACCTACAAAGACGGACGCTTTTTTAGCCTATGAAGTTTGTAAGTCTGTGGCAAAAAAGGTACCGGACATTGCTGTGGTTATGCCCACCGTGAATTATGGCTACAACGAACATCATTTGGACTTTCCAGCTACAATACACATAGATTATGAAACGCTTATCAGGTTTGTGATAGACATCGGCAAAAGTCTGGGACATCATGGATTCAAACGCATAGTAATAGTAAACGGGCATGGTAGCAACCAGGCACCCATGGAAATAGCTGCAAGGAGAATAACTCTGGAGACAAAGGCGATCTGTGCTTCGCTTTCATATTTTGCTATCGCCCCTGAGGCTTACAAGCTTTTGAAAGGCGAATCAGCGCACGCCTGTGACCTTGAAACTTCGATGATGCTCTACCTTTCTCCAGAATCCGTCGACATGAGCAAGGCGGTGAGGGACTGGAGCTTCCAAAAATCCAAGTTCATTAAATATGGAGTAGAACCAGGTGGCGAATCTTTTGCTGCAGCCGGTGGTACTGTTCAGTTTATGGACTGGTGGAGCAGGATGAGCAGGACGGGGATAGTTGGGGACCCTACAAAGGCGGATGCCCAAAGGGGAAAAGAAATGTTCGAGGCCTTTGTAGACAAGACGGCGGAGTTCGTCGCAGAATTCAGGAGAAGACGGATACCTCCGAGAAAGGACTATCACTGATCTTTCGAAATTAAAATATACCTTAGTTTTTCTTTCAAAATTTTGCACAGAACTGGAAACTGAACTAAAATCCTCCAAAAAATCTCAGGTTGATGATAAACTGATGGTAACTCAAAAAATTCTGTATTTTATTTATAATAGAAGTGTGCGTGATTAAAGTTTAGCATCGACCCAGTACACTTGTTTCCACTGGAAAAACCCAACATTAATTTGATTCATGCCTGAGCTTTGGGATCAATCGTGGGGTTCGTTGCATGTATTCACGATACTTGTCGCCGAACCTATCGATCAGCATAAGCTCCTCCTTACCTATCTGCGCGTAGATAATCGTGATCAGGACAAGGGCCGGCAAAAGGAGAAGCCAATTGGAGGCCACAAGAGCGAGGGCTACTATGAAGGTGAAGGACCCCAAGTAAATCGGATTCCTAACATAGTGGTACGGCCCGCTCGTCACCAGTGTCTCCCTCTTCCTCTCCAAGAACTTCGACGATTCCAGGACATGTACCCAATTCTTACCAAGCGTCCGATAACCCCAGAGTGTGAATGGAATGCTCAGAGCGGATACGCCGACCATAATTAATGACAACTATTTTGATATTGGTTATTCCTGGAATCGTATGTATTTTACTAGGTCTATTTTATGACAATGGAGGATTTAGTTTTTCTAATAATCTTTAATAATTATTGTTTCATAGATATTTGTAAATTTAGATCGTTCTAAAGTTTAAAAAGAATCTAAACTTTCCCTCCAAGAGATAAAGGTCGTGCCAAGGTTTTCAAGTCTAGTTGCTTGTCATACAAGTCAAGAAAACGTTTAACAGGCTGTTCATGTCCACGATATTTCTTAGCAACCTTCAAAAAATCTTTCGCCTGCCATTTTGGTCTTAAGAAAAGGTCACGGAAGTACTGTATTCCGATATCAGCTACTATTGAATAAGCCATGCTAAGAGGAATCGAACCTCCAGAAAGTAAATAAACAATTATCCCAAGAAGCCCGTTATAAAAAGCATGTGGACCGTATTTCTTTAGGGGTGACCGCCTCTCTTGCTGTGCTACTCGGTAAGCAGCAGAGAAATCAACGAAATTTGGCCAAGATCTTGCCCGTTCCTCGCACCAATTTGCCATCTCGATTTGAATATCCTGTAATCTCTCAGCTTGTTCTTTTAGGTGAATGCTACTCCTCTCAGAAGGTTTTTCAGAAACTGTTCTAAAGTTACCCCCAATGTTCTGGACAAGCTTATTTATTTTTTTAAAAATATCAAACAGTTTGATATTCTGTTGATCTGCTATTTTTAATTGTTTAATATATCCTTCTTCAATTAACGTTTTGGGGTTGGGGTAGACACAATTTCTGCTAACATCAACTATTTTACTAACGTAATTAATGTAGGTGTCAAAAAGTTCGAATAGTCTAGGTGGATAGAAAGGGGTAAGATAAATGTTCAACCAAACAATCGTTGTCTTAAAGATTCGTGTGTATAATCTTGCATCAAAAGGGATAGTCCTTGCCTTGGAATCCATAACGCTGAACCCCTCAACGATATCTCCCAAGGTTCTAGCTTTGAGATATAAAGAAGGAATTATGGGAGTTAAGAGATATAAAGGTAAGTTCATTAAGTTAAATTTCCAATATTTAAAGTTAGGATAGTAAAATGCAACAAAATATTCCTTATTTTCAATCTCAATAGGCCCGTAAACGTTAATATGTTCATGACTAGTTTTCAATAAAGATGCCTCGTCTTGGAATACCCTATCCATTACTATGCCTCCCAAACGTCTAACTTTCATCGACTAGGTCAAAGATAATTTCTCTTTAGACAACTATTTATAGTGTTTCTGCCTAAGTTACTTGTCAAATAAGAAGCCCTTGTTTCGTTAATCCAATAATCGAAAAGTCTATTTGACACGTTCGATGGTTTACATATTCCAATTTAATATCAGATAATATACGAAAATGGTTATTTGTTTTTCTGAATCTACTTATTTTGGCTTGGAAAATTATAAAATTAAAGATGATGATAAATTGTCATGATCGAATCTGGTCCATTAAATTCCACTATCCATTTTTTCATGATTTCCAATCCTATTAAACCATGATCAAGATTTCCCTGAAAACAAATGGCAGCTTCTATGCCCGAGGATGGGGCAATCCAATCATCGATTTTGACTATATTTCCAAAACAATAAGTGGCGGAAACTGTTTGACCTGTCGCTACCTTGATATTGGTTGGTGAAAGCCTAACTCCTATTTGTAGAGGTTCACTTTTATATTGGAAAGGCATGGAAATAGCACCACTATAACCAGTATCAAGCATACATTTAATAGGGATAGAAATTGTTTGTGCATTTTGAGGATTAACCATTTTTATTGTGATTCTAACATAATACCCTTTTCTTTCTCCTTTTTTCTTCAGAACAAGCTCCCTTCTATTAATACCAGCCGTCAAAGTAATCACTACCCACTTTCCATATAAATATTGATAACGATTGTGGGATCATCTGAATTTTTTTCAGTAGATCGACTTTTGTCGGGGCTACTTCTATTACTTGGCCTTTGAAATTGAATGCTACAAATAACCCATCTTGGAGTTTAAAATGTTGTATTGCATGTTTAGCTATCGATCGCATTAAGTATGTAAAATCCCTCTCTGATAATTCCTTTTTATCACGTAGTTTCAAAGTTGATGGCGGAAGATATGGAAAAGGGGTTGGATCAAAGAAGAATTTGATTTCATCTTGTTCTTGGATTAGAGTAAAATGTTGTTTTCCAGCTCTTGAAAGTGAGGTGTCATGTATGAAAGGATCAGGTTTTTCAAATTCGACTAGTTCGTGTCCTATTTGAGAGACGGCCGACGTTTTTTCTATATAACCCTGATAGTAGTCCCTTGTATGATTGCCTACTATTATCTTTTCATTAGGTTGAGTGCTTGCACTAGGTAATAAGCTACTCAAGTTTCATGACCTCAATAATATTCTTAATCAATTCCTTATCTTGTGAAACCCATTTATCCACTTTATCTTTCTCTTTACTTCTAAAAACTACGTTGCAAGCAAATTTATTTGGTTGAAGAACATCTGGATATACATCTATATTAAACCATTCTATCTGATTAGGCATAGCATTCTTTGGGCAGAACTTTAAACCGAATAGTTGAGTAGGAATTGATAGTATATTTTCTATTTTCTGATTGAAAATTATCATATTTGTTAAAAGACCAAACTGTTTTATTGCACTTTCTGTTGCCTGGATTCCATAAGAACCTATAGATTCATAAAATTTTACATTGGATTTTAGATTGACTTGAATTTGCTTTTCTACAATGTCAATCAATTCATTAAATGCTTCAACTATCCTTTCTGAAGATGAACCCTCCAAACCTAATTGGTTATTGATTGTTTCTATATTAACTACAAACTCATTCTTTCTGGCAAAATAACCACTCGCTTGAAAATGAGCTGGTCGAGGTGGAAGGGATTTTGTAAGGGGTTCAATTTGATAGCCATTTTTTGCAAGAACTTCTCGAAAGTCTCTGATATCTATTGGGAAAAAGACATCGTTTGTTACAATAGCTAAAGAAATGTTGTATGTAACTACTAATGGTGAAGTTAACATAGTATCCCAACTAAATTCATAATTAATAATTGCCAATTTAAAAATATTTTCTTTTTCTTCTCACAAGTAGAATTTAAGGAGTTGCATACCCGTTCAGATACAAATCCCGGACGCCGCATTGACTTTGGCGTTATGTGCTAAAATCATGCTTAATTTATTATTAATTATAATATCCAGATGTCTTTTTTTGGCGTTATGATTTGCCAATGACAAAGGCCTTTTCATTATCTAAAAGAAATTTGGAAAAAATAACAGATCCAAATAGCTGAGCCAGCTTGATTGTTGGTGTTACCTGAACCAGTTTAAGGCCTCGGCACCAGGGTGTTAACTGCAAAATAGTGCAGGTTAAGGGTTTAAAGAGGGTTTAAACCACCTTGTCTGCCTGAGCTTGGAGTTATTTTAACAGGATTTCCACCTTAATTAATTGGGGAATCGAACAAGGTAGGCCTGATCCAGCATTTATAGCAAGTGCAGACAGCAAATTTTGAACATAAGGCATAAAAAAGACGCAAATAATTAATTAAAAAAATAATTAACAGTCAACTATAGGTTTGTTTGAACTAATCAGGCAAAGGAATCGAGAGAAACATAATCCAACTCGGAATTATGATGTAGAGTATTATCCCTCCAAACCAGAAGAGAGCAAACAGGGCAAGGGCTACGATATGCAACCGACTTTCACGTCGAACCGTCTGGTCAATCGATGGTTTACTCTTCGGCTCCCTTAATGAGTACATTACCCATGTTATATTAACAATGAAGATAAACCACAGAGTCGAGAAGATAACCCTGAAAAGCAGCTCGTTCGTCATTGTGGCAGCCTTAATCATTATCAGTTTTTCGTTTGAAATGTGCTAATGAATAGCAAAGTAAATTTGACGCTAGTTCATCGTATTTCTTGCATTGAGCCTTTAACTCATTTAATCCAGCAGGTTCAAAGCCATAGATCTTGCAATCTCGTTCTAACTGTTGATATTTTACCCAAGCCCTTTCACTTTCTGAAATCTGAAAATCCGTGACCTTATTAAGATCCTCTATTGCAGAATCTAGTGCGTTCCGATCTGCACCAGTAGAGGATTCATTATGGCTGACTTTTAGTTCTAGCCTGTTCATCTTCTCCTTAATTTTTTCTACAGACCTCAGGGCCTTCATGTAACTTTTCCTGATGTCTCTCACTTCTTTGTCAATTTGGCTTTGAATCTTGACAACTTCTTGCAAATCTTTTCTTTCCTTCTATCCAATTATTGTTCACAGATTATTTTAGTTTTCCTAAATTTCGAAAACTATTTAATCTTATGAAGTGTCGATAACTTGATGGATAAATATGGAAGCTACATCTTTTATGGTCGAGTTTCCGAGCCGAGAGATCGGTAGAAAAACCCGGGGTTTTTTGGCGAGACCGAAGGAAGCTGGAAGGCATCCTGCAGTCATAGTGATTCATGAGATATGGGGTCTAGTTGACAATATTAAGGATATAAGTAATAGACTTGCCGCCGAGGGCTACGTAGCCCTTGCTGTCGACCTATTTGACGGTGAAACTGTTTCAAAATTAGAAGAGGGTCGCAAAATACGCGAAAAGTTTACAGAAGAGAAGATTCTAGGAGACCTAAACGGTGGATACGACTATCTCAAAACTCTCAACTATGTGAGCCCCACGCGAATAGGCAGTGTCGGTTTCTGCATGGGAGGTGGGCTTTCACTTCTATCTGCCTGCCTCAATAAAGAACTGGCGGCCTCAGTTGTATTTTATGGTAGGAACCCTTCACCTATTGATTTAGTGAAGAACATAAAGTGCCCGATCTTAGGTAATTATGCAGGAGCCGATTTGGGTATAACAGAATCAGATATTAAGCTATTAGAACAGACTCTAACTAAATATGGAAAGACATTCGACATCAAAGTCTACCCAGGTGCTCCACACGGCTTCTTTAACGACACTAGAGAAAGTTATAGACCTGATGCTGCCAAAGACGCTTGGAACAGAACCCTTAAGTTTTTCAGCAAATATCTGAATATCTAAAGGACTATGAACAAGAAAAAAGGATTACACCCAATGTTGGAACTGTCTTTCAATCTTAAATACATAATTGTTTCTTGACTTCTATATTTGGTCTTTTTATCAATTTGTCGATGCATAAATTGTTCTTCAAAACTTTCCGAACGATTGGGTTTTTAATTTTAATAGGATATATACCCAAGTCACCGTCGTCTCCCAATTGTTACAAGCAGGAACCCCGACATCCGCCGTCGTTGTGCTTGAACATCTAAGCCAGCCCGAGCAAAGATTTCGCGTATTATGGCCGGGTCATTGGTTCGGAAATGATGGACGATTTTCGACAATCCGAAAGGCATCGAAATGTCGGCGAGGAAGAAGTATCCTCCTGGACGTAGAACACGCACGATCTCGTGTATACCCTGCTCTTGATCGAGCCAGTGATGAAAAGAAAGGGTACTAAAGATGAGGTCAACTGAGGCATCGGGTAGAGGAAGCGATTCTGCCATGCTTATGTAGAATGTGGCGTAAGGCATCAGTTGGCGGGCCTTCTCCACCATACCTTCTGCCGGGTCAACTCCCATCAGCCGCGCCATATGCCAGCGTTCCCTGACTTTGCGGAGTAGTCGCCCTGTCCCGCAACCGACATCCAAGATACTTTCTGGGTTGGCTCCGCTATCGACCATATTCAGCACTGCTTTATGTACCCGGTCGAAAAAAAACCACTGTTCTAATGAAGTTTCATACGTCTGTGACCTTCGGTTAAATTCTTGAATGTCGTCGGTCTTCTGTTTTGTGACCATAATCAATACTCCTTCAAAACCTGATTAGTCTCCCTTAACACATATTACCAGCTTTTTATAAGTTTATGACCTTTGTTCGCTGTATCAAATGCTATCCTATCTTTTCTTCTATAGTGGAAAATTCAAAAAGGGAGAAAAAGGCCACAGCTTTTCTTAAGATATCTAATAGCATAGTAATACTTTTCTTTTGTTGTGGCTTTTGGTATGATGGAACTGAAGAAATCATATATAGGAGTATAGAATTCGCTAAACATTTAGCATGAGATTCTCCCTTACTTTTTTTCTCGCTACGCTACTTTATCTATCATGTCTGCCCTAACTTCGCAAGAAAGCTCCTTGCCAGCTAGGTAGTTCTTAAGCGCTCTTAACACCTGGTGGCCAAGTCTATAACATTCTTGGTTGATGCTCCCGGCAATATGGGGTGTGATAATGCAGTTTTGTAGTTTGTAAAATTCACTTTTTCTGGGAGGAGGTTCTTCGGTAAAAACATCGAGACAAGCATAAATGCGCCCAGTACGAAGTTCATCAACAAGTGCCTTTTCGTCTATTAAGTCTCCTCTAGAAGTGTTTATAAGCACTGCACCATCCTTCATTTTTGAAAGTAATTCACGATTTATCATGTTTCTGTTTTCAGGTATATTTGCTGCGTGCAAAGTAATTACATTACTTTCAGACATTAATTCTGAAAGTGAAACCTTTTTTGCTTTCATAGCAGCAGCTTTTTCTTCAGGGAAATATTTGGAATATATTAATATGTTGAAATCAAACGGTTGCAATAGGCTTAACAATTGTCTTCCTACTTTCCCCAAACCCACTATTCCAACAGTGCTTCTAAAGTAGGTGGGTATTGAATCACGGCTGAAGTATCACCTCCACGCATCAGGTCCTCTTTGATGCAATTCAGTATTCAATCTAAACACACATTTTAATGTGGTTAGGATAATTCCCAAAGTGAATTCCGCCACAGGGATAGCGTTAACGTTTGCTGCACTCGTTACCCTTATTCCTCTCTTCCAAACCTCGTCTGAAACGAGAGGTCGAAGGCTTCCTCCTGAGTATAAAATAATCTTAAGATTTGGTGCTTGGTCAAGGACCTCCTTTGTAAATTTTATAGGCTCCCAGCCAGCTATGCAACCTTCAACCTCTTTAAGGTTCTTTATGAGATCTTCGATTCTGTTCTCTTCCGTCACAGTGCCAACAATGTCCACAAGTTGTGATATTTCCCATTTTGTTTTTTCATCGAAACAAAGATCAAAGACCTCCTTTCGCATGTTATAAGTAAACTTCGGCTCCATCTGGTGTGTTCTATATTTGTCCCAGAAGGTTCTATTTATCTATTGTACTTTCTCTTAAGATTCTGAAATAATTTCACCGCTCTTCCTTTTTATTGTAGAAGAAAAACTAAGATTTTTTCTTTAACTAACTTATATCATCCATGGTTCAGTTACCAAACCGAAGAATTGAAGAAATGAAAATAACAGTATGGCTAAAATGTAGAAGATTAGTTGAACAAGTAAAGATCTCTCTAAACGAACTCCATATACGCTTGAGATGTATGTAACTCCTAGTATAAGGAATACCAGTTCCACATACTAGTACCAAGTGTATTCGAAAAAATCCCAAAGATAAGATGTACCATAAATAAAGTGGAAGAAACCTTTGTGTAGTCCGTCTTAAATTATTGGATTATTTATCAAGAGTTGGCTGATCAATGCAAGAATAAGTGAATAAGAATGGGCTTTATTCTTCTCCCATTCCGCCGCCGTATCCACCCATTCCGCCTGGCGGGGCGCCTGGCGGTCCACGCATACCACCTGGCGGTCCACCCCCTGTCTTGCTGGACGCTATGACATCATCTATCCTCAGAAGCATTGTCGCCGCTTCAGTGGCTGCTGAAAGAATCTCTTCTTTGACAGCCGTCGGCTCATAGACCCCAAAGTTCTTAACATCCTCAACCTTTCCGACAAGTCCATTTATGCCAACAGTCTTTCCACCCTTACTATGCTTCGCTCTAAGCTCAACCAGCGTGTCTATCGGATTCATTCCAGCGTTTTCAGCCAGAGTCAAAGGTATGACTTCCATGGCCTCTGCAAACTTTTGAACTGCAAGCTGCACCCTTCCTGAGAGAGTTTGAGCAAATTCAAA
>JBEKIG010000005.1:0-134652 GCA_050011875.1 Nitrososphaeria archaeon
GTAAGGACTTGAGCTATAGGGAAAAAGGGAAGCAGCTTGGAAGGAGCAGTTACAAGGCCTGGGAGCTTATATCACCGTACGAAAACCATCAGCCAAAGATCACGCAGGTCGCAGAGCTAGACAAAAGGATAGCTGAATTAAATACGAAGGTAAACGAGCTCAGCAAAGTGACCGATGACTTAAGCGCCCAGCTTAAAGGGGTGAAGACGATAAGGGACCTAAGCGAGAGGACGTCACGGATTGATGAACAGCTTAGAGGGGTTTTGGATAGCATCGATCTTATCGGCTTCGGTGCCTTGCAAAAAGTTTCTGACACAGAATATGGCTGTAAAAAAGTGGACAAGGACGGCTTCTGCATAAAATGGGATTGGACCCCTAAGTTAGAGGGACGTACTATGAAACAGGTAAACTCTGGGGACAAGGTCGTAAATTACTTGAATGTGAAGGAGTATCCGCTAGCATGTGCTGCATGCTCATACTTCGAGCAAAGAGGAAAAAGTAAAACAGAGACCTGAAGAATCTATCGCTAAGAGGATGGCTAAGTAACATATGATGTATACTGGAGACTATTCTACAATGTTTCCTCAAAAGATGAATAGAGTATTACATAACATATTCCAATTAAACGTGCCCACGGTCAACTTGGGGTCTTCTTGTAAACTATAGCTCTAGCTTTCTAATTAAAAGAAGCTGGGTTCGTCGTACTAGACGACTTGATGGCTAGAAACATTTTTAGAAGGTTGGGTGTAGGCAAGAGGCTTACTGGAACAATAGGCATTCTAAAGTTATGCTTTTTCATTTTTAACTGTTTCGCCAGATTTGACGTATGAAAAGTCTATTGTAAGAAGGTTTATTAATCAGATAGAATTATTTTCTGATTGTGAAAAACCCGTGACTGAAAAAGTGAAGGTTGGCATACGTGGACAGGTGGTTATCCCAAAGAAGCTTCGAAAGAAGCTAAACATCGAACATGGCGTCATCCTGGAAATCGAGGAGGCGGAAGAGGGCCTCATCTTAAAGCCCGTTAATCCGGTTGCGGAAATGAAGGGGTTAGGGGAAGGCGTCTTCGAAGATCCTGTTGAATACCAGAGGAAGCTTCGCAAGGAATGGGAGACCTGAAGTGGTTGAAAATAGCCCTAGACACAAACATCCTCATCTACCTTCTCGAAGGCATCGAGCCTTACGCCAGCAAGGTTGAAAACCTCCTAAGCTCATTCATGAAAGGAGAGAATCACGGAATAATCTCAACAATAAACGTCGCCGAAATCCTGAACGGTTTCTATAGGGCAAAGGAAGAGAAAAAAGCGGCAAGGGCGAAAACCCTCCTCCAAGATTTAGCCATTAACGACTTCGAAATAGTCCCTGTCACCTTTGAAATTGCTGATTTAGCCGCACGCCTAAGGGTAAAGAGGGGAGGAAAACTGCCTGAAGCCCTAATTGTAGCAACAGCAATAAACCAAGCAGCCAGCCTTATCTATTCCCAAGACGAAGACCTCCAAAGATTCAGCGAAGACATCAAAGTCTCAAAAATAGAATAACACCACTTATTGTCACTTCTAACTTATGTTACCCTAAAGTGGGAGATCGATTCTATCCTAACATTTACCAGCAAATAGAACAGACGTCGGCTAAACTTCTTTAAGCAAATTCATGAACTCTTCTTTTGTTAATCCTGACTCTTTAATGATCTTAAAGAGCAAGCCTCTTCCTATTTCTTCTCCTTTATGAACTGGGATTACTATTGTTCTTCCATCATTATGTTTCAATATTACATGACTACCCTTCTGCCTTACTGGTCTAAAACCGATTTTAGTAAGAGCTTTTATAATCTTATCAGCTGAGGTTGGCTTTAGGCTCACTTAGCTTTACCTCTATAAACTGCACCCCGACAAACTTACTCTTACTAGTTGTGGGACCTTCAACTTCTAAGTAAAGGTCGACAGCCTCTTTAACTCTCTCCATAAGCTCATCCAAAGACTTAGCTTGAGTATGACAGCCTGGAAGCTCTGGAACAGATGCTACATAGTATCCATCTTCATCACTTTCAATGACCACGCTAAGCCTCAAAGTGTTCACCGTTTATTATAAAACTTTCATCTTTTATAAACTTTTTAGCAAAAGCTCGAGATGAAGTAACAAATTGTGGAAATCAAAGGGCAAATCAAAGGCGTCATTATTGTCCCCCATTATATGGTCGCATACCTATCAGCGCTATAGGTCCAGCAACAAGATATAACCTAAAAGTTTCCTATACACATCCAAATACATTTGCTTTAGATAAGGGACGGCTCAACTGCGATGAATTTGATCTATAAATTACATTGATCCTTAATATTCTGCAAAGGCGTTTAACAATCGTGTATCTAAAAGAAAACTTAAATCCTTCTATTATAATTATTAAAGACTGTGAATTTTTGTGAAGGTAAGTACAAAGGTCAAGGTTACAAAAGAAGGAGTTCTTATTCCTGAAGATCTTTTTAAAGAGATAGTGAGTGCACACATTAAGATGGAACAAATACTAGCTACTTTAGAGACCCTTGCTGATGAGGAAGCACTGAAGACCATTGAAAGGAGCAGAGAAGAAGTATCTAAGGGAGAGTACGTTGAATGCTCGATAAATGAGTTAGAGACCGTTTTGAAGTAGGATGCCCTACAAAGCTAGGTTCTCAAGAATATTCGTCAAGAAAGAGGAAAACCTACCGGGCAACATTAAACAGGGAGTGATCGAAGCTCTAAGGAAATTCTTGTGAATCCTTATATTGGAATTCCACTGGTCGGGAATCTTTCGGGCTTATGGAGGGTAAGAGTTGGAAAATATAGGATTATTTATGAAATTGATGAAAAAGAGAAAATAGTTGTTTTTCACGATGTTGACTTGAGGAAGAGAATTTATTAAAAAGTGTGATTAGTCTTTCTGAGTTTCTGCAATGACTTGCGTTATCTGTTTAAACTAACTACGCACGTTAAGCTACTCCTTTCAGAAATCCTTGAGCGCGCGCTAGCGGCGTATGTCTGCAAGAAACTACCAACCCGGGCATTAATGATAATGGTTGGATCATTGATCATATCCTCAAGCATAAGGACCCTATATCTGACTCTATCATGGAAGGAAGGAGGACTAAGATAATCCCGGATATATCTGATATGCCTATATCTTAAAGGATTGCGATAGGGCTATGGAGTACGAGACTAAAATGGCTTTTACCAGCCTATCTGACCTACCTTTTTATACTCCTTAATAACCTTAACACAAATTATATTGATTCTTAATATGCTGCAAAGGTGTTAAACAATCGTCTTCTGAGGCCTTTCTCTGGGGCTTTGTCAATATGTTGTGTCCCAGATGGCCGTCTGCGTCAACGCCTGCCATCAACGTTAGTCTTCTACCATCATCATCAATCATCACCCATCAATCAGCGTTGATCATCCGCCATCATTTGGGCAATTGCCATATTTGACAATAGGGTACCCTATTTCCAGAAAAACCCCTGCTAAATGCCCCAGAGCAATATAGAAATAGAAAAATAGCATTGTACATGTGCGGATATTTTTTGGGTATTAGCCTTTTTTTGGACATCAGCTTTTTTGTCAAACATTATTATAAAATGTTTTTATATAACAATAACGTTATTAAATTTGATATTTCTCCCTAAAGTTAAAATCCGTTCGGTTGAAATCTGTTCTATTATGACGGTATGTAGTAAACGAGGTGCCGATAATCCTATAATTAAGGACTCATCCTGAGCGATTACAGCTCATCAAGGTTTCTCATAGGAGTAATTGTCTTCAAGCCTGCTTTTCTTCCCATTTCCATTCCAATGGATTCTCTACACCTATGAAGCTGTATCTTTTGAAGTGTCCTACATTCTCCGTCCATATAGTGTCAACGTTTCCCTTAGCGGTGTATGCGAGCACGCAATCGAATATGTCACCGTCAATAACAGACCGTTCCTCAGCCGACTCAAACGTCTCGCAATACGAGGCGGATGTTGGAAGCAGCTTTGTGATAGCTACGCTCTTGGCATAAAGCATACAGACTTCAGTGGCCTCACGTGGTGTCAGCGGGTTTTTCACCCTTCTCCCAGTCATGACCGAGTAGAACTCGGACAGGTTCTGATAAGAAACATAAGCTTTGATTAAGCCGTTTATTGAAGCTTTGACGATGAGGGATGCCTTGTCATAATATTGGCTTAACCGGTCATGTGCATAGCATAGGATCATGGTGTCAAGAAGGATTCTCTTTTGAGCATAGACGCTTTGCGAGGCATCCCTGTCGTTAACCAATATCCTCATAGATTTCCCTTCTGGTTAACCCCTTTGGCACGCCAATTTCACGAGCGTTCGCCAACGCATCAAGAATCTGCTCCTCAGCAGTTTTCCGTTTCAACTCAACCTTAAAGCTCTTCTTATCCAAAACCGCCACGGTTAACCTGTCCCCTTCCCTCAGGCCAATCTTCTCCTTAACCTCAGCCGGAACATAAATTTTCTTCTTGCGATAAGTTGTCTCAACCAACCCACATCACCTATTAACCAAATAATCAATTACCCATATATAAACGTACCCATGATAAAGAACCATTTTCATCCCTCATCACAGAAACTACGTCGACCGAAGCTTGTATTCAGATGTACCAGGAAGATTATGATATATATGGTAAAAAGTTTATATAGTATTTTGGCAGTATGGCAATATGGTAATAAAGCATGACGCTACGGGTCCAAATCGACAAGAAACTCGAACAGAAATTTAGAGAACTTGCAATGAAAAGATTTGGCTATGCAAAGGGAGCACTAAGCAAAGCCGCGGAAGAAGCGTTTACACAATGGACCTCAATGCAGGAAAATGAAAAATTAAGCTTCGAAGGTGACCCCGTAGAAGCCATAGACGGCCTACTTTCAGACGTCGACATAGATTCGGTTGAACTTCAACACGAAGCCAAAAAGATCTGGGCGATTAAGGTGCTCAAAAATGCTTCTGGTTGACACCAACATCATTCTAGAAGTCCTCCTATCAAGAGCCAAAAAAGAGGAATGCAAGGAATTCTTGAAAACACTTGCGGATGCTAAAAAGAGTGGCATAGTCACAGATTTCACCATCCACTCAATAATTGTGATCATGGGTAGCCTTAACAAACTGAATGAACTCAAAACATTCCTCCTGAGCCTACAAGCCTACAAAGGGCTACACATACACCATATAACTATAGCAGATGAAGTAAGCGCTATAGAGATCGCGATCCAACAACACCTAGACATGGACGACGCCATCCAATACTCATCTGCTCTTTCAACAAATGCAGAAGCAATAATATCCTTCGACAAACATTTCGACGGCCTAAAAATACCACGGAAAGAACCACAACTAAATGGGAACCCAAAAGCGTGACGTCCTCCAATGGCTAAAGCCGTTGGCTTCCAACCTCGCAAACATTATTTACTTATTTCCAAGAGCTTGATCATACGAAAATTTTTAGAAAATGAAGGGGTATGGAATGTCTTCTTCAGATACAAAAAAGAAACTTAGGATTAGTCCTGACTTGCCCAAAAACATATCGTCACGATCGTCTGGTCCATTCCGACTAGTTCAAGAACCCCTTTATTCTGAAGCCGAACATCAGCACCATGAGCCAGAATCCGAACAGCATGACCGGCAGCGCATAGCTGCTATACAAGCCGAGCATCGCCAACCCTGCGGCGATTATAGTTGCAAGGAGGAAGTTTGACAGGCCCCAATATATGTTGACCCTGGGCTTCGATTTCTGGCCAAACGGACTCCTAAAGATCTTCCCGGCAGCGCCGAATGCGAAGTGCGGCATGCCGTTCCCGAGCAGGAATCCAATTATGAAATACCATATTAGGAAAAGCTCGAGTGCCATTATATCACGCTTTAGTTATATCGTGGCGTTTTTAAATACTTCGATAATCTTGTTTGTCTTCACAAGATGTTCCTTGATGTCGTCTTAATATAATTTTTTGGATCTTTCTTATTTAATAGTAGTAGTTGTTGTAGTTGGAGTATTAGTAACAGTTGTCGTTTGTGTTGAAGTAATTGTCGATGTTACAGTAGACGTAATAGTAACTGTACCAGTTGTTGTACCAGTAGTTGGACTGGCAGTAACAGTTGTCGTCTCAGTGGTAGTAGTTGGTTGCGTAAAAGTTAGGATGATTTCTCCGCTGACCATTTTACTAGATATAGAAGAAAAGTTGTTGTCCAAGATCAGGTAATAGCTTTGGCCCGCTGGAAGCTTAAGGCTGATTTTCGACGTTGTAACCCGGCCGCTATCATAGTATACACTTGTAGTGTTACCGTTATACCAGTTATCGTATTGGGTGGTGTTCATGATATATACCTCGATGTCGTTTCCTGACCCACCTGAAGCAGTGAAATTACCGGTCACGGTCACGTTCATTGCACCGGCTGTAACGTTGAACGGGGAATAATCAAAATAGCTCGCATCAACGGATACTGAACCGTTAAAAAGGTAAACCGTAAAAACGTTTACGGTACTATTCCCATACTCCACAATTTTTTGTGGCAAAGGAGTAGTTAAAGCTGTTGTCCCCGTAAACACTGCTGCCAAGAATACAACAGCTATCGTAATAGCGACAGCGATCAGGATAACAATTACAAATACCCGATTAATACCTTTTTTCTTTCTGAGGTACAACCGAACATAGTATTTTTAAACCGAAATATAAATCATTGCGAATAAGGCCAATTCAAGCTTGCGTTATATAACAACGTTTTTAGTATAACATTATTAATAAATAACGTTTTTAGTATAACATTAGTTGAATATAAGGGCTCTCCTAACTTCAATGGGGTAGTTTTAATGCCCGGATGGATCATGATAGAGAACGACATGGGAGCGTCGATTTTCCTACATTAGATGATTATATGATGAAGTATGGAGTATACAAAGATGGTAAATGAGAGTGGTCAGCGGAACCTTTCCCGCTAGACAAGAAAAAGATGGACGAGTTCAAGACAATATACTATGATTTGGAAGGTCGGGATACCCAGACGGGATGGCCAACAAGAAATACACTAGAAGGTTGTGGCCTTGGATATGTAGCTGATGTCCTCGAAAAACAGGGAAAGTGACTTACGCCCTAAATAATAAGTAAAAGACTGTAGAGCTTTTGCTGAAAATGAACGGGTAGGGTATTGATAAAAAGAAACATTCTCGAAGAATTGTCCAGAATATGGTATACAAGTGAAGGGTTAAAATGTTGAAAGAAATATTGTTACATCGACTAGACCTGTTACAGTTCTTTGTCACATCTCTAGCTGTAGTTTTCACTCTTACTTCAAAGAAAACCGTTTTTAAAGCAACATGATAAATCATTTAAGTAAGCATTACAATAGAATAAGAAAATGGCATAAAGCGCTAAAGGAAATAAACAAACTATGAAATGTGAGTTTTTGTTTTTGGAGCCTATAAAAACAGTTTAAACACCGATGAACCTGATTCTTGATTTTCAAATTGTCCTATTTAAAACGCATTCAACAGCGTAGGCATATGCCTGTTGCCGATGCATTTTGACCACTTAACCTTAGCCATAAAAATAATTTAAGAACGATTTTATAAGTGATATATATATGCAATATAAATGCAAGGGGACAGGTATGTCAGAAAGAGGGTTGCAGAAGGTGCTCTAATCGCGGTGGTAATAGTGTTAATTCTTGGAGAAGGATCAAACTACCTTTTTCAAAAAACGACACCTACCTACACAATAGTTACAGACAAGACAAGTTACGTTGTAGGTGACACGATAAGGTGGACAGCTTCAGGCTTGATAAAAGGAGAAAGCTATACCGTTGGAGCCGACCTAAATGGGAACATTTTACAAACAGGTAGTTTTACTGCAACCGCAAGCACAGTGACAGGTTCTTACAATGTAGGAAGTAACGCAGTCGGCGCAACGGAATTTATAATAGGACAGCCAACTTCATCAGGGGCAGTAGAGATCTTAGCCTCCACACCCATTTCTACCAACACGATCTCAATAGTTACAGATAGGACAAGTTACGTTGTAGGTGACACAATAAGGTGGACAGCTTCAGGCTTGACGATAGGTGGAAGCTATTTCGTTGGAGCTGAGCTGAATAATAGCGTTTTACAGTCAGGTAGTTTTAATGCAACCGCAAGTAACATGGCAGGTTATTACAATGTAGGAAGTAACGCAGTTGGCTCAACGAGCTTTATAATAGGGCAAGCTATTTCATCAGGCGCCATAGCGATCTTAGCCTCTGCGCCCATTACATTATCACCGTAAGAATCATAAAGTTTATAATCAATATCGATAAAATCTTTTAATTTCTACTTTTTCTTCTTTGTTAGACTCCAGAATTGTAAATACTAGAAAAATAAGATGCTGATTTCTAGTACTTTTTTTCACATTTTTGGAATAATTTATTAATTTTTTCTCATATTAAATGTACTTTAAAAAATAAAATAAAATAAAATTCATTATCAACTCGGTAAAAAATATATGCTTACACGAATAATATGGCAAAAAAGTCTGAAGTCTGCTTTGCTATCGAGCATTAAATGGAAATCAGTTTAAAAAATTAAGGTGGGAAAATTTGCAAGAACCTAATGCTGGAACTCATGATTCCCGGATGCTCCAAAAAGTGCAGTTTTTACCCTTAAGACGCATGAAAGCGGAAATTGAAAAAAAGTGGGAAACGAAAAAAATTTCTGCTTTTTCGGTTTTGAGCAAAAAAGTGAAAAAATAACTGAATCAGTAAACAGTTTTTTGGGGGCATGAAACGAGGGAGTTACCATTTTAAAATATCTGAAAAAACAATACGAAACGTTTCCGGCACGCAATCGACGTGCCATACCTCTTTCAAGTTTTAAAAACGGATATCTCAAAATAGGAAACAGAGGTCTAAAAAATATCCGATTGGGTAAACAGGGTAAAAAAATAAAATGGCTAGCGGTCACGAAAGTGAGCACCTTTTCATTCCTAAATTGGTTAATGCCACCATTTAGGTATAAATTCCACTCGGTCAACTTCGTATGCTTATCACTTTTTACTTTTTATAAAAAGTTCATAAAAGGCATGATTGCAGCAGTTTAATGGTAGCTTTAGTAAAAACAGGGGTTGACGCTGTTGAACAGGTTTCCAATATAACGTTTTCCAAAAAAAGGGTTCGAACGTAAAATTTACGCTCAAACGTCAAAGATATCGTGCGCCTGCTCGCACGATGCAAGGTCATGATGAGAGCCCCCGTACTGATGCCCCAGAGCGATATTGCGCGCACGAACAGGAAATTTTTGTCGCGAGCCGGATGTCTAACGTTATTATATAATGTTTTTATATAACGTTATCATATAATACTAATATCATGCCAAGGAAAAAAGGGGACGACGACGAGCTGAGGAGGAGGGCGCTCGAGCTTAGGAGGAAGGGTTTGAGCTACGTGGAAATAGGAAGGCAACTGGGTAGGAGCAGTTACAAGGCTTGGGAGCTTATATCACCGTACGAAAGCCATCAGCCCAAGATCACACAGGTCGCAGAGCTAGATAAAAGGATAGCCGAATTAAATGGTAGGATAAACGAGCTCACCAAAGTAACCGACGATATAAGCGCTCAGCTCAAGAAAGTGAAAACAATAAAAGATCTCAGCGAGAGGATGTCTCGGGTTGATAAAGAATTAACAGTCCTCAAAGAAAGCGTTGACTTGTTGCAGAGGAGTGCAAGTTTTAGGGTTCTTGATTTTGAATGTCACAAGATCGATAAAGACGGCTTCTGTACGTTTTGGTCTTGGGTAGAGGAGATAAAGGGAACGAATATGAGAAAATCCAACTATGAGGGAGCAGTTAGATATCAGATGAACGTGAATGAAAATCCGTTAATATGTACTGCATGCCCAAAGTTTGCAAATAGGAATATAAGTTTAACGAAGACTTGAAGGGAGATTACCTCAACATCTAGATATGGACATTTATTGTGTAAAGTTATTATCTGAGGACAGTAAGTTACACGTTTGTAAAGTTTAAATATTAACTTAGTTAAATGAATTATTCAATGCGGAGCGGACTAATATTAACGGGAGCACTAGTCTGCTTGTTAGCTCTTACAGTAGTGCCTATGGTTTCCGCTACATCAAACAACGGCTTAAAAACAACATCTCCCGTCCCCCCACCTGCCACAATAGAACTGCCAATGAAAATAAACAATACTTGGGGCGAATTTTTTTGGGAGTCAGGGACCACTCTATCACCGTTGCCAGGTACATGGTGGGCTGATCAAATCGTGTCAGTCAATGTACCATATGCAATGGTAGTCAACATTACTGTCACAGACGCCTTTGCTGCAGGAGACAATTTCGAAGTATGGGAAGTTAACGGTATCAGCCCGACTACGGGCACCCTGATAGGTACGACACCACATGTACCAGACAACTACACTATTGGTATAAGTGATCCGAACCTAGCGTTAATTAATCCAGCATATAGCCATGCATCGTTCATTGTTGACTTGACGCCTGGAACATATTACTTCGCTTTCAGGGAAGTAAGCCATTCTATTGAAGGAGGGGGCGGTGCGTTTGTCAAGTTTTCTGAAGCTATGACTATCGGCGGCTATGTTCTACCTACTGGCTTTGACTTCGTGCCTATCGTAGCCTTGCTTGGAATTTTTGGCGTAGCGACCGTCGTGGTAGGGACTAGGAAGGAGCGCAAATTATAACAGGCACTCCCTATTTTTTTTCCTGAACATAGATGAAGTGGTTTAAGTTAAGCTTTGGGTCCAGGTTGCTTCCTTTGAACCTATTGGGAAGGTTGCGAAAAAAATCAGATTTAGTGTTTGTAATAAAGTGAGAATAGAGGGGGTTGAGGTGCAATAGTAGCAGGCACTTGGAGGATCGACGCAGTTCTTCTAAATTTTTATGACCTATCTCCTACTGTACAATTATCACCCTTTTTTCGGGTAAACATGTCGATAGTGGAACAGTTACTTAAAGGAAAATGCGTAATGCATCCATAATCCGAGTCCTTGAAAGCGATCAATGGATATTTGGCCTTCAAGTTTATTAACATAATCGGATAAATATTAGTCAGTTGGAGTAATGAAGAGTATGAGAATAAAGTTTGCAAGGTTCTTTCTTGTGTCGTTGACTGTTTTGCTGTGTTTGTCTTTGCTACCTTTTGCAGGGGCAACCGACGATTGGACGATGTTTCGCCATGACGCTGCGCATTCTGGATACTCTACCTCAAGTTCTTCTGGTGGTGTTAAACTTTGGAGCTTCCCTACTGGAGACCAGGTGGAATCTTCTCCTGCTGTTGCTGGAGGGGTCGTTTACGTCGGCTCATATGACCACAATGTTTACGCTTTGAACGCTTCTACTGGTGCTAAAATCTGGAGCTACACTACTGGAGACTGGGTGACTTCTTCTCCTGCTGTTGTTGGAGGTGTCGTTTACGTCGGCTCATATGACAACAATACTTACGCACTGAATGCTTCTAGTGGTGTTAAGCTTTGGAGTTTCACTACTGGAGGCTGGGTGTTTTCTTCTCCTGCTGTTGTTGGGGGTGTCGTTTACGTTGGCTCAGAGGATGGTAATGTTTATGCTTTGAACGCTCTCATATGGCAATAATGTTTACGCTTTGAACGCTGCTAGTGGTGCTAAAATCTGGAGCTACACTACTGGAGACTCTGTTTATTCTTCTCCTGCTGTTGTTGGAGGTGTCGTTTACGTCGGCTCAGCTGACAACAAAACTTATGCCTTGAACGCTGCTACTGGTGCTGAAATCTGGAGCTTCCATACTAAAGGCGCTGTTTATTCTTCTCCTGCTGTTGTTGGGGGTGTCGTTTACGTTGGCTCAGAGGATGGTAATGTTTATGCTTTGAACGCTGCTAGTGGTGTTAAGCTTTGGAGCTTCCCTACTGGAGACCAGGTGGAATCTTCTCCTGCTGTTGTCGGAGGCGTCGTTTACGTTGGCTCAGCTGACGGCAAGGTTTATTCTATTGGGACTCACACAACAACAACCGGGACTAAGACTGTTACCTCTATTCCTCAAGCAGTCATGGATCTGTTTCTACAGTTGCTTTGGATACCCCTGCTGATAATCGTAGCACTGTTGGCAGTTGCTCTATTACGTAAACGTAAAGCCTCCTCGAAGGGTAAACAAATTTGAAGTTTACTGGTCCCCTATTTTTATATCATGAGCTTAAATGGTGTGGTGTAAGCTTTGGGTACAAATGGTTTCCTTTGAACCTGTTGGGATGGTTCCCAAAAAATCGGATATAGTGTTTGCAATAAATAAATTGATAAGTCAAATGTCAATCAGGAAAATTAAGAAACAAAAAGGGTTGGTAAAATGTTCCTTGGAAACCAAGAACTTGCAGAAGCGGAAAAAAACTTAGTAAAAGAAGCAGATAAAATAATAATGCCTAAGATCGATATCCTGTTAAAGTAAGCAAAGAAAAGCTACAAGTGATTCTATGAAAATACATGTTTTAGTCGTTGGATGAATGCAGTCAAAATATTTATATCGTAAAACGATTGATTATTAACTTTGTCTAACCCCAACTACCTTATTCCTTATTTTGCCTACCTTCTCTATCTCAATTTCTACAGTCTGGCCTACCTTGAGAAGCTTAGGTGTAGGCTTGGCGAACACTCCAACTCCTGCAGGCGTGCCTGTAGCGATTATGTCCCCTGGATCAAGGGTCATCACCATGCTGATGAAGGAGACCAGTTCAGGGATTTTGAAGATCATCTTTGAGGTGCTTGAGTCCTGTCTTATCTCCCCGTCAACTCGAGTCATTACCTTTAGCGAGTTTGTATCAGGGATCTCGTCCTTTGTTACTATCCACGGTCCAACGGGTGCAAAGGTATCGAATGATTTGCCTCGAACCCATTGGCCATCCCTAAACTGTATATCCCTTGCTGAGACATCGTTGAAGACTGTATAGCCTATTACATAGCCTAATGCATCCTCTTGTTTCACACCTCTACATTTTTTTCCGATGACAGCTCCAAGCTCGCCCTCATAGTCGAGCTGAGATGTGATCGAAGGATACTCTATTGGATCAAAAGGCCCCGTAATAGCTGTGTACGGTTTCATGAAGATAATCGGTTCGGCGGGCGGCTTAACCTTGCCTTCTTCTGCGTGATCATAGTAATTTAGACCTATACAGATCACCTTAGGTCTGTTATCTAGAGGGGGTAACAGCTTGACCCGATCTAATGTCAGCAGATTTGATGCTGTATTCTTCTGCTCCATCATTTTAGACATCTTTTCATTAATATCCCTGTCGGTAAGCATCAGCTCCTCAAAATCTCCTATGTTTTTCGGAAGGTGTATGCCAAGCCTTTTTTCAAGTTCCTTCCTTGTAAATACTATATCTTGATTCAAAACAGCATAGGTCTCTTTGTCATCTAAATCTACACGCGCTATTCTCATATTTTATTGCCCTGCGAGTTTCTATACAAAAGGAGTTTACCTTATAAAGATTCAATTCAATAATTTGTCTTTTTGTATATTCAACTATTACTTGAGTTCAGTCAGCTTAGCTGAAAGTTCCCAGAGGTCGTGTGCGAGCTTTGCATCTTGGGCTTGCTTGCTAGGTTTCTTGATCTTTCTTTTCTGGTAGTATTCACCGGGTTGCCAATCTTTACCCGGCTCAGATGTAGCCAGCCACACCAGAGTATCGGCACCTTCAGCCGGGGAAAGAAAGAGACGGTTGATGAATGTTGTATATATAAAGCTCCAGCCACCACCGAATTCAGAAGAAAAGCTGGTTCTCACTATGCCCGGGTGGAATGCTGCGGCCGCTATACCTTGTGCATAATATCGCTTATGCAATTCTTTCGTGAAAAGAATATCCATAAGCTTAGCTTTGCCGTAGGCGCTCAGTCTTGTATATCCATGCTCGATATCGATATCATCTAGGTCAAGCTTGCCTGCCCCTCTGTGACCGACGCTCGTTGTCGCGATGACAGTTGCCTTTGAAGAGATGAGCGTATCGAGCAGCAGGTTTGTCAGGAGGAATGGTGCAAGATAATTAACTTGGACGGTCATTTCGTGTCCGTCAACAGTAAGCATTCGTTCGCCGCCCATAACTCCGCCTGCATTGTTAGCCAGAACATCAATCTGTGGGAAGTCCCTTTTAAGCTGGGCAGCTAGCTTTCGTACATCATCTAACCTTGTAAAGTCAGCAAGATAGTGGGGGGCGTTAAGCTCCCTCGCCACCGTTTCAGTCTTTTGAGGTGATCTACCGACAATAACAACGTGAGCGCCCTGAGCCTTCAGTAGCCGCGCAGCTGTTGCCCCGATGCCATCGCTGGCGCCGGTTATGATGATGACTTTATCAACCATGATGGTAACCTCCTCTCTTGATTAGTTTATCGTGAGCGTTTAACTTATAAATATTAAATTCTCTGCTTTTTAGGTTCTGGCAACTTAGCATGGGGCAATTCTCACTGTTAACTGTCGTCGGTTTGCTGGGCCCACTATTACATATCACATTTTTATTTAGAGGTTAGAAAGCTTTCGTTAAAAAGTACACCTTTTTTAATGACTTCTAAATAGGAGTATTAAATATGAGTTCGGATACACTAAAATGCCCAAGTTGTGGCGCATTACTAGAATCTAAGGACATTCAGAAATGTAAATACTGCGGTGCAATCTTGGTATTTGATTATCGAAAGAATATTTACACTGCTCAGCTGGACTTGACATGCCCGAAATGTAATACGTTGAACGAAAAGGGACGGTGGTACTGTAAGCATTGTCTCTCAATATTCTCTAAGACATTGTCTTCAAAGGAATTGGAAAAGGTAAAGGAAGAACAGAAGAGTGTAAGGTTTAAACAAGAAAAAGCTAGAAATATTTTACCAAGCAATGTATTACAAGCCTTAGGTTTGGTTGAATACATACACTATGTTTTACAAAGGGGTTCAAAAGATAATAATTTTATTGAATTGATTACAAATGAGCAAATCATACACTATCATTTCCAGAAAGGCTTCATGGGAATAGGTAAACGTGAAGAGCTTTGGAAAGCATTATACGATGATATCATATCCTTTCGTGAGCAAAAAGAAAGCAGTTGGAAGGAGGTTATTGAAGAGTATGAAAGCACTCACTTTTTATGGATTCACGCATCTTCAGGCGATTATACGATCTCTGTGGACACATCATCAGCTAATGGCTTGGATAGTTTTTTGAAGATTCAAGAGGAGTTGAAGAATGCCTTCTTTAAACATACAAACCATATCCTAGACGCAGATATAGTATATTATCTTGGAGAAATACTATAGAAATTTGTTGGCACATAGCAAGAAGAGAGCTTCTACCTATCCTTAAAGATACTAAACTGAGCCTCAAACCTCCAATAGTTTAATTATCTTGGTGTTAACCTCCTTCATTGAGTAAGATGCATTCCATTCCAGCCTTCCTGGCCGCTTTAAATCCAACCAGAGGTCGGCGAAGCGGGGGTTAGTGTTTTTTCCCACGCCTCAATATTACGACCACAGCTGCCACGGCGACAATCAAGCCTCCGATCAGGCCGAAAAGCAGTAAGTTGTACGAATAGTTCAAAGTGACAGTATTCGATTGCACAATGTACCCGGCGTCGTCGGTGATCCTGACCGATATCTGCTGCTGTCCCATCTTGTTGAAATAATAAGTCCATCTAGGGAACGTCGTGTTGGCCATCGACTCGCCGTTCAGAACCCAATCGTAAGAGTAGGAGCCCGAGTCACCCGAACAGGACACCGAAACGAAAGCTTCTGTATCAGAATACAGAAGGCCCGAGGATAATGGTGTGGCCGTGAAGTTCGTGATACTCGGTTTGCTGTTAACCGTCATGGTAATGGAATTGGAGGTCGCTTGGGTACTATTGTTGTCTTGTACAGTTGAGTAGATGTTATAAGTTCCTGAGGTTGTGGAGCTGAACGCATAGGCCAAACCAGTGGCACCAGTTACAGGATTGCCATTGATATACCACTGATATCCATATGGCAAGGTTCCCCCCATCGCCAAGGCAGCGAAGTTCACTGTGAGCCCAACATCTGTAGTGGCGCTTGGCACAGAGATTTCGAGAACCAAAGATGTGGTATTGACAAGTTGTAAGGTCTCCGAATCAGATTCGTTCGTTGCATGGTTATCAGAAACGTAAGCGTAAGTATCAACCATAACTATTCTATCGCTAAAACCCGTCCTATTTGTGTCCGTGAATTGGTAGTTTAAGACGCCACTTGCGCAATTGAAGGTGTAAAAGACAGGGTTAACGCCACCGTCTCGACTGCTTTCTTCAAATAGCACCGTGTTAGAATCAAGCATGTTAACGTTAGGGTGGTTCTCCCCCCTCCTTACAGTAAGACCCGTATCGTACTGAAGCCAGCTCCCCGTGCCCGGCCAATATTCTATTCTATAGGTGTTTATGCCCGTTGTGTCGTTTGAGATTAACCCGCAGGCGATCCAGTTTGAATTAGAAGTTATGTGGCTAAAGAAGTTACCTTGAGCGTAGACTTGGAATAAGGGGCCTGACCAAGTTGTAAGGCTTGAAGAATTAAACACCATTTCGTCGTGGTAATTTTGAGGTGTTCCAGCGATAGCCATGACGAGAGTGTATACACTGTTTTTGAAAAGTACCGTGTGAGTTTCATAACCTGTCTCGTTAGTAATATACGCGTTGTTGGTGATTGTGACGCCCACATAGTCGGCGTTGTTGGTTATTTCAGAGGGTGGGCATTTCAATATCCATATATTGTTAGATTTGCAGGGCCCAATAGATAAGTCGAACAGCATTACGTTCTGCAACGGGTCGTAAATCGCTGAGACAATGTTGGTGCTAATCGTTTCGTTATAGGCCATTATGTAGTTGTGAATAGGAGCCAGCGTAGATTCATTATATGTGTCAACGAACCCCGTCACTACGGAGTCTGGATATTCCCAACCAACCACATACACGACCCCACCGTAAACGTAAGGGCTGTATGCCTCAGACCACTTCGTCGGTGGTGTTACGTTCCCTAATAACTTCATGGTGGTCGCGTTATATTTATAGAGACAATTATATCCACCGCCGCCACCTGCATAACCCGAAGTGGCAACCCACATATATCCGTCGTAAAATGACGTATATGAATTGCTACTTTTTGAAGTGTAATTAAGCCTATTATTTATTGAAAAGTGGCTCCTGATAGATGGCGCCGTAGATGTAGTCATCGTAGTGGGCGTAGTCGTTATGTCTTGTCCATACTCATAACCTGACAACCAACTGCCTGTGGCGTGAGCTACATTTTCTTCAAAATACATTGGAAAAGAAGAAAACATTGTAAACAAGGAAAGAAGTGTTAAAGCAACCAATGCAGTCTTCTTAAGATTTAGAGAAGAATTCACTTTTCCATCTATTATTATCCATAATTTCTGATATATTATCTTTTTACCATTAACATTTTTTCCAAATCCTCAAGAACTTTAAGTGCGTTAATGCGATCGACTTTGGTGAATATCCTTGATGTTTAATATTGTTATCTATTTGGCATACATGCTTTTTTTGTCTCAGCTAGATGTAAGTATGGGCCGATTTTTTTGGCAATCATAATATCTATTATTTTACTAATATTAATTTTCGTTATTGTTGTGGGAATTTTCAACTTATCTTTTAACATCATCTCCAAAGCGGTGATTAAGCGACTTAGAACCTCTGGATAATCTTCTTTCTTAAGAGCGAGTATAGCCTGGGCTATTTTATCATCAACGCTATCAAAAATACTTTTCTTACTTGAAGTAGAAGTTGATTTTCCATCCCTGAACGACGATGAGGAAATCGTTATTTGCTGTGTCACCGTGAATGTGGCACCCCAAATCTCGTAATCACTGACACTGGTTGTTGTCTTCCCTAAAAATTTGCTAAGGGCCTCTACGGGATGTACACCGCCGTACGTGTGTGGAACCGTGAACACGACACTTGTGTTAAATTCGCCGTTTGATCCCGTCGTCGCGTTGTTAGTCAAATAGTATGTAAGGTCGCCATACGTATCTTGATACCAGTATAGGTAGACATCTATGTTTGACGGGAAACCGTAAGCTTGCACACTTACTGAGGTGAAGATGGGTCCATTGCTTGGAGTCAGTATCATCGTAGGCAGCACTGTAAGAGTGAAGTTGAAGAGTGTATCAACATTGACGTAGTTATTAGTGTTTAATGAAGTGTCTGTGAGAAGGTTGTAGCTTAGGATGGTGGGATCTGAGGAAACGGAAGCATGTGCAGGAATCATTGAAGCCGTTAATGAAGTGGAGAAAGGTAAAAACAGGAGACAGATTGTTAAGAACACAATCATTGACTTCAAAGTTCTCGTTTAATTGCCACATTCCGAGTATATAAGATTTGTTCGTAGTAAAACGAGCGCAGACAACGATTATTAAAGAATCATATTAAGAAAAAAAAACGACCAGACATATAAACTCCTTTCATTACTTAAATCGAACATATGTTATTGTAAAACCTAGACTAGTGCAATCGTTTAGAAAGCTTAAGGTGATGGTTGTTTTGTATGATTAATTCATAATGCATGAAACATCTTTTTTTAAATGCTGCAGACTATAACTACCTGAAGACCTTCCTAGGAAATGGGATCTGCTACTACACAACTTTTATTGATGATGACTTAAAAGTTTAAAAGAAGATATCTTTTGCCCCCATAGCAAAAGCAAGTGAAGGTTTCATATGGTCACATTAATTGATTATACGGCACTCATATCTGCCGCAGCCGGAATTTTTGCTGTCATTTTTACAGTAATTCAGCTACAGCACATGGAAAAGCATAGAAACGTTGACGTTTCAATGAAACTGTTTGAAAGGGCGGAAAGCGAAAGGCTTCTTAAGGCTTTTAAGTGGGTGGAGGAAGACTTCAAATTTGAAAACTTAGAGGTATATAGGAGACAAAGCGGGGAAAATTCTGAATTAAGGGATTACCCTTATGAGGTAACCGCATTTTTTGAAGAAACAGGATTCCTAGTCAAAAAAAAGTTTGTGGACCTAGATGTTATCGTTGATTATCTAGGTCCTCGTATAATCTCAGATTGGCAGAAGCTCGAGCCGTGGGTACTCGAATTGAGAAAAAAAAAGATTAATCAGTCATTCGGTATACATTTTCAAGGATTATACAACGACACAGTTAAATATAACGAGAAGACCCAGCGGGTTACTTCAGTAACCCCATAATACTTTCAATTTATAGGTCAGCCTTCCTTCTATCCTCTTCTGTTATTCTCCCTTTCACCATTATCTGAGGCTCAAGGGCATTCAAACTTAGCTCTGTGAGCTGTTGGAGATGTCGTTGATCTGAACCCGCTGATATGCTAAGACAAAAAAGTGTTAGATGCCCCAGTACAATCAATAGGATTATGCAACAAAGCATATGACTTTACAGAACCTGAGAAAAAAGTCAGGAAAGAGATATTGCTCAACCAATCCTTCTTGTTGGCGACGAACTTCCCTCTGCCGTATTAGACCTTGACGACCTTAATGTCAGCGTATTTATGGATCCGAGCTCAGCTGACCAGTGGCGTATCGACGCTGGTGTTCCACCAAGGCTTAGTCCACTTCTTATCGACCGAGGGAAGGGCCTTCAGGATAGCCCCAGCGGCATCGCTCACCCTTGAAATCTGGGATTCTGTAAGTCTTTTATCGTGCAACCATTCTGCCCTTACCACAATATTTTCCAGATTAAGCCGAAACGTAAGCAGAAACTTCTCATCACGCTTGAGAAGCGAAGCTAGCTTGGTCGGATTTACTCCATCCTCCTGAGGAGGGTGATCATGAAGCAAAGCGCACACATCCAGGAAATCCTTTTCCTCCAATCCTAATATGATGCGCCTTGGATCGTAGTACCTGTAACCGAGGATCCTGAACTCTTGAGCGGATTCCTTTACGAGCCCCAGATCCTTCGCCTGTATGTCATTGATCGACTGGCACTTGGACATAAGCATCTTCTCGAGGCCTATTGTGTAAATATTCCTCCTAGCCTCCGTGAACTCCTCCATGATCTCTATCCTATGTCTCATGTCAATCCTTCCAACGAAAATGTCCAACCAACCTACAATAGGATCGCAGTACAGGGTCCAGTCGACGCAATGAATGCGAAACCTGTCACCGGCTCGGATTGCGTTAAACCTTCGGTCTCCCTGGGTCAGGAAGTGATGATACCTTGTGCCCGCCACATATGAAAGGAGCGAAAGTAACTTGGTGAACTTCGAACCCTCACTTTTTGGGACTACAAAATCTAGGTCATTTACCTTCCTTTCCATGGGGCCGAAGGGTTTATTGGCTACTGGGCAGAGCATCTTAACCGCTGCCCCGCCCAAGAGTAGAGGGGTGACCGGCGTTGAAATTCCAGTACCGCCCATGACAGATCCCAGGATACGCGAAGCGTTAAATGAGGCCCAAATTGAAACGCAGGCTCTCTCTATGGCTGGAACAGCTAAATCAACGTAATCGGGAAGACCCAGCTCCTTTGCCACGGTCGTCACGTCAACGAGACAGGAGGGGAGCTTATCTAACTGGTACAGTGTGCCGTCTGGATCACGATACAGAATTATCTTTTTGCTGCCCTCCAAGGCACTCGTATCTTTTGAAGGTTTATGTTATTAAAAGTATAGCGAAAGATTTATAACTAAATTTTTGGAGGGTTATTTATGACTGAAAAGTCAGACGTTTTTATTAGGCAAAGTACAGGTCTGGTTAAGAACGTTTCTTTTTTTGATGCTGTCGCCCTCAACATAAGCAATATGTCGGGGGGAGCCGCCCTCGCCACCATTGGCCTGACAATGGTGTTGTTTCCCATTATCGGCATATCTGTGACTGGAATGAACCTTGTTTACGGTTCAATCCTGGCATTCCTATTTTCAATACCTCAGATTATCGTCTACACCATAATGACAAGACGTCTCTCACGAACTGGAGGTGACTACATTTGGGTTTCAAGAACCCTCGGCGGCATGTTCGGAAGTGCTTTATCTTTTATGGGTTACACGCTCGAGACACTGGCCTACCTCGCCTTGATAGTGCTATCGGCGGTCTTCGCTGTTGGCTCGGTTGGTGTTATCATGGGGAATGGAGGGTTCTTAGGCTTAGCCCTTCCAGGTAGCATCCCAGGAGCGGACACAACATCGCAGTTTCTGCTGGGAAGCCTCATATTTCTTGTACTGGTGCTCTTAAACATATTCAAGCCGAAGGCTGGTTACAAGTTGGTCTCCATACTGACGATCGTTGGGGTGGCTACTCTTCTCATCGCTGTAGCAGTTATCCTGGGAGCGGGTAAGGAGGGCGTAGTTAGCTACGCAAACTCCATAGCCAGTTCGTCCAATAATGCGAACTTGACCTATAATGCTATATCAGGTTCCTATAGTGGGACTTCCTTCGATTTTGGTGCGACCCTCCTCCTGCTTCCGTTCTTTGCCATCTTTGTCTACCCTTGGCTGAACGCTGGTCCTGCGGTTGCTTCCGAGATCAGAGGTAGGAAGGCCATTAAGTGGAATGTACCGTTGGCGTCTTTCATCATCTTCGCCCTAGTCACCGGCGGTTTCGCTGTAATGTATTACGTAGGCGGAGTCCCGTTCACTAACGCCGCACTTTCCAACCCCATCTACGTGTACGATAATTTCTTCAACTTTTGGACCCTCGCAATGGGCGTGACCAGCAACGTGGTCCTCCAGTGGATAATCGGGATCGGCTGGATAGTCTGGAATCTATCGGTGCTAGCCTACGGAATCATAGTATTCTCTAGATATATGTTCGCACAGTCCTTCGACAGGTTCCTCCCATCTAGGTTGGCCTACATAAGTCCCAAGTACGGATCCCCGGTCATCGTACACGTCGTTGACCTCGTGATCACTGTGGGGTTGATCGGCGCTGTCTCATACTACTATGGAACCCTGACATCTCTCTTCGGGGCCGTCATAGCGTCTATGATATACTTCGTATTCATAGGTCTCGCGGCCGCGGTCTACGGTTCCAGAAAGGAGAAAGGCGGCACAAAGGCCACCCTCATCGTGTGCGGCCTCCTTCAGGCAGTGGTATTCCTATTCATAATATACGAGTTCCTGGCCTACTCGGGCGTCTGGGGAGGAAACATACTGGCCTACGGCTACGCGGCAGGCTCTTTTATCGCAGGCTTGGCTATTTATTTGACATCCAAGTGGTATCATGCGAAGAAGGGCATGAACATAGACCTTGCTTTCAAAGAAATACCACCTGAATAGGGACGAACCGTGACACTCAGGCTATTCTTTGCCAGCGACGTTCACGGCTCCGAGGTCTGTTTCCGCAAGTTCCTTAATGCGGCCAAGTTCTACAAAGCCAACATCATCGTCCTTGGAGGAGACCTAACGGGGAAGGCCTTGGTACCGGTAGTGATGCTCCCTGATGGAAGGTACCGGCTGACGGTGGACGATAAGCGGCTTATAGCGAAGGACAGTGCTCTTGAGGAGTACAAGACGAAGCTGAGGAACTCTGGCTTCTACCTTTTCACGACGACAGAAGAGGAGCTGGAGGAGATCACGAAGGATAAGAAGAAGATGGATGCGGTCTTCTTGGAAGCAATAAAGTCCTCTTTGAAGTCTTGGATGGAGCTGGCAGGCCAGAGGCTTGGAGGTTCGGGTGTGAAGTGCTACATTTCGCCTGGGAACGACGACAGGTTCGAGCTTGACGAGGTGCTGAAGGAACGCAACTTTGTGATTAACCCCGAGGGGAGGGTCGTTGAACTGGAGGGTGACTATGAGATGATAACACTAGGGTATAGCAACCCAACACCCTGGCACAGCCCGCGAGAGGTTCCAGAGGAGCAGCTGGCCGACATGATAGGCCACCTTGCCGACGGGATAAGGGACCGAGCCAAGTCCATCTTCAATATCCACGTTCCTCCATATTCGACGGAGATAGATAAGGCGCCTGCCGTCGATTCCGAGCTCCGCTTTCAGCGCCAAGGCCTAGGGTCGGTCAAGATGACATCGGCTGGCAGCACGGCAGTGAGGGCATATATAGAGAAGTACCAGCCGTTGCTGGGACTGCACGGCCACATCCACGAATCCAGAGGCTTCGTGAAGCTCGGGAGGACGCTCTGTGTAAACGCCGGTAGCGACTACGGCCAGGGTATTCTAAGAGGTGCACTTATAGACTTAAATGGCAGCTCGGTGAAGGAATACATACTCACAACCGGCTGACAACGTTTCTATTACAATAATAAGCTAACTCTTCGCTCCTAATCTGATAAAAAAAGTAGAAGTTTTCTAGTTGCGGTTTATGAACGAAGCTATTTCGTAGATCGCCTTAATCATATCCATGTGCGAACTCGGTGCAATCTAATTTAATTTTATTATTATCTAACCTTTTTTGTCAGCATATTTTTCACTGCTGTATTCATCATCGCGGTGACGTGAACGTTGACCTTTTCCGTGATACAACTCATATTAATCGGGATGGTGTGTCGAAGGTTAGGACTTTTTGGATGTGCAGGCTTATAGCTTACATCTTCCTTTCAGAGGCGGCACTTTCGATCTAGAACCCCACCAATTCTTCTGTGTAACTCGTATCGTCCGAATTATCACTGGTCTATTTCTAATGAGAGCATTCTAACGTATATTGGTTATGTTTACTTTGTTAGGGTGTGCTGTTATTATGTGGAATTTGATAATGATTTATGGTCGTTTAAGAAAATTAGTTAGAAGACGCGTCAAGATCCCAAATGAACAAGAAATAGAAAAGCCATATGAAAGCATCCGCTAAAGCAAATTGCCAAAAATCTGGATAACATACACTTGGAAGATATTAATATAAACCATAAGACCTGATAGCAACGATGATAAAAAGCATAACCAATAATCCTATACGCCAACTATCTAAACTCACTCTTATCAGGTTCTGTTACCTCTTCGTCGGATTCTTGGTGGTGTTACTTTTCGTCGGAAGGAAAAACCTCCCTTTTCAATGATAGCTTAGTTTTTCTTGGTTTGGGGTTCTTTGCATAATCAGGTTTCTTTTAAAATTTCTTCAACCGTTTTTAAAGTTATTTCCAAGTTCTGTTCATTTGTTGCTCTTGCAACTTCCTCGTAAGCCCCTTTTCACCAGAAGGTCAGGTAGAAAATGGCTGGAATAAAGCTTATAAACATAGTCGGATGAACTCGGATACTAGTTGGTTGGGGAAATTAAGGGTATGAGAATAAAGTTTGAAAGATTTTTTCTTGTGTCGTTGACTGTTTTGCTGTGTTTGTCTTTGTTGCCTTCTGCTGTTGGGGCTAGCGACGATTGGGCGATGTTTCGTCATGATGCTGCGCATTCTGGATACTCTACCTCAAGTTCTTCTGGTGGTGTCCAACTTTGGAGCTTCACTACTGGAAGCAATGTGTTATCTTCTCCTGCTGTTGTTGGGGGTGTCGTTTACGTCGGCTCATTTGACGGCTATGTTTACGCTTTGAACGCTTCTAGTGGTACTCCAATCTGGGGCTTCCCTACTGGAGACCAGGTGGAATCTTCTCCTGCTGTTGTTGGGGGCGTCGTTTATGTTGGCTCAGCTGATGACTATGTTTACGCTTTGAACGCTTCTAGTGGTACTCCAATCTGGGGCTTCCCTACTGGAGGCGCTGTGACTTCTTCTCCTGCTGTTGCTGGAGGGATCGTTTACGTCGGCTCATGGGACAACAGTACTTACGCTTTGAACGCTGCTACTGGTGCTGTAATCTGGAGCTACCCTACTGGAGGAGCTGTGGCTTCTTCTCCTGCTGTTGCTGGAGGGATCGTTTACGTCGGCTCATATGACAACAGTACTTACGCTTTGAACGCTATTACTGGTGATCCGATCTGGAGCTTCCATACTGGAAGCATTGTTTATTCTTCTCCTGCTGTTGTCGGAGGTGTCGTTTACGTCGGCTCAAATGACGGCAATGTTTACGCTTTGAACGGTACTACTGGTGCTGTAATCTGGAGCTACCCTACTGCAAGCGCTGTGGTTTCTTCTCCTGCTGTTGCTGGGGGCGTCGTTTACGTCGGCTCATGGGACAAAAATACTTACGCTTTGAATGCTTCTAGTGGTGCCAAAATCTGGAGCTTCGTCACTGGAGGTGCTGTTACTTCTTCTCCTGCTGTTGCTGGGGGCGTCGTTTACGTCGGCTCAAATGACTACAATGTTTATGCTTTGAAAGCTTCTAGTGGTGCCAAAATCTGGAGCTTCACTACTGGAAGCTATGTGGAATCTTCTCCTACTGTTGTTGGAGGTATCGTTTACGTCGGCTCATGCGACAACAATACTTATGCTATTGGGACTCACACAAACACTATTACTGTAACTACGAGTGTTCCTAACACTATTACAACGATTATACAAACATCTACTATTTTCAAAACCATTACTCAACCGCCAACAACCGAGACTGAGACCGTTACCACTTCTGCTCCTGCAGTTACAGATCTGTTTATGCAGTTGCTTTGGATACCTCTGCTGGCAGTCGTAGCGCTTTTGGCGGTCGCCCTATTGCGTAAAAATAAAACCTCCCCGGAGGGTAAACAAATTTGAAGTTTGCTGATTCCCCTATTTTTATATCATGAGCTTAAATGAAGTGATTTAAGTTAAGCTTTGGGTACAGGTGGCTTTCTTTGAACCTGTTGAGATGGTTCCGAAAAAATCGGATGTAGTGTTTGTAATAAATAGATTGATAAGTCAAATGTCAATCAGGTAAATTCCTATGTTGCTAATAGATCAGGGAGGAAAAGGAAGGGGACTTTATCGTAGGGTTGACTAGGTGATCTTTAATATGCAAATATTGCAAAAGAGAGGGGCATACTAAAAGGTTCATTTGATCCTTTTTGTGGTCATGTAAGAATACGGGAAAAATCTAAACCTAAAATAAGTCCAAGCTAGAACTAGAATGAGGAAGAGGAAGCAGAGTTTCAAGTTATTGCCAAAGATCTGGGCAGCTGAAGGGTACACTCCGATTGTACTCTAAATGCTATTGATCTATTGGATTCGTCGCCCTCAGGTGAAGGAAGGAAAAAAGTTATAGAAATCTTTGAACTAAGTCTGTAAGTTGAAAACTGAGTTAGGTGGAAGGCGCAGACCTCCAAGACCTCAAGGCCTCGTACCAATAGATGGATGATGCCAAATACAGGAGTATCAAGAGCGCCGTGACCAACGGCTCGCCGAAGCGAAGGGGGAGGGAGACGATCGTAAGGTAGATTGTGAAGACTGTGAAGAAGACGGCGTACATGACAAGCCTAGGCACCAGCAGCGTGCCCACCCTCAGGAAATCCCTCATGACGTCGACCTTAACCTCATTCGCGATTTCGTAGGAACCACCATTTTCTCTGACCAAGCCCATCTCATTCAGCTTGTTCAAGTGATACTGTGCAAGGGAGGGGTTAGAAAAGTGCAGGGCGTGCTGTACCTCTCTTACACCAACCTTTCCTTTCTTAAGAACGTAAACGTAAACCCTAAGCGTATTGCCCTTTAACTGCACTTCCACCTGCTTTGGGCTCATTAATACGCCTGTCAGACCTGCATTTATTACCTTTTCCTGTCCGTTCAAGGAAATTGAACATCATTATTTTAGCTTCTAGAGCACCGTTCAAAAATACTCTATTATATCATCACCGTTGCTAAGATGGGCGCATGAGCACAAAAAGGAACGTAATAACGACAGGCGTCGTAACATTCATCGTATCGATGTTTATAATTTCAATATTAACATTCGGAGGATTTGGATTAATTCCCTCCAACGCAGTCAGCACAACAACGTTGACAGTTACAACCGGAACTTTATCATCTACAACTTTAACCTCAACGGCCTCTTCGAGCTATACAACATCGTCAACTACACCCATTTCGACAACTTCAACAATAACTTCTACGACCACAGCTACTTCAACAACTCCCATTCCACAAGGGGAAGGCATATTGTCGATACAGCTCACTGACCCACCTCACGTACCAATAGGGGTGACAGGGGTTTACGTCAACTATAGCGACATAATGGTCCATGTAGCTGAGGCAAACGGGAGCAGGGGGTGGTTGAAAGTCCAATCGCAGGGGTCAATAAACCTTACTAGTCTCACCAATGTAGCTCAGACCATTTCAACAGCCCTAATAGAAAATGGTACATATAACGCCGTAAGGTTCAATATAACTTCCGCTCTAGTGACCTTCAACGACATGAACTATACCGCATTTGTCAGAACAGCCATGTTAACTGTGCCGATAGTTGGTGGGATAGAGGTTAATAGTTCAAGTACCGCCGTTACTTTGTTAGATCTACAACCGACGGTCATCAACATCGGTAGCAAATCAACTCCAGAATTTATCATAAGCGCAGTTGCAACAGCTTATACGGTACCCCCAACAGCTTATAGGGTGCCCCCAGTTGGTCACAGGATAAACCTGAACAATATAAACTGGTGGAATAGACTCATGGAACAAATCCCCAGACAGATCGATATAAAATCAGCATCTCTAACTCAGAATTCTCTTAACGTTGTTGTAAACAATACAGGTTATGAAAATTTGACTCTGGAACTAGTGATCGTATCACAACCTGAAGCGATATCACAAGGAAACCTTATGTCCTCCTTAGCTGGAACAGCAGTCTTTGCAATACAAAAGAACGGAACACTGACACCACTAAAGGTAGTTCAGGGGATGCGTAAAGTTGCAGATGACTCTAAAATAGTCTTTGGAGGTTCGGGCTACAATCTTCCTGTATCATCAAATGTGGGACTGTCCTACAAGGGTGGGATAACACTTGGATTTGGCCTTCCCTCGGGAAAGAGTACGGTAACACCTCTTCAAATAACCTCTGGGACAAAATATTACGTAACTGTAGTAGCCGAAGGAGCAATAGCGACCTATCTGGTAACAGCAGGCTAGACGCCTCCACTCTATTTTTTGAACTTTCTAATAACAAACTTTTTTTGGATTACATCAATTGCGTTCACACAGGTGTATGCGACGCTCCACAAGGAGCCTTTATCGGGAAATTAATGGCACAACAGTGAAGTCAAGTGTTTTTTAATGAAATTTTACTCACGAAATCGTCTATCTTTCTAAGCAACTACCCTAGTGTTGGCGAGCTAAGATTTGTTCCAGAAAGAGCTTTAAAAAAATTGATTATTCTAGACAAGTTCTGGAATATTCAGTATTATAAGATTCTGAAAAGAAAGATATATAGGATATATCATAAGATGCTGGAAAGATAGAGATATGAGTTCGATGGCAAATCAGGGGAAGATAATAAAGGGCACTGTAACAATTCCAGTAGAATTGAGAATAAAGTACAAGATGTACGAATACGCCCCGGTTATCTTTATAGGGATGGATGATGGAATCATGATAAAGCTCCTAGGAAGTGGTAATAATACTAAGGATACTAAAAAGAAGATCGTTAAAGAGAAAAGCGGTCAAGGTTATCCAAATTTAGATGACGAAATAATCACGCTTATCAAGGGTTTATGAGATAGAAGATTATACATGAAAATAAGGATACCAATGTCGAGATATCGTGCAATATTCCTAATCCTTGCTTTAATATTCTTCGGTGGTGTTGTCTTCGCCTACGCATATTTAAATGATATTTCTATAATGTACCCTCTTATTGCCGGGGAAGGAATCTGCCTTGCTATCTATTTTGTCTTGGGTTTGTCGAAAAAGGGCAAGTCCAAACCTGGAATTAATACTGTAAAAGAAAAAAGATAAAATGCTTTATCTTTACCACAAGAAAAAGACGACTATACAACTACTATTCATATTGCTGTCTCAAGTCATTTCTGGGCGAAAACAGAAAACATGCACGTCCCTTGTAAATATTATTTGAGATGAAAAAGATATAGTCGGAGCTAAAGCAGTTATTACAGCATTAGAAGTCCCTAAAATGAAGCTTTACCTTAAAATCTCATCTTAGAGAAGATGATGGTCATCAGAAGTTCACGATAGACTTATATTGTTGAGAATATTCTTTGGCTATATTGGGGAGGGTTATCTCAATTGAATTTTAGGCTTTTTCTTTCTTCTCTTCTGCTGTCCTCCTCCGTTCTCCTCCTCGTCATCCTTCACCCAAATCGTCCAACTTCGTATCTATGAATCGTATCCGTACTTGTATGGTCTTGCGTTCAGGGAATCCATAATCAGGATAACCTTTTTCACGCATTCTGTTGACCTTTTGCTTCTCTTTATTATTACTGCGTCTGCATTTTTGGTTCTCACCTTCGATTTTCCAAGGTTTCATGTTATGTTACCAGTTTGCATTTTATCTTTGGCAGTAGGCTATTATATGTCGAACCTACAGCTTGTGATCCCCTCAGCCATTACAGCCATAAACCTGTACCTCTTTTATTTGAGGGCAAGAGCTGAATCGTATCCAAGATATATCCTCTTTCCCCCTATTCTAATTGCCATCGTAATAGCAGCAGCCTCATTATTTGAGCAGGTATCCTTCTTCATTTTAGGAAAGTATATCTTTCAGGGTAACGGCATTCAAACAAGCTGGTACCTTTCAAACATCACCTACTTTCTGACTGTGCCCTTTCTTGTGATAATTCTATTCTCTTGGCTGCTCTGGCTGTCCTTTGACAAGACGAGAACTGATGGGAATGACATGACCGTGGGAAAAAAATATTTTATTTTACTCTTCACATCAGCTCTGGCTCTTTCGTTCATCATCCCACTTGTACCGTATCTTGCAAACAAGCCTGCGGGCATGGTCGGAGTCGACGCTAATAGCTACATGAATATCGTCGACCAAATGAAGTCTGAGCCCAAGGCGGCTTTTGGCGTGGCAATTTGGTCTTTTGAAATGGATTCCATCCATCGTAAAATTTATATACCTATCTGTACCACGCTACGTAAGTTTTAGTTTATATTCTTGTTCACTTTTGGAAGTTCATATAGATTTTTTATGAAAAATAAATTAGTATATTTTCCGCAACCTTCATCATCCGGTTCCGTTTAAATTAAAGGAAACGAATAAATTTGGACGGTTCGCACGAGATGCTTGGGTATAACATTGAGGTATAACAACAGAATGTTTTTAAATGGAATTTACAAGAAGTGCAATTTTTTGTGAAAACAGAACCAAAAGGTGAGCGAGTAGACGAGTGCAATGAATAGGCAAGAAATTTTCTTTAAAGTCTTCGGCGATCTGAATAGGGAAATAATGGCAAAGAGAAAGGAAAAGGAGAATGTAACTACAAAAATATATCATAAGAATTATGTATTGACTGCAACCAAAAGAAAAGGTAAAACTCTATGCCCAGAATGTGGGATAGTTGGAAACGTTTATCAGATAATAAATTTGAACATTCGCACCAACCGTATCGCACAAACTACTTTCATTCAGCATTCTAATGGCCTTGAAAATTATGTGCATAAAACAGGATACACCTCTATCATACTCCCAAAAATATGCAGTAAAGATGTGCCTCTCAAGATCTGGAAGAAATACAAAAATGTTGAGAAAAAAGAAACATACCAGCATGAAACCGTTTCAGAACCATTATTAATAGGTGAGAAACTATTTTAGAGGTACAGCAAAGCCTCAACACCAGCGAAAGGATAAGGGCTGACCTCGCTAAAATAATAACCAAGGCGGGAAGGTCTGGTGAAATAAGGTAAAAAGGAATGAAACTTGAAGAATATCACAAAAAATATGGCTATCTTTCTGATGGGTGGCATAAGTTAAATCCTATTAATATTGTTTGCGATGAATGTGGAAGTTCTAATATTTTGTGGTTGTGGAATAACGGTGACGTTGTCGGCGAAAAGTGCAGAAATTGTGGCAATATAAGTCTTAAGGAAAGGCAAGAAGAAAGGTGATAGAAACGAAGACAGTATGTATAGTAGGTCTTGGTGTGATTGGTTTTCCAACAGCACTACATATTTCAAAATATCATAAAGTAATAGGATACGACATAAATCCAGAGAAAGTAAAAGATGCTTCTAATCACTTTTTCGCTACTACAGAATGGTCAGAAGTTCCAGAGTCAGATGTTTATGTCGTGTGTGTGAATACTTGGTATAGAAACGGTAAACCTGACATGAGTGCAGTTGAATTGGTGTGCCAGAAAATATCGGAGAGCCTAATACGAAAGGCATTGATTAGTATTGAAAGTACAGTTCTAGTTGGAACTACTCGTGGAATCTATGAAGATGTATTCAAGAGACAGCACTACGTTGCGAATTGTCCACATAGGCTTTGGGAACTTGGTACTCTGTCTTCAGAAGATATGAAAAGTTACGGAGTAAATCAACTCCGCATACTTGGAGCTGTTAATGAAGAAAGTTTGAAGATGTCAGAAGATTTCTTCCACTCCATTCACACACCTGTACAACTTGTTTCATCATCTGAAATTTCTGAGATGAGTAAGATTGTGGAGAACTCTTATCGGTACATAGAGATAGCTTATGCAGAAGAACTTTCCATTACCTGTAAGAAATACAAACTGAACTTCAGTGAAGTACGTAAAGCTTGTAATACTCTTAAACGGGAAAAAGAAGGATGGCAAGTCCAGATTATGGAAGCTAGAGATGGTATTGGTGGCACATGTCTTCCTAAAGATATAGAGTATTTGAATTATCTAAGTAATCCCGGAGAATTACTTAAAGGCGCAATCAAAACAGACGAATATTATAGGAAGCTGCTTAAATGAGCTTTTTCGGTATAAAGTCTAAAAGAGACATACTCTTCTGTTTTCTTATTTGGATTACAGGGCCGGTTATGCTAGTAGTGGCTTTTTTTCATTTAGTTAATCAGCCACATACTGGTATAATTAATTTAACTTTCTTAACTTATCCTGTTACTATCATTATAACGCTTATAATGTCAATTTCTGCTTTTTATGGAGTTTGGACTTTGTTCTTGAAAGAAAAATCATTTAAAGGACATTGTTTCACAGGAAAATTCTCTGTTTTGATTGGAGCGAGAAACGAAGAAAAAGTAATTGCTAAATTACTTAGAAATATACTTGAACAGACATATAAGAACTTTGAAATTTTAGTAGTTTGCCACAACTGTAGTGACAGAACTTACGAAGTCGTAAGTCAGATAAAAGACGAACGGATTAAGCCTTTAGAGTTGAAAGATGCTCCTTTGGGAAAGAGTGTGGCTCTAAATTACGGAGCTAAATGTGCTACAGGTGAGGTGGTTGTGGTTTTTGATGCGGATAATAACATACCAGAGGATTTTCTAGAAAAGTTGACATATTATTTTCCGGATTATGATGCTGTACAGACAAAAATAGAAACGAAAAATCCTAAATTTAATCTTTTGACGAGACTTCAGGACTTAGAGTTCTTCGTGTTCACAGATATCTTTCAAAAATCTAGACAAGCATTAGGTTTAAATGCCTTACTTGGAGGGACTGGCGAAGCTGTGAAAAGAGAAGTTCTTGAAAAAGTGGGTTACTATGATGAATGGGCTTTCAGTGAAGATTTCGCACTTTGCACAAAACTAACAGTTAATCACTATAAAATCGGGTGGTGTACAGATACTTACGTACTTGATGAAAAGACTCCTTGGTGGTCTGACTTTTTCAGACAGAGAGCACGGTGGACTAAAGGGCATTTTCAGCTAATTACTCGTTACTTGAAATACTATTGGAACAGACCCTTAGATTTTCATTACCTCATAGCTCCAATTGCTGTTACATCGTCTTATCTTACTTTCTTTCTATGGATATGTTTCTTCTTGAAACTGCCTATTGTAGCGTCTATGTTGCCTCTTCTGGTGTGGACGTCTCCTTGGGTAATATGGAACTTGACTATAGCTATAAGAATTTATAGAAAAAGAGGTTTAAAATCTTTAATGCTTTATCCGTTGCTATTTCTCTACTATTATCACTGGCTAGCAGTATTAGGATATCTTTGGAAAATTAAAACGTGGCCGAAGACTACACATGGCTTCGAAAGCGAGGTAACGAAAATATGAAAAGAAAGTATATTTTAATTATAGCTTTAGCCACAATTATTTTCTTTTCAGAATATGCCATAATGGCATCGTGGTTAGCTTCGATAACTTATAGTAGTGAGATTCAAGATGTTAATAATTTATATGACATAAGGTTCACTAATATACAATACTATAACGATTCTCTTTCGGACTCTAATGGTAACAGGGCATTTACTTGGGGAATAGAAGTTTGGAGTGGGTCTCCGAGTTCATATTTTACTCCTGGACAAGTTAACTTAACAGGGCATTCCCTTAACGATGCTCTTGTACTAGCTATTCCTGACCCTATTGATAAACCCATAGTTACAGCTGGAGTTAGTTATACTCAAGCATTCGAAATAAAATTAGACAATGTTCAAGGACATGGCGTTAGATTAATTTATCAGTCATTCAACTCCTCTAATGCATATATTTGGCCCACACAAATCGTCTACGGAAAATGGGAGACTGGCACTTCAGGCTGGCATACTATATACTTAACAGCTACTCCTATTAACGGAAGTGTGAGAGGAGATGTAATTTGCGAATTGTGGGGAACTGGAACAGTATATATCCGAAATCCAGAATTTCATATTACTACTATAGTTGATACACTTAATCAAATATCGATTCAAATATCGATTAATAGTATAACTCCGTGGATAGTT
Organism: Nitrososphaeria archaeon; assembly: GCA_050011875.1. GTDB lineage: Archaea > Thermoproteota > Nitrososphaeria > JACIWG01 > JACIWG01 > JBEKIG01. The sequence continues at coordinate 33,602 of JBEKIG010000005.1, forward strand.
GCAGGTTTAGTAATAGTAATACTAAGTATGGCAATGATTTCGATATTATCACTTATAGTTGTACCTCTTCGTAGAAAGGAAAATGAATTATTAAGGCGTTTAAAACATCAGAAGATTACTGAATCAGGCGAAAATAGATGAAATCTAAGGAAATGACTTTTGCCATAGGTTTAGTTTTAGTTATGGCTATTATTACAGCTTCTAATAATTTTGTTTTTGCATTACAATCTAATCATACTACAATTTTAATCACTAATAATAGTGCATTTACATCTGTTAGCGGTGTCACTAGCGGTTCTGGAACTGCACTAAACCCGTACATTATCGAGAACCTATCGATAGACGCATCAGGAGCAAACGGGATTCAAATTCAAAACACGACTGTCTACTTCATAATCCGTAACTGTTTAGTCGAGAATGAAGGAACTAATTTTTACGGAATTTACTTAGATAACACAACTAACGGAGAAATTATGAATAACGTTTGCAATAACAATCATATCGGCATCATCTTATCTAACTCATCATATGAAAATTTAACTAATAATGTTTGTAAGAACAACTATCTCGGAATCTATCTGGAGTCTTCATCCTACAATAACTTGTCTAGTGATATTTGTGTCAGTAACAGTTATGGTATTAGCTTAGAAGATAACGTATCAAATAACAACATTATATATCATAATACTTGCTTGAACAACGATGTTGATGGAATCTTTCTGAACTCGCCATCTTACAACAATTTAATCAATAACACTTGTAAGTATAATAAAAATGGTATCTATTTACTATCATCGTTACACAATAATATGACTGCTAATATTTGTTCGTATAACTACTTATACGGTATTAAACTGGATAACTCTTCTTACAATACTTTATTTAAAAATACTTGCAATAACAACCTTTATGAAAATAATATCCAACTAGACCAGTTTTCTATTGATAATGTTTTGTCTAACAACAATACAACTATGCCTCAAACAATCGTTTCGACACCTACTCCAATCGCATTCAATCTCATCTTCACAAGTCTTGTTTTCTTACCATCGTTAGTCCTAATCGTACTGGTTTCCAATAAATTGTCGAAACGTAATAAAAAGGAGAATCAATGATATGATATCAATTATTTTAGGAACTCGTCCAGAGATTGTTAAGTTCTCTTCAATCATTCGAGAATGTGAACGTCTGAACCTAGATTATTTCATACTCCACACTGGTCAACACTATTCTTACGATATGGATAAAGTCTTCTTTGAACAATTGGAACTTCCAGAACCTAAATACAATCTAGGTACTGGTTCAGGAACTCATGCAGAACAGACTGGAAAGATGATGATTGAAATAGAAAAGGTTCTGAAGAGAGAATCTCCAAACATCGTCTTGGTGCTAGGGGATACTAATACGGCTTTGGCTGGAGCTTTAGTTGCCACAAAACTTGGTATAAAAGTTGGGCATATAGAAGCTGGACTGAGAAGTTATGATCGTACTATGCCAGAGGAAATTAACAGGATATTAGTTGACCACTGCTCGGATTACTTATTCACTCCAACTGAAAAGGCTAGTAATATATTGCTTAACGAAGGTATCCCAAAAGATAAAATCTTCATGACTGGAAACACGATTGTAGATGCGGTTTACCAGAATCTTGGATTAGCAGAGAAGAAAGCTGAAGTCCTCAACAAACTGAACTTATCAAAACACAGTTACTTCTTAGCTACTATTCACAGACAAGAAAATGTTGACAACAAGTCTAGGTTCGAGAACATATTAAAAGGTCTCGATAGAGTTAGTGAACGTTTCGATATACCAATTTTCTATGCTATCCATCCAAGAGCTAAGAAACAAATGGAAGTGTTCGGTCTTAAATCAGATAAAATAAACTTTATCGAGCCACTGGATTACTTGAACTTTCTTTATATGGAGAGTAAAGCTAAACTAGTGTTGACCGACTCTGGAGGAGTCCAAGAAGAGACTTGCATATTAAATGTTCCATGCGTAACTTTGAGGAATAATACTGAGAGACCTGAAACTTTAGAAGTTGAATCTAGTATCCTATCTGGAACTAATCCTAAAGACATAGTTAATAAAGTAGAGTTTATGCTGAAGAAAGATATTAAGTGGAAAAATCCCTTCGGTGATGGGAATGCTGGAGCAAAGATAATTAAAATTTTATTGTTAAATAAGTTTATTGTTATTAAAAAGATTGCGGATTGACAAGGTAAATTGAATGATAGGGAGAATTATTAAAGTGACCAATACAGGTGCTACAGTTTTCTTATATCCAGATGGAGAAGGTGCAGGTAACATACGGTAGAAAACTTCGTCAAACAATACTATCTTGTTGCCAGACGCGTCAATGTTGGTACTATTAATATGTCACAAATCTCAGATAGATTTTCACTCCCTTGCTATACAATGCAGAACACTACGACTTTTTCAGATTTTTAGCAAATCGTGAACCAAGCTAACAATTCAACAGTCGTCATAATATACTATCATAAAATTGATAAGAATCAACATGGTGCTGGATACGCAAATGTCGTTAATGAAGATGAAGATTCAGTAGTTGAAGGTATAGTCTATGAGATAGATGAAAATGACCTCCATGAGCTTATAGATTGCGCTCAGAAACTCCAACTAAAAAGACTGAGAACCAGATAAAATAAGTATTAGCTAAATTCATGAACGATTCTGTTGCCAATCAACTTCATAACCTTCTCAATAGAGCAAGTGTTTTATACTTAGATGGATTCAAATCTATTCCTAGTTAAAAAAGTAAGGTCTGACCGTTTCAATTAACTCTTTCGCACGGTCAGAAAACTAGGCGTTTGACATAATCCTTTTATCGGGCCTGGGCGCCACCTCTTTCCGTTTATATCCCTTCCTCCGCTTTTTAAGCCCTCAAGCTACTTCACTGGCAGGCAATACCTTTATCCGAATCGCAAATATTTTACTGGATACTTTTTACCCAATTAATTAGAATGAATCATATTAAGCTTAGCACCTTGTTTCTTTTCTTAATTAACAGAAATCCCAGCGTAACTAAAAGTATTATTAGAAGCACTATGACAGCGCTGTACTGAGACAGCAAAACTATAATCAAGGATAGTTTGTCAATAGGCAATATTTCTCCACCAACTTGGTTTGAAGGATCCACTGCAAAAGACACTTGATAGTTCTGTGTGGTTGAGGTAGTTGTTGTAGGAGTAGTAGTTGTTGTCGACGTTGTAGTAGTTGTTGAAGTTTGAGTTATTGTTGAGGTAGTTGTCGAAGTTGTTGACCAATATATTGCCCAAGTATCAGGCATGGAATTTAATTTATTCCAAATAGAGAGAGTTTCATTATTAACATAGGAGTAATTTCCAGTAAGGACGTTGTTTACGTAAACCTTTTGTGGATTTCCTTGATTTCCGCACTATACTTTAATAAGATAGCTACTTCCGCTTGATCCGGTTACATTAAATTCTGCTACGTTAAATCCGGATATGCTATATAATGAAATGATAACTAAATTATTAGCCGTCTCCCACCCTATATTAGGCGAATACGCATTACCGGTTGAAAGGGTCCAAAAATCTATCGCATCACTATCACCGTACGTTAAATTGTCGAAGTAAATAGTGGGGACGGAAAAATGAACTTGAGCACCGTTACCTAATTGAAAATAATAAGTTGAAGTATCTAAACTATAAAGATAACTTGAATCAGCATAAACCAAAGAAAAAGGAATTGATAATAAAAAAACAGATGAGAGTAATAGTGCAATTATAATATTTCTTTTTTTTGGGTTAAGATAGCAAATTTGCATTTTATTACCTCATATCAACCGCTAACCTGATAAACAGAAACTGCTGGTGCAGCGGTGAAAGCTTCGAAATTTATGTGCATTCCTTGACTAGACCTAAATGCTGAAAGTGATGTAAGACCTGATGCTAGTTGATAACATTACCAGACGTTGGAGGCAAGATCACTCGTTTTAACCCGAGCCGAAGCGAGAACAGTGTTACCTAGGTTGCAGCAGACATCGATGTACACGACGTCACTGGAACTTATATTGGATGAAACCTTGAGTTTGAAGAATGCCGTATACTGTCTACCCAACATGCTTCCACCCCCCTGCTCAGTACTGATGTGCGGTCCATACAGCATCGCACCATTCGCAGAAGAAGGATCGCTTACCTTCACCCACGAGCTGCCTGACTGAGGTTTATTTGACGCAGCCTCAGAGTACACGGTCGTCATCTAAGACGGACCTACTGCCACGATAGTATAGGTGTCACCATCGCCAGGGTTGTTCACGAACCCGTCACCGTTCGTGTCATTCCATTTGACGATGACCCAGCTGTACGGGTAGGAGGCTAAGTTGGGGTATATCATGGTGTTAAAGTACTTACCCGCAGCATACGTGCCCTTCCAGCCAAAGCCATAACATAGCATCACAGGCCTGTTGCTAGCATCTTTGTAAACCTCTATGACGAACATGTCCTGTCCTTGGTTTATGATTGAAGAAGGTAAGCTGGCTCCTGGTATTGTTGATCCGTTCCAAAGTTGGAAGCTGTCAGTTTGTGATACAGAGTCGTAGTGGAATCTGATTGGGGCTCTATCCTGCAGGGGTGTCGAATCGATCTCAGCATATTTCACCACAGGGTTCACGTATTGGCCGCCGAAGCTGATGATTCCAGTACCTGAATTGCCGATCGCTCTACCTGTGCTCTGGTTCACGAACATACTTTCCGTATCCAAACCTTCAGTATAATTACCAAGCTTCGTCGAAATAGCCATCGAAGCCAGCCAGTCGCTCACGGAAGCAGCCCCACAACCTAGAGGCTTCGTTGTACTGTTCGAAGGATAAATCATGCTTACATTGCTTTCAGCGAACATCGAATCGAAGTCAGAAATAGTCATCTTAGTAGTTGTTGAAGTGGTTGTAGTTGTTGTACTCGTCCAAGAAGCGACTTCAGTTATAGGATTATTCATGGTAGCTGACTCAGATATTGCCAAACCAGTGTAACTTTCAGTTCCTGAGCCAGCCCAAGAAGTGAAAGTGTATCCTGATGATGGGGTTGTTACATTAAATGAAGCAGATGTTCCTGAATTATACCACCCCTGCCCAGTTGGAGAACCATGAGCTGAAGATACTGTTAGATAATATTGAGTTGTGGAAGCAAACTGAATAGTATGAGCTACATTCATAGTTATACTAGGTGTCATAAGATTTCCAGAAGTCTGTAACGTAGGATTCTGATTGTTGGTTGGTGCTTCAGAAGGAGTATTAGTTATGGTCATGTTAGCCCAATACGTTAATGAAGATTCATCATACATTACTACTGCTCCAGATGCTAACTGAGGAGACATGGTTGTATCTACGTAGTTTATTACTTCTGTTCCGTTCAGCCAAAATTGTATATGGTTTCCGACAGCGCTAATCTGATAATCTGTCCAGTCGCCTAATGTAAACGTCGGCCCTGAACTGGTAGTATAACAATAAAGCTGAGTTAGGTTCCCTTGATATTTCCCTAATTCTAAATCATTATTTGCAAACAGAACGTAATAGAAATTCTCGCTGTTAGTATATCTGAAGAATACCCAAGCTACTTCCCATGGGTTCGGAGCACTATTTTGACGTAGCTGTGAAGCAGTGTTTACTTCTACGTTGGCTGTAAAGTTTGCATAATTCAGAGTAGTAGCTACTAAACCTGCATGTCCTACAGAAGGGCTGGTTGGTGCTTGTGGTTCTATGAAGAAAACATTTTTACCATTTACAGTTGTAACTCCTGTCTCTCCATAGCCAGCATACTGACAAGTCCACAATCCATTAGAAGATGTTTGACCGTCAACTATATTATAGGTTGCACCGGCAAAATTGTCGATTAAGTTCTGGCTAGTGCCATCTAGTTCATAATTTGTTATAGCTGTTCTCGATTGTCCCGCAACAGTATTCCAAACCCAGTTAGAAGAAGCATTTGCAGTAGCTCCTGCATTATACCAGCCTTGACCAGATTCGCTGTTTCCTCCAGTCACAGTTAAGTAATATTGAAGCTGATAATTAGCTGTAACAGTAGCATTACTACTTGGAACTGTATAAGTTTGAGTTTGAGAGCCATCGTTACTCCAACTAGTGTAGACGTACTGCTCTTGGTTGACTACAACTGTATTTGATTTCGCATATAGTGCATGTGTACTGCCAATAGTCCAAGAGAAAGTGTTTGGCGTAGTTATAAGATTACCATCTACATATATTAGCCCACTTCCTACTGGGCTGTCAGTTATCGTTATAGAAACGAGAGATGTGGCATGAACTCTTATTGACACCGTTGCGAAAAGAGCCACTGCAAAAAGAACTACTAATAAAGAAATGAATCTGGGTTTACCCTTCACTATTATCGAAATGGGATTAACTTAAAGCAGTTAATAAAGCTTATCATGTTTATATAATAGAATTAATTTACTATGTTACTCATAGCACGTTTAAAATACACCGTTTTATTCATAAAAATCACGACCTTCTTTCTTTTTCATTCCCAAATAGTTTTTTATCTCTACCGTCAACGTCTTCAAAGTCAATATCTTGGTCTAATACGTTCCCATCATCGGGCCCATCGTTAACCATATGAAAACCTGCAAATTGGTCTGGTGACATCTGCTGTGATAACTCATCCACAACCTTTTGAAGCGTCAATATACTTTTAGATAATTAAATACATATTGCGAGTTTAAGAGAGACTTTTTAATATTATGCAGTTTATTATATATAATTGTCGAGTGAAAGTTTACCTGTGGCTATGTCGTTCCGCTCCCTTTTTGCCTCGGTTGATCACTAGGATGCTGGTGAAGCACACCACCAACGCTGTGAAAACAATTATCGGCAGAAGTGTGACGTTAACGCTACTCACTTTAGGTGGTGTAGACGTTGAGGTTGTAGATGCTATTGTAAGCGGGGGAACATAGACACCTCCACCAGACGGAGCTGAAGAAGTTGAAGTTGTTGTGGCTGTAGTCGTTGAGGTAGTTGTTGTCGGAACAGTTGTAGTCGTGGTTGAAGTAGTTGTGGATGAAGGGGTTGGAGTTGAGCTGTAAACGTAGGGCAGAACCATCTTGTCGAGTTTTGGCGTCTCCATCATCCGTGGAGTTGCGTCTCTGGGGGTATCAACGTATGAGGATTTCTACGAATCATGACCAGAAATGTTTGCTCAAGTCTCTTTCTGATGCCCTGCACTCTTCTTCATACCTATTCGGAAGCTTAAGCGTGTGGAATCTAATAATCAGCCAAGGAAGGACAGAGGTCTACATGAAACTAAATCTTATATCTGTAGCATTAGGTCTTCCCCTAGGCTTAGTATTGATTCCTAGGCTTGGAATAATCGGCTTAGTCGTAACAGCGCTCATAGACGGAATACCAAGCCTGATCGCGATGCTCTGGTACGTTGGAAGGCATTATGCAGCAACAGTAGACTGGGTGTCTTCAACAAAAATACTTTCAGCCTCCACAATCTCCGCCCTAGCCGCATACCTCATCTTATCCCAGCTGTCTCTTCCAAGCTGGATGGAACTTATCATCGGAGCCACAGTCTTTCTAACAGCATACATAACAGTAGCCTCACTCATAGGAGCAGTAAACAGGACAGACATCGAAAACATAAAAGAGATGCTGAAAGAACTTGGCCCATTATCAAAGTTGCTCAGCCCACCATTAAACCTCATCGAAAAACGGATGCTGAAAATCCATAAGACTTGACACAAAGCGCGCACGCAGCCCCACAAAGCACAGAAACTAAGCTTCTTTATTATGGCGTTGGTTATGGCAAATCAAAGGGCACCTTCATTATCCCCATTTCTGACATTTTCACCCCAACCCCTTAAAGACCGTTAAAGAACTCGTAACTCGTAAATTTACGCGCACATATCAGTTTAACTGGGAAAAGAGGGAAACAAGCGTAAAATAAAGGTAAGTGCCTTAAACTGCTTCATGCAATTACGGAAAGCTTGGCGTAATTTACGCCATTTACGACACTTTACGACAGCGTAAAAAGTTTACGTGTTTTACGTAATTACGGCATTTTACGCAGCGTAAAAAAAAGTTTTACGACATTTTACGATCTTTACGACGATTTTACGGGGCGTAAAATATGGGTTTACGATGTTCTATGTGCGCGTAAAAGTCATTTTACGGCGACGTAAAAAAAAGTTTACGATGATTTTACGACATTTTACGGCGACGTAAAAAAAAGTTTACGATGATTTTACGAGGTCGTAAAGGCTCTTACGGGAATTTACGGGACGTAAAAGACTGGGTTACGGTATTTTGTATGCTCGTAAAAATCATTTTACGGGCCAGTTTACGGGAAATTTTATGGTCGATAAAAAAAGTTTATAGGATTTTATGGGACTATAGGCTTTAGGTTATAAAGGCTCTGATTTAACTAAACCTATTAGATGAGCCTTACTTTTTTTTGATTATTTATCTTAAACTTATAATCTTCTGAACTGCTCCCTAGTCGAGCCTCTATATCTTTTTGTTTATCCCGACAAGTTGACAGAATCCTATAAACTATAAAATAAAGGCGCTTAAGAGTTTAGCTGGGAACAGAGGGTAAATAGGGGAAAATATAGGAAACTGTTAAGAACGCTTCATGGGGTTAAGCACTTTAATAAGGGAATAAAAAAGGTATGCACATGTCATCATCAGTCATCATCAACGGTCATCATCAGCCATCAACACCCGTCATCAGCCATCATCAGCCATCATCAGCCATCATCAGCCATCATCAGCGTTCATCGTTCGTCATCATTTGACCAGTTGACGTGGTTGACGCCAAACTTATATTCTACTCTAATGATATGGTATCATTGGCAGAAGATGGAAACTGTTGAAAATATAGTCAGGAAGCTTCTTGATCTTGCCAAGAAGAAGCCGCTTGGGCCTGAAGAGCTAGAGGAAGCGAAAGAATGCATGAGGATCCTTCGGCGAAATGGTTTTACAAGCTACGAAATATCCGAATTAAGTGGTCACGCTTGGGACGCGTCGACGGTGAGAAATTATGTGGTCGGCGTCAAGGTTGTGGACTCTAAGGCCAGAGCTAGGGTAATCGGCCTGTTCGTCAAAACGATGGAGGAAGATCTCTACCTTGACGAAGTGGATGGGGCCCTTTCCATAAAGTCATCTTTGGACCGAGAGGGAGCTAACATAGAAGACTTCGCCGGTCTACTGAAGTTAGCGAAAGGTTCGAAGGTCAGCTCAGGCGAGCTGGTAAAGATGTACAATGATTTAAAAGCTTCAAACCTCAACGTTGACCAGCTAAAACAGGTACTGGAATATAAACTGGGCTTTGAATCATCCAAACTGACATTGGACAACCTAAAGAAAATACGGGACCTGTTGATAAAATTTGGTAGGTTTAACGATGTCGTAGAAGCCATAACGGCCTACGTCGATCTCAAAGCGCTTAAACAGGAAGTTGAAGACATAAGCCTGGAAAAAACTTCTCGAGAATCAGAAGTTAAAATGTTAACTAAAGAAATCCTTATTCTTAATAACAAGAAAGAAGAGCTTAAGGCCCCATTTAGCAGATTGGAGCATCTAAGAGGAATAGGCTTTAATGATGCAACTCTAGTTGGATTAGCTAAAGCCTGTGATAAGCTAGGTGGTGTAGATGCTGTCCTGAAGGCGGTTGACAGCTTCTCTGACCAGAGGGTGATAGAGGCAAGAACCTCTGAACTAGAACGTGTCATGGAAAACCTGGAAATCAAGATAAAGAGATTGGATGTGGAAAACTCTCAGATAATTGAAGGCGTGAGAACGTGCAGGGAGCTGATCTTCACCCATGGGTTCAATACAGGTGACATCGTAGGTGTGATGACAGCTGCCAAGAGGTATGGTAACTCAATAGATGTGCTAAGGGCGGTTGAAGACTATGGCAAGCTTAAGGCCATCCAAGATAAGGTCAACGAACTAGAGGGCTTAAAAGGAGGACTTGAGAAAGAGATAGTACAGCAGAAGGAAGAAACTAAAGACCTACGTCAAAAGGAGGAAGCCCTAACTAGGGGGGTAAGGGATTACTCCAACCAACGAGATGCTCTCAGGAAAAACGCGGATAAATTTGATGAAGAGCTTAGAGAGGCAAAGGTGTTCTTGGCTCTAAGAAGGTACCCTTCGGAGCTGAAGATAGACAGCCTGCAATATTTGGCTCAGGCGATCAGAAGCTTGGCCACAAACGCTAAGAGCCTTGGAATAAACCAGACGTTCACGCTTAAGGATATCGTTGAGCCAAAACACAAAATCATAAACTTCACGTGGAAGATAGAGCTTTCGGATGTTCTAGGCTGGGCGAACACGGCCCTGACAACGATCATCGTGAAAACATCGCTGAATCCATCAGGTGCCAGATAACATGAGCTTGGAAAAGATCGAACAGCATATAAAGGAACTTGAAGCGCTAAAATACTATAGCGGAACCAAGCAGGAAAGAGATGAAGCTTTGAAAAAAGTAGGCGAACTAGAGAGCGTCAAGACCGAACTAGAGAAAAGGATAGCCGACCTTGAGCAGATAAAGGTTACTTCAGAGGGGAAGACGATAAAGGAAGCCGAAGAAGCCTTCCTAAGGGCTGAGCAAGAGGAGATAAGCAGAAAAGCTGAAGAAAAGTCCAACGAAAAATATGAGAAATGGCGAAAGGATGAGAAACCTAAGGAGGTATTCGATTCGTCTGTCAAAGAGCTCAAGACGATCCTGCAAAGCCTATCTGAAGCCCCATACCAAGCAATTCCTTCTAAGTTGGCACAGGCCGGATTAGATGTTGAAGTTAAGAAGGCATTAAATGTAGAAGTTCAGAAAAGGTTACATGTGGAATTCAATAAGAGAGTCGAAGCGAGGGCGCACGAAACCGCTTTAAAATGGTTCGAAAATTGGAAGAAATCTGAGTTAAATAGATGGCATAATGAAAAAATAATGCCTGAAATAGCAAGATTGGAAACAGTCTTCAGCTCAAACATCATGACCGTATTGAGGGACACCGACTTCGAAATAACCTGTAACAAATGTGACCAAATATCTCAGATAAAATTTACAGGTCAAATGATTTCAAACCTAATCACAAAAGGGAAATCCAATTTGCCATGCATCAACCCTAACTGCAACGACCCATGGACAGGCAGACATCAGATTCAGATCAACCTCGCAGATCTCATAGATTCCATGATAACGCTCAAGAGTGGATATCCATAAAAGGCACGCTTCTCCAGAACATGGAGAAAAGAGTTCAGGATCTGATCAAACAATGAGTTACCAGGTTGTCATCGCCAAGCTGGAGATCTAGATGAATGAAAAATCCAAAAACCAGCAAGGGACCCCGGCTGAAGATAACACGGATCTAAAGGGAAGGTGAAGAGAAAAGTTAGCTCTATTTAAATATTTTAATGATCTAAGCTATTTTCAAAGTTATTATGGTCGAAGAAATCTATATACCTACGCCTCTCTACAGCCATAATACAATCTTAATAGTTAAGGTCATTGAAGTAAATCATATACATATTTTCTTTTTACCTCCGATTTTTTAATTGCATGATCATGGTACGTCAATATTTTTGATGCTTCCCTCACTTTCCTTTCTAAAGCTAGACTAGGTCATAGTCCTGCCATTTGATAGATAGGTATGTGGAAAGTGCTTTATTGCTCTTGGGCGGTTCTAACCTCTGGGGCGGCTCTGATAACGTATCGGGATATTTTCTAAACCCAATCTCGCCGATAACTAACGGGGTAAGAGTTAAATCGATGATTCTAATAACTTCTTGGGGTATTCAAATATCTCAATTACTGGTAAGGTATTGCAGAAATGACTGACAAAACGAAGGGGCCAAAACGGGAAGTGTTGCTCCGAATGGTTGAGTTCGTAGCTTCAGTCTTATACATAATTGATTTCCTTGTAAGCCATAAGGTTCCGAATTATCTTTCATTAGAGTTGGGAAGCGGTCTTGGGAATGCATTATCAATCGGAATATTCATCCTCGCTTGGATTGGCGTAATCGTAATAGGGGGTTTGAGTGCTATTGTCAGATTGGTTAGGAAGCTCACCGTAACTAAAAAACCGAAATCAGTTGCACCATCACCTAGTATTAGCCCGATTCCTAAAGAAGTGGCAAAGGAATCAGTTAGTGAAGAACTAAATAAAGTTAAGACTAAGCCATTTCAAGAAGCCCACTTAACAAAAATACCTAAAGAAACAACTGAAGCTGAAATTAAGAAGCACTATCATGATGTGGCACAGAGCTATTTCGTGCTACTTTCTCGGATGAATCTCTCGGATATGGAAGGATCGGTGGCTTACCGACAACTAGGAGGTAATCTGAATGTTATACCGCGGGAAGGTTTTGAACAAGTGGAAGCGCATTTGAAATCGGACATACCAGATTTTTTCACCAACTTGTCAAAAATTGAGATGGAGATTAAAGATCTGAATAAAGAACCCTTAGTAATTGAAGCTTTAGTGAAAGAAAAAGCTACAACGGCATTGAGTCAAATAGCTCCCATTGCCAAAATTCCAAATAAAAACTGGTTACTTGATCCTTGCAGGTACATGTCTGAAATCGACAATTCTGAGTTACAAGCTATATCCACTTGGCTAAGCTCCCCTAGCATATTCATAACTCCTGTCTTAGAAATATTACGAGATTGTTACATCAAAATTTTTTACATCAGACGTTTCAAAGGTGAACCAGAGTACAAAATACTCCAAGATATGCAACTTCCGAACAGTTTTATTGTTCACGGAGATATTAACCGATCAATAGCTCTGTATTCTACACCCGATGTAGACGCCAAAGTACCTCTTGGAAAGGCATTATCCGCACAACAAAAAGAGAGCGTTGTGAAAACGCTAAACTCGCTCTTAACTGATTCTAAGATTAGAGAAAAAATCGATGCAGCCATCAACAGGAAGAAGAAAATATTTGATGAGGTTGCTACACTAAGAGAAAAAATTCAAGTCATTCTCAATCGAATTGAAAAGGGTGAAGGTGGTGCGTATGATACGAGAGTTGAATGTTGCAAGAAAATTCTCGAAAGCAGTGTTTAGGACTTTGACAAATACTCGCTTAGTATATATCTTATCGTTTCATCATTATGTTTCAATATTACATGACTACCTTTCTGCCTTACTGGTCTAAAACCGATTTTAGTAAGAGCTTTTATAATCTTATCAGCTGAGGTTGGCTTTAAGTTATATTAGGTTAAGTCATCTAGATGAGCGAAAGGAAACTTTGGAGAGGTTAATTGAGGAAGCCTTGGTTGAATAGGAAAGAAGTCTATAAGCTCATCAGAAAAGTTCTTACAAATTAAAATGAGGCAATGTTAATTAAGGTGTGTGAGGAAAATTCGTCAGTGAATGGTTTGGCGGAAACTGTTAGTGTACCCAAAGAACTGTTAAAAGACCTTTATACTGAACTGGTCAAGGTTGAAGAGGTTCTCACAACACTTGAAGAATTAATGGACAAGGAAGGCTTAGAAAGAATACATAGAGCAGAGCAGGAATACGCAAAAGGAGAATATGTAACCGTTAAAGATAGTAGTGAAATTAAAGAAATTATTAAGTGAACAACCTTTTGACTTACAAGGCTGCTCTAACCAAAAGTTTTCTCAGAGCACTTGGAAAACTTCCAGAAGATATAATAGACAAGGCCTTAACGGCTGTCGACGAAATAGTTTAGTTGCTAACCCCCTTTCCCTGTTATCCTAAGTAAAGCGCGTTCGTCATAGAGGTAAGTTAAACGACGATGGGAAATTCATGTTTATAATATATTCGTGCTTAATTACGGTCGAACACCATCGGACTTAAACCTAATTGCCCTCCCAATAATTTACTAGAAGACTAATGCGCGAACCCCACCCCCCGCAAATTTGAAAAAACTTATAAACTAAGAAATTATTATGAAAAGAGAATCTTTTAATGAGCCAAGAACCCAAGAAGATGGATAGAAGAAAATTCATTTATGCCGCTCTTGGCGCTGCGGTTATAATAGTCAGTGGTTCTGCGATTTACTTTGTCACCAAACCACCTGAAATGACAACCGCTTTACTTAGCGACGTTGGAATGGGTGAAGAGCCAATAGACAGCTTGGCCAACAAATTATCAAATACAAATGATAATCAAATCGAAGGCATCGTTTAGGAAGTGGAAAAAAATGCTGTGGTTCAGTTCTGTTATTTAATTTGACAATAGGTTAAATTTGGAATCTTATATTATAGCATTTTATCTCCTAATCTTCTCTTTTATTATTTTAACTGCGTCGTACCTTCCAAGTGTATAGTAGACGCCGAGGATCTTAGAACCACGCTTTTTCATCTCTTCGTACGACTTTATTTGATGAGCGATAAATTCCTTTGTTGGCTTCTTCCTAAATTTTGCTAAAGTTATGAAAATCATATTATCGCTTGACGTTTGATAAATTACAATCATTACTTAGGCTTTTAAAAATATCATCAATATTACATTTGTAGCCCTATAAGCAGACATAATCAGATTTTCAAGTACTTTTACTCTTTCTTAATCTATGGGTGACTGCTATTGTCTTAGCCATCATCTTGCCCAGATATCTTGCACCTTTAATTCCCTCTTTATCTTTGGCGACTTCCCCCCTCTTATTGCCGATTGCGAAGACTCTCCCACCACTTGGGATTATCATCCTGACAGCTGTTATGAAAGTAATCATCTGGTCACAAGTTCTCATTAAACCGGAGCGACGGGCGACAGCGATGACTCCACCCACCTTACCTGTGAAGTCCTTTCTTCCTCGTGCTAGGGCAAGGTAGCCAATCCTGTCTATGAAGACCTTCATCTGTGCCGTGACCCCCTGAAAGTATGAGGGACTGGCCAGAATGATTCCGTCAGCTTCGAGGATTTCCTTATACACCTTCTCGCCATCGTCGTCGATGACACACTTCTTAGTTCTGAAGCAGGTCCTACAAGCATTACATGGTTGGAGACTGTAATCTTTGATGTATATGAGTTTCACATTCGCGCCTTGTTTCTTTGCAGCAGCCAAAGCCTCTTGCAGTATCAAGTCAGTATTGCCCTTAACCCTAGGGCTACCACTTACCCCTAAAATGAGCATTCTTCTATCTTCTATAGCGCAGAAAATTCATGTATTAAAGTCTATTCGCAGATAGCTGCCAGCCTTAAAGCTGCAAAAGCAAACATTTACTTTATTCATTAACACGATTGCAAAAATTATTTTTGGTGTAGAGTATAATTATCTTTGGTGTAGAGTATAAAAATAATTTTCTAAGAATAGCCTTTAAAACAAGATTTAAATATTTATGTTGAATACACCAGCGACTTCGTTGGCTAGAATTTTTACATGCGGGTTTGTCGTAGTTGACATTTTGGCAGCAGGTTTGCCAAAGATTCCTGAGCCGGGTGAAGGAATTCCAGCTCCATTGGGAATTAAATTTTCTCTTGGAGGACATCCTGCCAACGTCTCTGTGGATTTGGAACAGCTGGACCTTAAAAGGGGGGACGTTAGAGTCGCCTTAGCTGCTGGCAGGGACATGTTCGGCGACTTCATTCAAGGTTTTCTGAGGTCCAGGGGCGTTGTCGGAAGACTTCAACGTGTTAAGGATGCTCCGACAGGTATATCGCTTCTCTGGATTAAAACGGGTGAAGACAAGAGGGTGGTTATAATGTTGGGTGCCAACCTTTTCTTGGACTTTAATTACGTAATGCGCGCTGTTAGAGAGTGCAGGCCTAAGATACTTTACGTAGCATCCGGAGTACTTGGAAACTTCGATTTCAGACTTAAGGACCTTCTCGAATACTGTCATAATAACAATATCCGGACCGTATTAGATCTGACTACACCATATCAGAAGGAATGGAACTACAGCCATTCGGCGTTGCCCTACGTTGATGTCCTGCACAGCAATGTTGAGGAGCTTCAGGGCATCACTGGTCAGCTTAACCCTTTAGACGGCCTCAGATGGGTGGCTAAGATGGGTGTTAAGTGTCCAATTGTCAGTGACGGTAAGAATGGGTCGACGCTGCTCTTTAAAGGCAAGTTCATAAAGCAGCCTGCCTTCGATGTAAAGCTCATTGATCCCAGTGGGGCCGGCGACGCCATGACAGCTGGGACCGTGAGAAAGCTTCTAGATGTTATTGAGGCAGGGCGATCCATTGAAGACTTGACCGTTCAGGAGGCTGCGGAAATTCTTCTTTTCGCTCAGGCTACAGGAGGAGCATGCGTTGAAGAAATAGGTACAACTCCTGGTGTTAATACAGAACATGTTAATCGCATTCTGGATCAACAGAGGGAAACAGTCTTGTCTAAAACCACTATTGTGGAATCTTAGAATCGTAGAATAGCTGTTCTTGAATGTCTCCCAAAGTGGGCTATTAGGTCCTGCATTCCAGGTATCATCAAGAAGTTTTCATTAATTCGAGGTTTCCTTTTACGCCCATCTTGTTTACCTCAACATGTATTTAGTGCAAAATGCTAATAAAGTTTGCATAAAAACCTGCCTGAAGAATTTGCGAATAATATCATTCTCAATTGTTAGTTCTCCAGACAAATCGCATGGAAATGAGGTATTGGATTGGATAAGCAACTAAAGCCCCTACAATATTGCCGAGTGCAGGTGAAAGTGATAGGGTTCCTAGTAGCAGGAGTTGAATTAATACGCCTATCGAGCTTCCAATACCATTTAAGCCTTCAAATTTCAGTAACCTTATGGTTAATTGATCTTTCTGGTCATTTCCAACATGGATGGTTATCCGTTCATTAATGAAAAAGGCGACTGCAATACCTATTCCTTGTGCAAGAATGTTCAGCGCTAAGAGTGCTGGCGAAGAGTAAGTGTTGCTTGGAATGATGAGATTTCCGTATATAACTAGTAAACCAATCAATAGAACTAGTTCTGAGATAACACCGCCACTTGTATTTGCAAAGACAAACTTGGCAAACTTGAAAATGCTGCGAATTCTTTTCGAAATTCTTTATCCCTTACTTAAAGCCGTCCTATCTGTTCTTAAGCATTGTGGCAAGCTTGGTAGTTGTGGTAAATGAAAGAAAGGCCCCAATAAGCTTTATTTAATATATCATTTAATAATGATGTTCTTTAGACAGGTTTTAGATAGCTACACGACTTTATTTTACAGTTTTAAATTGTTCTGCTATGTTTCGCGCCCATTCTTTAGATTTGTTGACGTCTACCATGTCTTGACTCGTTTTTCCTAGGAATTTCATTCTTCCACCAAACACTTCCACATCGAACGGTTTCAGCTTTGTGTTCTTTTCAAGTATTTTGTCGACATATTTTTTAATAGCCTCGTCCTTTGGCTCAAGAGACGAAAGGAATATCGCCACTTTCCTGTCCCCGAAGTCGTTTTCCAAAAACTTGCGGCCGTCATCGTGCAACCTCTGTATTTTAACTCCACAGCCCAAGATCACGTTCTGGTACTGTGTCAATTCAGGATGATGATTTCTCCTGAGATCGACCAGATCCACCTCTAATTTGAATTCCTCTCTTAGAACAGATGCAATGGCGTTTGCATACTCTTCCGTTGTCCCGCCTTTTGTTGCATATGCGATTAGAGTTTTGTTTTCACTTATATCTTTCGCCAAGCATGCGTTGGCTTTTACCATTTTTATGCATTACCATTTAACTTAGGGTGTGAACTCTAACCTTTAAATGTCAGTTTTTCTATATTTAAAACATGAAAAACAAAACCTTTCTCTCAATTATCTTGGATTACCTTATGAAGGCAAAAATGAGCGTGTTTTAAATGCTGCTTTTCCCATAAACTGTCCTCTACTTCCCAGTTCCTTCTCAATCATGGTCACTCTATTAGTAGTATCGTCGAGTCCCCCTTCTCTCATTTGACCAGTATTAAGGCCGACAGCGTAGTCTGCTATATCTGCTCCTTCTCCCCGGCTACTGCATGGCATAACAGCATAACCGTGTTTGTACGCATATTCAACCATCTCGAACGCTTCTGTTATAGACCCTATTTGATTGACTTTTAAAAGGACGGTGTTGCATGCTTTTCCTTCAATTCCCCTTTTTACACGTTCGATATTTGTTGTAAAGAAATCGTCACCGACTATCTGAATGCCTAGTTCCTTAGTTAAGATGGCGTGTCCCTCAACATCGTTTTCGTCCATTGGGTCTTCTAAGACCAGGAACGGATAGTCTTTGACAGCTTCTTTATATAGTTCAATCAGATCTTCAGGAGTTTTGTCTTCTGCAGAGAATAAGCCTACAAATTTTTTCTTGTTCTTATCCCAGTAAGTGCCTGCAGCTACATCCATCTGGATTCCAACTCTGTTCTTATATCCCAGGTTCTCAATGGTCTCGGCCATAATTTCCCAGAGTTGGCGGTCATGTTTGATCTTTTCAGACTTCTTAACCAAAAGCATAGAGTAAAAGCCGGAATATGTTCTCTGTCCTAACTTTTCATAGACTATTCTGTAAAATTCTCTTTTTAACTCCCAACATGCATAAGATGCTTCAGAGAAGGTCTTAAATCCGTAAGCCATGAAAGTGACACTTGGCTTTTCGCCTGATCTCTGGCCTCCTCCATATCTGGTACCTCCGATGTAGCCTGCGACTCCTGGTACTGGTAATATTCGAGCGAACACTCCACCAATATGCTGATAAAGCGGTATATGAAGAAAGTTTGCAGCTGCTTTGAGGCATGCCGCTGATATGCTTGCAGTAGAGTTGCCTCCGAGCTTTGTTTTCAGAGGGGTTCCATCGAGCTTAATCATTGTATCATCGATTTTATTTTGGTCTATTATATCGAAGCCTACAAGCTTTGGTGCAATGACGTTGTTTACGATATCAACCGCTTTAGTTAATCCAAGACCATTGTATCTCTTACCTCCATCATGAATAAAGAATACCTCATGTTCACCAACTGATACACCTGCTTGAACAATACCAGTTCCACTTGAGCCGTCTTCTGTAACAACAGTAGTTTCTATACCAGGATGTCCTCTTATAGACATGATTTCTCTCGCAAAAATAATTTTAATTTTGGAACTCAACTTAATCCCTATTTGTAACGCACGAATTGTCTAATATAAGGGTTATCCGGATCTTAGAATAAATCAGATAATCAAGCACCTCTGTCCAAGATGCGATCTGAAGAAAACAATAGTGCTCTTCATGATCATCTAGTTTAAGATATTAGGAACTAGAATAGAACACAGAATCCGTTAATTTATGATTGTTAATTCCATAATGTAAACTGAACTGATTCATACTTGCAGGGAGGAAATTTCAAACAATAGAAAAATTCTGACAATCCCTTACACTTACCAGTAGGAGTTTTGTAAGTACTGCAAGTTTTTACTTTTATCTTTGCTTAGTTTAGGCTTTCAAAAAAAGGGTTGGATAAGGTTATCATTTGTAATGTTGATGCTGATCCTAGAAGTTTCCCTGTTCAACCATTTTCGCCACAGATTCTAGCTTCACGGGTAGGAGCTCCCTGATTGGAAGATGGTATGGACATCTTGATTCGCATTCGCCGCAATTAAGACAGGTTGGAACAAGCTGTTTAGCCTTTTGGAGCCCGCTTTGAAAGAAGGGCGTCAAACCCATTCGCTTTAAAGACCATGTTGAGCGCAATACGAAGGATATAGATATCCCCTGAGGACAAGGTTGGCAGTAGTCGCAGCCGTGGCAGTACTCGGTTCCGAGCTCTTTCCTATCCTTTTCTATGACTTCAAGCTCCTCTGAGCTCAGTGCATGAGAAGCTGATGCGATGGCGACATTCTCTTCAACTTCCTTTAAACTCATCATTCCTGGAACTATTACATCTACGTTCTTATCGTTCAGTAGGAACTTAAGTGCCGTTCTTGCATTGCTGAAGGCTCCTCCTCCAAACGGCTTCATTATTACTGTACCAACGTGGTTCCTATGGCAAAAAGGAAGCAACTCCTCCCCCGGCTGCCTTGTGAGATAATTATATTGTACTAAGATGGTTTCAAAGATATTTTCTTGTACGATCTCTTTCAGAAGCAACGGATTATGACTTGTAATTCCCAGATGCCTTATTCTCCCATCATCATGTGCCTCAATTAATGCTTCCAGCGCTCCACCCGGGGCTTTAGCCTGCTTCCAATCCTCCTCTGTTGCCACATTATGTAGTTGGTAGATATCGACCCATTCCGTTCTAAGATTTTTTAGGCTTGTCTCAAGTTCCCCGAGAACTTCCATTTTTTTTAGTCTCTGAGTTTTGGTCGCTATGACCACTTGGTCTCTCACATCTTCAAGAGCTTTCCCTATCACCCCTTCGCTTACGGTGTACGCCCTTGCCGTATCGAAATAATTAATACCACAATCGTAGCAGCAGCGGACGACCTTAACAGCTTCCTCCTCAGAAATCCTCTGAATCGGGATACCACCGAAGCCCAGGACCCTAACCTTCAGGCCTGTTCTACCTAGAATTCTTTCTTTCAATATGTTTATCCTCACCACGCGAGGATAATTGATTATATAACCCTTAAGTATTAGCATATCAAATGAATACATCACTCGATCGTTTATTCAAACGACCGTCTACTTTACATTGTGTCTCAGATTAATCGTATTTGCTGCCCTTATTTTATCCCCTTCAGCTTGGGTGCGATGGCCGCCCTGTATACTTTGTCGGAGTATCGACTATCCCATGCGAAGGTAGGCTGTGTCAATTTGGTTGTGCTGTCAGTATTATTCGCATACTCCTTCGTTGCGTCTTATGAGCTTATCCATCACTATACGTTACCTAGTTTACTGTTTGACTGCTTCGCTAGATTTAGCGTATGAAAAAGCATTCGTCCAAAATAGAATAACACCACAACCTCTCATCATATTCATAAGCGTTCTACGCTCCAAGGGTCTGTAAATTGAGGAATTATGGATCTATGAAAAAATAACCTGTCCACTTGAAAAGATTTAAATACGCTTGAAATTCTATAGAAAAAGGGTTAAGATTGGAGAAGAAATCAAGCCTAATTTTCGGATTGTTTATTATAGCTGCAATTCTATGTGCGTTTTCAGCCAACGCTTTAGTTACACCTTGGACGATGTTCCGCCACGACGCTGCGCATACTGGATACTCTACCCAAAGCCCTTTTGTTGGAGGCGTCGTTTATTTCGGCTCAGATGACCAAAAAGTTTATGCTACTAGTGCTTTTATCTGGAGTTTCCCTACTGGAGGTGTTGTGGAATCTTCTCCTGCTGTTGTTGGGGGTGTCGTTTACGTCGGCTCATTTGACGGCAATGTTTATGCTTTGAATGCTTCTAGTGGTGCTAAAATCTGGAACTTCACTACTGGAGGCGCTGTGGATTCTTCTCCTGCTGTTGTTGGGGGTGTCGTTTACGTTGGCTCATATGACAAAAATGTTTATGCTTTGAACGCTTCTACTGGTGTTAAACTTTGGAGCTTTCCTACTGGAAACATTGTGTATTCTTCTCCTGCTGTTGCTGGAGGGGTTGTTTACGTTGGCTCATATGACAAAAATGTTTACGCTTTGAATGCTTCTACTGGTGCTTTTATCTGGAGTTTCCCTACTGGAAACATTGTGTATTCTTCTCCTGCCGTTGTTGGGGGTGTCGTTTACGTTGGCTCAGGTGACAATGTTTATGCTTTGAACGCTTCTACTGGTGCTTTTATCTGGAGTTTCCCTACTGGAGACGGTGTGTATTCTTCTCCTGCTGTCGCTGGAGGGGTCGTTTACGTCGGCTCAGATGACCACAATGTTTACGCTTTAAACGCTTCTAGTGGTTCTGAAATCTGGAGCTTCCCTACTGAAAGCGCTGTGGAATCTTCTCCTGCTGTCGCTTTAGGCGTCGTTTACGTCGGCTCATATGACTACAATGTTTATGCTTTGAACGCTTCTAATGGCGCTAAGCTTTGGAGCTTTCCTACTGGAAGCTATGTGGAATCTTCTCCTGCTGTCGCTGGAGGGGTCGTTTACGTCGGCTCAGATGACCACAATGTTTATGCTTTGAACGCTTCTAATGGTGCTAAGCTTTGGAACTTCACTACTGGAAGCGCTGTAGAATCTTCCCCTGCTGTTATTGCGACTTCTACTACTACTACTACGACTACTACTTCTACTACTAGCACCACTACTTCTACTACTACTACGACTACTTCTACTACTACTAGCACCACTACTTCTACTACTACTACGACTACTTCTACTACTACTAGCACAACTACTTCTGTACCAGTTGGTGGAGTGTTGACGTCAGGTGGTATAATTGGTATGGAGGGGTTGCTGTTGGCAGCTTTGGTCGCAGCATTCTGTGCAGCAACGGTAATTGTGGCTAGGAAACTTAAGAAATAATTCTTACCTTTGTGGCTAGGAGACTTAATCTATTATGTTTTGTTTCTAGAGAATTACAGTCAATATTTCAATATTGGTTCAACAGCCTTAAACTTGTTCTTTTACCAAAAGGCATAAAAGGGCCTCGTTCACTATCATATCAAGTACATGTACTATGGTCGGTAGAATCAGGAGGATAAGAAGAGCTATCAGCAGAAATAGGCGGAAATTTACAAAGAAGAGGGTTCTGCTTGTAGCCGCCACCATTGTCCTAATATTCATCGTTTCCGACTTTGCCTTGACCTACCACTATGGGCCAACTCTCACTCCCACTTCAACTTTATCGCCAACTCCAACCAAGCCATTGGCAGCGATCATAGACTCACTTTATGTGATGGATAACAACAGCTACTTCGACAAAACAGCTAACTCTATCCTATCGAACGCCGGCTACAAGGTCAATGTCATCTTAGGGGCAAACGTGACCGTAGACTCATTTAAGAACATCACCGGATACAAGATAATAGTCCTAAGAGTTCACACAGCACAGGAAGGCAGCCTCGTCGTCTTCTTCACCGGAACCCAGGCGAAGGACCCCAACCAAGATACTGGATATATGCTTGAAAAGATGATGGGGTGGGTCAGGATAGGAGAAGTAGGTGAACAGTACTTCTACGCGGTCACGCCTACCATGATCACGCAAGATGCCGGTCAAACAAAATTCGAAAATACGACCGTTATCGTGGACAGCTGCTATGGACTTGCTGCCGATTCGATGGCTCAAGCCTTTACAGGAGATGGCGCATCGACCTACATAGCGTGGAACAGTGGCGTCTACCCACAGTATTCGGATAACGCAACACTCCAACTGTTGGGACTCATATCGGAGCATGTGCCGGTGGCGCAGGCGATAAGCCAGATTCCAAAGGAACCTGACTTCGGAAGCACACTTTCCGCCTACCCATGAGGTTCTGTCAAGTCTTCGGGTGACACCTAGCTGACTTGGATCGACTTTGAGGGTTAGGGTATATCCATTCCTCTGCCATCGCTTCATTTATTTGATGCGGACAATAACCGCGCATACCAAGACTACAATCACAGTTAAGACAAAGGACCCTATAACCTTCTGGAAAATGATTCTTTTTTAGCCAGTAGTACAATTGCTTTCCACCGAATGAATGTAAATGTCCTCCAGCCTTTTTTCCGTTTATCCGGTCTATTGTTAGAAATTCCAACACCTTTTCTCCACAGCAAGCACACTTAGGTTCCCCTTTGCTATAGTAAGTGAGAGCCTCCACACGGATTCTCTCACATATTCTGTTAATTACTCCTTTGCATTTTTCAGGGTGTTTTTGTCGAAAACTATTGTAAATAGGTTTAAAAGTAAAATTTTCTTAATAAGTCAAGGAGTAAAAAGATTTTTTAAATTATGATACATTGATATCCGTTTTTTATCATTAAATAAAAGTTTATATATAAATCTGATTCATGTACTGTACGACCGAAATGAATAATAAACATTCGATAATGGCTTTATCGGCGCTTATCATATTACTAGCACCGTCAGTAACAGCATTTGCATACACCACGATAACCAATCCTGTTCCACCTGCCTCTGATCCAGTAAGCTGGTACAAGACAGTGAATGGGGTTCTAACCAGCGACTATTACACACTATACCCATACAAACTACAGAGCTTAGACATAGGATTTTCAAAATACGGTGAACTGATAAACTCAACTGGTGGCGGACCAGGAGTTGTCAAAGTCGGTATGCAGTATCCAGGTCATGATGTAGTAAATACATACGACCAATCTCTAGGAACTTCACGAGATCCATTCGCTAATGAGCTCGTTTCAGAGAACTACTGGGTAAACGGATGGCTAGCCAACATAACATACAGAGACAGATTATTCGAAGGAACACCCTACCCAGCGTACAGGGTTGTCTGGGCTTTTGCACTCTATTCAGATGGTATAACCTACGGTGGACCTTGGAATAATATGCAGGCATCTCCAACCGTCGGCGTCGGAGGAAGACAGACAAACGGGAACGCATCGACTCTACCGATACAGATACTCTACGATGGCCCAAGGGAGACGATAGCACTTTTGGTAACTAACATAAACGACACACAAAAACTGTCGTCAGGACTTGTTGAATCATGGCCAGTAGCACAACTACAGATCACGATAATATTCGACAAAGCCAAGAAGGAAATAGTCGAATACAAGGACATGAAGCTCAAACTGGAGACAAAGGTACTAGACGGCTTAGCGAACATACAATTCGGTGACAGAGGAGAATGGGACTTAGGTCCTCCAACTGGCCCGAATAAACTAAACAGCTACGCAGAATTCTACCCAAGTGCCGCGGCAGTAGGACTAAATACTGTCTATGGTGCAGATTGGGAGAATGTCACAGGGACCGAGGGCGGCGCAGCGAATCCGCCATACAACGGAACGACATGGTTGCTACGTGACCTTGTACAGAGCTTTACAGCTTCATCCGGACAAACCAATGTCAATCTAACGCACGATGATTACGAAAACACTGAAGCAGTATTCGTAAACGGAATATATCAGCTTCCGGGTACAAACTATGTAGTAGAAAATCCCAATGCAGCAGGTACTGCTAACAGAACTATCTACTTCCTCAAGGCACTGAATTCAGGCGACACTGTTACGGTTCAGTACAAGTACGTATTCGAGGAGTTCGACAATGATTACAGCCTCGCGCAGATCATATCAGCCGACAAAACATACGTTGGCGCAGTAGCATACTGGCCACAGGTGTCAGACTGGACAGTTAACGGATGGGATGCAAGGCTAACCGCACTTTTCAACGTTCAAACTAATATTATGCCCACAGAACCTAGCATACCATTTGTCTCAGGAGAATGGGATATCGCTCTTAGCATTGGACAGTCGTTCAGAGGCGTTACCGTATACGTATTGACGGATAACGTGAACGGAACTGTAACACCGGAGGGTAAGCCAGCACACATAGACAGCGAAGTACAGTACCAGCTCAACGAAGTCTTCAACCCATGGGACCTGAATATGGCAGCAGACAAGAAGGCCAGCACATGGCTTGAATGGAAGCCCCAAGATGAAAGTAGCATTACACTAACAAATGCTCCATTCCTGTTAGGAACATGGAACGGATACAATACACAAGCTGAACGCGTAATGGACGAAGATAACAACGGAGCGCTTCTCGTCAGAGGAGTAGACTATACTATATCCATTAATGGTACAGGTTATGCTACACTAACAGCAATTTCAGATGCATTCTACTTTGACTTACTCAAGATAGAATATTCGACAGGTACTACTGTCATGCCTACTGGTGCTGCTCCTAGCGCAGATGCTTATAGTCTAAAAACAGCAGGAGGACGCTACGAGTGGATTGTTGTAGGAAGAGACGCCGCTTCAGTTGACTCAGCAGGCGCAGCCATGATAGCAAAATCGTTGTGTTTCAAAAATGTAACGTTAGGTATCACAGGAGAAGACATGATGGATCCAGTATTAGCTAACTCGATACCAAACGTGATGTATCAGTTTGGAACAGGAAGCTCAATGGCAAACTACAAGGATTCAATGGGCAGGGCAGCGATCAAAGACGATTGGTGCACTCGATGGCCAATTACAACATCTAACATGATTGGCGTAGGAGGACTACTTGCCAACATGGTCACCTACTACACAAACGACTTCACAACCGCATTCTATGGTAACCCAACATACACACCAACAACTAGTAAATGGTATGGCGCGATAGGTGCAATATCATGCTGGAGCAAGAACGCATACGTTGACACATCAACAGACGGCTACGCAGTTATCAGCACATATCAGGACATAAACGGAACGACATTCTTAGTCGTTTGGGGACTGCAAGGCAGAGACACATACTACGCTTCACAGTGGATATATGGCAATGACTGGAACCAAGTACTAGGCACAAGCCCAGGAATATTCACTCTACAAGGACTGAACCCTGGAACGACAAGTCTAATACTAGACATAAGCTACGGCACGACTACTTTCACACAACATCATCCTGTCATCACAATAGTAGAGAACCTCGGAACGATAAGCGAAAAGTTACCGACACATCCAGATCCATAAGGGATAAAAAAATAATATCCCTCTTCCCTTTTATTTTTTTAAAATCAGATTATATTATATTACATAAGTTCTGTTTCAATTAATATTGAGCAGTTATTTTGGCTGTAGGGCGCCGCACGATATAAATAAAAAGTTAATTAAAGTTACAAGCGAACTGTTGAAATTGTCGTTGCAAAATCATCCGTATAACGCTTTCAGATGACTTTACGTTTATGGATTGGAAGAACGACAGCTTTTCAACCTTATCTTTATAGTTTCTTTTTTCGAGTTAAATGTTAGGGCGGCGGAACTTTTAAGGAGGAACCGACAATGATTAGAAGCCAGCTTCCACCTTGAGTCGTTTTCCCTCTAGCTACAATGGACATTGGATAGGTATCATTCGGGACACCGCTTGGGATAATGACTGTTAAATTTATACTTGTAGAATCACCTGGCTGGAGCGTTACCGATGTCGGCTTGAAGTCAGCTACATATCCTGGGATATTTGAATGCGTCTCAAGATCAAGTACTTCGCTAGTATTCAGCTTTGTCGCTTTCAACGTAATAGACACATTGACCGATCCACCACTATCTGAAATGTTGACAACGGCTGTGCTTAGCAAAACGTCGAAATCTGGGTTTGCGAAAGGGGGTAGTCCTCCCATAGTCGATATTTGTGTTTGCTGGCTTAAAACAGTTGAATTGAGCATTGAAACCTCGGATGTGAGACTGGAAACTTGGCTTTCATAGCTTCTTATTTGCGGTTCATACATCGTATATCCTAAGCCGTAACCACCAAAACCTACAAGTATAACGACTATCAGTAAGGCGACCATACTCATCTTCAAGGCGTACTCACCCAGTATATATCACAGGAAATATATATATATCAAAGTTACTCGAAAAGGATTAAGAGAAAATGAATTCGAGAAGTATACGGAAGGTTCTCATTGCGTCATCAATCTTAATGCTGGTTCTATCTGTAATCAGTACTGGCATTGCACGTTCAGATTCGACCGACTCCGCCTCGGGTAAACCGATACCTGAGCTGACTTGGACCTCGGGAGAGGAATTTCCCGTAGTTGATGGACGCACCATATTTCCGACACTAGCACCTCCTGTATCTCTGCCTCCAGAATATATGACCCATTGGTACGCTGGGAGCGTATATCCTTCGGAATTACCCACCCAGAACGCGCAAACCGTTAACATGAGTATTAAGATTCCCTATTCTCAGCCTAAATCAGATGAGTTCTATTACGTACTTCTTTCAGCTTGGGATAGTGCAGGGAGCTACGATCAAATTGGTTTTTCTAACAACTATGGCACTTGGGGGTTAACCTACTCGTGGTCAAGTGGATCGCCAGATAATCCGACCTATCATTATTCACCGAACGCGACGGATCTGTCCCTGGGAGTCACGTATACATTCTACATTACCACTGTTAGCGGCGTCACCCACTTCGTAGCCTATCAAAATTCGACACAGGTTTGGTCCTTGGACGCACCTACTGGAGGAAACTACCTAGTTTTAACTAACATATATGCGGGATACTATGACTATGCGGATTATGAGGAAGTCTGGCAGACGTCTATCCCAGGAGGCTCCCCAGCTTTCAACTTCAATTTTATCAACAACTATTGGGTATCAACTGGTGGTGTCGCGAACGCTACGACATGGAGTGCTTGGTCACTTGCGGCGCCAGGCAATGTAGCTGAGAAAATAAATGGTAACGCTGTACTCATTGATAATCCTAGGGGAACAGTATTGTTTGAGACGAATCCCACAAGTTTTGTTGCTTCCCCTGGAACGATCACCTTTAACAACAGCGCTTATTATAATGGCCAGAGTTTGGACTATGCAGATGGCAACTATCAGGCTACCGCTAACGCTCCAGCAGACTATAAATTTAGCCATTGGGAGTACAGCGGTTCTTCTGGGAGTGGCGTCTATGTCGCTAACATAAGCAGTAATCCGACGACGGTCCAAGTTCAGGGGGACGGTTTCCTCAAAGCTGTATTCTCCATTGGGATAACCATTTCTGATTTCGATTCAATGTTCGCTGCAAACAATGTAAGCATGATTTATCCTTCTAACAGTACAACGAAGCCTTTAGGTTGTGGAGCTGCTTCTGTAAGCGACTGGCTGGCATCGATGGCGATTTCGACGAAACTGAAGAATTATACAGAAGGGTTGGACACAGAAAGTAAATTCGTGAACCAGAGAACAGGAAGAGCGATCGGTAATCCAGGTACTGGAATCATCAGCTTCGGCGGCCAATACGTGAACCCCGTAGTAAAATATGCTGAACTCGATTCAACACCTTTAGCCGATCGGGCGCCAATAAGGTTCTACCGCGACTCGGCTAACGACATATTCCACTTCCAATACTGGAATGGCACAAACATCCCCGGAGCAAGCCTACCACACTCTGTCATAAACCGAGGTGAAGATATGTTCGTCATAGAGGTTTACAAAGATGCAAACAATAGATTCGTAATGTTATGCTATGGCTTTGGCTGGAAAGGCACATACGCTGCGGGAAAATATTTCAACATCATGATATACCCCAACTTAGGCTCTTACGCTTATGGTTGGATCATCGTTAAATGGAATGACACAAATGGTGATGGGTTCGTCAACAACCCTGGCGACGGTGATACGTATACAATTGTAGCCGCAGATCCGTCTTCGATGACAACCGTATACTCCGAGGCTGCGTCAAACAAACCTCAGTCAGGCAGCTCCTGGGTGAAGGTAAGCGATCCTTCGTCCTCGTCTGGTACAGTGATGAAGGCTTCCAAATCGTCCCCAAATGGTGCAATGCTATATGGACCGTACATCAGTACAGAGCAGGGAGGTGGAAGCATGTTGGGCAGACAGTATACAGCATTCTTCAAACTCAAAGTTACATCCAACCTGACCTCAAGAGAGGTAGCGTACATCGATGTTTGTTGCAACAATGGTACAACTGTCCTCGCTTCGGCTCGGGTTAAAGCTGACGATCTTACCTCCAATGTATGGCAGTGTTATCAGCTGAACTTCGTAGTGCCCAACAGTATGATCAATGGTCTCGAATTTCGTGTTCAGAACTTTAATTACGGCGTCACAGATGTTTACATCGACCAGATACAGATCAAAAGATAGTACGGCATTTCTTACACACTTAACTCTTTATTATCTATAGCGTTAAAAAAACAGGAGAAATCAAAACTAAACTTGTATTATTACTCAGGCTTATAGGGATTTATACCTAAGTGTGATTTAAGTCCTCAATATAGCAAAGCTGAAGAAATCTATAAGAAAAAAGTGGAAAAATACAGCTTCACTATTGACTCGCTGTAACTTTTCAGCAGCGTCAGGAATTTTGTTTTCTTGCCAAAATAGTCTCTCTTCAGTTCGGATTCTTCTCTTATATTAAGCAACCAAAGAATCGAGCTAAGTACGGTGTTCTCTTCGCCATTCTTTTACTTGTTCTCTATGTGTTTGGTAGTATGATGTTCTTTTCGCCACACGTAAAAAGATATTATGATGCCTACTACTGTTATTATCGATCCTATGGCCATCATAGGATATATCAGAGGGTTAACATTCCAGCCGTACCATTCTTCAATGATATTAACATCCGCAGTCGTATTAACCGGTATCACGTTGTATATAACTAGATCATACTGGCCGCTTTGATTGATGTTTTTGACAAAGAAGGAGGTTGTGTTTCCAATACCGTACGCATGAAAAAAGAGGTAGTTAGGGCTCTGGTTGTTTTCTATCAAAGTCATATTAGAATTGTCAACCATTATTATGTCAAGAAAAAGGGGGTTTACCGTAGTGTTATAGACAATGGGAAGACTAAGATAAACCTCAAGTGTATGTGAAGGCGTCCAGTTATCTAATGTAAAACCAAGCACCGAACCTCCTTCGCTGTTAATTTCGGTGGACAGCCGGTAAAGCACCCTTCCATCCTTGCCATAGGCTAATGTAGCCAAAGGCGTAATTATCAGGATCAGAATCCCAACAACAAGTAATGGTATAGCGAATCTGTTTTTCAACGCAGGGAATTATTCGACACACATTATATTAACGTTTTTTTTAGAGTATGTTAAGACCAATTCCCAAACCTTGTAACTGCTTCTTCCCAGCTGGTTACCTATTTCCCTATAGCTCAAGCCCTTACTTCTAAGCTCGAGCGCCTTCCTTCTTAGCTCGTCGTCTCCCTTTTTCCTTGGCATGATAACGTTATATGATAACGTTATATAAGAACATTTTATAATAACGTTTGACAAAAAAACTGATGCCCAAATATATCCGTATGCCCGTTTATATCCGTCAGACATGAGCTCGTATATTCTGCTCCGTCTTAAACCGAAGTCCCTTTCAAGCTGCTTTATTATATCTGTGCTCTCCGTCATACTCCTGTCCCTTTTGAGCGCTACTAACATAGGGTACCCTATTGTCCAGTTTGACAATTTTTAAAGTGATGGCGGATGATGGACGCTGATGATGGGTGTTGATTGTTGATTATGGCAGATGATGACTGATGATTTTTTCAAAACATAGCAGTTTTCATTGTTGCTTTTTGTTTACCCACAGATGTTTGTATTTATTGAATTCTTTTTTTGAAAGAGGAACCTTTAACTTTTTATAATGATGTGCCTTTAGTAAGCCTCACCGTATGCTACCTCAGGTCGCCGTAGTACATCCTTCCTTGAACTTTAGGGGGGGCGCTGAAAGGGTAGCAATAGCTATCATTCAGGCTTTGAAGGAGGAAGGGGCTACAGTATCGCTCGTTACCATAGACAGGACCGATTGGGGTGAGCTAAACAAGTATTTTGGAATAAAGACACAGGTTGACCGAGAATACTTTATCGACCCAAGCTTGAACCTATCAAAATTGAGCATCAATCCCTTCAATGCTGGTTCACTTGTGATAAAGTTCATGTGGCTCGTTCGCTCTCTCAAATCAGATATTGTGGTAAACGCATATGGCGACTTGGACATATTAAACAATCTAGCTGATGTCGTATATGAAGGGATGCCCTATTCCCTAGCGAGAGAGTATAGGGGCATTATGCCGAAGATCATGAAAAAGTGGTACACCCAGTTCGCGTACAATATTATGAACATATTGGTTCGCCAAGTAATGAGAAAGGACCCTGTTTTCATAGCCAACTCGAACTTTACAAAAGACATACTGGTCAAATCGTATAGAAGGAAATCAAGAATCTGTGTCGTCTACCCTCCCTGCAATACCGGAGAAATTAATCTCTCAGACAAGAAAAAGGATATAGTTCTCAATATGTCAAGATTCTCCCCAGGAAAGAGCCTTGAAGCCATTCCGTATATAGCGCGAGAAACCGAGCGATGGAAGTATGTAATCACAGGCTCGACTAATGAGGGGTCTGATAATGTGGTCGCAAATCTGAGATTAAAGGCAAAAGAGCTTGGAGTAGCGGATCGTTTGGAAATATATTGTAATACACCGAGACAGGTGCTTTTGAGACTCATGTCTGAAGCTAAGGTATACCTAAGTACTATGAAGAATGAAATGTTCGGGATATCCATAGTGGAGGCGATGTCCTCAGGCTGCGTGCCAATAGTTCACAGGTCTGGAGGACCATGGAAGGATGTCTTGGAAGAAAGACAGGGATACTGCGGTTACAGTTATAGCGGATATAATGAAGTAGCCGGCTTTGTCCGACTTCTGTCAGACGATCAGCTCTTCAGCACGATGTCAGCTCGGTCCAGAGAAAGGGCACAATCCTTCGGACCGGGCGTCTTTAGAGAAAGGTTCATTCAAGAGTTCAAGAAGGTTTTGGAAGCAAAATATCATGCGAATATGAAGAGTTCTACTAAATAGGTGAGATCATCATCCAACATTCTTTTCCCCCTTGGACCTTTTCGGATATTCTTTGAAAATAAAGTATATTGCGGCTGAAACAAAAGCTAACGATATGACGATGGAGGCCATATATTCGATAGAAGGCCTAAAATCCCTCTGTATGAACACCTCATAGCTTACCTCTTCGCTGTTTTGAGCGTATAAAATTACATTCTTTCCTCCTCCCACATGTATTCCGTTCAACCTTATGGTCGCGGATGCGTTATCTGCCATGAAGATATCAAAAGCTATAAGCGATATTTGGTCATTAAGCAGGTTCGAGTGACCGTTTATGTCCTTCGTCTGCGATGTAAGAACAAAGCCTTCTGGTGCGTTAAATGTGTATACCCATTGGTCCGTATCGTCATAGACGTCCAACCAAACCTTGGAAACATTTCCTTCGAGTATTTGGTAGTCAAAGGTCAAATTGAAATCTTTGCCTACATGTGCCATAATAGGGTACGCCATCCTGATCATACTACCATTTTTCGTACCCATGTCATGCAATTGAATGATTAAACTGGAATTCTCGCTTGTCATGTTGACGTCTAGGTTGCCTCCCCAATTTGTCACTCTGAACGGTATGTTGGGGGTTCCCAGTGATAATGCCAGGTTGTACGAACTTGAATTGGCTCTAAAGAAGAGAAGGCTCTGGTTAAAGGAGCCTTCTAGGTTAATGGGGTTTACAGTGCCCTCCTCGATTTGTGTATCCGAAGGAGTGATCGTAGGTTCCACTAGATTATTTGTAAGCAGTTTAACCATTATGTAATCGCCCTTTTCTAGCCCATCAATCTTCAAAATGCTGGCCTCTGAATGTGATAGGTTCAGACTACCACTGATGGTCCTAAAACTTTCGTCACTAACGGAATAGTTGTAGAGGATTCCTAGACCCAAAGATGCAAAGAGCAGAGCAGACAGTAACATGGCTACAACTTTTCGACTTCTCAGAAACCCCAAATATCCTATCAGGCTTCCGATAAAATCCCTGACCGGTTCAAAACTGTAATTCAAGCTTGTCAAACCCTTGATGAGCAGAAATGCCAAGACCACACTCCTGAGCATTATGCCAGAAACAAGTAGTTCAAGGTGCTCGTTTCTCAAGAATTCAAGAGCGATGGATTGGCTTGACCAAGACAGTATCTGCATGATATGGCCAATTTCGACGGGGATCAAATAGGTCAGTGGATTACCAGAACTTGCAAGTAGCACAAAGAATTGGGTCGAAACCGAAAACTGTGTACTGTACCCCTTGAAGAAAAATATGTAAGCAATGTAAAGTAGGCCAGATAGCTGTAAAAGGCTCATTTTCTCATTCATATACGCGAAAATTAGCAACAGAATCGCTAAAATCTGCATCAGGGTGAGGAAATCAGGAAGCCAGTTAAGCCTCCAACTGTAGAGGGCGTTGTCATAAGGACTTGGACTGTATATCTTGAGAAAGTTGAATTGGTAAAAGAACTTGTCGAAGTAGGAATGCATTATACCTCCGGTACTAAAAAAGCCATCGAGAAGAGCCCAGACAGTTTCCCATGGACCCCTTGACCCAATATTTGTGAAAGTTGAAAGGTATGAAAATGGGCTTAGGAGGGCAAATGGGAGGCTGACGGTCGCCAAAGACGCAAAGGTGGCTACTAAAAGTTTCAGTTTGTCCCTGAAACCTTTAAACATAAATAAGGCAGGTATAACGAGCAAAATCGGATAACCCTTCCCTAGGGTCCCCAGTGCGATGAACAGGCCCGATAGCGCAGGCTTTTTCTTGAGCATCATATATATTGCTAAGGCCGCAGGCAACAATGAAATTATGTCATTGGAATAGGTATTGGCCATGATAACTGATGGAAGAGTGGCATAGTATAGTGCCGTCGTTAGAGACTTTTTTTCCCCAAACTCTAAATTCAAGATGGAGTACAGAACGAAAAATGTTCCAACTAGGAATGCGCCATTGACGGCTCTTAGAGCGTAGAAAAAGAGATTCTCATTTCCCTTAAACAACGCATAAAGCGGCATGTACACCAAAAGACCTAATGGAGGGTATCCCTCCCTTGTGTCGATATAAGGTAGCGCCTTGTGTGTACCCAAGTAGGAAAAGATATTATACCATTCATTCTGAAGGCTAACTGGAAGAGAATATAGTACCAAGATGGACACTGAATAAGCAATGATCACAAGATACCTCGTTCTCGCGCTCAATGCCCCTTCCATCATAACAATAGTCTTACAAACTAAAGATAAATAATTATATTATTAATTATCAAGTAAAGTTCATAAGACTATTCTGTTTGAGTGTTGAAGGATGGTACAAGTTTTCAGCGAGGAATGGCTTAACAAAAGGATATGGAAACTTACTATATCTGAGTATATTGTAATTATCATCACTCTTTTGTACGGTATCATCTTTTCGTACTATACTATATTGAGGAATCTCTCATTTAGAAGTAACGCTTGGGATCTCGGCATAATGGTTCAATCCATTGCTAGTGCGGCAAAAGGGCAGTTGTTCATCAACCATGTTGAACTCTATTATTCAACTACAGGCAGCTATTTTGGAGTTCACTTCTCCCCAATTCTATTCGCAGTCGTGCCTTTTTTCTATCTAGTTCCAAAAGTCGAAACAGTACTCATTGTACAAGCATTTGCTTTGGCTTTGGGAGCCATACCTGTCTACTTGATTGCCAGACATGATTTCAAAATGCAGTTCCCTGCCTTAGCGATTTCAGCCGTATACCTTCTCAGTCCTTCGTTGCAGGGGATTAATTGGTATGACTTTCACCCTGAAGCCTTCCTTCCATTATTTATTCTCTTAGCTACTTATTTCCTGAAAAAGCGAAAGCCTCTTTTGTTTCTGCTCGGTATTATATTATCTTTAACGACGCTTGAGCAAGCATCATATTTTGTGGCTCTTTACGCCGTCTATGTATTTTGGGAAGTAAGAAGTGAACTCAAAGAATCAATCCTCCAGAAAAAGATTAAGCTGTTTTCGCTTGCGCCTCTATTGGTTTTTGTGATGGCTATTTCTTGGGCCATTTTCTCAGGTGCTGTTATGAAAGTCATCAACCCCAATCCTCCTTTCGAACTCGAGGCTCTTTCAAATTTCAGTATACTTAACGTAAATAGTCTCTTGGAAGTACCGGTAAAAGTGATAACAAATCCTGACCTAGCACTGAACGCCATCCGTTTCGACTTCCCCAACAAAATGCTTTACATTATATTGACTTTCGCGCCAAGCGGTTGCATTTCTTTGCTCTCACCTTTCGCCCTATTACCTTCAATTCCTTGGCTCGTTCTATCTATTCTCAGCAATTATCCACCTTACTACGAATTTGGCTTCCAGTATCTCGTGTTCACATTGCCATTTGTTACAATAGCAACTATAGAAGGAGCAAAACGGCTATCTGATAGCACTAACGAAGAATCGACAAAAAGGGTTTTGAAAAAAGTGTCAGTGTTGCTGCTTGCGCTTGGCATCATTTTGGCGGTATTCGTCTCCCCTCTATCTTTCCTTTATAAACCAGGTAATTACGCGTACTTTAGAGACTATGGTATTTCCACCCCCTCTTTGGCAGAAAATGAAGTTGGTGAGGTTTTGAGTCTTGTCCCTAAGGACGCATTAATAATTACCACAGGAACGGTCTTTCCGCAATTATCAACAGACACGAACGCCTACATACTACCGGCTGCAAATTTCCCTTCACCAAGACTTTACAACTCTAATCTTGAGTACCTTAAAACTATAAAATACGATTACATCTTCATTACATATCTCTGGGATAGTGATGTGTCTAATGTTCTATATCAAGAATTCGTAAACAATGCTTATGGGCTAACGATCAAAGGCCCTGGACTGGAACTCTATAAAAGAGGATACACTGGTGCTCCCATAAACATCGCTTTGAAGTTTTCAAGCAGTGAACTGAGTCTAACGAATCAGAGCATAGTGGCTGAAGATGCATCTTCTGAGAGCGGAAACGTAATCTTATACCAACCATCATCTTCAGCAAATGGAAATGCTTGGTATGGACCTTATGTTACTCTAGTACCAGGTAACTATACTGCCAACTTTAGGATAAAATTTGACAGCATACCAAGTGGAAAGATCATGAAACTCGATGTTTCCTCGATGTCTGGCAGTAATGAGCTAGGTTCACTCGAAATTTATGGTAGTAACATTACTATGCCATTTACCTGGTATACATTCTCGATATCCTTCAGTGTAGGAGCGAGGACTCCCAACGTTGAATTCAGAGGGTTTGACATAGCCGCCAACGTGGGATTGTCTCTAGACTATGTTGAGGTTGTACCCCTATGAACAACCTGAAGATAATAGTTAACCTTAGAGGTGAATATTAGGAAATGAAGGAAGGAAATAAGAAATATTTTAATTTTAACTATTATGACTTGCTTATAATTGTGATCACTCTCCTTCTTTTTACCTCAGGTTTCACAATATATTGGACAAACAAACCGGCTTCACCATCCTTTAGCATCGGGGAAGTAACTTTCAAGCTGAGCGAAGTCCAAAGAACTATTTCATTCAATGTTACAGCGCAAAGGGGTATGATAGAACTAAAAGAAGTGTCCATCAACAATGTAACTGTTGGATGGAATGCGGACAAGGCCATAGTAGGACAAGGCCAGACTGCAAATTGCTCTATAGAATATAATTGGAAATCAGGTGAATACTATGACATAGAGCTTACAACTGTTGATGATAGATCCGCAGAATCAGTAGCAAGAGCTCCTGTGATAGTTCAGAATATCAGCCTTGATGTAGAGAATGTAAATTTGACCCTTAACTCAGGTTCTCTCACGGTTACAGCCAACTATGAAGTCCAAGGCAATGGCACGAACAACATTCAGATGCTCCTTTTCTCCTACCAGTCTTTCGAGGAGAGCAATAGGAGTCTGTATATATTTTATGACCCTGAATATATGACCAATGAAAGCTTGAATAGAGCAGAAACCATTGTAAATTACTTTGAAGGCTATGGGATAGTCATAAATAAAGCAGACTACAATGACCTTGAACAGTTGGCTCAAAGAGAGGAGAATATAATTCTAATTTTAGTAGACCCACTGAAGAGTAACAATGGGAATAGTCTTACGAACGCAATACCGGCTCCACTAGTGGACCCAAACAATACAGACAGTGGATACTTATCGAATGAATCGAAGTACGGTAGATCTTTTCTATATGATTGGATGAACGACAAAGGATTAGTTCTTGTTACAATCGGCTCCAGCGAACCATACAAGAGAATATTATACAGCGATGGGGTTTATACCTATGCCAAGGATTCAGTACAACCCTTTGACGCCGATAAATTCTTAACAAATTCGTCCGGTAAGGCAAGTATCATAAAAGGCGACTACATGATGAGCGATTACAATCCAGTGAGAATAGACGGCACATTGGGTTTATCCTATCGAGACTCATACTCTAAATTTGACAAAGATGCGATGGCAATAGATGGTTTGGAATATTATGCCTATGGGGACTATAGTATGCCAAAATCGCAGGGTAATCTTAACCTCACTTTGCCCGTCTTCATCAAGGTTGGCTCAGGCGGTTGGTTGGCAATGGGCGACGATGAATACTACCTATTAGATCAAAGCCTTGCCCACGACTTTTTCATGCTGTATTTGCAATCCGTATGGGATTCTTCTTGGATACCATTCGGCTTGTACTGGGATAGTGGAGGCACTTTCGTCACCAACAATTATGGAATAATAAAAATGAACGGAACATTAGAAACAGAAGCTATTCCATCAGCCTTGCTAGATAACGGAATCACCATAAGGATCATCGCCGTCGCCCAATCAACAGAACTCAACAAAGGGGTTGTGGTTGAGCAGACATCTCAATATAATCTTCCATAAGGGTACAATTATACATCGATGAACCTGCACACAATCAGCCAAGAATCAGATCCCCTATTTGGATTTGAAGGGAATACTACGATTTGATTGCTCTCAATTCAGGGTGTCGTTTATCAGTTTCTCCCAACTGTCTGCTATAACTCTACTACCAAACGAGGCAGCTCTTTTGACACATTCAGAGCTCATACTGACAGGATAACCTTCCTTCCAAACTCGTAGGCCTTTTTGGACGATCTCCTTTTCATCTCTGCATAGCCAGCCTGTCACACCGTTCAGTACGCTCTCTCTTGGTCCTTGTCTGTCATAGGTGAGCACGGGTGTACCACAGGCCATGCTTTCTATTGGCACGTAGCCGAATACTTCATCTGTAAACGGAAAGACTGTGAATAGAGCATTAGAGTACAGGCTGAGGAGCTCTGGCGAGCTCACTCTGCCAACCAACTCTATATTAGGGTGTTCCAAGATATCGTGCTCTA
Organism: Nitrososphaeria archaeon; assembly: GCA_050011875.1. Lineage (GTDB taxonomy): Archaea > Thermoproteota > Nitrososphaeria > JACIWG01 > JACIWG01 > JBEKIG01. The sequence continues at coordinate 72,250 of JBEKIG010000005.1, forward strand.
AGCTCTTAATCTTGCTTCCGAACATCTTTATTCTTATTCCTGCTTCGGCAAGTTTTCTGAGCGTGCTCGCTTCTGTCTCCTTTCCAAGATACGAAATCGCGTAGTCCCTGCTCGGCCTTCTAGCAGTTGGTCTGAAGAGATCCAAGTCTAAGGGAGGATATATTACGGCGTCAACCCTGAGATTCGCGTTCCTGTAAGAATCGAAGCAGTAATTTGAATTCGCAACCACAAACTTTGATTTGTTTATCTCTTTAATGAACTTGCTATCACCCCATTGTAGAACTGGTTTACAAAGGGCATATGCTAGCTTTAAGCTAGGAGAGAAGCTGGAAGAAATATTTCCGACAGTAGTCGTTACTGTGCCTGATAAATACCACAAGTCCGAAGTCTTAAGTATTGTACCGGAAAAATTGATTAGGCATTCACCCTTTAGAGATCTTTCCTCGACCGATCTTCTATTGGAGCCCAGAAACGCCTCCTTAAGCCAAGTCTCTATCCAAACATAGGAGCTCGACTTACTCCTTGTCCTCTTTCCTAAGCTAACTGCTTCTACACCACCAATATCAAGCATTCCTTCTATTTCTTTCGAAATAAGTGGAGACACTAAGCTTACTTCGTATCCTTTTTTCTGAAGCTCGAGACCGATGAGTATCGGAGGCCTCGATGGTCCATAATCGTCTAATAAAGGATCCGATAATAGGATGAGCCTTGGCAATTAGTATCTCCCGACACATTGAATTATTACTTCAACTTAATAAGATTTTATTTTAAATCTCATAAGAAATTAAGATTATTATTGAAAGTGTTACAAAGCTAAAGAAGAGTAAAAGTAATCAAAGAGCTCGAACTTTGTACGAATCCTGTTAAGAAAGTCTAGATCAAATCTTCGTAGACTTCTATATATTTCTTGGCGACATTTTGCCAACCATATTTTTCTGCCAACACCTTCCCTTTGATTACATATTCGTCTCTTGTTGATTTATTTCTTAAAGCTAGTAGGGCATCCCTAATCCCGCCTGAATCCCTAGGCTTAACCAAAACACCGAATTCTCCGACCACATCCCTGAGGCCTGGAAGATCTGATGCGACCACAGCACATCCTGCGGCGGCTGCTTCAAGCGTAACAAGGCCAAAGGCCTCATTTACACTGACGCTAGGCAGTACTAGTACATCACTACTGAGATACATCTGTCCTAGTACTTCATCTGATACTGCACCATAGAAGTGGATATTATTCAGCTCATGTTTCTTCACATAACTTTCGTAGTTTATCCTATCGGGTCCGTCACCGATCACATTTAGTTCTCCCTCCACACCCGTCATAGAATCTAAAAGCACTTTAAGACCTTTGTAGGGCCTCATCTGACCCACGAACAGGATCCTATAATTTTGATGCCGCTTCCTACTGCCGGAGAACATGTTAAAATCCACTCCCCATGGAATAAGATATTTTCTCGGATTGCTTCGCACCATATCATAGTATGATCTGGACGTAACTACAACCGCGTCAGAAAACTTCAGCATAATGTTGTTTGAAAGACTGTTATATAGCAAGCCTATAGGTTTAAGGTAATAGTCTACAAGACAGTGAAGTGTGTAAACAATTTTCTTATTTGATGCCCTTGACTTTAGGAACAGAACATCGGAGAACATTGGAGTATGGCCATGGATATTTATAATATCATAATCGCCCTTTATGTAACTATCTAAACTGCGTGTACTTGTGACAAATTTCATCTCACCAATCATTTTACACCCACAATCTTGTGCTGAAGCGACAGTTACATCGTGTCCATTCTTCATGAGCTCTTCGGTAAGCCTGCTTATTGCCCTTGAGAAACCACTTTTTACGGGTGGCTTTTCACTAATCAAATGGAGTATTTTCAACCGTCTCACCTTAAGCTACCATTCACTAGTAATTATTGTTGTCGTATATAGATTTTTATCTAAAATTAAATTTACAATTCATTATTGTTAAAGCAAATTGTAAATTATATGTTTACAGTTGTATCAATGATGATCAGTTGTTATTGGTGGCATCCTGAGTAGGTTAGAAGAGCCGTCAAGAAGATTTTGGTCAAATGGTAAAAGTCCTCTGTCAAAGTCGTCAAATAGAGGGACTTGTTCGCAACTTTTTAGTGCAAAAAGGCGATAATTAGCATCAATTATGTGCTGCGCACCTAAAATAGCCTTTTGCCTGGGGGCCTCTCCAAGGCCCTTTTCTACGTCGCATGTGTACATTTTTTGCCCAATTTTTGCTTTTTTTGACGGGTTTGACGGATCATTGTTTTCCCATTTGACGGATCTGATGGGCTGTTTGACGCATTTGACGAACGCTTATATCGTGGTGGTACCTAAAATTGAAGCCATGAAATATGAGCCATTAAAATATGAAGTGATTCCTGGTAAAATGGAATCAAAACATCCTCCAGAAAAATCGAACAAGCAGGGCAATAAAGAAGGAAAGGATTAAAAGAAAAAATACGCATAACAGTTATAATTCTATTAATGGCTTCTAACGTTTTTCCTTATTAAAATTTTAATTACCCAGCTACCCTATTTTTTTAGCGCATAAATTATCACTACAGGAGAATTAAGATTCCAAAGAGTTTATAACATCAACATCCCACCGTCTTCACAGATGAATCTGGGATTCAATACAACGTTTGTAAGGCAAACCATTGGGATCAGTTATGGAGTGCTTTGTTTTATCCTCTACTATTCTGGAATATATTATATTATAGAGTATTTAAGACGTCACACGCCTGTGATACTAATGTATCATAGTGTAAACATTCACGATTTTCCTTACATATATCAGGATAATATTGTGGGGGTTGAAAATTTTGAGAGGCAAATGGTTTACCTTTCAAGCAGAAAGAGAATAATCAGCCTTTCTGAGCTAGCAAAATACCTTGAGCATAATAACCAGTTTCCCCCAAATGTGGCAGTTATAACTTTTGATGACGGTTACTATGATTTTTACGCCAACGCGCACTCGGTTCTCAAGAAGCATAAGATATCTAGCACCATCTTCCCGATTACAAAGCTTCTCGATACAGGGGAGCTAAAATGGGAAGATATGCTCACCTACCTTGTAAATGCAACAAAGGTTGAATCTCTCTCCTTATACGCCAAAGGAAAAGTTACAAATTATAACCTAACTTCTCCAAGCCATAAGCAGAGTTGTATAAGGAAGATGGACTCTACACTCTTAAAGATGAATGAGTTTGAAAGAGCCGCGTGTTTTTCTAAGATTAAAGAGCAGCTTAAAGTGTCATCTAAACCTTCAGATCATGTAATGTTAGGCTGGAACGAAATTCAGGAACTTCAAAAGGAAGGCTTTGTATCATTTGGCTCCCACACACATAGCCACGTTGACCTTGCCGTTCTAAACCCTAAAATGGCTGAGCTCGAAATCTCCCAATCAAAGCAGGAAATTGAAAATTTCCTCAGTATACCTTGTACACTTTTCAGTTACCCCTTCGGGAAAAGGCATAACTTTAATCAAGGGATTAAGAACTGTCTTAGGGATATGGGTTTCTCGGCAGCTGTTACCACAATTAGAGGAAGCGTTTCAAAAGGTTCCGACCCATTTGAGTTAAAACGGATCGCTGCTATTGATGAGTCCTCGTACAGATTCAAATGCTCTCTAATAGGGATTGCACTTCAAAGGAGGTAAGGTGATAGTTACTGGTTCAGAGCAAAAGGATCGCCGCAGACTACTTCGACGAAAAGTCTGCGATTTACTTTGACGAAAACTATAGGAAGGTTGATAAGAAGTATCCGATTCTCTACCTCCGCCATAATTGCATCCTCAACATGCTCGACAATCGCATAGGGCGAGCATTGGATGTAGGCTGCGGCTCTGGAGCTATGCTCGTCACACTTTCCCAGAGAGGATATGATACCGTCGGTGCAGACATATCTTATGCCATGGTCAGAAAGGCCAAAGAGCTCGCTTTCAAGTTAAGGACTCCAGAATCTCTTATGTGCGTTGCCGATATCGAGGAATTACCCTTTAAACAGGAATCATTTGACCTGGTTGTCTGCGCCGGGGTTATAGAGTATTTGGATAAAGATGTTACATCGCTAACGGAGCTTTCGAGGGTACTCAAGCCAAACGGGACAGTCCTCATAACGGTCACGAATGCTGTGACCCCCTTTTGGCTTCTTGAAAGCGCGTTAAAGGTCATGGGGCTTTGGAGCGCGGTGGTTACATCAGCGAAGGGAGGAGCACAGTTTCCAAAAGCTAGAGTTCATATCCCATCAGCCTTAATTCGGATGGCTAAAAAGGTGGATCTCATAGAGGTTGATCGCGCCTATTTCCACTTTACACCCCTTCCTTCTCCTTTGAATCTGATCTTTGTCAACTTATGCAGGCGAATTGGGCTAGGAATGGAGCATCTCTCGAAGACTTCGCTAGGTTTCATTGGCAGAGGATGTATAATGAAGTTTACAAAAAGAACTGTGAAAGAAGATAGGCCTATCAGTGTATCGAGCTGAAAAAGTGAGAATATAGATATCTTTTAATTGTTAATGTAATTACAGGGTCACCCTCTCACCCTTAAGGTGTTTGAGAATGTAGCCAACACACATTTGCCACTTCATAGCACATTCCTAAGATTGGTAGTTTCAGCCAAAACCTCAAGGACCCATGATAATAGTCACCTGCCATGAGATTAGAAGAGAATCCATGAACCCTCAGTTAAGCATTATATATTTGGTTGAAAAATAACATAAAGAAATTTAAAAGAGAAATGGGAAAAGTTTAACAGAGGTCTAAAATTACTCCTTATAGTGGATGACTTCGCAGAATTCTGTCGGAAAGAGGCCTAAGGCGATACTTTTGTATTCAGGAGGGCTTGACAGCTCCATTGTACTCTATTTTCTCCTTTCGATAGGGGTTGATGTCGTGCCTGTGACGTTTACCACACCGTTCTGTAACTATGACCTGAATGGTGACGCTTACGCGAGTGTTGTCGCGAATGTCAAAAAATTGGGGTTGAACGTGAGAAACGTAGACCTCGGAAACGAATATCTTGGTTTACTGCGTTCTCCTAAGCACGGTTTTGGAAGCGCAGCTAATCCATGTATAGACTGCCGCATACTGATGCTTAAACGTGCAAAGAAGGTCCTTGAGGCTGAATGTGCAGATTTCATCGCAACAGGAGAGGTAATGGGCCAGAGGCCCTTCTCCCAAAGCCGAGAAAAATTCGAATTAATAGACAGGGAAGCTGGTGTTGAGGGGTTGGTGGTTAGACCACTCTCAGGCAAATTTCTACCAGAAACACTTGCCTGCAAGAAAGGATTGATCGCCAAAGAGGATTTGTTTGAGATCAAAGGGAAGACAAGAACTTCTCAGATCCAGTTAGCTAGGGAATTGAATATTGAAAAATATGCTGCTCCAGCTGGAGGATGTCTTCTAACTGAACCAGCCTTCGGAAAACGATTCAAGGACCTAAAGAAGTTCAAACCGGATTTTTCGATGGAGGACGTGATTCTATTGCGTTTTGGAAGACACTTCCGAATCGACGAGAAAAATAAGATAATCGTTTGCAGGCATCAAGTCGAAAATGAAACCATACGCAACTATCTTTCTGAACATGACGTATTATTTGAAGTATTGGACAACATCGGTCCACTTTGCGTGTACTTCGGAGACCTAACCCACGATTCAATGAAGAAAGCTGCAACGTACGCTGTGTCCTATTCTAAGGCACCCAAAGATAGGCCATCAAATGTGAAGTTTTCGAATTTAAGGGGGACGTTAATGGAGATACTTGTAGCATCCCCTATGTCGATGGAAGAGATGCATAAAAAAATGGTTTAAAAGCTTGATGGTTAAATTCAACATTCAAGATTATTTTATTCAACGTGAAAAATTTATGAACAAAGCAATATTTGACGAAACAGTAAATATAATCCGGTGATGAAACTTTTACATTTTGAGAAGTCATAAGGCTTAAATAGCTAACTTAGGGGGCACCTCATAGTAATAATTTATGCAGTACAGGTGGACGGTTCTTACGGTCACAACAGTAGGTGTTCTGATGTCGGGAATCGACTCTAGGATACTTATAGTTGGTCTCCCAACAGTGGCCGCGGCTTTAGGCGCCGACGCGGAAGAGGCGATATGGTTCACTCAGTCTTACGTCCTCGCCAGCACCATCGTGCTTCTGCTGATCGGACGCCTCACCGATATAGTTGGGCGGGTTAAAATCTACAACATAGGATTTGTAATCTTTACAATAGGTTCTGCGCTTACCAGTATATCGGCTTCTCCTCTTCAAGTGATAATTTTCAGAAGCGTGCAGGGGTTGGGCTCCGCGTTCCTTTTCACGAACAGCGTGGCTCTGATAGCCGACGCCACGTCGAGAAAAGAGCTTGGCCTATCTCTGGGCATAAACCAGGTCGCGTTCAGGTTCGGGGCTATGGCTGGGCTGACGCTCAGCGGTGCCATTTTGTCTATCATAGACTGGAGGGCTCTCTTCTACATCAACATACCTGTTGGAATCTTTGGAACCTACTGGGCTCATAAGAGGTTAAAGGAGATCGCTCAGACGGAGAAGGGTTCCCACTTTGACCTAGTAGGTTTCATCCTTTTCACCTTTTCCCTTCTTGGCTTATTATTGGCGTTAACCTTCGACGCATACGGCTTCACTGAGCTTTTTACCGTAATCGGCTTGACTCTGGCGTCTGTCGTCTCCTTCACCGTCTTTATCTTTTACGAAAGAAGGATCAGATATCCCGTATTAGATTTTAAGCTTTTCAAGATAAAAGAGTTCACGGGCGGCTGTGTTGCACAACTGTTGAACGCTGTTGCCTGGGGAGGAGTGATGCTTCTGCTTAGCCTGTACCTAGAACTTGTCCAAGGCTACAGTGCATTAGATGCCGGCATCAGACTCATACCCTTCGAAGTAGCGTTCCTGATCTTTGGACCTATAAGTGGAAGGTATTCTGATAGGATCGGGCAGAGACCTTTCGTTATATCAGGATTAGCTGTGTCAAGTCTATCACTCTTTCTCCTCTCCACGACCGGTGTTAATACGCCCTACAGTAGCCTCGTGGTCTATATGTCGATCCTCGGCGCTGGCACAGGGATGTTTTCTTCACCTAACATGAGCGCTGTAATGGGTTCGGTTCCTGCAAGGCAAAGAGGGGTTGGTTCTGCGATTAGAGCCCTATTCTTCAACATAGGTTCCGTGATCAGCTTGAACCTTGCAATAATCATAATGGCCGCAACAGTTCCCTACTCATTGATATCGTCTATAATTTCGTCAATTAGTGCTTCCCTACCGACAGCTGACAGGGTGCTCTTCGCCAACGCCCTTAGCCAGACGTATCTTTGGATGGGCGTGGTCAACACAACTGCACTCGTCCCCTCGCTATTATGGCGTAAAAGTTCCAAGATCCAAGAGACAAAGCAGGTCGGAGACTTCTATGAATGATAGATCCTTCACTTTTTATCCGATAATATAACAAATTTTAAATACGCTTTTCAAGTCTTCCTATTCGGGAGCCTGAAAATTGAGTTTATTCATCGGCTATATCTTCGTGGTCACCCTTTTAGTGGCCGCCATCATTTTCTGGATAGGCTCCAAGATTTCACCCAAAACGGAGCCGTCCGAGAATAAGATGCTTCCCTACGCAGGAGGTGAAAGAGTTGAACACGAACTTGTACCCGTCAGCATCAGGATATTCGATTACGCTCTGCTCTTTATAATTTTCGAGGTTATATCGCTACTGCTTCTCTTCTCTTTAGGCCCATTCGAAGGAACCCCTGATCTGATAAGTAAGGTAGGCGTAATAATATATGTCGGCGTCGTCTCACTCGCGTTCTACGTTTTTGCTAGGAGGGTATAGTCATGGGTTTGGTGAGCTGGTGTAGAAAGAAAAGCCCTTGGGTAACACACTTTTGCACGGGGTCCTGTAATGCTTGCGATATCGAGATACTCGCGTGCCTTACGCCTCGCTACGATGTCGAACGCTTTGGTGCGGTTTTAAAAGGCAGTGCGAGGCATTCCGACATACTTCTTGTCACAGGTCCCTGCACCCTTCAGGTGCGCGATCGTCTGATTCGTGTATACGAGCAGATGCCTGAACCCAAGTATGTCGTCGCAGTGGGAACGTGTGCGATAAGCAGTGGCGTCTATCGCAACGGCTACAACGTCTACCCCGGAGTGGATTCCATTATACCGGTTTCTGCATATATTTCAGGATGCCCCGTTAAGCCGGAAAACATTCTAAATGGACTAGTGTTTTTGCTGAAGAAGATAGGTGAAGGTAAATGAGCTCAGAGGAAGAGGTCTTTAACGAGCTTAAAAATGCCTTCGGTGAAAAGTTACTTGATCATAAAGTTCAGAAGAGAAGGGTCTTCATTCAGGTTTCTAATGATGTGTACAAGGATGTTGTGAAGTTTCTTGTCAACAGCAAGGGGATATACCACCTTGAGATGATGACTGGCACCGAGCTTAAGGATGGTATAGAGGTCATGGCCCATATGGGTTTAGACACTTCAATATCGATTCGGACGACGGTTAGCAAGGATGAACCCAAGCTACCGTCTATATGCGATGTGACAGTCGGCGCCGAATTCTACGAGCGCGAAATTCACGACCTTCTAGGCGTGACCTTCGAAGGACACCCCAACCCTGTTCGTTTTGTCCTATCTAGTGAATGGCCTGAAAATGTTCATCCTCTGAGAAAGAGTTATGTAACCAAACATAACGCTCCTCTACGTGAGGGTGTGGAATAATGTCGACCTTCGATATTCCGATCGGTCCCCAGCATCCCGCTCTCCCTGAGCCTCTTCTTTTGAAGTTGGAGGTTGAAGGGGAGGCTGTTGTCGGTGTTAACTTTGATGTTTCCTACATGCATAGGGGGATAGAGAAACTTCTTGAAACAAGAAGCTACTTCCAAGGGCTGCCATTGATTGAAAGGATCTGTGGAATCTGCAACGCAGCTCACGGCGTCTGCTATACGCTTAACGTGGAAAAGCTGTATGACAAAGAAATACCGAAGAGAGCCCAGTACCTTAGACTCATCGTCGAAGAATTGAGCAGAATACATAGCCACCTTCTTTGGCTCGGCATCGCAGCCTACGAGATAGGGTTCAACACGATGTTCATGTACACTTGGAGAGATCGGGAACATGTTATGGATATGTTAGAATCCATAACTGGCAACAGGATCACGACGGAGTACAGTCAGATAGGTGGAGTCAGAAGGGATATTCCACCCGAACTTGCCAGTAGGCTTCTAAAGGTGATGGATGTTATAGAAGAACGTACAAAGTACTACATCAGGGTTGCTCTGACAGATCGTGTAATTGCGAAGAGAACGCAGGGGGTGGGTTACCTCTCCACCGCTGATGCGAAGTCGACCTGCTCGGTTGGTCCAATAGTTCGCGCCTCAAGTGTGAAGTTCGACGTCCGCGCAAGCGACCCATATGTAGCACATGATGAAGTACCGTTCAACGTGATAACCAGCGATTCATGCGACGTATTTGGCAGGGTTGTTGTCAGAGCCAAAGAGCTCCTAGAATGCGTTAACATGATACGCTACGCTGTGCAGCATCTACCTGAGGGGCCGTTCAGAATTAAGCTACCCATGAAACCAAATGCCGGTGAAGCTCTGACACGTGTCGAGGCACCTAGGGGCGAACTGCTGCACTACACGCTGTCAGATGGCACCCCTAAACCGTACAGGTACAAGGTCAGGACCCCCACCTTAGCTAACTTGGGAGCGTTAAGGGTGATGCTCACCTCTAAGGGAAGATATGTCGTGAACATCGGTGACATTCCGATAATATATGGAGCGCTCGATCCCTGCATATGTTGCACGGCAAGGGTTAATTTCGTTGATGTAAAAAAGGGAAAGAGCTGGATTTGGTCTCTGGATGAAATCAGAGAAATGTCTAGGAGAGGTGGACTACTTAAATGAGCTTGGAAGGGTACATTATTGAAACGCTTAGAGCCGTCATCTTTCCAGGATTCCTTTTCATGTTCTTTTTGGCCCTTTTCTACGAATGGTTTGATAGAAAGTTCTATGCGCGTTTGCAGAACAGGGTTGGTCCTCTTTACACAGGTTACTCGGGCATTCTTCAGCCTTTTGCGGACTTTGTGAAGCTGCTCTCCAAAGAAGATATCGTTCCACAAAAAGTTGACAGGTTCCTATTTACGATGACCCCCCTTTTCTCCCTGACATTAACCATCTTTGCGTGTCTACTTCTGCCAATCTCATCAGGTAGTGGAATTGTCTCATTCAATGGTGATGCGATCATTTCCATTACGATCCTAACTTTCATATGCATAACCGTCTTTTTCGCAGGAATCTGCTCGTACAATCGCTTTGCAATAATTGGCGCTGAGCGTTCATTTCTTCAGCTAATAGGGTATGAAATTCCACTGATGCTTTCTGTTGTAGGTGTCGCTTTGACTGCTAAGGTGTTATCCCTCTCAAGTATCGTGTCTTCGCAAGAAAATCTATGGCATATATTTGGCCCTCAGGCACTCGGATTCGTTGTTTTCATCGTCGCAGCTCAGGCTGAGCTAGAACGCATTCCTTTCGACCTTCCTGAGGCTGAGCAGGAAATCATCGCGGGATGGAACGTAGACTATACTGGAAGAAGGTTAGCTATGTTTAGGCTCGCTAGGGACATTGAGCTAGTGTTCCTATGTGGGCTTGGGGCAACCCTCTTCCTCGGAGGACCCTTAGGCCCAGTGATCGAAGGATATTCTACCGTATTTTATACGGTGTACTTTGTAATCAAATCACTATTCATTTTAGCTATTTTAACAGTTGTCAGGGCTCTATTTGGTCGTCTGAGGATAGATCAGGTCGTCGGCTTCTCCTGGAAGTACATTTTACCGCTGGCATTACTGCAGTTTATTGTTGTGAGGTTGTTGCTTTAATGTCTATGCTGGGTGAAATATTAAGAAACCTGTTCAAGCCGAGGGCTACGGTCCTTTATCCTGAAGAAAAAGATAAGGTTCATCTCCCGGCAGGTTACAGAGGAAAACTTGAATTCTACCGTGAAAAGTGTATTGGTTGCACGCTCTGCTATCAGGTTTGTCCCTCGCTTGTAATTGAAATGGTAACGGATCAAAAGGGTAAAAGGCCTGTTTTTGATATTTCAAGATGCACTTATTGCGCTCAATGTGAAGACATTTGCCCTACGAAGGCGATTCATCTGACAGATCAGTATGAGGTGATTGCCTTAGATAGGAAGGATATGGTGGTGAAATAGTTTGGAGGTAATCTTTCAGGTTTTATTCGGAATTCTCGCCCTGTTTATCGCCGCATTAGCTATCGAATCGAAGGATATTGTGCGTTCAATACTTTACTTCCTCCTATTCAGCGTCGTCATAGGCGTAATAATATTCATGCTTGGAGCTCCCTACGTAGCAGTCTTCCAGCTTATGGTGTACGCGGGAGGCGTTTCAGTGCTGTTCCTCGCGACCCTGCACACTATAGGAGGTAGGATAAAGAAATGACGTATGAAGGCAGGCCGATATACAGGCTCTTCACGATTTTGATGATGGTCTTTGTGTTCGCTGGGCTGTTCTTTGGGCTGATTCAGATCAGGACAGTCGGCACCCCTATAGTCTGGGATTTTGTGAAAGCACCCTACTTCATCTGGACCTATAGGTTTATCGACGTCATAGCCCAGGGTTTCATCATCTTTGCCACGGTTGCCGCGATAGCCGCCTTGCTTAGGGAGGAGAAGATCGGCTTTATGGAGGAAGAGGAGGAGGAAGCCTAAATGTTCACGATCTTAGTTGTGTTCGTGTTCTTTCTCTTGGGGCTTGCGGTGTACTGTATGGTAACAAAGAAGAATATTATAAAGACACTAATCGGGCTGGAGATCTTTACCTCATCGGTTAACCTTAACTTTGTCGTAATGGGTGCGACAGAAGGGGGCGTCGATGCCCTAGGTCAGTCTTTCGCGATCATTTCTATAGCTATCGGAGCTTCTGTGGCAGCGGTCGCTTTAGCTCTTATAATCAACGTCTACCGTCACTATGGGAATGTGGACTGGGATATCGTGAGGCGTTTGAAATGGTAAGCCCCGTCCTAACACCGCTTATATTGTTGTTCGCTTCCGCGTTGGCTGTTCCTTTGGTTTCAAGGCTGGGAACATACATGAAGTTCCCAAAGATAAGGGATATCTTCTCTTTTGCTGCTTTACTGCTTTCCCTCTACATGATTTCAAGTCTTCTGCCAAGTGTTCCGCTGTCCTACCAGGTGAATGTATTCGGGGGACCATACGGTGTCGAACTCTACGTAAGCACGTTGAGCGTGTACATCGGGATAATTGCTCTAGTGATGTTGAGTCTGGTGTCGTTCTATTCGATCAAGTACATGGAGGTCGACAACGGCCTAGATAGCTACTACACCCTTTTGTTGACCTTTGCGGCTGGAATAGTGGGTGTCGTCTTCTCCGGCGACTTCTTCACGCTTTACGTTTTCTGGGAGCTGCTTTCGATCTCCTCCTATTCCCTTGTCTCTTTCCGTAAGTATAGGTGGCAGGCGGTGGAAGGCGGAATAAAGTACCTTTTTATGGGCACAGTCGGGTCTCTCATTGCCCTCTATGGTATTTCATTGCTTTACGGGGTGGCAGGTACGCTGAACTTTTCAGCCCTCTCTTCTGTGATATCAACCACCAGCTTAGGCTCAAACATGTCTTTGTATATCATAATAGCCACCATATTTGTAGGATTTGGCGTCAGCTCGGCTATCGTGCCCTTCCACACTTGGATACCTGACGCCTATGTCGGGGCTCCAAACTGTGTAGCCTCATTATCGACTGTCGCGCTGATAATTTCAGCCTTCAGTATAATAAGAAGCCTGATGGCGGTTTTCAGCCCATTCAGTTTCGACTACGGACTTTTTTTCATATTCTTCGGAATTCTGTCACTTACTCTAGGAAACTTTATGGCCATAATGCAGAGGGACGTAAGAAGGCTTCTCGCCTTCTCAAGTGTTTCTAATATGGGTTATATTTTTACGGGAGTTGGCATAGGTTCGTATGCTCTCTTCCAATTTGGAACGCAAGGGGTTTACATATTCGAGATAGCTATGGTCGGTGTATTCTTGCACATGCTCAACCATGTATTCGGCAAGGGTCTCCTCTTTATGGCAGTGGGCAACTTCAGTCAGTCAACTAAAAGCTACCTCCTAGATAAGCTAGAAGGCATAGGAAGAAGGATGCCGATAACAGGTCTGGCCGCTTCAATAGGTCTCCTGGGTCTGGCTGGTATACCTCCTTTAAGCGGTTTCTGGAGCAAGCTATTCTTCATATCCGCCGCTGGATCAAAGTTATCCGATCCCGTACTCGATGTGACGCTGGTGTTTTTGGTGTTCAATTCAATTTTTGATGCGGCGTACTATATCTGGGTCTTCCAGAGAATCGCCTTTAAACCGGTAACAGAAAAGAGCCAGAACGCGAAAGAAGTGTCTTATGTGATGTGGCTGCCCATCCTGATTTTGGCTGCTCTACTTATCATCGTAACGGTGAGGCTGGACTATTTTACGTCGTTCATCGATGCCGCATTAAGGTCCCTGTTTAAAGGAGCGTGAGAGATTGTCCAACACCCTTATCTTCGCGTGGCTGGCGTGGGTTTTCCCGTTGGCAGGAGCCGTTCTAACGCCCGTCTTCGCTATGATCGGGAAACGTGTAAGGAACTACATGGCTGTAGTCTTCTCCTTTCTAGCTGTGGTCTGCACATTATCTCTTGCAGGATTATTCCTTGACAAAAACGTGGTGTGGCCTCTCCAGAGCCAGGTCTCCTGGGTAACCGTGCAGGGGTCGCCCATTCTCAGCAAGATCGAGGCAGGGATGTTAGTTGACCCTCTTAGCATTATAATGGCCAATGTTGTTTCCATTATAGCGTTCTTGATAATGGTCTACTCGATCGGCTACATGAAGGGCGAAGAGGGGCTTACACGCTACTGGTTCTTCATGAACCTCTTTATCGGCAACATGCTTCTCCTGGTTCTATCAGATAACCTGATTCAGATGCTGTTCGGCTGGGAGGGGGTTGGCCTCTGCAGCTACGCTCTGATTGGATTCTACTATAAGGACCGGAAATCTGACTGGTCTAGGTACTGGGTGGGAGAAGGAAACGAAGCCTATTCGCCGTCGCATGCTGGAATGAAGGCTTTCATAGTCACAAGAATCGGTGACCTGCTGCTCTTTGTAGGCGCTTTCATAATAGTGGCCTTCACTGGAACGCTGAATTTTGTTGAACTGCAGAATGGTGCACTATCTCGTGTGCCACTCTGGGCTCTTGTACCTGCAGCCCTCTTCCTATTGGGCGGCCCTATTGCGAAAAGCGCTCAGCTTCCTCTTATGGAGTGGCTTCCAGACGCCATGGCTGGGCCTACGCCGGTCAGTGCGCTGATACACGCGGCTACTATGGTTAATGCGGGTGTGTACTTGGCTGCGAGAATGTTTCCGATTTTCTATTTGTTCGCTTGGTCTACGGGAACCAACACTCTAACGACGTTTTTCTTATTTATGGCATGGATCGGCGTCGTTACCGCATTCGTTTCCGGCACACAGGCTGCGGTGTCAAGCGAAATCAAGAAGGTCCTCGCCTACTCGACGGTGGCTCAGATCGGCCTTATGATGCTATCTCTGGGGGTGGCTGGCCTTTCCGTCGACTTTATTACAGGATATGTCGCTTCAGTATTCCAGCTGGTGACCCATGCGATGTTCAAGGCAGCCCTCTTTTTAGCAGCCGGTTCGGTCATCCACTTAGCGGGCTCTAGGTTCATGAGGGATATGGGTGGTCTGAAAAAATACATGCCGATAACCTTCTGGAGTATGGCGCTTGCTTCATGCTCGCTAGCAGGTGTTCCAATCTTATTTAGCGGCTTCTGGAGCAAGGATATGATCTTGGAGGCTTCGGTGATCTCCGGCCAGTACGTTCTCTTTATTCTAGGGCTCTTCTTGGTCGTCCTTACTTCCTTCTACACCTTTAGAATGGTCGGAATGGTGTTCTATGGTGAAAGCAAAGTTAAACAGGAGGATGCTTCAGCTCCTGGGCATCATTTAGGTGAAGCTCCGCCAACGATGTGGGTACCATACGTGGTCCTGGTGGCCGGAACAATATTTCTGGGAGTGTTTGGATTTTTTGCTGGAAACTGGCTGATTTCTACTTTCGGGTATCTGGTAAGCCTCCTAGGAGGGGGGGTGACTGTGAGTACTTCTACCGAAGTTTTCATAGGAATACTATCGACTGCGTCTGTAGCAGTAGGTTTTCTGCCCGCTTACATGTTCTACATAAAAAGGTCTAGGAACGCTGACACATATGTAGAAAAACATGGTCTGGTTTCTTCATTTAGGCGCTTCTTCTTTAACAGGTGGTACATCAACAGGATATACTATCATTTAATCGTCTACCCGACGTTGTCCCTGTCAAACTGGCTTTTCTCGAATGTTGAGGTCAATGTCATAGACGGTCTGAACTACTATATTGCAGGAGCTGTGAAAAATGTGTCAAACTCTGTTCGCAGATGGCAGACAGGGGACATGAACGATGACCTGATACTTATTCTCGTCGGAATATTCGTCGCGGTCC
Source organism: Nitrososphaeria archaeon (assembly GCA_050011875.1). Taxonomy (GTDB): domain Archaea; phylum Thermoproteota; class Nitrososphaeria; order JACIWG01; family JACIWG01; genus JBEKIG01. The sequence goes on from JBEKIG010000005.1 coordinate 87,840, forward strand.
TAATACTCAGGTTCTTGGTCTTGGGAAGCTGATGGTTTTGATAGCGTATTCCTTGATCCAGATTGTGTTTGTGCCGATTATAGCTTCAATAGCGGTTCTTTTTTTGGGCAGGAAGCTTAAACATAAGGTAGGTTGGCTTTCTTTTGCTTCACTAGTCTACGTACTCGGCCTTCTGATGATTGATACTCTCAACTTATATGGCACCGGATACGTCTTAAAGGAATCCTACCAATGGGCTACGCTCATCGGAGACGTCACGTTCGTGCTCGACGGTTTGAACAGTCTTGTTGCCCTTACGATCGTACTGTTAGCTACCGTAATATCGGTGTATTCTATAAAGTACATGGAGAATGAGGATAACATAGAAGTCTACAATTCCCTTTATCTAATATACGTGGCAGGCATGGTCGGCACGGTCCTATCGACAAATCTTGCTATATTCTTCCTCTTTTTCGAACTGATGCTGATTCCATCCTGGATCTTGGTTGGTGTGTGGGGCACAGGCGACAGGGTGAAGGTTGCTTTCAAATATTTTATGTACACCGAATTCGGTGCTGTAATACTGCTCGCAGGCATAGGCTCAATATATGCGATAACCGGCACATTCGACATCTATAAAATAGGAAGCTTAAACAATCTGATTCCTTTGACGTACCTAGTGCCCATCGCGTTAATGATACTTGTGGGGCTCTTTGTGAAGATGGCGATATTTCCATTTCATACGTGGTTGCCGGACACGCACGCGGAGGCTCCGACGCCCATCAGCGCGCTACTTTCACCCGCTATGATCGGTATAGGCGGATACGCAACGATAAAAATAATCTATACCGCCTTTCCGGCTATAGCTTTCGACCAGAGCTTCATGTACCCTCTTCTTCTTCTTTCAGTAATAACAATAGTCTACGGCGGAATGATGGCATTCGCGCAGGATGACATGAAGAGGCTGCTTGCCTATTCAAGCATAAGTCAGATGGGGTACATGCTCTTTGGCATAGCGTCCGTCTCAATAATCGGTGTTACAGGCGCCATTATAATATATATAAGCCACGGGTTAAGTAAGGCTGCACTTTTCATGATATCTGGTGTCTTCACGCACGACCTCAAAACCAGAAAGATAAGCGAGCTGAAAGGACTTGCTTCAAGAATGCCTGTTATAACCGTGTGCGCTCTACTGGGCTTCCTCGGACTTTCAGGTGTCCCACCTCTTATCGGGTTCTGGGGTGAAATATTCATATTCATAGGAGCTTTCTATAAAAGTCTAACTCCATACGATCTAATCATGCTCGCAACAGTAATTGCGGGCGTGCTGCTTTCGATATTGACAGCCGGATACGGGCTTTGGACGGTAAGAAGGATCTTTTACGGGGAACTGCCTGAGAAATACTCCCAGGCTCGCGATCCGAACTGGAAGATGCTCTTTCCAATAGTTCTAGTAGTTGTTCTAGCCGTCGTCATAGGCATCTACCCGAATCCGATAATAGATTTGATCTCAGCCATTGTAAAAGGCTTTTTCGGATAGTTCAGAGCACTTTCTCCTGAACATGATTTCCTTTACAATGTATTCTTTTCCCTGGACTATTTCAAGGGACATTTCCTTGCATTTTGGACATTGGGTGGAAGGCTGATACGTTCCTCTTCTGACAGGATAGAGCTTTCTTCCTCTACCTATGTAGCCACATTTCTTACATGCCATCACTCCACGTACCTTTTTAATAAACAACTTCGCATGGTCAGCAACTGTCCCCTTAGATATCAACTTGAAGGTTGCCCTAAAGCTCCTATATTGAAACATTGCGAATTCGCCTAACTCCAGATGTATTTCCAGTATTTTTTCCACATCATTTTTCTTGGCCCAATCCTTAAGCATCTCAATCATTGCCGCCAATGAATTATATTCAAACATGGTGATCAATAACTTTAGGTGTAAAACCCTAAAGAAGGTGGAAGCATGGGAGATAAAAGGAAAAGGGATCTACAGCAGACCTTTAGCTACAATGGAATAGGCTGCGTAGATTGCTCCTTTAGAGCTGTTAACTATTTCCTCAGAAGTTTGTCCTTCCTGTGGCCTAGCTTCGACAGTTACTGGGCCTTGATATCCTATTTCAATAAGGGCCTTGAAAAGCAGTGCCAGATCGTTCTCATCGTTTATAGCACCCTTTGTGTGATAGACCGGATGCCAGTCCAGGAGGCCTTGAGGCGTCTGTAACCCGCACCCTATGTGAACGACACCCAAGATATCTGAATATTTTTTGACCGCTTCGTAAGTTTCTCCCAGCAGCGGCGCATGACCTTGGTCCCACATCAAGAAAACGTTGTCACAGCTTTTCCTCACTTCTTTTATAAGCTGTGCGGCTTCTACAATAGGGCCTATTAACTGCTTCTTGTCCTTGTCTATGTCAAATGTTTCTAGGCTTAAGGACGCATTATATTTTGCTGCGCATTCACCCAGCTCCTTCAAAGATGATACGAGCTGTTCCTTCCCTTTAACTGAATCTTGGGGCATCTGACCTGAGCATATGGCGAATTCCCGTACGCTATGTTTTGCTTCAACAGCTATCTCGTTCTTCAGGTAATTTACTGTCTCCCTTCTCTTTCCCTCATCAACGGCGCATATGCTTCTTGTTCCTGGTAGTAGGTCGGGTTGGAATCCTCTTGCTATGTTCATTCCTGAAGCGTATTTGTTTACCTTCCTCCAACCTTCCTCGCCTATCTTGCACACTTCGAGCCTATCGAAGAAGTTGTCCTGAGTGATGAACTTTAAACCCTTCTCAAGTTCGTCTTCGCTCTTTTGGAGGGATGGATAGGCCATGAATAAGACAACACCAAGTCTCCATGGAAACTTTGAAGAGAAAGCTAAGCCATTTTTTTTGAGCTCTACTGAAAAAACCATCTAAATCATCTTAACTTTATCTAGCGGCCTTATATTCTTAACTTCTTGGTTGACGAGAGCCGGTGGCTCTTCCCCCTTGAGGACCTTAACAAGGTTAAGCGCTGCGAATTCGGACATTTTAGACCTTGACTGATGCGTCGCGCTCGCTATGTGGGGTGCAACGATGATGTTAGGCAGTTTAAGGAGCGGATCTTCCATAGGTGTAGGTTCTTTTTCGTGAACATCAAGACCTGCTGCGAATATCCAGCCATTTGAGAGCGCCTTGTACAGTCCTCTTTCGTCAATGATGCCTCCTCTTGAGGTGTTTACGACTACTGCTGATGGCTTCATAAGCTTAAGGTTGTTTTCGTTAATTAACCCTATCGTTTCCTTCGACCTGGGGACATGGATTGTCACGATGTCCGATCTTTTTAACAGATCATCTATTTCACAATACTCTATGCCCAACTGCTTCTCGAGATCGGTCCTTCTAACAACATCATAGTATAACACCTTCATCTTGAAGCCTCTCGACCTCTCAATAACCGCTTGTCCTATCCTGCCGATACCGACAACTCCCAGCGTCGCGCCATAGACTTCGTAGCCCAATAGCATGTCAGGCGCCCAAGGTATCACCCACTTACCTTCTCTGACGTACTTGTCACCTTCCACAAGTCTTCTTGATGTTGCCATGATCAGAGTCCATGCAAAATCTGCTGTCGCATTAGTAAGTACTCCTGGAGTGTAGCAGACGTATATACCTCTTTTAGTGGCTTCGGGTATATCAACATGGTCGTAGCCGACGCTCATCGTGCTTACCACTCTAAGTTTCCTGCCAGCATCATAAACTTCCTTGTCGATCTTCTCAGTAAGAAGGCAAAGAAGGGCATCCGCATCTCTGACAAGATCTAAGAGCTCCCTTCTTGTTGGAGGCTCCACTTTATCCCTCAAAACTAGATCGCAATCTTCTTTAATAATCGATATACCTGGTTCAAGTATTTTCCTTGTCATTACAACTTTTGGTTTTTGCAAAACTATCACTCTCCAATATCGTCCATCAACCAAGATAAATATATTCTTATCAGACCAAAGTTAGGAAATTTCTCTAAATAGATGTTTGCAGTCTAAATAAGCTCTGATAAAATTTTGATCCCTTGAAAAAAGTTCTGACTTTCCTGTGGCTGTTCGATTATTTTTTAAATATTTTGCTATGCAACCTTAACTTTTATTCCTGTGTCACCTTCTACTTTATTCAACAGTTCAATATTTTTAGTTATTTTTCCAATGACATTGACCGGACTTGCTGCGACAGGTTCACTGCCGGTGCTTGCAGGTGTTCTGCCAAAGAATAGGCACATCGATCTGCCAGGGGGCCAGTAAGCTATATCTCCAACCTCGACTTTCTTTTTTCCATTCTCTGATGTCATCTGAACAGGTGTATCAAAATATATCTCTTCACCCCATGTGTTTGCATTCGATTCAAACGGCATCGCCTTCAAGAACGCGTCGTAGGTTTTTGGACTAACTCTGTCAAAGAGCTCAGCTTCAACGACTCCAACATTTCCAAATTCTATCATGATCTTTTTTACTGCCATATTCTGTCTGACGTAAAGTTCAAGCAAAGTATGTTATATATTTTATCACTGAACGTGCTTGAAGATTTGTGACGGTAAGGGAATTACCATATAGGATAAACTATCTTATACGCTTCCATGAGCCTTTTAGGTCTTTTCATCGTTTACACTAATATTTATATTTGGTATGAGGATGTATGCAATGAGCAGCATGCCAAAGTACGGCTATGTAATCTCCGAATCCTTCGGATACCATGTTAAAAATATCTCTAAAAACATCGAAGATCAGAAGGACTTTGAAAACGCTTTATCTATTTTGAAAGATGTAGGCTATTACGGTATAGAAATACCTCTTATGTTTGATATAAAAGTGACAGTTGAGCGATTAAAAGAGACTATGGCATGTTATGGAATGTCCATTTCAGGCTTGTCGACGGACAGTTACTATTCGCACCTGAGCTATTATCTTACAGGTTCTAATTCTGCGGTAAGAGCAAGAGCTTTAGACTTGATGATGTCAGGTCTCTCGATTGCCGAAATCCTCTCGTCCCCTCTAATGATCGGTCTGATAATGGGCAAGAATGCTGTCGATGAGAAATCTTCTATTTGGTTGGCTGCTTCTTTAAAGATTTTAGATAAGAAAGCAAATGATATCGGAGTCGAAGTTCTCATAGAACCGATCAATCATTATGAAACAGGTTACCTAACGACGATTAAGGAGGCATACGATTTGATAGAAAAATTAGGGCTGATAAAAACTGGAGTGATCATAAATACTTATCATATGAACATAGAAGAAGGAAAGTACGAGCAATCTATCAACTATGCGAAAGACAAAATCCGGCATGTAAAACTATCAGATAACAACCGTCAGCCTCCTGGTTTAGGCCACATAGACTTTAATAGTATCCTAGCAGCTTTAAAAAAGGTAGGATACGATGGCTGGTATACTATAGAATGTCTATCAAAACCAGAGCAAAAGGATCTTGCTACGTTATCTATGAATTTTCTCAAAGAAAATATAAAGTAGCTACTCTACCTATTACACGTATGAAAGTAACCCAATTCTCCTTGTCAAATGTGCACGGTCCAATCGAAATGTTTTTCCATCTAAGGGTTTATCGAGCACCAAGATGATCGCTGTCAAAACCTTCATATTTTATAGCTCGATAAAGGAGAAACCCTCAAATTCTTCACATATTTGAACTTAATTAACATAAACTGTTAAGATCAATGGAAATTCTAACCTTTAATATTTTCAGGTACGGTCTTCTAGATGATGTTTTTTAACCCTTCCACAGGCCGATGATCAACCCTATTATGAAAGATATTGAAGAATATGGCAGTAGGTTGGTAAAGGGACCTGCACCTGACCATATTAAAGGTAGATACTTCAGTGCTGAGTTTGCAATATCTGTAAGAGATGATAAGTTTAGGTATCCTATTGCAACCAACACTACCAAGAGTAGGACAATTACCAAAATAAGCTTCAATGCACGTTTAACAATTACACCAACAATCAATCCAAGTATTAGAGGTATTAGTATAGGTAATATCCACGCATACTCTGCTGGAATCGGGCTGGTCATATCTTTAGTTTAGTGTAACTAAGATTTAATTTTTATGCTTCTATTTTACAAAATATTTTTAAAACATCAATGCGAAGTTATCTGTGTGACGTCTGGAAAGATCTTAAATTGGAACGACCTATTTGCGGCCGAACCCGATAGGGTGGCTCTTGAGATTGTTGAATGCGGACTAGAAGCGGCTAACCCCTATTCTTCAGTAGTTGAGACTTTATCAACAATTTTAAAGCAGATGAAAATTCACAAGACGATAGTAGTTGTCGGTTTTGGCAAAGCAAGTTATCAAATGGCGTTGGCTTGCGAGAATGTTTTGAGCGAAGTAATCAAAGCTGGAGCTGTTATAGTTCCAAAGGGATCAGTAAAAGATTGCAGGTTGAAAAAAATAAAGATACTTGAAGGAACTCACCCTATTCCAACGGAACTTAACGTGAATTCGGCTAAGGAGTTGCTTTCACTTACTGAAGGCCTGAATTCTAATGATCTGGTTCTATGTCTAATATCAGGAGGCGGCTCCGCGCTCTTTACATATCCTGCAAAGGGCGTTACATTGTATGATGAACAGGAAATGACGAAATTGATGCTCGCAGCAGGCCTAACCATTCAAGAAATCAACTGTATAAGAAAACACATTTCAGACGTTAAAGGCGGTCAGTTTGCACGTCACATTTATCCAGCCCACGTCATCAGCCTTGTTCTATCAGATGTTGTCGGAGACGAGTTGAGTTCAATAGCTTCAGGTCCAACTTCTCCCGATCCTTATACATTCGAGGACGTCTATTCATTATTCGGGAAGTATCACATCTTAGAAAAAGTCCCTAAGAACATCTTGAATCGGATAACACGGGGGGTGGACGGAAGGATACCCGATACTCCGAAGACTGATGACAGGATATTCAGTAAAGTAACCAACATCGTTGTCGCCAATAACACTAAAGCCTTACAGGCCATGGCTAACAAAGCTAAATCGTTAGGTTTGAAGACGATGATACTAACCTCGTACTTAGAAGGTGAGGCCAGAGAAGTTGGTAAGGTTATAGGATCGATAGGGAAGCAGATAATAAATCAAAACGTCCCATTGGAACCCCCCTGTATCGTTTTCTTAGGCGGAGAAACAACGGTCACGCTTAGAGGAAACGGCAAGGGTGGAAGAAACCAGGAAATGGCTCTATCTTTTGCTTTGGCAATAAAAGGATTACCCCATATAAGATTCGTTTCCATTGGCAGCGATGGCATAGATGGAAACAGTGACGCGGCAGGAGCAATAGTGGACGGGTTCACAATCAGTAAAGCTTTGGGAATAGGATTTGATCCTTTAAAGTTCCTTGAAAATAACGATTCGTACACTTTCCTAAAACAGCTTGGCTGCCTTATAATGACCGGACCAACCGGTACAAATGTGAACGACTTATCATTCCTGATGGTCCTAAAGGAAGAATAATCTCCAAATCGGCAATTTTTTCATTATGACCTAAAGGCAACTTCCCATGCATCAATAATGCATTCGGGCGTGGATTACTTTTCTAATTCCTTAGTCATCAAGCTAGATTGCTTCTTTTCCCCTTTCCCCTGTCCGTATTCTAACAACTTCTTCCACTGGCAGGACGAATATCTTGCCATCGCCGGCGTCGCCGGTAAAGGCTGCCTCCATAATGGTCTTGATAACCTCTTCGACATCTTTATCATCTACTACGATTTCCAGTTTTGCCTTCGACAGCAGGTCGACTCTGTACTCCTTCACACCACGCCACTGGAGGACGATGCCCTTCTGGCGCCCCCGTCCCTTTACTTCGTAGGTGGTCAGCCCAACCCATCCCTTCTTAGCCAACGCGGTCTTGACTTCGTTGAGCTGCTCTGTTCTAATGATAGCCTCGATCTTTTTCATTCATTCCACCAGATCCGACGTCCTCCCTTATGAAGTTGCATAAGCCTTCTCTCCGTGTTGGGATATGTCAAGACCCACCTTTTCTTCATCTGGCTTAACACATATTCCGATGGTCTTGTCGAGAACTTTGAAGATGATTAGAGACATTATAAAGGCATATCCCCAAACTGCAGCGACGCCTATGAGTTGAATTCCCAGTTGTCCAGCGTTGCCAAAAAAGAGGCCGTTGGTCCCTCCTATATCAGCTTCAGCGAATAGGCCTGTCGCTATAGCACCCCAAGTACCTCCCACGCCATGGACACCCCACACATCTAATGAATCATCGTATTGCTTCTTGTTCCTCCAAGAGACGGCGAGATAACAGAAGAACCCGGCACCTACACCTATGGCAATTGCCGAGAGTGGACTTACGAAGCCAGCTGCAGGTGTTATCGCGACCAGCCCTGCGACAACTCCAGCCAAAGAGCCCAAAACGCTGGGTCTGCCCCTAAAGTACCAGCTTATCAACATCCAAGTGAGACCTGCCGAAGCTGCAGATGTGTTCGTCACCACGAAGGCGTTTGTCGCCGATACTCCTGCAGTTAAGGCACTGCCCGCGTTGAAACCAAACCATCCGAACCAAAGCAAAGTCGCACCCAATATTACGAAAGGAATGTTGTTAGGTTCCATCGTTAAGGAGCCGAAGCCTGTCCTCTTGCGGAGCACGAAAACCGAAGCAAGAGCGGCTGCCCCGGCAGTTATATGGACAACCGTTCCACCTGCGAAGTCTTTAACTCCTAGCAGCCTGAGCCATCCACCACTTCCCCAGACCCAGTGGGCAACAGGAGCATACACTAAGATTGACCAAAGTAAGATGAAGATGATAAACGCACTGATCTTCACTCTTTCGGCGAAAGCCCCCGAGATCAGAGCTGGCGTTATAATAGCGAACATGCACATGAAGATCATGAAGGCTAGAAAGGGAATCGTAGCCGCGTATGTGGGATTCGGGACTAGCCCAACGCCGCGAAGGCCCACCCAGTCAAGGCCCCCTATAAAACCTAAACCTCCCACATCCGGACCGAAAGCCAAGGTAAAGCCCAATAAGACCCATTCAACACTAATCAACATGAGGACGATGAAGCAATTTGCAATAATCGATAGAACATTCTTCTGTCTGACCATCCCCCCATAAAAGAAACCTAAAGCAGGGGTCATGATCATAACAAGGGCTGCGGACAATAAAACCCACGCTGTGTCACCAGCATTTACTGACAAACTAACCACTCACCTTAGAGTTTTTACGAGTAGACTAGTTCTCGGACTGAATAATCCTCTTACGTTGGGTGTGTAACCGTTCTTCATGTACCACTTTTTTAAAGCCCCTTCGTCTAATGCTCTAGGATCGAGGGGGCACGGATCCACTATGACTTTACATAGTTTCAGACGAACCGCTTCCGCTTCAAGAAAGGCTAAGGCTTTCTCCCCTATGCCATTTCCCCTATAGCCTTGCTCGACAAAGAGTTCTTGGATAAACATCACCTGTTCACGCCGGTCAACTCCCCCCGTGAATTGACCTACCTTCGTAGCTCCCTTCCTAACGCTACCTTGGAAGACCGTCTTATCGCCGTATTGAAGTCTCCTTATCTTAAATTCGATGAGCAATGTTTGAAAAGGATCGTTAAGAAGTTTTGAAGTGGACAGAGCAGTGGTCAAGTGCGCATCTTTAGCTTCAGTGCTCATATTTTTATCTTCTTTAAGACACTAAAACGAATATATATAAAGTTATTGAGCAGAATGACATAATATTAAATTAAAATTTATCATCTTGATGGTAATTTCATGTGCTATCCACAGACTCGTTGTAGTTAAAGTCAAGGTGGTAAGCAGAATGAATCCGACTATTCGTTCTACCTCACATATAATTTCTCGTACGGACGTTTCGAAACCGGAACAAGTTTGCTAAACTCGTGTTCCATGATTCTGTCGGCTTCGAATCCAAAGTAACCGCAGAATTCTTTCACTAAGCTGCCTAGCAGCTTTCTATCATCTTCAGATAACTCTAATGCTTCAACATCCTTTGAGAGGTTGTCGATTTTCCCTCTGACATATATTTTTCCACTGTGCATGCCCGTGCCTACAAATCTGGCGGTATGCTTTGCACCATTCTCTAGGGTTAAGCCCAGAACCACCAAAACGCCTCCTGCCATGTACTCGCCAAGAAAGTCCTGAGCTGTGCCCCCGACAACTATGACAGGTCTTTTCTCCTGATATTCTTTCATGTGTATTCCAACACGGTAGCCGGCATCGTCTCTGATGAAGATACTCCCTCCCCTCATCGAATATCCCACAATGTCTCCGGTATGACCGTGGACAATTATCCTGCCATCATCCATCGTGTTGCCGCATCCGTCTTGCGCGTTACCATAAACATTTACAGTTGTTTGATGCATGAATGCACCAAGGTCGTTTCCTGGTGTACCATAAACGTCGATTTCAATTCCCCCATGTAAACCTGTGCCCAGGTACCGTTGTCCGTGGACGTTGATGATCTCAACCTTTCTAATGCCATCTTCGTTGAGGGCTTTTGTGAGTGCGTTGAGGTCACGATAATGCATTCCTCCAGCGTCCACCCTAGCAACGCCGTCTTTAACGGTAACTTGTTCCTTAAGATGTTGCCAACCTAAATTGGAAGTAACATCTTCCTGATGAACTTTAATTTTTTCATTCACCAGCCATCTTCACTCCCAGAATCTTCAATTCTGTGTCCGTCAACCCTACACCACGTAAGTGCAGTCGATTTCCCCTAAGGCTCTCAATAGCGTTAACCCCCATGCCGCCCATCATTTCCTTTATCTCCGCGCTCCATGCTTGAAGTAGGTTCACCAGCCTCCTGGTGGCAATGTCAGGGTTAAGTCTCTTAGAGATCCAAGGGTCAGTTGTTGCGATACCCCACGGACATTTTCCTGTATAACATCTCTGACAGACTGTGCACCCCATCGCTACAACCGCGGCTGTAGCGATGTATACTGCATCAGCCCCTAAGGCGATAGCCTTCACCACGTCAGCGCTGCTCCTTATACCTCCTGCTGCTATGATCGAAACCCTGTTTCTTATTCCTTCTTCGCGTAGACGCTGATCGACTGAAGCTAAAGCGAGCTCTATAGGTATGCCAACGTTGTCGCGGGAAACCTTTGGGGCTGCCCCTGTTCCTCCTTTGACACCGTCTATGGCAATGATGTCCGCGCCAGCTCTGGCTATGCCGCTTGCTATGGCGGCTGAATTGTGTACGGCCGCTATTTTGACCGATACTGGTTTTGTGTAGTCAGTCGCCTCCTTCAGCGCGTAGATCAGCTGTCGCAGGTCCTCGATTGAGTAGATGTCGTGCTGGGGTGCAGGTGAAAGAGCATCTGTTCCTATGGGGATCATGCGTGTTCTAGAAACCTCTGGACCAACTTTCTCGCCTGGAAGATGGCCTCCTATCCCAGGTTTTGCTCCTTGGCCGATCTTTATTTCAACTGCGGCTCCGACATCCAAATAGTCGGGGTGCACACCGAAGCGGCCTGAAGCAACTTGGACTATTGTATGACTGCCATAACCGTAGAGTCGACTGTCTAGTCCGCCTTCTCCAGTGTTGAATAAGGTTCCAAATTCGGTGGACGCTCTTGCAAGGGCTTCGTGCACGTTAAAGCTGATGGCTCCATATGAAAGAGCCGAAAAAAGGATGGGTGCTTCCACACACACCTGTGGGGCCAGCTTTGTCGTCAATACCATATCCCTGCTTTCTAATTCAAATTCTAACCTGTCTGCTTTTGAACCCAAAAAGGTTCGCAGTTCCATAGGTTCCCTTAACGGGTCGATTGAGGGATTTGTAACCTGGCTGGCGTTCAATAGAAGTCTATCCCAATAAGAGTAATTCGGTTTATCACACCCCATTCCAGTCAACAGGACCCCTCCTACCTCTGCCTGCCTTTTGATGTCCCTTATCGCTTCTTGAGTCCAGTTATCATTAGTCGTGTAAGCGTTTGGGTTGCGCCTAATTGTAATGGCTTGGGTTGGACAAAAGGCTACGCATCGATGGCAGTTCACGCAGTTCTCATTTTTGCTGTACACTTTGTCGTCTTCTTGATCGTAATAGTGTGTATCAAATGTGCACTGATTCACACAGACTTTACATCTTATGCATCTGTCATCGTCTCTTTCAACCGTATATTCCGGCTCCAAGTAGGTTTTCATTGAATCACACCCCTAACTATGAGCTCCTTCAATCCCATACCACCCAACCTTCCAACCACAGGTTCGCCTCCTTTAGGGTTCCAAGTCCTGTCTGGGTTAGGTGAGACAAGGTTGATGGACGCTTCTTCTGAGGAAAGGTACAGGAAGTCTCCTTTTACACCTGCTGTAAGAGGACGCAACTTTATCCTGTCAGTCAAACCTATCATTTCCCCCTGATGGGCTAATATTATGCTGAAGGGTCCATTCATCAATAGGCTGCCGTATGTCTGTCTAAGCGCTGTCAGAAAGATGCGCTTTTCCTGCGGTTCCCTGTCGATTTCATCCCAGAAAGGTGGTGCAACTACTCTAGCTGCAACTTCAATAGGCAGGTGATGGCGTCGAATGAGAAGATCAAATGCGTACGCCAGAACCTCTGTGTCCGTCTGCATAGTGCACTTGTATCCGAACATTTCCAGATATCGGCGGTTTATCCCATAGGAGGAAATCTCTCCGTTATGGACAACGGTCCAGTCAAGTATGTTAAATGGATGTGCCCCTCCCCACCAGCCTGGTGTATTGGTCGGAAATCTCCCATGACAGGTCCACAGGTAACCATTGTATTCCTCTAAGCAAAAGTGTTCAGCGATGTCCTCAGGGAAACCTACGCCCTTGAAGACACCCATATCTTTGCCACTTGAAAACACGTAAGCCCTCCCTGTCTTGGTGTTTATCTTCATAACCTTCTCCATGACGAAGTCGTCATCGCTCTGATTCTGTATCAGCCCCTTTTTCGGTTGAACGAAGTACCTCCACATCAGGGGTGGATCCTTTACATTAGCTTCTTTGGTCGGTATTTCTTCATCGATTTGGATAGAAAAGTTGTCCTGCAGCAGGCAGTCGGTATCTTTCTTGGCATCTTCATCCATGTACATGATATGCAGTGCATAGTCTTCCCTGTAATCTGGGTAGAGGCCGTAGACGGCAAAGCCTCCTCCCAATCCATTTCCTCTATCATGCATGTTGGCTATTGCACGGACAGGGTCCTTGGAGGAGAACCTTTCCCCTTTAAGGTTCATCATTCCAAAAAGTGAGCAGCCTTCGATGACCTTGTCATCATTATAACTGTTGTTTAATTTGATCCAACTCAATCCACAACACACTCCGCTAACATTTTTTTCCTAAGCTCTGCTGGTAGGCTTAGGAGACCGAAATCACTTGAAAGAAGTTTTTCCTTAAATTCATCGGTGTCAACGTTCTCCTGCATTAAATAGAACAATATACCCGCTCTCTCTATATCTTTGACCAAGATGAACCCGATGATTCTCCCTTTTCTGATTACTATCTTCTTGTATATGGCGTCTTTAGGACTGTAAGATATGAGCGATTGTATTTCTTGACTGTTCATCGGGTTAGTCACCCCCGCAGCGATCACCGGAATATTGAAGTACTTTAGTGCGCTCATCAGCGTACTTCCAGGATACTGCGTCTCCTTTCCAGCCATATTGAAACCAGCTGTTCTCCCTCCAATGTATGCCGTCGGCCATTGCGGGAGAACGCGATTTTCTTCGAAGACGAAATCATAGGCTTCTGCAACATCTCCGCAGGCATAAACATAGGGAACACTTGTGCGCATGAACCTGTCCATGACAATTCCTATGTTTGTTTTTATTTCGGTTCCTTGGGCGAGCTCGATGCGAGGCCTAACACCTATGGCTATGACGACTAGTTCACATGGGATCACCTGAGCGTTTTCTAATACAACAGCATCTACAGTATTCTCATCGTCCTTTTTTCCAATTATCCTTTGAACAGAATGTCCTGTAAGAACTTTTATGCCTTCTTTTTGGATTTTGGATCTGATAATTTCCGAAGATGTGGGATCTAGAAGTAGACTAAGGATCGTCTCTTTAAGTTCTATTATTGCGACGTCCATACCATTTTTGGCCAACGCTTCGGCAAGGCAGACGCCGATCAACCCGCCACCTATGATCACTGCTCTTTCTTTTCCCCCAATCCTTGCTTTTAAGATCTCAGCGTCTGAGAGTGATGTAAACGTAAAAACTCCACGTTTGTCCTTTCCATCGATGCTCCCCGTAATCGGCTTACCGCCTGTGGCCAGAAGAAGATTCTCGAAGTAGACCTTTTCACCACCTTCGAGAGTTACGAATTTATTCGAAAGCTCAACGCCTACAACTCTTTTCCCAAGGAAAACCTCAACATTGTTAAGGCGCCAAAACTCTTTAGAACGATAAGTTATCTTTTCAAGGGAACTGTTTCCACATAGATATTCGCCTATCAACGGCCTAGAGTATGCTGCAGGAGATTCCTCAGAAATGACCATAGCTGTCCCCACCGGATCGACCTCTCTGATGGCTTCGACTGCGCCAACGGCTCCTACAGAAGCGCCAATAATAAGATATTTAGGCGTTAGGGAACAACCTCCTCATATAGTAAGGCTTCGTTCGGGCAAGCAGCTACACATGCAGGAAGATTTGATTCTCCGCACAGATCGCACTTGAGTACCGCTTTATTACTTGCTGTGTCAACTTTAATGGCTCCATATGGACACACCATTATACATGTCCAGCAGCCGGCACATTTTTCACTGTCATGTACTACAAGTCCTGTTTTAGCATCTTTGCGCATAGCCCCTGACAGGCACACCATCACACATGGGTGATCCTTGCAGTGCTGGCATTGCACGGCTAGCGTTAGAGGATGCTGCACTTCCACCCTTATTCTACTCGAGGGTCTTAGTCCTTCTTTCTTGTAGGCTTTTATGATATCCTTTGATTTGGAATGATCCACTATACAGTTTACTTCGCAAAGACCGCAGCCCATGCAGACTTCGTCTCTGTAGAGAATTCTCTTCATATGTTCTTCCCTCTAATAATTCGTATCCTTATAAATCTCGCGTTAATTTCGTTGAGATTAACTAGGGTGTGCATGATTGAAATCATCTAACCTTGATATTTGATCATTCTGGGGAACTGGCAGGAGAAGATTTTTTCTCTAAACAGGCTAAGTCGCAGTTAAATAGTTCCTCTCGCGTCCTGGGTGTTATTTCAAACATGGGGCAAATGTTGCTGGACCAACTTGGAGGCGAAAACCTGCGTACCAACCCCACTTTTTCCATTTTTTCAAGAATTTTAAGGGGTTCTTTTATTCCCGTATGATTAGAAACATAATTGAGAGGAACTGCGCTTTTAGCAAAAGCCATGATTAAAAGAATTCTCTTATCCTCCTCATCTATACTATCTAGCATGTACGTAAGCAGTGCTTTTAAAGGGAATATAAAAGTATTGTAATTGATATATATGTAAATAATACGGGTATATGTTTCATATATTATAACTAACGGGCAGAGTGAAACCTAAAACAGGGCGTTTATGGCGTGCTTATTTCTTCAACCGTTCGATTTAGAGTTACTTCAGCGATATCCTTTCCATACTCCATCATTTTTTTCGAATTGTCTAGAATCAGTCTCAGAACTGATGAGATCGCAGGGTCTAGCTTCTTGCTTAACATAAGACTGACTGCGTCTTTTTCAAGCTGTAACCCTGTGGAAATGAAACGCGATATTGTATCATCTGCTAGATAATAGTCTCTTTTAAAAAATGCCTTTAACGAATCTTCGAGCAGGAGGTGTCCAAAAGAATGACATTTGAGAACGCTTGAGTACACTTCTTCGTCAACCGACTTGTCTAGGGTTAAAATCTTCTCATCAATTAACCTTTTAAGAGCCAAAATATTTCTCGCTGTCCCGGCAGCACTGTCTCCGATGTTCTCAAGGTTTTTTACAGCAATTCTGTATCCCAGAAATTCTTTAGGGGATTTTAATCCCATTTCCTTGAAGAGGTTACGTTCTATACCATATTTTAGCTGGCGTATAGCAAAAAGGCTTAGACGGTCAAGATCTTGATCGGTAGCTATAACGTCTTGGGCTAACCTCCCGTTAAAATCCTTTAAAGCCGACACGGCTTCCTCATCTATCGACTTGGCTATCGCATGCATTCTTCTGACCGCATTCTCTAGAGGAAAGTCCAGTTGATTGATTAAAATTTGAATGCTGATTTCGTTCGACGATTCCGATATAATTTCTGATCCTAGGAGCATTCTTGCAGTGTTTTTTATCGACGTTTTCTGTTCAGGCGTTATTTCCGAGTCTTTGAACCTTATGTGAATGATGTCGGCGCTGATAGCGTAAAGAGACATAATTCTACGTGCAACGGATTTGGGGTCATCCTTGGGGGTTATACGGACAGCAAACTCCTTCAGATTTAACCTAGCATTTTCTCTCTCCTCTAAGACCTTCTTGGGGACTAGAAGTAGTGAAGAATCTTCCAACCTTTTAAAGGTAAGCTGGCTCCCCTTCTTCAATCCAACATCAATCACCCATTCTTTAGGAAGCGATATAATGTAGGAGTCTCTTCCAGTAAGCTGTATTTTCCTGTATCCTAAATCCTGTTCCGCCAATGTTCTAACCGCGTGATATATGTTTTACCTTTATTATATAGTAATCGTCATATCTATAAATGATTAGCCTCCTTCACTATATTTCTGTCAACTTTTTTTTTCAGTTCGGATTTGCTATTGTGTTAGATATCAGCATAGCATTTTTGTAAGAAAAAAAGTTTAGTCTAGACCTAAAAGCCACACCTACGCTAACATCCTACAGGCTCGCGCAAGTCGCATCGCTTGAGGAACATACTGATTGTGATTGCGTTGGTCACTGTTTTTCTTCTTAAGGATGCTAAGAGGTGTGGTGCCCCTACATCTTCGGCGGTACTAAAGCTAAAACGCTGAGTTGATTACATGTTTTAAATGCACTAGCCTTCTTGTCGTATCCAGATCAAAGTCTTTTAAGCATGTTACAGTATAGAAGCAAGCAGATCGCCATGGACAAGACGGATGTAACTTTATGCCAGCTTTTGTTGACGAATTCAAGGCTTTCCTACCGCGAACTAGCGCACAAGTTGAACCTTTCCATGACAGCAGTCCACGCGCGCATTCAGTCTCTGGTCGAGCTGGGTGTGATCCGCAGGTTCACCGCCAAGGTTAGCTTTGGAGCTTTAAAGGCGGTTCATGTCATGATCTTTGGAGCTTCGGTAAAAACTCCTCTTCACGACCTGAATGGAGAGCTTGCTAAACATGGTTCAATTTACTGGCTCGCCATCGGAGGCGGCAACTTTTTGTACGTCGGCGCCTACCTCAAAAGCATTACTGAACTGGAACCCCTTGTGGACTACGTCAAAAAGACCGCGGGCCTGCTTGAGCCGACTGCGGGCTTAGTGTCTTGGCAATATCCCATTGACGCTTACGAGGTAAGTGATACAACACTTCACGGCTTAGACTACCAGATTATACGCTCTCTAAGCGACAACTCGCGTAAGGCTACATCGGATGTAGCTGAGGAATTGGGTGTCTCAGCAAAAACGGTGCGCCGTCGTCTTTTGCGGATGATGAGGGTCGGCCTGATCGAACTGTCGATAGAGTGGTATCCAGACGCTTCAAACGACATAATGACCGTGTTCCACTTTCGCCTAAAATCCGAATCCGACAAAGGGGTGCTTGGGGGGATCTTACAGAAATTTTGGCCCAACATAATCTTCTACTGGGGCTTCAGTAACATTCCGAACTCGTACATCGCCTTTGTATGGACCAACACTATGAAGGAGCTGAAAAGCGTGCGAGAGAGGTTCGAGCACGAAGCAGTGGTTCAGTCCGTCTCTCCTAACATCCTATATACGGGCTATATCTTCAAAACCTGGATTGACCGACTGGTCGAGAAATAGGTGTGCATGTCCCTTTCCTAAACCTGAAATAGTGGAAAAGGGACTTTCCAAGCCTTCTTTATGCCTTTTCTTTAAGGAACAGGTTGACATGAACCTATATTCTTAGGATGGTAAGGCTCATCCAGTGAAAAAAGATATGTGCGCAAAAGTGATCGAACCAGCCATCGTAATAGAAAACCTCGTCAAGAAATTCGAGGATGTAACTGCGGTGGATGGCGTCAGCTTACGGGTTGCAAAGGGTGAACTATTTGGGCTGCTGGGGCCTAACGGCGCTGGCAAAACCACGATCATAAACATCCTCTGCGGGCTTGTAAAGCCGACAAGCGGTTCCACCTTCATAGGCGGATACGATATGCAGAAGGAACCTGAAAAAGGCAAAGAGCTCTTGGGCGTGTGCATTCAAGAAACAGCTGTATACCCTTACCTGTCCGGTGCGGAGAACGTGGAACTTTTTGGAAACCTCTACGCCATGGATAAGGACGCCCTAAGGAAAAGGCGTGACATGTTGCTTGAGAGGATGGGACTCATCGAAGACGCTAAGAGGAAAGCCGAAAAATACAGCGGAGGCATGAAGCGCAGGCTAAGCCTCGCTCTCGCCTTAATCAACGATCCGCAGATAGCTTTTCTAGACGAGCCAACTGTTGCACTGGATCCTCAGTCTAGACACGCAGTCTGGGATTTTATTAAAGAACTGAAAGGCGACATAAAGACCATCGTTCTGACCACACACTATATGGAGGAAGCTGAAGAGCTGTGCGACCGCGTCGGCATAATCGACCACGGAAAGCTGATCGCGCTTGGTTCACCAAAAGACCTGATATCAAAAAACGAGGTCAAGAACTTGGAAGAGGTCTTCATCAACCTGACCGGAAGAAAGATGAGGGAGGAGATTTAGATGAAACTTCAACGAGTCGTGGCTTTAACCAAAAAAGAAATGAAGAAAACAGTTCGTGAACCAGCAGTTCTGTTCTTAATCTTTCTTTTCCCCATAATTTTCGTGTTCGCTTTCGGCGCATCCTTCGGCGGGGTCGGAGGCGGACAACCGGTCTATAACGTCGGCGTAGTCAACATGGACCAAGCAAACCTTTCGAACTCGTCACAGATGTTCCTTGTAGCTTTGTCTAACACGAAAATATTAAACCTTCAAATCTATGCCAGCAACCAGACGGCTCAAAACGACCTATCTCAAGGCAAAATTCAAGCTGTAATGGTTGTTCCGGACGGGTTCAGCCAAAGCTTCGCCTCCTATCAGGCAACACCCAACGATCCAAGCAAATGGATCAACGCAACAATCTCACTGTACCTAGACAAGGGCTCAATCGTTGCAACTCAGGCGATACCACCAATCATCCAGCAGACCTTAACAGCCTTTACAGGTCAAAACCAGCTAGCTAACCCGATCCACATAGAAATCGCCTCATTAGTCGAGGTAAAACAGACGTCGGCACTTGACTTCATAGCTCCGGGCATGTTCACGTTCGCGTCCATATTCCTCATAATGATGGTCGCCCAGTCGTTCGCCCAAGACCGCGAAAACGGCATGATGAAGCGAATACGAATCACACCGACGACTCCAACTGAATTTATGGCAAGCCAAGTCTTGTCTTACATGGTCATAGCCCTAATTCAGGCTGCTCTTGTTTTCGTCATGGTCTACCTCCTAGGGTTCAGACCCAGCGTGGGAATCCCAGTCTACACGTTCGCTTTCATACTGGTGCTTCTATTCTCGTTGTCTAACGTAGGTTTCGGCTTAATTACAGCTACTGTCACAAAATCACCGGGCGCAGCAACTGGAGTCGCTTTCCTCTTCGTGCTCCCTCAGTTGTTCCTCGGCACCTTCGTCGGCGCATCCCTCTCGTCAGGCGCCCAATTAGCCGGCAAGTTCGTGCCCAGCTACTACGTCACAGACGCCCTAACATCGCTTTTCCTCAGGGGTGCAGCCATCTTCAGCCCAACCGTACTGTTGGATCTAACTGTCATATCAGTATCGTGTGCGGCCATCTTGGCGATGGGCATAGCCCTGTACGCGAAATACTTCAAGATCTGAGCGGATGTAACCTAACACAAATCGAAACCGGAGAACGCCGTAAAGCATGGTGGTGAAAGAAAATTGAAAGAAGACAAAACGTTCGACGCCAAGACGTTGATCGAAGAAGCGAAAGCTTCTGAGCATAGGGAAGCCTATAAAACCTTGGATAGAAACCTAAACTTCAGAATAGGCATTGGTGTGAGACTGGAGCCACCAGATGCCCTATCTTTTTTTGTTGAAATACTCATTTATCTGTGCCCACCCTTCAGCAAGGCAGATCTAAGGGTTCTAGAAAAGTGTCTGGCATGTCTTAAGGAGCTGCAAGTACGGAACTATTCCTTAACCTGTCAAGACGGCAACTGTATTTCATGCGAAAAAGCAGTACCATCCAAGCAATTAGCTGAAGAACATACGGCGGTCAAATCACTTATAAAAAAATATTCTCGGCTCTCCTTTCAGACCGGCAAACTTGTATAACTATATTATCTTAGATATTGCAAAATAAAAACGTGAAAATTATAGTAAATCACGGAATTCTGAATGAATCAAAGCCTACAAATCTATTGGAATCATTCCGTTATTTCTCAAGGATGAAAATGCCAATACCTTTTTCGTCATAGAATCTCACTTTCAAAAAACCTACAGTCTCGGCGTAATTTTCCCAATCTTCTCTTTTTCCAAGCTGAAAAACTGCGAAGGGTGTGAAAGCACAAAACATTCTGAAGTTCCTAAGAGGTTCAAGCAGCATACATTTTCCTCCAATCTTCAAGACCCGAAAGATTTCTTCTATTGATTTGATTCTGCTCTTTTCTCCTGGAAGGTTATTCAGTACACTACTGCATGTTACAATGTCAAAAATGTTATTATCAAATGGTATTTCCAAGACATTTCCGAATTTGAATTCAACTTTGTCTCTAACGCCTTCGATTTCGGCATTCTTATAGGCTCTCTCTGGCGAGTTACCACCGAGCTCCATCTTATCCCAAATATCTATTCCAACAAGACTTCCAGTGGTTAGCCTTTTAGCCATTTGGACCGCTGTCCTGCCAGTGCCACTTCCCAAATCCAGCACATATTCAGTTCCTTTCAATTCTAGAAGTTTCGCAATCAAGCTGAATCTTGTACCATCAACACCAGTAAAGATGTATAAGGACAGAAAATGGGCAACAATCATATAAACTCCAAAAGTTATAATTATCCAACCACCAATTATTAGATATATGTTATTGAAGGCAAAGTAGCCTGCTGTAAGCAAAAGTAATCCAATGATTTCTACGACAGAAAACAGAATTACAATTATCTTAATCGCATACAAACCATACTTCGGTTTTTCGCTTTTTTTGCTTTTCACGTGGGTTCTTCCCTATGTCTGCTAAACTCCTAATGATATAAAAACTACTTAAGGAATCGTAAAGAATGTAAAAACGTCAACTGCAAGTTGAATTCTGGTAGGTTGGTTTGGGTTTCGGAAAAGAAGGATTGTAGGAGGAGGTTAAGTTTTATTGTTTTGGGCAAGTGCGGTTCAGATTGTGATTAAAGATGCTCTGAACTTGCTCAGAACGAATTGAAAACTCAAGCTTCCATGTTAGAAAGAAGTTTTTCTATGCTTCGCATGCAGTAGGAGCGCGCGAGCACGAGAATGATCGTGCCGATGGCCACTGTCGAAATTATGGTCAATGAGATTGATCCGAAAGAGCCCCCACCTAACAGCGTGAAGAATCCTGTCGCTTGGTACAAGATCAAGGGGGTAAAAGTCGCTAAAGTTGTCAGCCCTCCCATAGTGAAGGCTATAATGAATCCTGTAAATGTGAGAAATCTCGCTCTGGGCCCTACGGTGAAATTAGGGTAACGCGAACCCGTCCCAAGGCCCATATACCCTATTATGAATATATTGAAGACCACAGCAACCAAAGCGACCAAGAACGGCAACGTCGCTACAGAAGCTAGAAATTTCATTAGCAAAGCAATAGCCAAGATTCCCACCCCTGAAATAATCCAGGAAAGGAAAAGCTTCCCCTTGACAAGCTCATCAGCTGAGATAGGAAGCATGTACATGTTGGCGATGGATCTTCCCTCCTGTCCTATGGCAATGGTGGAAAGCATCAACGGCAGGATGAGGGATGCTTCACCGAGAAGAACGAAACCTGCGCTTGACAGGACAGCCCCTGGATTCACCCCACTCGTCAATACAGGGAGAAAGGAAGCCACCACAAGTATCACGGGAATAGCGAGGAACCTCGCCATTTCCCTCCGTCTTGCAAGAGATCTCAACTCCTTAAAGGCTACTGCAAACGCTATTGGATCCAGCCACAGAAAAGACTGCCCTTTGGGGATGTAAATAGTTGAAGTCGATACCGCAATTGTGACCGGTACCGGTGACCAATACTTGGCTCTGAGTCTGGCTGCAGCTTCGAAAATTAGTAAGGTGAATAAGAGGGAAAGCAAGGTAAACGCGGTTGCCCTCATCGCGTCGGGGACAAGGGAGGATGCGACGGCAACTGAGGGCCAGAATATGGGCACAAACCAAGCCAAGTTGACGCCGCTGGCGATACTTGAGAGTGCGGTGTAAAGAATGTATGGGTTAAAGGCTATTTGCACCCCTACAAGCAGTACGACAATGAGGGTAATGCGGAGGAAAACACCGAGTCTTCCGCTTTTCTTGTAAAGAGAGGTGGAGATACGGTTCATTACCGCCCTCAGCGCCTCTACGATCACAGCTCCCCAGATGAAGGCAAGGAGGGAAATTGAGACGAAAAAAGGGACAATCCAAAGCATACCAAGGCTTACGGCAAGAGGTATGGTAATTCCGAGGCATATGAACAGGAGTGGCGAGTAAGTGAACTCCAATGAAGCGCTGGAGGCCACGATGTATTCCCTCGGAGACACTGGAAGCCAGTTCACCGCTTCGCTCGAAGAGAGACTTGTGGTCTGCCCAAGTTCAAAAAGTATGCCTGCTATGATTACAGCCGAAGTAAGGATTACAGGCAGCACCACAAGGACCTGCAATGTAATCGGTCGAATCAGACTCATGAATTCAGGTGGAACCAGGGGGAGGAAATACAAAAGTAATCCGAATGGAGCTAGGAATATGACTACATCTAAAAAAACGAGTGCGATGGGCTTGGATAGGAAGCTCCTACGTCCAAAGCGATTCGCTCTGAAATATGATTTGTAGAGAACAGTTGCAAGGCTTTCGACCATTGGCCAGTTCAAAGCTGTAAGGCCTCAACGATCTTCTCGGTGTCTTCGCTACCGGTGAGTTTCAGGAATATGTCCTCCAATGTCGAACCGGGCATTCCCATTTTTGACCTCAGTTCCTGCGCTGTCCCCTCAGCTATGGTGCTTCCTTCATTTAATATGGTAATCTTGCCGCATACGACCTCAGCGATTTCTAGGACATGAGTGCTGAAGATGATTGAGACTCCCTCCCCAGCAAGGCGCTGAAGGATATCCTTGACGATCCTAGCCGATCGGGGGTCTAGGCCGTTCAGCGGTTCGTCCAAGATTAAGGCTCTGGGTCGATGAAGCAGTGCTGCCGTAAAGGCAATCTTCTGCCTCATCCCTTGGGAGAAGCCGCTCATGACTTCGTTGATGTGCTCGTTCATCTGCAGCGCCCGAAGAAGCTCATCAACTCTTTCCCGCCTACTCTTAAGGTCGATGCGATAGGCGGTGGCCACGAAGTCAAGGTATTCCGAAGCCGTTAGGTATTCGTAGAGATAGGGGAATTCTGGAACGTAGCCCACAAGCTTCTTAGCCTCGATGGGTTCCCGCAGCACATCTACGCCACAAAGGCTTATCTTACCGCTGTCGGGCCTGACTATGCCCATCACCATCTTCATGGTTGTGCTCTTCCCTGATCCATTTGGACCTAGAAGACCACGTATTTCCCCAGGTGCCACGGAGAGTGTCAGGTCTCTTACTGCAACCTTATCGCCAAAAGATTTCTTCACAGATTCGAGCATTATCCCTTCCATTGGCATCTAAAATCTTAACTCAAGCACCATTGTTTTTATCCGGTCATTATTTAACGCTTATTAATATTGCCAAGCTTTCGCCGTAGATTGGCTAGCAGTTAGAGTTTCAGGCCTTTGGCTACACGATTGCCGAGCTGTGGGTCGGCTGCGGCTAGATTTTTAACCATACGCTTTTGGATCGAAGTATTTGCTTTTCCCAGCGAGTCAACGATGTTGTCAACGAGGTGGTCTTGGTCCAGCTTGCCAAGTGAGCGGTAGCGTTCACCTGCCTGCTTGTAATCATTGGTTACACTGATCTTCCTACGCGTTATATCTCCTGCAACATGGGGGTAACCGGTCGGGATGGCTGGCGCCTCACTTGGCATTCCCTCTGCTAGAGTGTTAGGTTCATAGTTGACCGTCCCACCACCATAAGGCGCGTATTGCATGGAACCATCACGCTGATTGTTGTTGACTGGCACTACCGGCCGATTGACTGGAAGCTGCAGGTAATTGGCTCCTAATCGGTGCCTCTGAGTATCTGCATACGAGAAGACCCTCCCCTGCAAAAGCTTGTCGGCTGAGAGTTCTATTCCAGGCACGATTGATGCCGGGCAGAAAGCAGCCTGCTCCACTTCGGCAAAGAAGTTTTCCGGGTTGCGATCCAGTACCATCTTGCCCACGGGCATCAGTGGAAATTTGTCCTCGGGCCAAGTCTTAGTGGCATCCAAGGGATCAAAGTCCTGCTTCAGCTCATCGGCGATTTCCATTATCTGTACATTCATTTCAAACTCGACCGTATTACCCGCTGCGATGGTATCATGCAGATCTCTGGTGGCAATGTCAGGGTCCTCCCCTGCAAGACGGGTGGCTTCATGACGGTCGATCGTCTTTACTCCTGCCGAAGGTTTCCAGTGATACTTGACGTAAACTGCCTTGCCTTCCGCGTTAACCCACTTATACGTATTAACGCCGAATCCTTCCATCGTCCTATAGCTCTTGACTGTTCCCCGGTCGGAAAACAGCCATGTGATCATGTGCGTTGATTCTGGGGTCAAGGATATGAAATCCCAAAAACGACTGTTCGCGGAAGAGCTTGTTGGTATGTTCGTATCAGGTGCTGGTTTGAAGGAATGTACCATATCAGGAAACTTGATGGCGTCTCGGATGAAGAAGACGGGCAGGTTGTTTCCTACGAGATCGTAGTTCCCATCTTCAGTGTAAAACTTTACGGCAAAACCTCTTGGATCGCGTGCTGTATCTGCGGATCCACGTGCGCCAACTACGGTGGAGAAACGAACGAAGACAGGCGTCTTTTTCTTCGGGTCTTGAAGAAATTTTGCGCAGGTGTACGTTGCCATACTCTTGTATACTTGGAAGTATCCATGGGCGCCAGCACCCTTGGCGTGTACTACGCGCTCCGGGATGCGCTCACGGTCAAAGTTCGCGAGCTTCTCGATGAGATGTACGTCCTGCAGTAAGACAGGCCCTCGCTCACCGACGGTCAGCGAATTTTGGTTATCTGAAACTGGAACTCCTTGATTAGTTGTTAGGTGTTTTACTTTTATGGTATCTTTACTCATTAATTTTCACTTTGAAGGATGATAGAACTAAGTTCTATTTAAGACTTACTTCTAGATAGTCTTTTATACGTTCTCGCTGAATTATATACCATGGAGAAAAAGTTACAGGAGCATGGTATGAGGCTTACCCCACAAAGGTTGGAATTGGCCAAAGTAATCAGGGAATTAGGCTATAGACATCCCTCATTCAATGAGATCTACAGAGCCGTCAAAGCTAAACAACCAAACGTAAGTCGCTCCACAGTGCTTGGTAACCTTAAGTCAATGATCAAACTTGGTCTTATAGGGAGTTTCAACTTTAAGGGGGAAACTCACTACGAGATGAACCTTCAGCTCCATGTGAACTTGGCAGAATCCAACGGCTTAATAAGGGACATTAAAAATGAGGAAATCATAAAGCATCTTCAAGACATAGCGAGGCTAATAAGGGAAGGGGAAGGGATACAAATCAAAAGCCTGTTGGTCCTTGCAGAGCAATGAAGTCTAAATATTCGCTTTGCAAGAAAATTTCAAGAATTTATGATGAAAGATGTTATTACTAGTTCATTTCTATGCGTGATATTATGGGGACCGCTAGAACAGATATAATCGCAGCGGTAAAAAATCCTATCGCATAGCCCATAGAACCCATAACGAGGCCTCCTAACGCCGATCCGAAAGCATTCGACAATGCTAGCACTGAAAGAAGTTCTCCCTGTGATGATCCCTTACTATGCTCTGGAGCTGATGATACAGTGAACGTTACGATGGGAAGCCATAGTATAGTATATAGAAGGTTGAAGGTTGAGGTGAGAATTAGAGGTAAAAAGAAAATTAAGGCATATGGGAAAGAACGTGTAACGAATAAGGAAAGTATTCCCCAGCCTACTATCAACAAAGCACGCCCATAGATAGCTTTGTTCATAAGCTTCTTTTTGTCTTGCTTTAGAGATGGTGCGATCTTGGCGAACGATAGAGTCCAAACTGCATATATAGACGTGTTGATCGCTAAAATTGCACTATTGGATAATCCAAGGTCTCCCATCAGAGGGGTTAGACCGACTCCATAAAAGTTTACGCCCGTCCACTGTATGAAGCAGGCTAAGAATAATAGTTGTAGAGGTTTAAACTTTTTTAGGCTCGTAGGTATACGGAGATGTCTTAGATCTAAACGGTGCAAGATAGGAGAGAAGAGCCGCTCCGCGTCCCTTAAGCTTCTGATATGGAAGGCGTGTCTCTCTAACGTCATATAAGATTCCCGACCTATCTTCCAAAGCATTGCGGCTGAAATGAGACATAGGGCTGCAGAGATTATAAAGAGCCACTTTAACTGTAAGAACAGTGCAAGCAGTGAATTCATAGCGAATCCAAGTATGGTACCGAGACTTGAGATAGAATTGTACGTGGCGACCTCCTTCTGCCAGTTCTTCCCGATACATGTCCCAACAGTGTACATCACGGCAATTGACGCAACTCCACTTGTAAATACGGATAAAAGCGTGTAATAGAGCACAACTTGAGGTACAGAGCTAGCTGTACTCAATAAGAAAAATGTTGGCGCAAGTAAAATGAAGACCAGAAGAAGGTACCTCTTCCGCAACCCCGTTCTGTCAGAAAGCTCCCCCCATAAAGTGGAGAATATTATGGTGGCTACGACTCCTGAAGAAATCATCAGCCCAACTTCTGTGACAGTTCCGCCAAGTGACAGAATGAGTAGGGTTGAAATAACGGTGATGGCGCCGATAGCCATGTTCAGGGGTATTAAGGAAAGATACCAGGATGTGTTATTGCTCCGAAGCTGCTGCATATTCGTATTGCCTACAGACGTTAAAAATGCAATTAAATTAAGTTTCTTTTAGATGTTTTAAAGCGTTTTTAGTAAACTTGAAAGAAAAACTCTCTTCAGTACGTAACATCGAATCCGTCCCAACGCGTTATTTAAACTGAATGTTCTATATGACTAATGCTGTAATTGTTGCTATTCAAAATGTGGGTTTGGATTGCTGATGATTCTGGGTGTTTACGTTTTCTACAGAAAATAATGTGATGGGGGGCCAAACATTTTCATAACGGTTTCTCCAATCAGAGGAAAAGAGTAAGAAGTCTAAACGCTAAGCCTCCGATCAGTATTGCCGAGATTATGTTGGCCACCGAAATCGTCGTAGCAGCTTTCCAGCCGAACTCCTTTGCTAAGATTGTGAAAACAGATATGCATGGGAAGTAGATCAGCGACACCAAGGCCAGGGTTGTAAGCTGAACAGGTGTCATGAACAAGGCAAGATTTGCTGTTCCAAAGATTGCAACCGCCCCAAGAAGCACAAGCTCCTTTCTAACCACTCCGAATATGAGCAATATGCCGGTGATAACGGGCAACCCGAGCACCGTCACCGTTAACGGAGACATGACATTTCCAATAGGCGCTAGAAGGTTCAGAGCAAACAGAACTTGGACCAACGCGCTGCCAAGCATATAAATGGGAAAAACAAAGTAGAATATCGACTTGGTTCTTATCCAAGTCTGCTTGCGAACCACGGAAAACGATGGAACCTTAAAGCTGTGCATCTCCATTATCAGACCTGTAGATTTTCCCGGAACCGCCTTCATCGCAATTCTGCCCATAACAAAGATTATCGCCACATCAACCACATACAATGCAAGCGCCCACTGCACGCCAAGGAATAAGCCGACCATTCCAAAAATCACGATTGTCCTTGCCGCGCATGGCGCAAAGGTGATGGCAAACGATGCTAAAAGTCGCTCTCGTCTTGTTTCCATGATTTTGCAGGATGCAATCGCGGGTACGCCACAGCCATAGCCTAAGATAATTGGAATGAGCGCCTTTCCATGCAACCCTATTTTATGCATGGCACTGTCCATCATAAACGCAACCCTCGTCAGCAGACCTGAATCTTCAATCATCGCTAATAAGAGGTAGAAGGGGATGACAAACGGTACGATTAATGTTATTCCAGCATCTACTCCTCCCCAGATACCATTCCAGACGATGGCCAAGATTGACCCACTCACTTTAGGGTCTAAAGGTTGAACACGACTTGTCACATAAGTTGAAATTAATTTAGAAAGAAAATTGCCCACGAAAAACGTCCAAAGAAGCAAACCACCCACTACCGCAGCGGACATTAAATAGCCATATACCCTGTGCGTGGCTATCCAATCCAGCTTATCTGAAAACGTCGTTCTAATTTCACTCTGTCGCTGCGACTCGCCTGCAATTTTATTGGCAAGAAAATATCTCTCAGAAGCGATAACAGCAAAGCATGGCTCCTTATGTATAGAAGAGATCTCTGCCGCCAGAGCCTCAGACATTTTGATGACATCTTCGGATTTAGAAGCGACTAATTTCTTGATTTCAGGGTCATTTTCCAAAAGTTTTATGGCAACCCATCTAGACGGATACGTTAACCTAAGATTTCCTGTCTGAATCGCTTGGTCAAGCTTGGCTATTCGTTCTTCTATTTCAGCCCCATATCTAACGTGCGTTTTTCCATTGCTGCTGGCGTTCCGTGCAACGCTTAAAGCCGTTTTTGTCAGTTCGTACATTCCTTCGCCTCTAATAGCCACTGTGGGAACAACAGGCACTCCCAAAGCTTGCCCCAACTTTTTTGTGTCAATTACTATTCCTTTGTTCTTAGCGATGTCAACTTGGTTTAGGCAGATTACCAACGGGGCTCCCATTTCGATAAGTTGCAACGTGAAAAACAAATTGCGTTCAAGAACAGCAGCATCTACAACGTTTATGACGACGTCCGGATTTTCTGTGGCTATGTATTCTCTTGAGACGATTTCCTCCATGCCGAAAGTGGAAAATGAATAGATGCCTGGCAGGTCGATTATGGTTATTTGTTGTCCTTCAAAGTTAAGCGTGCCCTCAGCTTTTTCGACGGTTTTTCCTGGCCAGTTGCCGATTATTTGGCTTGAACCTGTAAGCTGGTTAAACAGCACGCTTTTTCCAACGTTAGCGTTGCCAGCTAATGCGATGGTTATGTTCTTTTGAGTTTTTTTCGAACTTGAAGTTGAACTAGAATGACCTGACATAACTATCATCCGCCCTACTAAGTTTTCTGTGTGCAATCTACAAAGACATTTGCAGCAATATCTTGTCCGAGTGCAACTTTGGAGCCTCTCACGCACACTTCAACCGGACCTTTTAAAGGTGCAATTTTTTCTACTTTTATGGAAGTTCCAGGCGTTAGTCCAATATCCAAAAGTCTTTGTAGGACTCTGTGTTCTCCCCTTATGAATGAGACCTTTCCACATGCACCTACTTTGAGCGTGCATATTGAAACCAAATTCGCCTCGCGTTGTCCTACTTGTTCCAAGCCTTTATTGTGCATTTGTATGCATTCTTCGCAGGTGGCGAAAGGTAGGTTGCATGCGGGGATGATTTTGCCGTCGTCTGGGCATTTGTCTGGGTGGTTTAGGAAGCGACACAGGGATTCTTCTGCTTCGTCAGAGAGGGCGTGTTCCATTTCGCATGCTTCTTCGTGGACTTTGTCTTTTCCAATTTTTAATTTGTTAAACAGAAATGTTTCGAGCAATCTGTGCTTTCTCATTATTTTTTGGGCTTCTTGGAGGCCTTTCTCCGTGAGTGTGCTTCCTTGGTATGGTGAATAATTTACGTAGCCGTCTTCGGCGAGTTTCTTGAGCATTTCGGTTACGCTCGCTGGAGCTACGTCTAGTTTATGCGATATTTCGGTGGTACCTACTAAATCCCCGTTTTTAGACAGTGCGCCTATAACTTTGAGGTAATCTGCAGTGCTTTTCGGTGTCATCCCACATCACCTTATTAGGTATGCCTAACTTATGGACCCTAATAAACATTTAGGCATGCCTAATTTTTTTAATCAAACACTGAATGAACTTTTTTCAAAATCACGTGGACAGAATGTTAAAAATGTGATTACAACGTTTCTTCCAATAACCTTTTGAGCCTTCTCTTTTTAATTTCCCCTCATTCATAAAATAATATTATTATTAGTTTGTTGCATGAATCTATGGTGGGAGGTTATCTACGCTTAGGCCTGTCTTGCCAACCTGCAGCAATATTCGTATAATGTAGCCTAAAACAAAAACGGGATGAGAAGACTTTTCCCGAACCCTTTTGTTCGAGCAAGCCGTCTTCTCTTTTGAATTTAGGTAAAGGTTTGGGTTGCTTCTTCCGACGGCACTCCTGTTGGAAGTTCTGGAAACTTTTCTTTCATTCTCTGCTCTGCTACTGACGATGCTTCTGCGAGTATTCTTTCAGCGTCTTCGTTTGCTACCTCAAAGTTGAGCGTTGCACCACTTGCGGTTCCAGCGTCCACTAGAATACTACTGAGCATGCCACTGATCTCATTAATCTCTTTTTCAGCTTCAGGCATTACGCTTATTATTCCGCTCTTCACACTTCTTAGGACAGACATTGCTGGAGCCAACGTTACTACAACGTCTCCAAGCTCTGTTACAGTATTTAGTCTTAGTGCAATCTGTTCTAGGGCGACCTTTGACGAGTTAAAGGTCATATTCATTTTTCTTGTTTCTGCAAGCTCGTTCGCGTAGACGCTAGCACGCTGTGTATCATGCTTCTGAATGGCGGTGATGACCTTGTTGAATATTACAGCATCCTTCTCCCTCTGCCTCGTGGAAGTAGCCTCCAACTTCGCAACCTGAGCCTGTATCGCACGAGCAGCATCCTCAAGCTTGGGCTTCAGCGGGCCAGGAGGCCTAATAGCTTCCTTAACCCTTTCACCCATAGAAGGCTTCTGTTCTTTAACCCACTTTTCTCCAAACTTTGACATTTTTACCCCTCAACCTTAAGTCGATATGATCAACTATTACTCTCCTATGTCACCCATAACATTGTATCCAAGGTGACAGGTATGACGGTGACAATGATCGGCATAGGCGACGAAAACACAGCCTTAGAGAAAAGGAGTTCGGCCTCAGCGAATACGTATCAAGGGAGGGTCTATGTCACCTTGTTCAAGGCTCGGCCAACGCAAGATCAAGGACATTGCAATAAATTCTGGTGCACCAAGGACAAACATTCTGAATTGTGCAAAATTAAGTTGGAAAGAAAAAGGCTCCCGAAAAATCGTTATTTATTATGCATAAAAAATTTATATCTTAGCTGAAACCAATTAAAAACATGAAAGTTTATACCGATCGCCTTACTATTTTCAGGGTCATCGGAGAGGTCTTATTTCTGTACGGTTTTATCGGTTGGTTTTATGGGGTATTCGTGGCGTTTACTCATCCAGAGTGGCTGCCTATGCCCGTGTCTCATCTTTTCCCATGGATGAGAACGGATACTTTCACAATTTTATCCTTCATAGTTAGCGCCATCGGTTTCGTCATGTGGCGGTTAGCCAAAGAAACAACAAGCCGTTAAAAACCGTCAATTTTGACGGGATACAATAGACACCCATTGCAGCGTTGATGATGTACGCGAAAGTTTAGTCCTAATTTCTTGAATATCTTTTGACAGCTGCCCATATTTTATCTCAAAGCTTTAAGTTGATTTAATAAAATTTTGACTTTGCCTTCAACGTTATCCCTGACTCTTCTGATATCTTCAATTGGTTTACCTCTTACGTCATCGACCTGCCATTTTTCCACCTTCCCCCTAACTGGAGCTGGGCATGCATCTTCATCACAACCCATCAAAATTATTTTTTCTGCGTCCGTGTACATCCAACTCTCCAAAGCCTTCGGTTTGTTGCCGGAAATGTCTATTCCCCTTTCTCTCATCACCTCTACAACTAGTGAATTTACTTCCCTAGCTGGTTTTGTACCAGCACTTACAGCATAATAGCTTTCAGGAGACATAGAGTTGAAGAAACCTTCGGCCATTTGACTTCTTCCAGAGTTACCAACACATATAAAAAGAACCATCTTCTTCTTCTGCATTATAGTTACACTTACATTATCTTATTTAAATTTTGTAATGTCTCGATCGTATTAACTTTGCAATACCTTGTAAGCTGCCTCAGTACCTAACCCAACTTTTTCAGTTATCTTCAACTCCTTTAATATCAGCTCTAAGGCTGGAACAAGTTGTATAAGGAATTGTGGGCTAGCGGTTTCACCCATGTGTCCGATGCGAATAATCTTTCCCTCAACTTCACCATAGCCTGAGCTTATCATAAGACCGAATCTATCTATCAGAAGCGATATTATCTTCTTATCCATGCCATCAGGAACCTTAACTGCCGTCAGCACTGGTGATGCACCTTCTTCCTCTGGTAAAACATCAAGACCCAAAGCCCTAACCGCCGCCCGATAGGCTTTTCCTACCCTAAAATGTCTCTCATACCGCTTTCTAAGGCCTTCTTTAAGTGCCTTCTGCTCTGCCAAAAAAAAGGCCCGTATAACGGATGTCGGAACCGAAGTGGGATGAGGGTGTCCCAAACTACTCCAATCTTCGACTTCACTAATGTAGGTTGGAATACTGAAGAAATAGGATCTAATGGGGTTCTTCCTTTTTTTAGCAAACTCAATAAATCTTTCGCTTATCGCAATCGGGCAAACACCGTTTACACTTGAAAGGCATTTGCTTGCATAACCTACCGCGTAGTCGACATCCCAGCCATCGAAATCGATTTCGATTCCACCAAAAGACGAGACTGCGTCGACAAGAAACAGTTTATCATATTTCTTGACAACCTTTCCAATGTCCCTGATATTATTTAGTATCCCTGAGCCCGTATCGTTTTGTAGCGCGTAAACCGCTTTAACATCTGGCTGTGTATCGAGTATTTCCTTAATCTTCTCCAGGTCAATTTTTGCACCATGCCTGCTTCTCACTTCAATAACGTTGGCGCCACAGTCTCTCAGCATATTTCCTTGACAGTCACCAAAAAAGCCATTTGTTATATTGATGACCTTATCGTTATCGCCTTCCAAAACGTTTGGTATAGACATCTCCACGGCAAGGGTGCCTGGAACGGGGACGATCGTAACAAAAGATTTTGTACCAAAAATCTTCTTAGCATCTTCACATGCACTGTTATATAGTTCACCCCACTCTTGACCGTAATGCGCCATAACGGGTTTAGAAAGTTCAGCTAAGATGTCCGGGTCGGCCTCTGAAGGGCCGGGAATGAACAGTATTTTTCTCAATTACGTCTTAATGCGTCTAAGATTCGCCTATTTAACTTATTCGGCGGGAAGTCCCTAGAGCTTTTGGCTAAGGATGAAAGCCGATAATAATATAAGTTACTCGGGTACAGTTTAACTGGCTTTATGTTAACAAATTATGGACTTTAGACCGTTGTCGCATGTTGTTAATGGAGAAAATATTGGTTTTTCTAATAAAAGTTTTTTAATAAGCTTGTGTAAAAGACCAATACCCGTCAGGATGGAAGATTGCAAAAGGACAATGTGGGGTCCCGAAGGATCCTATCTTACGATGAGGAAATGAAGCTTATAGTGGAGTCCATAAAAAAGTTTGGTCCAAAGAATGTCTCAGAAATTGCGAGGGAAACAAACCTTCCGACAGAAACCGTGAGGTATAGGATAAAGAATCAGTTAAAGGACGTGGGGATAAGATACCATGTGAGCATAAACTATCTTAAACTTGGACTAATACGGTCCTGGATACTTTTGGACTTCTCAATACAGAACCTTAAGCAAGCTCCAGATATTCTTGACCTGCTCTCAAAGAGGGGGTATCTGACCTATTTCGCCAAGGTCATACCTTATGGTTACTATATTTCCATTTCAACCTTACCGTACTCTGCTATAACTAAATATAGAGAGCTTTTAGACGAACTTGTAAGATTGGACATTTTGAAGGAGTACAGGATGATCGACCTACAGTACCTTAAACACCTCTCTCTCAGGCCGGAGTTCTACGACTTCTCAACGAAGACGTGGAATGTGCCGTGGAACGTCATCGACGCGGATTTAAAGAGGGATTCGAAGCCGATAATAGTGGACTACTCAAGGGCTCCCATAGATAAGATAGATCTTTTAATACTTAAGGAGCTCCAGATTAACGCTTTACAATCTCTGGCTTCAATTTCAAAGAAGATAAATGTGGCGGAAAAGCAGGTCAGATACCACTATAAGTCACATCTTTTAAACACCAATATCATTGACGGTTATGTTGTAAGATGGCAAGGAGATAGGTATCATCTCACAAACAAGTACATACTATCATGTTTTCTTGAATTCTCAGATCTGACAGTATCAGATGTCCCATACATCCATAAAGTGATTGAAACTCTACCTTTCACTTGGATGATCGCGCTTTCTGTTGACCGAATGAAGCTTATTACACAGATATCAATACCGATAGCCTTTTACCATGACTCGCTCGTCTACTTATCCAACAAACTAAACATATACAAGGAAAAATACAACCTATACAACATCGACTTCTACAGCGCTGGATCTTATACGTTGCCATTTGAATCATTTAGCGATGACGTCGGATGGTCTGCTGACATAGACGGCCTAATGGAAATGTTTCGAGCGAGAATCCAAGCTACATCAAAAGCTCACATAACAGACTATGTCGGAAAATGACATCAATAAATATTGAATCAAAAGATGATAAAATATAACAATAGAAAAAAGGGGGGAGGTCTACAATACTTCTGATCCACCGATTTTCTGTCCTAGCGGAACAAGTTTCACTATTTCATGTCCTAGAGGAGTAAATCCTACAGCATATGATGAAATAGCAATCAAGACCAAGGCCAACTTTATCTTATCTTCTCGAGTCATGTTTATCTGGCTCTATTAATGAAAGGACAGGGATAAATTTTTTTCCTTTAATAAATATTTTCTATAAAATAGATGTATTAAAACTTTTTATTATATAAATTTTTCATTAAAAAATTTATAATGTTTATAAATTATGATATTCTATTAATTTACTGCAAAGATATTTTCACAATAATAAGGGAAGAGATTTGTGAAAATGTTTAGTAAAATTTAAATATCTATAATATAAAGCCATCTTAACTATATAGTGATAAGATGTCATTAGAACATACAAAAATAGTGCATTCTGAATTAATAGAAGTGCTTAAAAGTATTTTTACACAAGAAGATAACGTAATCAGGCTTATAATACAAAAAAACACAGGGGAAAAGTTCCTTTACCCGCCACTAGACAAAATGCTTTACATGAAGATTGATAAAATTCTTGATATTTTAGATTTCATTGTCTCAAAACAATTTCTAGCAAAGAAGCAGTTTGAAATCCTGAAGTTCTGTCCGGTCTGCTTCTCATACGAAATTATCCCAACCGAGCACTGTACAAACTGCGGTTCGACGAACATCTCTAGAGGGAGGATCATAGAACACTTTGCCTGCGGATACATGCCGAAGGCAAAGACTACCTGAGAGGAAAGCTGATGTATAAGTGCCACGCATGTGGCAACCTATATGAATCACCGGTAATCGACTACCATTGCCAAAAGTGCGGAGAATATTTCCCAATAGAGGAGCTAGGAGAAACCGTAGTATACCAATACGAAGTTGTTAACCACAAGATGGAAATGATAAAGAACTCTCTTAAAACACTCGAAAACCTTGAAAAAACACTTAAAGAGAAAAACTATCTGGTAAAACGCGCTGCTCAGGTAACTGGAACGTCAGGGATTGCATTTGATGTTGACCTTTATGCGACAAATTCGGAAAAACAGGATAACATCCTCGCAGCAACGTATCTGTTAGAAAGCAATATAACTGTGGATGAAATATTACGATTACAGGCGTTGGGATACGATCTAAACTCAAAGAAGATAATCATGGTCACATATTCCACCTTCGATCAGAAGGCAGAGTTTCTAGCAAACTACTACAATATTAAGATGGTTGTTCCAGAGAATACGGGCGAAATAAACGAAGAGCAGGCAATAAAGCTATTCCTTTAGCTTATGTCATTCTTAAAACTTCCTTCATTGTCTAATAAAAGAGTCAAAGCTAAGGCTGTTCCATTGGCTGTTGAGGAGGCTCAAACAGACCCGATTCCTGAAGATCTAAATATATTAGATGAATATTGGGTTAAGGAAAAATTTTCGCGTGTCGTCGTCGGTAGACTTCCAGAAGGATCTAACATAAATTATTATGTAGATGAAGTTAAACTAAAAGTCGAAGAAAAGGCAGCCTATATCAAAATTTTTGATATAATCGCGAAGGAGCTTAATCCAGCTGAAATTGGAAAGGAAGAAGACGTCCGCAAGGAACTTCTAGGTGAAGCGAAAAGACTAGGCCAAAAATATCGCATGGCGTTCAAGGCGATTAAGGCCGAAGGATGGAATAGGATAAACTACTTTCTTGAGAGGGATCTCTTAGGTTTTGGGCCCTTAAACAGTATCATGTTGGACTATAGAATAGAAGACCTCAGCTGTGATGGTGTGAACGTCCCGATTTTTGTGTGGCACAGGAAATTTGAGAGCATACCTACAAACATAAGGTTCTTGAACAAGGAGGATTTAGATGATTATATTGTTAAGTTAGCTCACAAGTCTGGTAAACATGTGAGTTCAGCGTTTCCAATCGTTGACGCCATGCTCTTTGGAAAACACAGGCTTGCCGCCAGTTTCAGGGACGAGGTTTCACCGAAAGGATCAACTTTTACGATTAGAAAGTTCAGGGAAGAACCGTTCAGCATCGTTGACCTTGTACAGATGGGCACAATAAATGATGAGATGGCCGCTTATTTGTGGATGCTCATCGAAAACAGGGCTACGATAATGGTTATCGGAGGCACCGGCAGTGGTAAAACCACAGTACTAAACGCCCTGGCGTCTTTGATTAAACCAGGAATGAAGCTGGTGACCGTCGAAGAAACCGCTGAGCTCAACCTTCCTCATGAGAACTGGGTGCAGTTCGTCAGCAGAGAAAGCTATGGACTTACTGGCGCGAAGATCGGACAGATCAACCTTATGGATCTAGTTAAGACGTCATTAAGATATAGGCCTGACTATCTTATCGTAGGCGAAGTTAGGGGGGAGGAAGCTTACGTCATGTTCCAAGCTATGGCTACTGGACACGGTGGTCTATCCACGCTTCACGCGGAGAACATAGAATATGCCATAAGGAGACTTGTAAGTCCGCCGATGAACGTTTCTGAAACGTATATTCCTCTGATCAACCTTGTCATTCTAATCGAGCGTGTGGCCTTGCCTGCCCCGAGGATGGAAATGAGCATAGGCAGGAGGGCACGCATGGTTTGGGAGGTTGAAGACTTCGAGAAGTATTCTAACATTTTCAGTTGGATCCCTCAAGATGACGTATTCCTTTCGAGAGCGAAGGACAGCGTTATACTCATGCGTCTCGCGGAAAGAATTGGTAAAAGCCGAAGGTGGGTCATCAACGAACTCGAACGCAGGAAGATAGTAATAAGGTGGATGACAGACAAGGGCATACACAATGTCAAGGATGTTGCCCGTATCGTCTACCAATATTATGCTAACCCTGACACGTTGATAAGCAAGATTGAAGAAGAAGCTACGATAAAGGAGGAAGTGCTACAGCCGATCTTCGCAGTGGCACCTGCATTACCGGATTCATCAACCGTGGTTCCTGAAGCACCGGCAGAAGTAGAGACACCGGTCAGATTCATAGAAGAATCGCTGATAAAGATATACGATATTCTCGTAGCTCTTGGTGGAACCGCATCTTTGGAAACCCTCGCAAAAGACACGGGTATGGACGATGTCACTCTATGGAGATACCTGAACATACTCAAAGGATTCGGGCATGTTCAGATTGTTGAGAAGAAGGAAGGTGACAAGTTCTCAACATTCTTTAATCTAACAGAACGTGGAAGCAGCTCATACGAGACATTGAAGGCAAGGCTTTCTAGGAAATAGAAGATGAAGAAAAAAGGTATTAGTCCGGTAATTGCAACGGTTATACTGATCGCTGTCGCGGTCGCTATTGCGATAGCAGTCGCTTTTTGGGCATCTGGATTAGTTGGGTCTTTTACACGCTTCGAAAAAATGGATATAATTAATTATTATGCAACAAGGAATTCAGGTGATTACATTTTTACAATCAACATGGAGAACGCAGGCCCTTCAGAAATCGTCATACAGGACATATTTGTAAACGGTGAACCTCTAAATAGTTTTTGGAGCGCCGCTACGGTCAATGGAAGCTCTTTTAGCTCAATTTCAATCAACCCCGGCCAAAAGTGTGAGATCTTAGTTATGTTTCCTGATAACAATGGAGTAAGAGCTTTCTCGTCTGGACAGACGGTTGAAATTAGTGTTCAAACATCGTCAGGAGTCCATTACGTTGGAACATTCCTATTATCGTAGCATTTATCGTCAACTACCCCATCTTGAAGGATGTGGCTTGTAATATTAGGTGGATGCGGGCAAATTCAGAAGGGAGCAGAGCATTCTTGTTTCTCGAATTTTTACGTGAAGTGTTCAAGCTGGGAATCATGAATTCTAGCATTATGTTCTTGCAGATTTTCCCACTTTGACACTTCATAATTTAAGATAAAAATCTGTAAAGATGTAGATGCCAATTAGGATTGTCAGTTTGCACCTATTACCAAAAGAAAACAGAATGGTAGATTAAAGAATATAAGAAAAAAACAATAAATTCAAAAGCCATGTATGCTTTGCACTAGAGTAGTTTTGTTACTTGCTCTTTTGTGATTTCTCCTGTCTTCTCTGGCAAGACTCTCTGTAAGTTATAGTAGTCTGCCAAGGATTCCGCTTTTTGATCGAATGAAACGTGTGTGATGATGACGATCTTGTTTGCGTTCAAGTCATATCCTAGGGCCTGCAGCCTTAGTATTTCGTTAACTGTTAACTTATCCTCCAGGAGGTATGTTTCTGCCAGAATATTGTTTCCTTTGTCAGAATTAGTCGCGTACAGATCTACATCATACGTTATTCCTGATGTCCCTGTAACCCCTGTACTGCGCTTTACAGAATAGTTGTTTTCTTGAAGACTTCTTCCAAGTGATTCAAGTGCCTTAAGAGAACTCTTTATCAACTCCATCTTATGGTCAGTAATTTCATACTGGAACACCACGGTTTCCCCCAGTTCTTTTATTGGGAAGTATTCCCCACATTTCTGGCAATGGTAGTCTATCACTGGTTCATCATACAGGTTTCCACAGGCATGGCACCTGTACATCAATTTTCCTCTAGAGTGATCTTCGTTTTCAACTAATAGTGAACTATGGCATCTTGGACATTCAAGTCCGCCATTTGTCAAGAAGAGGCTTTCCAGGTTCTTGTATCCGCAGGCAAAGTGTTCTATGATCCTCCCTCTAGAGATGTTCGTCGAACCGCAGTTTGTACAGTGCTCGGTTGGGATAATTTCGTATGAGAAGCAGACCGGACAGAACTTGGTGGGTAGAGGAACCTTTCACCAGTGTTCTTTTGAAGTACTAGTCTTATGGAATTTTCTTCCTGAGCTAAAATGTTTTTGAGAACATCTATTAGCTCCGTATGTACAATTTGGGTATGTTCTGTTGACATGTCCTTGTAAGAATTCTTAAATGTTGCATATTTAAGTCTTTTTGACAGAAGGTTATTAGCGATTTCCTAAGTCTTGCCGTTTTGTCGAATTCTTGTAGATATATAGCATTTTACACATTTATTCAAATGAAGGTCAGCCTGTGGAAAAGATTATATCTAATCATAAAAGTAGTTTGTAGTTACAAGTGCTTTTTTGTGGCAGTAGCCAAACCGATCCTTGGATACATCGATTCTATTGAGGAGAATCCAAAAGCTCTATCTACACAAATAAAGGCTTTTCGGAGGATCCTCAAATACCATAAGCCTTACACGCACATCTTAGTTTTCATAACCGCTTTAGCCGTCTTAAGGTCATACTTATTTCTTCTAGAGCCTCTGTACACTTCGCAAATCGTAGATTTTGTCATCGGCACAAACCCTCCAGTAACCAGCAACATTACGA
Organism: Nitrososphaeria archaeon; assembly: GCA_050011875.1. GTDB lineage: Archaea > Thermoproteota > Nitrososphaeria > JACIWG01 > JACIWG01 > JBEKIG01. The sequence goes on from JBEKIG010000005.1 coordinate 128,191, forward strand.
TACTTGCGGGTTTGTTGCTGGACATCCTAATCGCAGTGATAGGCTTCGGAATAGTCAACTGGTTAATAGTGTACTTCAACGGCACCGTCGCACAGTCGGTGATGGGGGATATGAGAAGTGACTATTACAGGTCACTTCAAGGAAAATCATTCTCATTTTTTGACTCCAATTCAGTGGGGGATCTCACTTCAAGATCAACACAAGACATGCAATTTGTTGACATGTTTCTCAGAACATGGCTGAGCGTTATAACTAACCTTATTTTTACATTCATTTTCATATATTGGGTATGTTTCACGTTAAATCCAGTGATGGGCTTATTGGCGATAATACCTGTACCCTTCATGTTCTATACTCAAACCAAGAACTTCTTACTGACGATGCCGCTCTTCAGGAAGATGCAGCTGATTTTAGGCAAAATCGGCACTTACGTGCAACAGAACATCATAGGAATGAAGAACGTCAGAATCTTTCAAAGAGAAGATGAAATGGAGGAAGGCGATAGAGCTATTGTTCAAAAGTTCACCAACATAGCGATCAGGGCAGGCAAAATTCAAGCAATATACATGCCTTCTGCAACAGCTATCCTCACACTCGGCATCGTGCTTGTCTACTTCTATGGGACTAGCGAGATATTAGCGTTGGGATTATCGTTAGGTTTGATTTTGCTATATGCGAGATACATTATGAGAGTGTCAGGTCCTCTTCGTGACTTCAGCATGTGGGTAGGCGCTATGAGCAACGCTACAGCAGGTGCTGAAAGAGTCTTCGACATAATAGATATGCCTGGAGATGTCGCGGACAAGACTGATGCAAAAGATATCGCGATAGACAAAGGCGAAGTTGAATTCCAAAACGTGACGTTTGGATATGTTGAGGATAACCCCATCCTGAAGAACATAAGTTTTAAAGCTAATCCCGGCGAAAAAATAGCTATCCTTGGGGCTACCGGAACTGGAAAAACGTCTCTGGTATACCTTATACCGAGATTCTATGATGTTAACTCAGGTAGCATACTGATAGACGGAGTAGATATCAGGAATTTTAAGGTTTCATCTTTGAGAAGACAGATAGGTATAGTTCCGCAAGATGTATTCCTGTTTTCAGGCACGATAGGAAGTAACATCGCATTTGGGAGGGACAATGCATCAACGGAAGAAATCGTATCTGCAGCAAAGATGGCAAGGATAGATGACTTTATTGAAACACTTCCAGATGGATACAACACGTATGTAGGTGAGAGAGGAGTCACCCTTTCTGGTGGCCAGAAACAGAGGCTCACAATTGCCAGAGCGCTTGTAGCAAATCCTAGGCTCTTGATCCTAGATGATTCACTATCATTTGTAGACGCCAAGACTGAACAGTCGATCCAAGAGGCTATCAATGAAGCTTTGAAGGGCAGAACATGCTTCATAATCGCACAGAGACTCTCAACAATAAAGAATGCCGATAAAATAATGGTTCTTGAGGAAGGTGAAATCGTCGAGTTTGGAACGCACAGCGAACTGATGGCTAAGGGGCAGATATACAAGAGGATATACGAAACTCAGTTCCTTGAAAAGACCGCTGAAGAGATATTGGAGAGTACGAAGTAGATGTCAGAAGGACACGACACTTTTTCAGCAAGGGTGGAGCAGACGAAGAAGAGGAGAATTCAAGACAGAGTTCTAATCACTAGACTCTATCAATACATGAAACCTTACAAAAGGAACTTGATCTTTGGCACGGTCTCTATTGCTGGAGGTGCATTGACGGGGCTGGCTTCGCCATATCTTCACTTACTAGCTATAAATGACATAATAACACCTACAATCCTGAATCATAGTTCTTCTTATCTCTCAGCATTCATCTGGTGGATTCCCATTTTTGTTATTGTAACCCTGGGAACCTACTTTTTCCAGTACGTTCAGACATATCAGATGAGAATCGTGGGAGAAAATGTCGTCATGAACCTTAGGGATCAATGCACGGCTAAGTTGCAGCAGATATCACTCAGATATTTCTCGGAAGGCGAGATTGGGAGAATAATGTCAAGGCCAACCACAGACTCAAACCAGGTGAGAATATTCATAAGAATGGGATTGACAACGATGATTACAGATGTCGCTGCAATTTTAGGCTCGTTGGTAATAATATTCTTCCTTAGCTGGCAACTCGCGTTAGTTGCAGTTTCGGTTCTTCCAATAGCGGTAATTATGGCGTGGTTTCTTGGAGGATGGTCAAGAAAACAGTATAGGCAAACACTCACAAACCTTGCAGGTTTAGTAGGCAAACTACAGGAGAATTGCTCTGGAATTAAGGTTATAAAGGCACTTGTGAAAGAAGACGACGCTGCAAAAGGATTCGATGAAGTCAACAAAAAAACCGTTGACTCGTACAAACGGACTGTTTTGATCTCAACAGTGTACCAACCATTAATCAATACACTAAGGATAATCGGGACAGTATTGATACTTGGGTACGGTGCGGTCTTAGCTATAAATGGAAGTATCAATTTAGGAATTCTTGCGGCATTCTTGGAGTACCAATTCTCCTATTTCACGCCCGTCACAGACTTTCTTACAGCATATGACCAATATCAATCATGCATGTCTGCATTAGAAAGAATCTACGACCTTGTAGATACAAAAGTTGAAGTGATGGATCTCGACAAAGCTATAGAAATTGAGACCATAAATGATGTGAGATTTGAGAACGTCACCTTCGGGTACGACATTAACGAACCAGTCATACACGACATAAACTTGCACTTAGAAGGATCAGAGAAACTGGCTATAGTAGGACCCACAGGAGCGGGCAAGAGCACAATAATAAATCTTCTGGAGAGGTTCTATGATCCCATTGGAGGGAGAGTGCTCGTTAACGGCTATGATGTCAAGGACATAAAGATTGCTTCTCTCCGTCGGCACATGAGCACAGTTCTTCAAGACTCCTTCCTCTTTTCGATGAGCGTAACAGATAATATAAGGTTTGGAAAGCCTGAAGCATCTGACGCGGATGTAATTCAAGCAGCCAAAACCGTGGGGGCACACGAATTTATAATGAGACTGCCAAGAGGATATGACTATGTTATAGAGGAGAGTTCATCGAATATCTCGATAGGACAGAGGCAACTGATAAGCTTCGCAAGAACCCTTCTAATGGATCCAAAGCTATTGATCCTGGATGAGGCTACTTCAAGCATTGATCCATACACCGAGCTGATGTTGCAGAACGCATTGAAGAAGCTTCTTGAAAACAGGATGGCCATCATAATAGCTCACAGACTTTCAACGATAAGACTGTGTGATGAGATCTTAGTCATAGATCAGGGTAAAATTGTAGAGAAAGGATCACATGCTGAACTGATGAAGTTGAACGGTCTATACAGCTCATTCTACAGGATGCAGTTCAAGGAAGAACAAGGGGTTGAAATCGCTGCTGCAGAACCTAATCAGGAAAAGGTTAAATAAATACATCAGAAGACAAAAAAAGGTTGAATGCTTCTGATACATAAAAAGGGTCACCAAAAGATGGTGGATTTGCGGAAACGCCTTGTAGCCGGCATATACTACGTTCTATCCGCAATTGTCATCGTTATAGTCATACTTCTCATATACCATATTGTTCTAACAGCATAGAAAGTGAACTTCGTAAACCTACAAGTCAAATTTACCCATGCTTTTCCATAAAAGAAAAATGAGCTTGAACAGGTCCCTCGAAATTTTTGCGTATGTACGCTGGATATACGTCCATTAATATTGTAAAGAGAGACATGCGAGTTTGTATGTGGTTGTTGGAATAAAGAAATGAAGCAAATAGTAGCGATTTCTATATGAAACGTAGTTGGAATATAGCAAAAGTTATTATATATCATCGTCTTGTGAATTTAATAAATAGTGTATAAAAGTGGCAAGCAAAGTCGAGCTGAGAAGCGGGGCACTTTACAATTTAATCGTGGGTGATATTGTTATTCCACCTAAAATAATACTAGATTAGAAATGAACTCCGAATCGTTTTTCTTCACTGGGTCATATTCAAATTCTGAAATCAAAATATCTGGTCACTTTGAACCTGTATATATAGAAAAACTGGTATCATTAACGATCTGCCTCAGCAAAATACTGAAAATTGCTGAATTTGAAGGACAGATCACTAGGTTAGACGAACACTTACATTAAAAAAGCCCAGGTGCAAGCTGAACTTCGTCATGGATGATAATGAAGCGTATAAGGTCGTCCTTCGCGTGATTGCGAACCCATTCATCCGCTCGTGCCCAGTCCCCCAAGTTGTCATTGGTAACTATTCTGGCCTCGAACTCCTTGGCGTAATTGATGATGAATTCCTTCGCGTCGGTCTTGGACGGAACACTTCGGATCAACTTAGAGTTGTACAATTCATCATACACTGACTTGTCTTCCACTTCATGCTCCAGGTTAGCATCGCAGAGCACCAAAATGTCCCTGAATTCGAACTCTCGCAGCCGTTGAACAACTAATAGGATGTTCCTAGCTCTTGGTCTGTCGCCCGCCAACTTATTTCTTCCACTCCAAGTAACATTGTTTCCATCCACGATAACTTTAGTGATAGAATAGTTCTTGAACTCCTTCCTCTCAGGGTCGTAGACGCCGAGGTTGACAATCTGCTGATTCGTGGACAGGAATTTCTCCAAGGCGCCCTGGTCGCGCTCAAGTGTGTCTCCTTCTTGTTGAAGCGACTCTAAATACCATTTTGGCGTTCCGTTTTCTTGCCGCGGTTTCTCTGTCTGCAGAATCATCTGGATTTCATAAAGTGACTTTATCCTGCCGAGGGATTTTCTGTTCAAGATATCAAAGACGTGAGCCTCGTCGAAAGTTGCAAATCCAAAGTCATCCTTGATCTTCTTGAGCTTTAGATACTCCCCGTACATTTCTCGTGTAGGGAAGCCCTTTGAGAATGCGTCCTCGAATTCGGTGAAACTTTCGAATCCTTGCTTTCGAATGGAGTAGTAAACCTCGCCCTCGGAAGACCCGGGGCTACCTTCGTGGATCTCCTTTAATTGGCCATTTTCAACCTTGTATTTCCGATTGCAATCACTGAATCCTAGCTTTAACCCCTCGAGGAGGTCTGCGAACGTGTTGTAACCATACGTTGGAAAGGAATAGTAGAACCCATTATCCATAAAGACGAATTCGTCGCTCCGTTCGTTTGTACAACGGTAGATCAACTTCGGTTGCTTTTCCGTCAGCAATTGCGCGTATTCCTTCACGTATCTGATTGCCAGCACCGGTAACCCAGAATAGTTGCTGACTTGCATGTATTCAAGTTTTGAAAAATCGGAAGACATAGCGAAATAATAAAACGGTTCCAGATATTTAACCTTTGAATGATCCCACTTCATGCGACAGATTTATTTTCGATTTATCCATGTCAAACAAGTAAAATTAAGCTTTTCGCAATTCATCTCCTACCTGAAGGTCGGAGCTTTCTTGCTCATTAGTAAATTTAAGGGCATGTTAAAGGAACATCTTAAAGACCGTTAAAGAACTCTTTAACCTTTAAATTTAAAGGAACTTAATAGTTCAACTGGGAACAGACGGTAAACGAGGGTGACGATAAGAAAGTCTTAAGAACGCTTCATATGGTTAATAAATTAAAAAAGAAGTGTCGTTTTTTTCGGTATAATCGGGTTTGACTTTGTGTCTTAATCGTAGTTACAGATTAAGCAACAGTAGAAGTAACAGTAACAGTCGTAGTTGAAGTAGCAGTTGAAGTTGGTTGCGTAGTAGTTGAAGTCGTATTTGAAATTGGTTGCGTAGTGAAGAAGGTCAAGATGATTTCTCCGCTGACCGTTTTGCTAGATATAGAGGAAAAGCTGTTGTCCAAGATCAGGTAGTAGCTTTGGCCGGCTGGAAGCAAAACGCTGATGTTTGCTGAAGTAATCTGACCGCTATCGTAGTAAGAACTTGTTGTGGTACCGTTATACCAGTTATTGTACTGGTCGCTGTTCATGATATAAACCTCGATGTCGTTTCCTGTTCCACCTGAAGCAGTGAAATTACCGGTCACGGTCACGTTCATTGCACCGGCTGTAACGTTGAACGGGGAATAATCAAAATAGCTCGCATCCACGGATATTGAACCGTTAAAAAGGTAAACTGTATACTTATACCCAGTAACATTCCCGTATTGGGCAGTTGTTGAATAGGTAATCAAGGAGGTTGTATTCGTAGATGAAGTTATAGTACTAGTTCCGCTAGGGAAGGGAAAGAAGAGAAACGCAAAAACAGCGACCACTACGACCACGATCAGTATGTTCCTCAAGCGATGCGACTTGCGCGGACTTTGGGGATTGTTTGAGCCGTAGGACCATCCTGACCCTGGTTGAGTTGCAGGCTGCTGTATTGCAGGTGTGACCTTTAGGTCTTGGCCGCAGTAGGGACATATCGTCATGTAAGGCTGTAATTCTTTACCACAATGTGGGCATGTGGTTGTTGTATTAGA
>JBEKIG010000006.1:0-107585 GCA_050011875.1 Nitrososphaeria archaeon
GAAATTTGATATCAACTCCTTTGTATTCATTTTCCAGAGAGGGAAGAGGCCCTCCATATTCAAAGACCTTAACATCTTTTCCCTGTAATCCTTCACATCTTGGAGAAAGATGTCACCGTGAGCTATCTTTGTGACACCTTCGGCCTTAAGCTTAAGCAGACAGTCTCTCATCTTCTCTCCATACTCCTGATCCGTTGAATCCTTTGATATGAGCACCTTGTAGAGAGGGACGCCCAGGGAGGAGGCCTGCTCTTCCAAGAGTTCAACCCTAACCCCATGCATGCTGACCCTACCGTAGTCTTCTGTGATGGTGGTTATGAGGCCACGGATTTCGAAGCTCTTCTTGAGCTGGTGCAAAGACATACAGCTGTCTTTTCCTCCACTCCAAGCTAACGCTATTCCTGTATCCACAAGAAATCACCTAAAGTAGTCTAGCATTTGATTATCGACAATTTCGAAAGAGTTACAACAGTATATAAAAGATTATACATTTTTGTTACATAAAGTTGCAGCCAGAACTTGTATCTACTTATTGTAAACATATGATATGAAAAAAAGTAAGGTGACAATCTAATGTTTATGGTAGCTTTCAAATAATTCCTTAGCTTTTTTCTTATCGTTATCCTCCGGTACCCCGCAATCTTCGCAAATGCTATCCAGCTTTTCAAAGTCGAACGGACTCCTTACCAAATGGCTCACAACCTCCATGAAATTTTCTTTATCACAAAGTTCATGGAAGCCGGTCACAACGTGCTGCAGGGCGTGCTCAAGGAAGTCTAGACGAGGAAATGGGAAGTCTGACGATACAATTAATGGGACATCGGTGAAGCACCTCAGACCCAAAGTCATGTCCTTGAAGTGTTCCAATGCTTGCTGCGTGCTTATAATGTCTATACCCAACGCTCTTGCAACATAATATGTTTCTCGTTCAATCTCACCTGGAGGAAAACCTGTCCGCTTTGCGACCATGTTTAATGTAACCCATTTTCTCTTGTTTTTATTGAAGGCTTCACGTATAATTGTTGTCTTGTATTCCTCCAGTTCATTTAATGGAACCCAAACTACTCTTTTTATTTCGTTTAGCGATGTCTCTTGTTCAGGTGTAAAGTAGAGCCATACCGGCCGATTATTTTCAACAGTAATTACTCGGGATAACTGACGTCTTTTATAGGCTCTTTGAAGATCAGACTTTGCAGCATTTGTACTGATACCTTTGCTTCGACCTTTTACGACTTCACTTTCTGTTAATGGGCCACACCCTTTAATCAATTCCACCGCATTTTTGAGTTGGTTCGATTTTTGCACCTCGGATTTCACATGATCTTTCATTTCATTGACTGACACCCAGATTCCAACTCCCTTTTCCTTCGCATATATGCTGAAATGCCGAAATTTGAACTTTTTCAATGTTATTAACGATTAGGAGATGTCAAATGTAATCTTCGCAAAAGTAGACAAAAAATATGCTAGACTTGTACGTAAGGTTGCCAAAGCAAGAGGCGAAAATGTCAGCACATTTGTTAGGAGAGCTGTCTTATGCGAACTTGCACGTTTATCTTACTTGAACGAAGATGAAAAGAAAGCGCTAAATGTTGAGAGAATCGAGAGGGCACAGAACACGATAGACAATGGGGAGATGACAACATCATGACAACCTCCAATGACAGACTACTACACAATTGCAGGCATATTCTAACACCGACTTGCCAGCATATCCTAACCAAAGGCAAAGACATCTGTGAAAGGGAAAGATGGCCTTTCACTCACCTAGATTTCCCCGAGGTCAATTATGGCACATTCAGGAACAGCGTCTCATATCTTCTCAAAAGCGAGCTACTTGAGGATTACACAAGTCATCTAGCCTTCTACTGGGTAGTAGGAGTAAAGAAACCTAATGATGGATGGGGTAACATGAAGTCCTATGGTATGGGGGTGCAAGGACGAAAGAAAGAACTCATTGATCTTATAGAAAGAACTCCTTTGGAAGACAGATGTATCCACGATATAAGATTGTGGTTTAGAAAAGATGGCATCTACAGTATTATTGCTGGTTCAGAAGTTGTCAATAAAATTGCTCCACAGAGCAAGGATTTGATTCTCGAAACCATTGATATAGACCTTTTCAGAACTGCAAAGATTTTAATTCATGCAAATGATTCTGTAAGTATCTGTTTGGGTTGCAGCCTTAAACCTTTTCCAGAAACGATTCCGGGTTACACTGATTTTGTATATACTTTAGGTAGTCTGGCTAGGTGTATTGAGGAGTGGTCCGATGGAAAGATCAGGATACCCTCGGTCTGCTCGTGGAAGATCAAAGGCAGACATATAGGCCGTGATAGTGTAACAGAATATTCTGGTGAAAGGTTCAACATTACAGTATCTAAGTTAGGAGAAACTCTTAGAACGTACTCAAAAATAATGCAAGGTAGGAACAAGATCCGGATAGAGAGGATCGAAGAACCGGATCTGGACATTGCTTCAGTTATGAGAAAACGGTTGTGTGAAGATTCTCAATGAAGTTCAAAATGCGCTTGAGCAAAAAGATTTGGGATCCGTTGAAGAAAAACTATAAAGAACGGTATCTCTTGGTTAAAAATATCCCAGAGGAGCAGGCCCAAGCACTCCTAAACAATTTTAGGCCAGATACCATCATCCCTAAAATACTTCAAATTAGCCTCTCTACCAAGGTACCCAAGGCAGAAGAAATTAGGAAGGAAGTATAGCATGAGAACAACAAGCCCTCCAGAATCCTCTGACAAAGGATCTCCAAACAATTATCAATCTATAACTGGAAATGATAAAGTTAGTCTGATAGAACTGAAAAGTTTGGCTAACAGAATGTTACCAAGGGATAGTGTCCTTCGAACTCTCCTCTCGAGCGAGCCCGATTTTTTGCCTCGAAGTGAAGCAATGATCAAAATCGAAATCTACGTTAGGCTCCTTTACAAGGAAATCGGTCAGAGAGGAGTTTAGATACTTTCGACATTCACCTTAACGTCAAAAATTTTCTAGCTTCAAGCATGGGCTCATAGTCATAGTCTGGCATCTTGGTCCACTTGTTTTTGTTGAACTTTGCTTTGATACGTTCCAAATTTGGCAGATCGCCTATTGCATTAAATTCTGAATTAAATTCATTCTCCATAATTCTTAAGCGTATTTCTTTTCTTAGTTCCCTTTTCTCCCACGACCTATAGACCCTTTCCGTCTCTATTCTCTGAATGTCGTGTTCGTTCATATCGTAATCAAGCTCAAGGGGAGATAGAAGTAAAACTATATTGCGTTTTAGGAGTTCGGAATCTATATCATAGCTATAGCTATAGCTAAAGCCCTTTTCAGCGATAAGCCCCGTCTTAATTCTCTCTGCATGAAAAGTGACGATGATCTTTTCAGAAACATCGGAAACATCAAAATCCCTAATGAAAGGCAAAACTATGCAGTTTTTGGATTCGCTAACTTTATCTCTAATTGCCTTTTCTTTGCTTTCCAAAAACGCATTATATGCTTGAAGCGCCTTTAAATTAATATCTACCCGACCCCATTCAGAAGTATGATTAACTGAAAAATCAGGAACAATGGCGTTTGCTAAGAGCATTAATCTCAAGCTTACAGAAGGACTCCCAGAAGGACCCATTTTACTGATCAGCCATATATCTCTCTCATCAAAGATCTGCCATATCTCTCTTTTATAAATAAAATAAAAATCCAACAAGGAGCCCCATTCCTGTTTTAGGTAAAGCTGGAACTTTTCACTGTTAAATCTGAATATTGACTTCAACCTCTGTAACATTTCATCGCTAACTGCAACGTTGCCCATTTTATCTAATCTTGAAAGTATTATATCGCCCGGTACATCTCCAAACACCATCTTTATAATTGAATCTAACGAAACAGGGATGGAAAATGGCCAACTGGGCGGCCTATTAAAATAATCTTCATCAAGTTTTGGCTTGATTTCTTTAAAGTGTTCATATCCCCAAGCCTTTAACAGTCCATCATCGTACTGTTCAGCCATTATAGGTCACCTTCCGATTTAAATTCCTTTTCACCAAGCTCCTGTCCGAGCTTATCAAAAACAAGCACTTTGAGTGGAATAAATCCTTCTTCAACATACTTCCTAATTTGTTCATCCATGCTAAGATTGTAGGTGGAGAAAAAAATGTGGGGAAAATATTTTGATCCCTTCCCCCAATCCTTCCCAAGCGGCACCTCTGAACCTACCTTTATTTCATACCATATTTGGTTTTTGAAGCCATCTGGCCTATACTTGTCAAGATCTATGATACCGTTCTCTTCAAAAATTTTTTCTTTTATTTTATCTTCGGAACGAGCCTGATTATTAACGCTTTTTGGATAAATTTTAAATCCCCCGTTTAAAGTTCCTTTCATATGCCAAAGGGTACCTTCCATTTTAACCACCCAATTCTAGTATTGAATAAGCGAGGCATAGATAGTATAATCTCATTATACTTGGCTTATTAAATTTATGGTAGGTGTTTATTTGTCATACTCCGTATGACGTTTTGAAGGGGTTTGGACATATGGGAAAAATTTCTTAACTCGTCCGAAGTCAAAATCTTATTGTACTTAAATATTTAAGAGAGCTGTTAAGAAAAGAGGTTGTAAAGAGGACGATAATCGACACGCATCCAATCCAAACCAATTACTCGCTAACACTTAAAGGAGAGCAGGCTGTCAAACACTTGATAGAACTTATAAAAATAGTTTTAAAAGAAGGAAAATGATTTCTCCAGCTCAAGAGTAAAACGATAACAATTCTAAGAAAAGGCCATTTAAATTTTGTCTCGACTAAGGCCTTACTCCATTATTAGTGGAACTGTAGCACGCCGTGCTAATCTTTTTCACTTCTTAAATTCGGTCTATTCGGTCAATCGGAGACCAATTAAGACCGAATGAGCAAATTCATAGATAAAAAAGGCCTAATTTCACGCCGTGAAAGTCGTAAACTTTAGCTCAAAATAGGCCTTCTAACTGCACCCTCCTCCCCCTCTTTCGATAGATCTATGATCTGAATGAGAGATTAATCGATCTATGATCTATGATCTATGTGAGACGTCTTAACCATTTATGAATCCCTAGTAAAACTTAGGACTAACTACACCCGATTAATCTATGATCTATGTGAAACATTAAATTATTAGTTATTCATTGAAAAGATTAATCTATATGAGAATAGTCTTTAACCTTCGTTTCAACGGTATTAAGAAAATCCTCTATGTAGTCTCCTCTCACGTCTAAACTTGTTATACCCTCAAAAACTTTGTTATCTTATACCATTATACCCTCGTTATACCCTCGTTAAATTATTATACCCTCGTTATACCCTCGTTATATATCATTATTCTACTATCTAAATGAAGTGTTCCTTATAGTTTCTTGCTTTTACCCTTACTTACCGTCTTTTCCCAGCTAAACTGCTTAAGTTTGTTATCCCCTTAAATAATCTTTAATTTGTCCTTAAATTTCATTGCCCCATAAACTTTCTATAAACTTTTTTTATATCCCTATAAAATCTCTATAAACTAAAGTTTATAGCCATATAAAATAATTTATAGCCCCTATAAATTTCATATAAAAAATTTTATATGCCATATAAATCTCCTATAAAATCTATATAAATATTTTTATAGCCCCTATAAAATCCCTATAAAATGCCTATAAACCCCTATAAACCATATAAATTATAGACGTGCTTCAATAACCTGCATGAAGCAGTTTAAAGGATAAACCGTTCTTTAAGCGCGTTTATAGGCTGTTCCCAGTTAAACAGTTAAGCACCCATAAATTTATAGCTTATAGCAATACTCTTTAAATTTCTTTAAATTTCCTTTAAAGGTCTTTGGATTTTCTTTAAACTGATTTTAAAGACTCTTTAGATGGTCTTTAAACCCTTTACTAAAGCCTTTATGAGCCTTTATAGACTCTTTATGGACCCTTTAGCAGAGCCTTTATAGAGCCTTTCTAAAGCCTTTATAGGCTCTTTAGAGGCCTTTATGATCCTTTACTAAAGCCTTTATGGGTCTTTATGCCCCTTTAGTAAAGACTTTATCCGTTCTTTATGCCCCTTTATCTTTCTTTATGTTCCTTTATGATAAAGCTTTATTCCTTTACCTGCATGAAGTGATTTAAAGGATATACCGTTCTTTAAGCGTGCTTATAGGTACTTCCCAGTTAAACAGCTAAGTGTCTTTAAATTTAAAGGATAAAGGGTTCTTTAACGATCCTTTACCGCTTAAGGCCCTTATCGTCTTAAATGATCTTATGATCTTGCTCTTTAAGGAAGGAAACTTATTAACGGCGTTAATAAATTCAAACTTGCTAACGGCGGGTAAGTTCATTCATTGAAAAGACTAAACCTTAAGATCAAGGCGTTCCAGTATAACACTTGCGCAGTAAATTAACCTTATGAGACTAAAAGTGTTCACTTGTTCCTCCTTAGGCGTGTCCTGGTTAAGTGCATTAACTACGCTGTTTATAAGCGACCAGCCGTCAAGACCCTTGTCAAGCTTCTCTTCAAGCTTCTTTAACTGTAGGGGGACAGAGGGTTTAGAGAGATCTAGGGCCTTTAAGTTAATGTATTTGTCGTACAGCGACTTCGCTTCATCAGGCCCTACACCTAGTTGCTCTACGACTTCTATGGGCCCGCCTCCTGCATCGAAGATCTTAAACGCCTCCTGCGCCACCTCTTTATCGTTCAATTTTTTTGGGTTATCTCGATCCTTCACCAAACCGCTTATCCAGCCTATACTAAAGTGCCTCTTCGCACCGTTGACGTTGAATGTTCTCTCCGATATTTCCCTGTAGCCTAGTCCTGAGTCAACAAGCTTCAAGACTTCAGCTTTAGCCTGTTCTAAGGTCATCTCTGCCTGTTCACCTGCTTCACCTTGTTCAATTGCATTGTTCAGGCTGTTCACCTGCTTCACCTTGTTCAATTGCATTGTTCAGGCTGTTCACCCTGTTCTTCTGGTTTTTCCTGTTCACAAGGTCTAAAAGCGTCAACGTCTTTAAAAACTTTTAATTATAGACGTGTTTCCTTAACTGTATGAAGCGATCTTAAGACTTTCCCATCCTTACCCCTATTTACCCTCTCTTCCCAGTTAAAATCCTTAAATCCCTTATTTCCTTATTTTATTTGTAAAACTTAAGCCAAGACATCAAAAGGGACGTTGAACAGATAAACGGACTTTGAACAGATAAACGAAAGTCCTTGATCTATTGAACTACCCCGCCCCTTTTAAAGACCGATTATCAGCATTACCAGCGTCACAGTCGCTATACGTAAGAAGTCAAGGTTCATATCGCTGTCAGCACCGGTTTGAATGAAACGATTAGTCTTATCACCCTTCAACTTAATATGTAGTCTCTTTTCAACCTCAGCCTTACTAATTAAGGGTGCTTTAACATCTCGGTCTTTTTCCATATCAAATTTAATGTTTAATTGCCTGATCTATTAATATTTACTGGCGTCTTTAAGATGTCTTTGAGTGCTATATTTAAGGCCAAATAGACTTCCCATTGGACTTATTTTTTGCCTATAACTATCAATTAATTGTTTCATGGGGTGATGTCATACATAAAATCACGTTTAATCGTCGATATATAACAATCTTCTGGTATAATGCATATTCTAGGTTATGCTTCTAACTGATTTCGGTTTGCCCAAATATTTACCCGACAAGTTGATAGAACCGGATACCATTAAACTTAAAAGAAGGTATCTATCATTTCAAGTCATTAGTAGAAAAGAAGGAAGGTGTCGCAAGTCGATAAATATCAGACATGGACAGAGCAAAATGCTAACAGATTTTAAATGCCCCACCTTAGAAAATAATGGTCTTCTCCAATGGCCATTCCTTTCCCATGAGACAGGTACTAATTAACCATATATACTAAATCAAAGAGTGAGATAGGATAGTGGCCAACTTATTCAGTTCTCCAGTGCCAAAGCAGATAAACGTATATACGTAAATCTATGTGGAGCGAGCCAGAGTTTCCTAGACAATTTTAAGCAATTTGAAGACAAAATCGAACTATGGGATGAGGACAGATTACTAAAGGAGTTCAAAGAAACTGACATGGCGTTCAAACTAATTCTAGATAATTCTCCTTTTATGATAGCCGAACGGTCGACTCTTAATTATATCCTTTCGATTATTGATAATAAAGGAATTAAGGAAGAGGCTGAAATTAAAAGCTGTCTGAAAACTCTATTGGATATGAAAGATCGTTCCGTCACAGTAAATAAATGTGCTAAATTGTTGTTCGATATGTTTGATGATAATGAAAATCTCAAGAAGTTAAGCTATGATCAACTTCTTCCTATTGTTATGTCATCTATTCAATTCCTTTATATCTATGGTCTGAAACCAATAGAAAGAGCTTTTCGTAGAGCCAACCCAAGTCTAAAATCTTTGTTAAAGAGCGTATATCTTAAAACTGAAACTAGATCTAATTGGGGATACCTCTTCAATTTCTATCCTAAATTGGTTCCAAATGAAATTATTAAGAATCTTTCAACATATAATAGCGAGAACTTTGGCAAAAAAATTAAAAGAACTTTTGAAGAAAAAAGGGTTAGCATATGAACCCCAGAAAAAGTCTGAGGAAAATGTCAATCCGTATAATGAGGACGATGCACAATATGAGATCGAAAGATGTCATATCTTTGCAGTTACATTTAGCCAGATACAAGATTGGGCTGAGACACTTGAAGATACTATAGATGATATGTTTCTTTGGATAGTCTCAAAGGAAGAAATGATAGTCTCAAAGGAAGAAATATCATAAAATTCATTTGATTTAGAGCTACAAGAGGTTCAACAGGTTCAAACATAGTGATCAAAGAGGATGGCACAATAGTTCTTGAGCAAAGAGACAGTCAATGATTAGCACCCTTAAAGTTAACAATGAAAGGATAAAAAAATTAATTTCTGAACAAGCCTTTGTTGACCTAAACAAAGGTATAGCAATAAAACTTGATGGACTAAAATCCTAGCATTAAGGCCTAAAAGTCACAGCTTACTACACTCTTTTATCTTATCCATTTCAAGATAGAAATTGAAACAAATTTAATCGTTTTTGCATTCTTCTTTTTAATAATCACAATAATTTTTTTAATTTAGTGATGACATTTAAATGTCAAGCAAAGTTAAAAAATTTATAATAAATTTCGCTATATCCTTACTTTACAATAGTAATTAAATTCAAACTTTATATTTTACGATTTAGAAAAGAAATAAAGATAGAGGAAATGTATATGATTTCAACATCTCTTGGTAAAATTACTAAGATTTACAAGATCTTAGTAATCTCTTGGTGGTTGATATATGGAATCACCAAATAATCGTTTTACACCATTAGTACCTCAAGGTAAGGTGGGAGAAAATACTTGGAACGCTAGACTTGCTCAAGCACTAAGGAAGAGAGGATAAGTCTGCAGATTTCGAGCTTTTCTTTAATCCTTCCATTAATTTAGATCTATCAAATCAATGATTTTATCATGGTTAGAATATTCTTCATGATTTATAAACCATTTAATGGATTTTCTAAGAATTTCTTCTAAACTCCCAAGTTGTTCTTGACTCAACTTAGTTTCTACTCCGTGCACGATTTTACTCCTAATAGCATACCATTCCTTTATTCTGTTTCTGAGTTCCTCCCTATCATTCAGAAGGTTACCTCCTAATACTCGAGAGATTCTGGTGGCTAACCTATGTGTTACTTCAGTTAGTTCAGAAGCTTTAGAGTATAGGGACTCTAATGATATGAAGTAATCTATCCAACTATCTTCCAACCTTTCTCGTTCATAGGCAAAATTAAATCGACGTATTGATGCAGTCAAATATCCAATTTCCTTAATCCGATTTAGAAGAATCAAAAGGTTTTTTAGTTGCACTTCTTCGGAATCAGTAAGATTGAAAAAAGCTTCTACTTGTTTTTCTACAAACTTTACCCCCGCTGGAGGTTCAATAACCTTCCAAGGACGACTTGGAAGCGCATACGCATAGTATATCCTCGAGAAGCCTATCTTCTCCTTCTTCAACAATCTTAACGATGTTATGACGCCTTCGATGTGTTCTCTCCAATCATTGCCGTCAACGGGCATATATAGAATGAACTCAGGATAGGATTCGAGTTCATAACCATGACTCTCTTCTGCTTCTACCAACCTATGAAACTCTTCTTGTGTGATCTTTTTTATCGCCAATCGATCTTCCAATTCAATGTTCCTTGAGCAAATAAAATTCTGAAGTGGGCAAATAAAAAAATTGGAAACCGAACCATCGTAAAGGTACTTTTCGTATCTAAGGTATTCCATAAGGAAAACATCATCAAAGTGGCGAGCGAATGCTTCTGGATTTGCGAATAATGAACGTATACGACTCCGTTCTCTCTCCTTAAACAACCTTTCTAAGAAGAATGCAAGCTCATCCTGATATTCTTCCACAGTTGAGGCATGAGGCGGATTCCTGCAAATATTTTCTTGGAGAAGAGTTTTCAAACATTTTTCTACAGAAACAAGACAGAGACTTAGATTCCTTTCTTCCAAGTCAGGTCTTAGTTCTAAAATGTTTGTAACAAGTTCAAGATCTCCTTTAATAAGGGTTTTGATGCGATCAAAGCGCGAACCGTACTCTGGAAAAAAGGATTTATCTAAAACACTGATAAATGCATTGTTAAGCTTTTTAAGATATTCAAATAATTTAGGATTTCTTATCTTTTGATTTTGACTATAAGTCATTTTTGATTATTCACCCTCTTGTTTATATCTTATTATAGCTCTATCTGCAGATAAAAAGACCTCCGGCTTAACTATAAACTCGCTACTAAAATCGAAAACATCCGGACCCATTAGTTCGATTCTCTTTCCAACTGGTAATGCAAATATCTCCTCTTTTTTCATTGCTCTTTCAAATCCTTCATTAGTTTTTTCAAGATAATCGGAAGGAGGACATGTCACTATCCTCCGACATTTCCAACAAAGGTAAGAAAACTCTATCAGTTGTGTAACACTTTCTGCTTGAAATCCTGATTGGAATATAAGATTACAATGGGGACATTTAATGTAAAGTTTTTTCAGTTTCATCATTCTAAAATAACAATGTCAAGAAGAAAAAGCTTTCCCTACACTCACTCCCTTTTTATGACTATTGCTAAGATCTTGATAAGTTTACTTGACTGACTTCTTGGAATACATCCATAAATGGACATATTTTGGTGTTTGAGCCCTAACTATTTGTGCTAATACCTGGCCTTCGGCACTATTTTTAGTTATTCAAGTATGTTGCATACCCGTTCGGGTATAAATCCCGGACGCCGCATTTTCCTTTAAATTTAGAGAAGATAATGATTTGTTAACTTTCATTAGGTACCTCACTCATGTATCTACTATCTCCAAATATTATCTTATGAATCGTCTTAGGCATAGTCAGCTTATTATTTCCCAATATTTTTACCAGTACTCTCTCGGTATAAAGATCTACGCTCTAAACATGGTAATTTCAAACCTAAATTATGGTAACTGCAGAAGAAATCATATAAAGTTTTTATTTGTACGTTAAGTAAATTTATTGATTGTCCAATAGAATCAATATAAGATCATTGATGGTTGTTTCAAGCATACTGATCATTATTGCGGGAGTAGTTCTCTTTCTGAAAGTTCCCACTCTGCAATTTATGGTTTATTTTTTTGAACAGGGGGGTGTAGGTCAAGGCTTAAGTCCATTAACGAATATCCCTATTTTTCCTGCCTTTTTGATTCTTTTTGGAATGGTCTCGATCTTTTTGGCATATAGGATGGAAGGCCATTTGAGCCTTTTAGCTTATGTGAACTTGGGGGTGATGGTCACTCTCATTTTATTTTGGCTTCAAAATGACACCGAATTTTTCCTGTATATCCAAGACTACGGTGCACCTGTAGGATGGCTGACGCAATGGACCCACCCTTTGCAAAATGGAATTGAAGAGGGGTGGGGCGTAGATGTGGTGGAATTCTTGATCAGTGCAGGTTTTTGGTCGGTAATCGTTGGAACCCCCTTTGTAGCAAAGAGAGGCAAGAGCCTGTTATCCGTTGGTTTCATCTTGGGTGCAATTGGCTACTTTTTGTCGATTGTATTCTATTTCGTCCAGATAGTTGGTTCGATGTTTTGGACGATTCAGGGGTTCTCCTTTTTGGGAAGTTTCCTCGATTACATTAACTCCATCACTTCTTCCGCATTGCTTTACAAATACGTTTTGTTCGCTAATGAAACAACTTCTCCTCTGGCGGTTGGGATAATGGCTTTCTTTTATTTCACTGGTTTCATAGGTGTTGTCTTAACCTACTTGGCTTTGCATCTGACAAAGGATGGCACAAGCTCTTACAGGGCAGGCATGATAGGTGGTGCGTTGATGATTATCGGTTCGACTTTGCTCTTTGGGTTTATCGGAGGCATCTTTGCAATAATGGGTGCGGTAGAATCTAAACAGGAGCCTAACATTAAAGAAGGTCAATAACTTTTTTAATTATAAATCTATTCAATCAATAAGATGCTATTAAAATTTAATGCAGATTCGTATTTATACACTCTGTTTCAATTGGTTCTAAGGAATCTTACAACTTGTTGTATATATCCAAGGGAAAGATCGAGGACAGACTTGGTTTGAAAGCGACTTTGATCAGACTTTTTGGATATATTTCTTGACAAAGCACAGTTAAAGTTTATCCCCAAACACAAAAACCTTTTAACTATCTTATGACTAATAAAACACAGTGGAAATTATGGACAAGTTGGCTAAGTATTTGTATGTAGTTAATATGGATGTAGATACAGAGAAGGAAAAACAGTTTAATGAATGGTATAACAAAGAGCACATTCCAGCTTTATTAAAAGTGCCAGGAGTTATAAGTGCCTATCGCTACACCTCTTTGGAGGGTACACCTAAATATACGGCCATTTATGAATTGGATAAATCCAATGTTCTGACTAGTGAAGCGTGGAAGAAAGCTGTCGAAATGACTCCCAGACCAAAAGACATAACTCCGAAAAACCTGAAACGTACTCTTTATGAACGCATTTATCCCCAAAAATAGAGCCAATTTATGATATAAATTTAAACTTATTTAAAGAACGTACTTTGTTCTACTCACTCTCGGCGAAGCCAAGGTTGGAGCTTTGGCAAAAAAATCCTACGTCCCGCAGAGTAAGGCGTACGAAGTCTTGGACAGACTGACCGAAAAGGGTTTCGTTGAGCAAGTCATCACTGAAAGGCCGAAGAAATACAAAGCGATAGCGCTTGACAAAGTCATGTCAAGAGTAATCTTAAGAGAAGAGAAATTCTTGAGGAGGTTAAACAACAACTTTGAATCTCTTCAAAAAGTAGTGGAAGTAATCAGCTCCTTGTATGAAAAGTTCGGAGCGTTCAGGCTTTTTCACCAATTATTCAGCGAAGGGAAGAAGCATGGATTCGAGTTAGGGAATAGAGAATGACACAAAAGAATGATGTGGGGGTTATACATCCCCCTTTTCCTTTTAATCCGATCTAGCAATTGTAATTTGTTCAAAGCATAAATATGTAAATGCAATAATGTCTTTCTTAATTGGTACAACAAGAAATCGCTTGGTCAGGGATCGTTGCTGGCACGTGGCTTCCATTAGTGGAATAGGCCTTGTAGTATTTTTAGTGTTATAAACCCCTTTTTCTAAACGGCTTGTTTTTACCCAATTTCAAAGATGTTTCCCAAGCCATTCAATTGTGTAATCGATGACAAGATATCTGTGTCTCGAAAAATAATGATCAGCCCCTTCTATTACTTTGAATTCTTTCGGTTCATTTGCCGCATTGTATAGACGTCTACAGCTGCTGGGAGGCGTGAGGGTGTCTTTTGATCCAACTATTACAAGAACCGGGACAGATGACTTCTTTATAGAATCTAGGGGGTTACTATTTTTGTAGACCCAGTTTAAGTCCAACTGTAGATCTTTAATATTAAGCCCAGACAGAAGTCCCTTCCCCATTAGAAAGAGATGGTTAACATTCTTTATCCTACTACTAGATGAAGTAAACTTCCTAAAGTTGGCTCCTGGGCTAAGAAGGACAACGGTCTTTATTCTTTTATCTAAGCTTATGGTCTTAGATACGGGGACAGCTCCCATGGAATGGCCTATCATAGCTAGTCTATCTGGGTCAACGGAGGGTGTTGATAGCAAATATTCTATCGCATCATGGGTATTTACCTCCAACTTGGTTAGACTATATTTACCACCGCTCCCCCATGCACCTTGATAAAAAAATATGAAGGCTATGTAACCGTTTAATGCCAATTCTTCGGCAAGATCTGTGCTTTTAGTATGCCCCGGGAAGCCGTGGCACATTATGACACCGGGAGCTTTCTTATCAAGCTTTTCAGGTCTATAAATTCGACCCTGTATCACGTTCCCGTTGCTTTGGAATGTGACATTTTCTACTGAAATCTTCAATTCAGACCATCACAAAACCTATAAGAATTGTTCATATATCAATGTTAACTTGATCTTGCGAGCCTTTCTCTAAAAAGACTTAAGTTTCTTCGCTGATTTTTTCGAATAGACTTCAATAGTTACTTTAACTCCTCAATGCTAAATTCTCATCTGCCTGCTATATTCGGCACTTCGAGTCATTCTTGCTTTTAAGTCCTCTGATATGTCTATTTTGCTTTGGCAACTCTCTTCTCCAGATCAGGTCCTTCCAGTTCTTCTACAACAGATTCGAGAATTGTTGGTACATCAATGTGCTGGGGACATTTTTCAAGGCACTTTCCACATTTTAAGCACCGAGATGCGAATTCGGGCTCTCCAACGGATAGGACACCACCCAATCTTGCAGCATAGTGGAACTTTACTTCGTCTGCATTGTTCGACATATGCAGGTTGTTGTATTCTTCGAAACAGAATGGAATATTCACGCCTCCTGGACAGGGCATACAGTATCTGCAGCCCGTACAGCCTACTTTCATCAGTTCACGGTACTTCCGCTCTACTTTTTTTGCCAGCTGCAGTTCAGCTTCAGTCAGAGAATTTGGGTATGCTTTGTCGGCCACTGTAAGATTTTCTTTAATATGTTTTTCATTATTCATCCCGGAGAGGACAACTATGACCTCTGGATGGTTCCATACCCAGCGAAGAGCCCATTCTGCAGGGGTCCTTTTCGTCGGAGCCTCATCCCAGATCTCTTCCACAGCAGGTGGCACGGGGCTTGCGAGTTTCCCTCCACGAAGGGGCTCCATAATGATTACACCAAGGCCTTTTGAAGCTGCATATTTCAAACCCTCGGTGCCTGCCTGGTTCTTTTCGTCTAGGAAGTTGTATTGGATCTGACAAAAGTCCCAGTCGTAGGCGTCCACTATTCGTTTGAACTCCTTTCCCGAGCCGTGGAAGGAAAAACCTGCGTTAATTATGCGGCCGTCAGCTTTGGCTTTGTCAAGGAAATCAGCTACACCAAGCTTTTCAACATTGTCCCACAGTTCACCGACGAGAGCGTGGAGGAGGTAATAGTCGATATGATCGGTGTTGAGCTTTTCCAGCTGAAAATTCAAGAAACGGTCCATATCCTCTCGGCTTTTCACCGTCCAACTGGGAAGTTTTGTTGCGAGTTTAACTTTCTCGCGGTATCCGTCAGCAAGAGCACGACCTAAAAAAAGCTCGCTCTGTTCCTTATGATAGGGCCAGGCCGTATCAACATAGTTTAATCCTTTGTCGATTGCATAGCGTACCTGCTTAGTGGCTCTTTCTTCGTCTATAGAACCATCATTTTTCACGGGGAGGCGCATACATCCGAATCCAAGTATAGAAAGTTCGTCTCCATTCTTAGGGATTTTTCTGTACAACATTTTCCATTCACCTGTTTTGCTTTATTATACCAAGTTCATGCAGCCACTTGGATATCTCATTCTGCGCTTTTCTGACGGCGCTGCCCCATACTGCAAGACCGTCGAGAATAGTTGACTGCGGGCAAAGTTCTTTGATATTCTTAACACTTCGCCCCAGACCGCTTCCCTCGTTGGTGCAAAACGGTGCAATGGTTTTTCCGGAGAAATCGTACCCTGATAAAAATGCTGCAACCGGCATGGGTATCGTACCCCACCAGTTAGGATAGCCAACGAAAACCACATTGTACGCTTCCATGTTCTCAACTTTTGTTTTAAGTTTAGGTCTGTACTGCTCTCTAAGTTCCTTCCCTGCCTGCTCCACAACCTCATCGTAGTCGCAGGGATAGGGATCTACGGCTACAATTTCAAAGATATCGCCGCCGACGTTATCATGTATTTGTTTGGCAATGACTCCCGTGTTGCCAGAATGGGAAAAATAAGCCACAAGGATATTGTTTTCTTTTGTGCCTGAGGTATTATCACTTTTCTTCATCGTGTGTACCTTCTCTTTTATTTTTTATTTATTTAGGTAATAGTTGCTGTTAAAGGCCCGTCCTTTTTTCCTGTTCCTCCGGATACCGATCTCCCACAATGGTAATCTTCAAGAGTGCGGAATTTATATCACGTAATTCTTCGGGTGCCAGTTCAATGTTCACTGCTCCCAAATTTTCAACGAGGTGCTCCTCTGATTTCCGTATGCCGGGTATCGGAACAATCCATGGCTTTTGGGCAAGCAACCATGCGAGTGCAATTTGGGCCGGTGTTGCATTTTTCTCTGCTGCGACCTTTTTAATTAAATCGACAATGACCTGATTTGCATCGAGATTCTCCGGAGTAAAACGAGGGATTTTGCTGCGTAAGTCGGAGCTGTCGAATTTTGAATGTTTGTCAAATCGTCCAGTAAGGAATCCCTTACCCAATGGGCTGAACGGAACGAAGCCAATTCCGAGTTCCTCAAGTGTAGGTAGCAGCTCTTCTTCAGGGCGTCTCCACCACATTGAGTATTCGCTCTGGACTGCGGTGAGCGGCTGAACTTTGTTTGCACGACGGATTGTCTTTACTCCTGCTTCAGAAAGCCCCCAATGCTTAACCTTACCTTCCTGAATCAGTTCTTTTACTGCTCCGGCCACCTCCTCGATAGGCACATTGGGATCAACACGATGCTGATAAAGCAGGTCGATGGTTTCAATTCTGAGTCGCTTAAGCGAGCCTTCAACCGCTTGCCTGATGTGCTCCGGACGACTGTCCATACCGGCATCTTTTCCGTCTTTAATATTATGGCCGAACTTGGTGGCAATGACCACTTTGTCTCGGTAGGGAGCGAGCGCTTCGCCTACTAGCTCCTCGTTCGTGAATGGGCCGTAGACCTCAGCGGTATCAAAGAAAGTAACGCCACGTTCAACAGCTGAACGAATCAGTTTAATCATCTCTTTCTTGTCTGGCGGCGAATGATAACTCATTCTCATGCAACCTAATCCAATGGCAGAAACCTCAAGACCGTTGTTTCCTAATTTTCTGTACTTCATATAAATCATCCTTCCAATATGAAGGTATGCAATAATAACATACATATATAAGGCGTACGCACCCAAATGGTACATACTTACAGGATTGATACTAATGGACACTGCTCCTAAAAAGTACAAGTATAGCTGGGGAATCAATGCTACACTGGACGTGATTGGAGGCAAGTGGAAACCATTGGTGGTATATCAGCTAAGGTTTGAGACGCTACGTTTTAGCCAGTTGCTCAATAGGGTGCAGCCCAGAATCACCCAGAGGATGCTTACAAAGCAGCTTCGCCAACTTGAGGAAGATGGTCTTGTCACCAGAAAGGTTTACACGCAGGTCCCTCCGAAAGTGGAGTATTCGCTTACGGAAACGGGGAAATCCCTGATACCGATTATCGACCAGCTCGATAACTGGGGATACGCGCACATGAGCGACCTGATTAAGTATCAATAAGAATGTCACGAAAATGGAAAAGTCAGCTGATATATAGCAATGGAAAACTAGTTTAACAAAATGACGTGACTATTTTTCTAATATCTTCTCTTCATGTGGCTGGCCGAGTATTGATAGGTGGGCAAAGGGTGAATCTTTGGTGGCTCCATGCCAGTGCTCCTCACCCGGAGGAATATAGATGACCATGCCGGGTGTAACTATATGCTCTTGGTCTTTGGTGGCTACAATTCCTTTGCCTTCGGTGACGATTAGGATTTGGTCAGTCGTGTGGGTGTGAAGTTTATTGCGGGCACCAGCTGCAAACTTAACCATGGAGACTTGGATTTTCTTGGCTTTGAGCTCTTCTTCGAGAACAAATTGGGTGTGTACCTTTCCCCCCAAGAATAATGGGTTCTTCTGTACTTCCTTGGCCTCTACATCTTTAACATTTATTATTTTCATTGCTGACCTCCTTCTACTCACGTCGACGTCTTACCTTTAAGCTTTTAGATAGTTAGATTCTCGGGCGTCGTGAACCAAAAATTTTGGAACCAAATCCAGCACCGTTAATGCATTGGACCCCACCCGATTCACTTGCTTGCCTGAACTTGTATCTACTTAATATTGGTAAGCATATATGAATTTTCTTTGCCAACAACATGTTTTCCATTTATCCTAACCCTTTCCTAAGGGCCTCATCCTGAAGAATATCTGCACAACTAGGATAATAAAACTCACTACGGCTCCAGCTACATAAGGGTATGAAGGGCCGAACTGAGCGACCACTCCGCCCACAAAAGGGCCTAGGAAAGAGGCCAAGCCGAGGGTGCTTTCAAAGTTTCCGGTTACCTGACCCCTGTTCTTCTTGCTCTCAGTCATCAGGTAATAGAGTGATGAAGAGTACAGGATTCCCTGCCCAAATCCCAATCCCATGAAAGACGGTGCAAAGGCCGAGGCATCCTTAGCAAACGCCATAAGGGCAAAGGAGACAGTGAAGGCTGCCGCGCCGATCAGGAAGGACGTCTTCCCGAATCTCCGGATCAGTTTCCCCGAAAAGATGAAGACAAGGGTCTGAACTAGGCTCGAGAGGAAGAATAGGAGGCCGATCTGGAAGGCGGGAACACTTAGACGAGTTGCGGACACTGGGAAGAGGGTGTTCACGATTCCGCTGTTGAAGGAGTAGCCGAAGGCGGCGACCATAGGCAGGAACAGCACAAAGCGACTCGGCCTATCTACGGCGACGTCCACCTTCGACTGCATCGGTGGCGGGTCATCACCAGCTCTGTTCCGTAGAACCAAAAGCATCACCGAGACCAGAAGGGCGAGGGCTGAGGAGACGTAGAAGGGAAGGGTCAGAAAGAAGGCGGTTATCAGGAAACCCGCAAACGGTGAGCCTACCATACTAGCTGCTCCCCAGGAGACATTGTATCCCACCAAAGCCCGATCCACCTTATTTCTCTGAGCGCTCTCAACGATCATGGCCTCTATTGCAGGCCAGAAGAGAGCTAGACCCAAACTCTGGGCTATCCTAAGGGGAATTAGCTGCGAAATGTTACCGCAAAACGGGTAGGCCAATGAAACAACGGCTTGAACAGCCGCACCTATGGTGATGAAGTTCCTTTTCGAGTATCTGTTGGAGAGGACACCCGTAAGTCGTGCCATAAGTGAATACGCCAAACCCCCGACAGCGCCCATCAGCCCAATCTCGAATGGTGAGGCTGAAACTGCCAAAGCGTAAATCGGTAGGGTCAGGAAGGCTATGTTCAATGATGTCTGAAGTCCTCCACTCGCTACATAGAGGATCAGCAAGGATGAATTGCGACGCGTCATAGTCTAAAGACACTCCCATTGGCGCAAAATTCTTACTGGGAAAAAAGGTTTCATTCGGCTTTAAATTCTTCTCCAGGTTTAAGGATAATTACTTTGATTTTGGATTTTGCTTCCACATCATTCTTAAACTCGTTGGGATCCGTCTTCCACCTATGCATCGGGATGACAAATTCTGGTTTTATCGCCAACGCAGCCTCTGCGGCCTCAGGGTTGTCCATGGTGTAGGTTCCGCCGCTAGGAAGCAGCGCTAGATATATGTTCCTAAGGTTCTTCATCTCCGGAATGAAGTCTGTGTCCCCCGCGTGATAGATCGTCTTGTTCCCTACTGTTACCAGATATCCTACCCCGAAGCCTTTTGGATGGAATGGGTTACCAGGAGACCTAAACCTTTTGTAGTTGTATGCTGCGACGGCTTCCACCGTAACATCTCCGAAAGAACTCTTTTCTCCAGCTTTAAGGGACTTTACGTTTCCACCTACCTTTAAGGCGCAATCGGCAGGAGCGATAACTAAGGTGTCCTCTTTTCGGATATCCTTTACCTTCGATGGCTGGCAATGGTCATCATGGGAGTGAGAAATCAATATTAGGTCCGCTTTATCCTTATATTCTCCTTCGTAGGGATCGATGTAGATCGTCTTATCCCCGGCCTTTATTTCAAAGCTCGCATGCCCTAAATATTTAATAGAAATTTTCATCTTAAATCAAACCGCTACAATACTTTATTCAGGTATGACTTAAATTTTTTTTGATCTTAGCCTTATATTCCATGAGGTTGCTGTGTCCCGCTGGATCTATTGATCGACACGACGCTAGCCGTAAGAGCCGGCGCCGTCCAGAGGGTAGTATCCCACCACCTTACGGGCATGTTCTATGTCCCGGTGTCTCCAACGATTATTTGAAACAACATAAAGGATGTCGAAGCGGAGGTCTTCTGGTGCGGCAATACATTTGTCCACCATTTGGGCGGCGTTCCTTAGACTGCACCATACTACGAAGTCTCGTGGAGTTGTAGGCTTGTCATCCGCCTTGACCCGGCCGAATCGTAGGCAGATAACCGAAATGCCGAACACTTCGCTGTAGTAGCGACCGATGGCTTCACCCCATACCTTGCTGGCACCGTATAGGTCGTTGGGACGTACCTGCGATTCCGCGGTCAACATTGGCCAGTCTGGCGGCACCTTGTCATATTCTCCCTTTATGATAGCGTCGTATGGGAAGTCTTTCTCGTATCCCATGACTACTGCACCACTGGATGCGAAGATGATGCGTTTCACACCTGCCAATCGGGATGCTTCGAACACGTTATAGCAACCGACGATATTAGTGTGCAATATGTCTTCCCAAGATGCGCCCCCTAAGACTGCTGCTAGGTGCACTACCACGTCTTTACCTTCAAATGCTGGTCTAATGGCGTTCAAGTCCGCAATGTCGGCTCTGTAGCATGGGACTCCGGGGACATCGCGGCGGTTCAGTGCTGAGAGGTCGTACTTATCGCCTAGGTGCTTGAGTACAGCGCCTCCGATAACCCCACTTAGGCCAGTCACCAAAACTCTCTTCTTGACCATACTTATCCATCTACCCAGATTACAGAACTAATATAAAAGGGGATGTACATGATAGAAAGAATACTATAGTATAATGAACTCAAGAGAAACAGCAATTAGAGGCATTTTGGGTTAGGCAAGTGATTTCTAATAAAACGCCGAGCTAATCTCTCTAGAAGAATTAATTAGACTCACCTTAAGCGTATGCTTGATTTACTATCCAATTTTTATATTTAACCTAACAAGTATATTAGTTGGAAAGACTTAAAATCAAGTCTCATCAACTAATTGTTATGACTAAACCTGTCATTTTAAATGCTTTAACTGGCATCCTTGGTACGCATCTTTCAGAAAAGTTCAGAAAGAAGTACGAGATAAGATCTAATCCTTACAAAGGTAATATGACAAGAGATCAATTGATCAAAGAGATCAAAGATGTAGATGCCGTAATAGCAGGTGGAGAACGTTATACAAAAGAAATCTTTGTGGCTGCAAAGAATCTTAAGATAATAGCAAGATATGGTGTTGGCTACGATATGGTAGATATGGCTGAGGCCACAAAGTTTGGTATCTTTGTTACTAATCAACCTGGTTTGAATTCGGAAACGGTAGCAGAACATACGGTGGCCTTGATTTTTGCACTTGCCAGAGGGCTTGTAGATGCTGTAAGATCCACAAAGCCGAAAACATGGTCAAAGATAGCGTTAAAGTATGTCTCAGATAAAAATACCTTCGAACTCCATGGAAAAACTCTTGGAATCATAGGTCTAGGGTCAATAGGCTCGAAGGTCGCAAAAATATGTTCAGGCCTCGACATGAAGATTATCGCATATGATCCATATGTAAAGGAGGAAAAAATGAAACAGCTTGGTGTTGAAATGGTAGGTTTTGAGGAACTGCTTAAGACATCAGACATAGTCACCATACATACTTTCCTCAATGATGAAACAAAGCACATGATCGGGGAAAAGCAGTTGAAAAAAATGAAGAAGAATGCTATTCTAATAAACGCCGCAAGAGGACCTATAATCGATGAACTAGCACTCTACAAAGCCTTAAAGGAAAAATGGATAGCTGCTGCAGGATTAGATGTCTTGGAAAAGGAGCCTCCCGAAGATGATAATCCACTGTTCACACTTGATAATGTAATAATCACACCACATATTGCATCATCAAGTATTGATAATTTCATCAGAAGTGATGTGTTGACAGAAGAACAGATAGAACAAGCTCTGAATGGGAAAATACCAAAGTTTACTCTTAATCCTGACGCGATTAAGAATAGAAGAAATAGATGAATCTAACTCTTTAATCCAATTGGTGGAAACCTCCATTCAATGTCACAACATCTAGTCGGTATCTACGCAGTCAGATCCTCCCTCATTAGTGCTTCCAAGATTCTACTTCTTGGCTTCATATTCTTTTTCTAAGTATCTTTATGTTTAAAGATATTAAGATAATTTGCATTACAATCCCTTAAAGAATTGATGATAGAAAAGAACTCACTCATGATATCAAAACGTGTTTGCCTGTACCTTACAATAGATCTGCAGCTAGGGTAACTCCAAGTGCAGCCATTGCTTGCTCACCTGTGACTAAATGTTGTCTGTCTTCTACGATGCAGTTTAAGAAATGGTTGATTTCTTCTCTGATACTAAATTCTACAATTATATTTAAGAATGTAAAGCGGAGGGGAACCCGATTACAAAGATATTCAGTTTTGCAATTTGATCTTATGCCTGCCATAATCGTCAGGATAATGATAGCCATATTATGCTAGGCTTGTTCATATGTTTCATTTATCGGTTAAGACCCTAAAAATGTGCGAGCATGCCACTGGGAAAAGCCCTTGGGAAATGCCCCAGAAAAACGTCCTGCGACAATATCGCAATCATATGAACAATTTTATGAACCAAATGAACAAAAAAATAAATATATGAACACTACTATTATTTGAATATGGTAAGGAATATACCGCCCAACGTGAAGTAGGCCGTTGGTAAGTGCTCTGTTTTTGAATATGATTACACCACATTTAACCAGATTTTGGCACGGTAAAAAAAAGATGGCTTTTTTTCTAAAAACTTAAAAATCCTGATATTCTCCCAAAATGTATGTTAGAGAACATAAAGGAATGGCATAAAGAAGCTGTTGCTAATAGGGTCGTCAGCTCTTTGAAGGATAACGGTTTCAACGCATATTACACAAAGACGAGGGAAGAAGCCATTAAGAAGGTTTTAGAGCTTATACCTGAAGGCGCGAAGGTTGCAACTGCTGGTTCCTTAACAATCCGTGAACTTGAACTACCTCAGCTTCTCTCTAAAAAGGGATTCTCTGTACTCATTCATGACGCACCCAGTTCCAAGTCTAGCTTTGAAACAAGACGGGAAACCCTAACTTCTGACGTGCTCTTAGCCAGCGCTAATGCTGTAACAATAGATGGTAAGTTGGTGAATATCGATGGAGGTGGCAACAGGATTGCTGCGATGAGCTTCGGACCTAAGAGGACAATAATAGTAGTAGGTGTGAACAAGATAGTGAAAGATTTAGAGGCGGCTATTTGGAGGATTAAGAACGTGGCTGCTCCCATGAATGCTAAGCGGTTTAACAGGGATACTCCTTGTGTAACTGACGGTTTCTGTTCCGAATGTCCTCCGGAGAAAAGCATATGTAAAGCTACTTTAATACTTGAAGGAAGGCCCTCTTTTACAGACTATCATGTTGTGATCGTAGGGGAAAGTCTAGGCTTTTAGTCCATTTCAGATGTAATCGAATATATCATCCAGTCTATAGATTACATTGATTTTTTTACCTCTATACTTTTCATTTCTATCTATCAGGAGGGCCCGCATCCCCGCGGATTCAGCACCCACGTAATCATATTCATATAAGTCTCCTATATGGATCATTCTTTCAGGTCGTGTATTGGATAGTTTTGAGGCTATTTTGAAAATCTCTGGATTGGGCTTCTCGTACCCCACTGTTCCCGAGGCTACAATTATGTCAAAGTAAGATTCCAAATTTACTGACTTAAGGAAAATTCTCAGATTTCTCTCTGATGATACGTTTGAACAGATAATGAGCTTAAATTTTTTATGTTTTAGTTGGGATAGAGTTGGTTCTGTATCTTCAAATGCTTTTAATTGGACTCTGTATGGATATATTTCTATTATCTTTGAAATAACTCTGCTTGGCGATGGTAACTTCAGGCTTGTTAAAATCCTGCTGACAAAGTCCGCTCTTGTTTCTTCGGTCCATATTCTGCCTTTTTCTCTCTCTGCCAGCATCCATTCCAGGGCTTCATCATATCTTTTTTTGAACTCCGATAATTCAGTTACATATCCAAGCTCTTCGAAGATAAGGTGGTAGGTTAGATAGCCTTCTTTTAGTTCATATGCTAAAGTGTCACCAAAGTCGAACATTACAGCTTTTATCTGATCCTTGTTCATTTTGTATCCCTTCTTTATGAAAGTATCTACATCTAGATGAGGTGTATATAATTCTTGTCGGATCTTTGACAAGATTTAAGTCAGATAAAATCGTAAGGGTATGAAATGATAAAGCTTGTCATTATCGATGCCGACAGGACGATATGGACTCATCATAGCGTTAGCTCGTTGATAGCCCCAATTAAGCTAATATCACGAGATGTCGCTCAAGATGTGAATGGGTCAAGGGTTGAATTGCATCAAGGTTTTAGGGCCTTCCTGGACTTTGTTAGCGAAAATAAAATTTTCTTATCTTTAGCAAGTTGGAACGAGCCAGAAAATGTCTTTGAACTTTTTTCTTTATATGATGTGGATAAATATTTCGTGTGCCCTATTGCTGAGCCCCATCCAAACAAGTATCTTATGGTGCAAAAGATAATTATGAACTTAGGCCGGAAAGGGATCAGCATCCTGCCAAGGGAAATTTTGTTCATAGATGATAACGATACATATCTTACTGAAATCAGAGAAGCTGTAGGTTATGTCAACTATCTAAAGTATGGTGAAGATGTTAGAAATTGGGTAGACGTGATAGAAAAGATAAAGGACCTTAGCTGATTCCTTTAACCTTTTACTCAGCTGATATCTAATCATGTTTGGGAATAACGCTTAATAGTACTTAAGGGAACCATTTTCGGTTAAGAGAAGGTTAACTTGGTCCTAAAGATAGATGATCTAAAGAAAACCTTAGCGAGCTACGATAACAAGAAGATTACTATCGGCGTTCTGGGATCACATTCTGCAGAAGAAGTCGGTGTTGCGGCAAAGATTTTTGGCTTTCCAACGGTAGTAGTCTGTCAGAAAGGGAGAGAAGACCTTTACATAAAATTCAACAGGCACGTCTTCGACCATAGCATCGTCTTAAACTCCTTTTCAGATATCATGAACAGGGAGGTTCAGGATGAGCTTCGTCGTCTGAACACAATCTTTCTGCCTAACAGATCATTTTCTGTTTACGTGGGATGCAAAAATATTGAAGACAATTTCCGAGTTCCGATCTATGGCAACAGGTGTATGCTCAAGACCGAAGATAGAAAATTGTCAAAGAACCAGTACTGGCTTCTAGAGGAAGCTGGCGTAAGAACGCCTAAGAGGTTTAGCAAGCCTGACGATATAGACAGGCTTGTCTTAGTGAAGGTGTGTCAGAAGGCTAAGCCTCTTGAACGTGCCTTCTTTACGGCTAAGAACGTTGATCAATACTGGGTGAAGGCTAGGGAACTTTCGTCCAGGAATATAATAGACCTTGAGGACCTAAAGGATGCTGTGATAGAGGAATTTGTCCTCGGGCCGAGGTTTAACGCCAACTTTCAAGCTTGGGCTCTGGACGATGTTTTCGGGGATTTTGACTTTTTAGGATTTGATGACAGAAGGCAGGTGAACCTTCAGGGAATACTCAATTTAACCGCTCGGGAACAGCTGGAGCTTGAGGTTGACGTAAAGAACGAGGAGATAGGCCATTTCGGCGTAACAATGCGCGAATCACAGAAGCCTCTCGCCTATAATTCGGCGTCGAAATTCCTTGCCGTCTGTAAGAAAGCCTATCCTCCCGGACTTGTTGGACCTTTTGCTCTCCAAGGTGCCATAGCCTATGATCCAGAAGATCCAGAGGGTAAGAGGTTAGATTTTTTTATCTTCGACGTTAGTCCACGCATACCCGGCTCACCTGGAATCGGGCCTACATCTCCTGAAATGAGAAGATTATTACTCAAGTACAGGTCCCAGATAGCTGATCTGAAGTTGAAGGTACAGAATTTCGAGTCCGTGCTAGACTTCTCCATGCTGGAGATCAGTTACGCTATTAAGAGGAACAGGTTGGAGGAGATAATTACATGATAAATAGGAAAGAAATACTTCAGACGCTGTCCAAGTACGATCAGAAGAAGATTTCTATAGCGACAATATGTTCCCATTCCGCTCTCCAGATCTTCCATGGTGCTAAGAAAGAAGGGTTCAGAACCTTAGGAATCTGTCTAAAGGATAGGGTACAGTTCTATAAAGCGTTCCCTAAAGCTTCCCCAGATGAGTTTATTGTCGTGGACAATTATCGGGATGTTCTAGAAGTAGAAGTCCAGGAGAGGCTTGTTGGCTCCAATGCGATTATTATCGCTCACGGTTCATTTGTAGAATATGTCGGAGCTAAAAGGCTGCTAGACTCTTTCTATGTCCCAATGTACGGCAACAGGAAAGTCCTTGAGTGGGAGAGCGATAGGGAGAAGCAGCTGGAATGGTTCAGGGAGGCGAGACTGCAATTTCCGAAGGTTTTCGACGACCCTTCGAAGATCGACACATACGCCTTTGTTAAGGTCTACGGTGCTAGGGGTGGCAGGGGCTATTTTAGGGTCAAGAATTTTAATGAATTCCGTGAAAAACTTGCAGGAAAGGTGCGCGAGGGTGTGATCAAACCTGAAGATAAAACGTTTATCCAGGAGTTCATAGCTGGAACACGCTACTACCCGCATTACTTCTATAGCCTAGCAGGATCCAGGGGGCTAAAGCTGTCTACGGGTGGCTTGGAGCTGATGAGCATGGATAGACGACTAGAGCCCATAGATGAGATATATAGAGGACTGCCTGAAATCATCCCCGATTACCTTGACTATACGGTGTCAGGAAACCAGCCTGTTGTCGTCAGAGAGAGTCTTCTACCCGACGTCTTAGGTATAGGCGCTAAATTGATCGAGGCTTCTATCAAACTGTTTCCACCTGGACTTATTGGGCCCTTCTGCATAGAAACGGTCTACAATCCAAGTAGAGGTTTTATAGTTTTTGAAGTTTCTGCGCGCATCGTTGCAGGCACTAACCTTTATCCTGAAGGCTCCCCATATACACCATACATATTTAATGAACCTATGTCAACCGGAAGGAGAATTTCCTTAGACATTAAGGAAGCGTTGTCTGTTAACAGAGTTGGCTCGCTTATTTACTGAAGAATAATCGTTATTCTTAAAAATTTTTGAATCACACATTTATTGTATGAGTTCGGTTACGATTTTCCTAATCTTCTTATATGGTACCTTCTGCAATAAGCTCTTCAGTTCCTCTTTGTATCCTTCCTCAATATTTCTTACATCGTAACCTCTTTTATAATATATCTTCGCCTGTCTTATAGTTGACACCCTATCAGCAATCTTCACGAGTATAGCTTCGATACTCTCCCCTTCCTCATATTCATTGAAATTTTTTTCCAATTCAGCTAGTCCTCCAGCGGCCGCGATTTCTTTTATTATCCCCTTTTCCGTCCTACTCTTGGACTCCTTGCCTATTCTTTGGGTGAGCCCTTTTGGCATATCGCCTGACACTGATTCGCTTAGGTCATGTATTATGCCCATAATCAGCATCTTCTCCTTATCGAGTGTCTTTTCTGATTTATATGAGAAGATGGTCAAGATGGTTGCGACCTCGAAGGTGTGTTCTGCGACTGTTTCCGCCTCGTAGAATGGAACACCGTTCTGCAGCCAGCCAGTCCTCGGCAGGTTCTTAAGTATCTCGGCTGCATCCACTACAATCTTTGTTTTCATATATCTGTCGATTTTGATCAACCATGATATTGCGTATAACTTTTTCGCTATAGTGACCTCTGCAAAGTGACAGCGGCTATTCGGCCTTGATCTTTTTAATTAGCCAGCCCATTCTTTTTCCAAAGTTTCTCGCCGTCTGAATTCCCTCATCGTCTTTGGCTACTTCACCTTTTTCCCTGCCGAAGGCGATGTTCCAGTACGTAGAACCGGGTACGATCATTCCTTGATGCAGAAAGAAGAACAGGAGCTGGGCAAATGTGAAGTTTTGGCCCGCTCTCCTTGCTACTACCAAAGCACCGCCAACTTTGTTTTCGAAAACCCTTCCTGTACTGTTCGATAGTGTGCCGGCTCGGTCAATTAAGGCCTTTATCTGAGGGGTAGCTGACCCAAAATAAACTGGAGACGATAAGATAATACCGTCCGCTTTAATCATTTTTTTATAGACGGCAGTAAAATCGTCCTTTATACGACATTGTCCTGTGGTCCTGCAGGACCTACAGTCATCGCAAGGTTTAATTTCTTTGTCAGCGAGCCTCACCAGCTCTGTCTGAGCTCCTTCCTCTTCTACAGCTTTCAGAGCTTCCTGCACAAGTCTTTCAGTGTTCCCTCCAACTCTGGGGCTTCCGCAAACGCCTAATACATATATCATATACGAGTAATAATTTGAACTGTATAAAATTATTACCTTTCACAAAATAATTACCGATGGTTATAAGAAGAAAGAGTTATTACCAACTTTATGCAATTCTCTCGTGTGCCATTACTAAATGTGGGCTTTCATGGAGAGAAAGTGTTCCAAGTTGACGCTGATCTAATAGTAACTGGCAGGACCTGTATAATAGGCTCCAGTGGAAGTGGCAAGAGTTATGCCGTCGGCGTCTTCTGTGAAGAGCTCTGTAAGGCTGGAGTTCCATTTGCTCTCATAGATATCGAAGGAGAGTATTCTGGGCTGAAAGAAAAGTATGAAATGATATGGGTCGGAGAGGACGAAAAATGCGATTTAAATTGGAGCGCCTTAAACATCAAAGAATTGGCTGGACAGGCTCTTGACATTTCCCCTCTAATCCTTGATGTATCAGAAGCAGAGGATCCCAAAGGGAAGGTTGGTGATTTTCTGTCTGGAATGTTTCAAGAGGTTTCTGTCAGAAGGACACCCTATCTTATAGTTCTCGAAGAAGCGGACAAGTTTATTCCGCAGGCAGGAGAACGGCTCAAGATTATTGAAGAAGTGGCTAGGAGGGGACGAAAGCGTGGCCTTGGCCTTATGCTCTGCACTCAGAGGCCCTCTCTTGTAGATAAAAATGTCTTGAGTCAATGCTCAAATCAGCTAATAGGAAAGCTAAATATAAAGAACGATTTAGAGTCGGTCGCCCAGTTTTTCCTTGGATATGGTCTACCAAAACAGCTAACAACCCTTCCCCCGGGCGTTTTCTACGCGCTCGGAGGTTTTTCACCCACTCCAGTTTCTGTCAAAATCAGGTTAAGGGAAACATCACATGGGGGAATAACCCCAAAACTTAAGGATCGTGTCATCCAACACTCTGAGGAAGTTCTCATAAAACTTCGCAACCTAAAAACAGAGAAGAACTTTCTCGGGCTGCCTCCACTGATAGGCTTAAACGATGTGCCTTCTGTTATCAAGAAGGAAAAGCGGTTTATCTTTTTCGGAGAACAGGAAGAGGTTTCCAGTGTTCAGCTGATCTTTAACCCTCTGATCCAGCTGACTGTTAGTATTAGAACTGGGTTGCTTAGAAAAAGGTTTGAGAACAGGTTCTTTATATCAGATGGTGTAACCGGAAGATATGTTGAGCTCAAAGATGGTTTAATTTTCAAGGACGGAATTGAACAGCTCATCGGCTTGAGCCGACAACATATCGAGGTTTTGAAGTTGCTTAGTCCAGATAAAGATTCCACGTTGATTGATATATTAGGTGAATTGAAAGTTTCAGAGTCCATAATGCGTAGTCTGCTGAAGTTCTTAGAAAATAAGAGGCTCATCAGCTCCTACAAGGATGGTAGATTAAGACGGTACCGTCGTATAGTAGAATTACCTAAGATCGACTTAGAAGAGAAACCGTTGATTCTGGAAAACATTAGCACACAGAAAGCTGAAGTTGTAAGCGTTAAATTAAAAGAAGCTGAAGTTCGTGAAGCTATCAGAGGTCTTTTTTCAGGCTCCGATCTTCTAGAGTTCAAGCCTTTCCTCTATCCAGTGTACAGGGTTGAATTGGCTTTAGAAGATAAAAAAAGGTTAGTCTGGGTTGATGGTAGAAGCGGAAAGGAAGTAGACCTAAGCGTCCCAAGTTCGTCTTAGCCCATTATCTTATGTCCCCTCATAAAATAATAGCTTCTTACGGGTTTAAACCCGACTCTAGAGTATGCCTTAAAAGCTGGAATGTTATCGCTTAATACGAATAGTAGCACGTATTTTGATCTTTCAAGAAGCTTTCTTGATAACTGGGAAACCATCGATGTGGCATATCCTCTGTTCCTGTAGTCCTTGATTGTTGCCACTGTATTTATTGACCCTACTATACCGATCGTTTCCCCGAAGTCCTTTTCTCTTGCCAACGCGATAGAAACTATTCTGCAGTCTTCTTTAATGCAATAGCATGGGTCGCCTTCATTTATTCTTGAATATATTTCCTCTGTTGTAACCTGGCTCCAATGAATTGGCAAAGATTCCCTTATAATTTTCGTTGTCTCCTCTGCATCATCTGTGCCCAGCTTCGTTAAAGGATATTTTGGGCGGACACCGTCGGCTACCTTTTCAAGCTTCATCAACGTCATCTTATGCTCCATCGTAGGTTCGTATTTCTTAAGCAGTATCAATTTGTGTTCTTCGCAGCAGTTTGCTTCAACATCGTCCAAGTCAATTCTGTCCAATAATGGTTCGGCTGCGTCCAAACTTCCCCTTATTGAGATGATTTGATTCTTAAAAACTAACATCATTCCCTTGATTTTTCTATTTTCCCGTGCTATCAATATTTTTGTATCTTGCCGGTTATACTTCCAATCTAGTATGAAAAAAAATAGTTAGGTACATCATTCAAAATATGTTCGTAGAAAAGGGGCTCCATATCTGCTTTTAGCTCCTTGACTTCTATCATGCTATCATTGATTTTTGAAAAATTTACCAATATTTATCTATTTATTTTGTCTTTAGAACCCGTGTCCTATAAGCAGTGACACAACAACTGCAACTGCAATTATAACTATTGTCTCGATCAGTGTTATCCCCCAATGAATCTTAGCCCTATGTGACCTATATCTGACTAGGAAGACGCCCGCTATAGCAATAACAACTCCCAGCGATATGATCAGATTAAATGGCTTAGGCAATGTGAGAAAAGTGACTATAGGTACTAGGCCAGCAACAAAGGTGGTTATTCCTGAAATTACGGCGGCGAACAGGTTCGTCCTTCTCCTCCCTTTGTTCAGCAGTTTAAACATATGTTCGAGCAATTTAAGCGATTTTTCTCTTTCGATCTTGTCTGGTATGTCACTGAGGCTGTAGTCCATCAGATTCTTGAGAGTTAAAAGGTCTGCGATATCCTCTGTTCTACCGCCTAGAAGAAAGCTTGAAAAGTTGGTTATCGCTACTGACGTCAAACTCAGGACTGCCGCAAACGCTGCTGTAACAGTCGTCAGTCCTGCAAGAAGTGTAGAAAGTATGACCACTAAGCTCGCAATTGAACCATCGGTAAGACCTGCTACAACCTCCAAAATCGGCTCTTTTTTCAGAAGCAGGTTTTGCCATTCTTTGCCCAGCTGGATACCCTTTTCCGTCGGTTTGAGTGCATGATTTTGTTCAATAACAAGGCCTTCCCTACCTAATTCATTTAACGCTCCATCAACGTCTTTTGTTTCGACACAGATGTAGCCTTCGCAATAATTATCTAACTGATTTTTCAGGATGTCCTTATCTAAATTTTCTTCATCGGCGAGTCTAACAAGCGTAATTATCTTTATTATGTCAAGTAGCTCCTGTATCTCAAACGACAAATATATGATTCACCACAAACAAGTTAGGGTTATACCTACAGCAAGATTATATTTAGTGCGTTTATTAAATTTTTGATTCTAAAACGTTATTCATCTTAGACGTGAGTTACTCCAGACATCAGCGTCGTCGCTGTAACCTCTTTTCTCCCAAAATCCTAGTTCCTTCTTTTTGGTGAAGGTTATCTTCTCCACCCACATCGCACTCTTGTAGGCGTATTTGTCCGGAACTATAAGCCTAAGTGGACCCCCCAAGGGTTCGTCCAGTGGTTTATCATTTAGCTTGTAGGCTAGGAGAACATCGTCTTTAAGCAGCTCCTCCAGGTTTAATGAAGTCGTATAACCATCTGAGCATTTGAAGAACACGTATTTAGCGTCCTTAGCTGGTTTAACAAGTTCGACTAATGCTTTGAAATTAACACCATACCATCTACAGTTTCTGACACTCCATCCTTCCACGCAGTGAAAGTCGCTTTTTGATTCTATTGATGTAAG
Source organism: Nitrososphaeria archaeon (assembly GCA_050011875.1). GTDB lineage: Archaea > Thermoproteota > Nitrososphaeria > JACIWG01 > JACIWG01 > JBEKIG01. Next base: position 32,726 of record JBEKIG010000006.1, read on the forward strand.
TTTTAGGAAGTCTCTCCACGAAAGCTTAATTGGTTTTTCGACTTCTCCATCGACTGTTAGAATCCATTTTTCAAGATCGATCCTCGGATTCGATGAAATTATTCCGGGGTGATCAATGTTCCACCTGAGGAGGTTTGTGATTTCGTACTGGTCTGGAGGTAGCTCTTCATCTGTCATATCATCTGATTTTGTCTGTTAGGATATTAAAGTTTTACAAAATCTGTGGAAATTTCATATATATTTTTATATACAACTTAAAACTCTCAAAAATGATTGAAATGGAGGATATTGACGAAAGAGCGGTTTCACACTTTAAAGAAGGTTACAACTGCTGCGAATCTGTTTTGATGGGATACATGGAAACTAATAAAATAAGCAGCAATATCGTACCAAGAATCGCGACCGGTTTTGGAGGGGGAATCGCCAGAAGGGGGTCTGTCTGCGGTGCCTTGACGGGTGCAATTATGGCAATAGGTCTTATGTATGGGAGGGATAGGCTTGACCAAGACGCATATGATCTTTGTGTGGCGAAAAGTTCTGAATGTTATGAAAGGTTCAAGAAAGAGTTCGGTGATGTTCAATGCCGTAATCTGATAGGATGCGACCTTTCCACATCCGAAGGAAGGAACCTCTTCAAAAAAATGGGGTTAAGAGAAAAAAATTGCATGAAGTATGTTAGAGGTGCTTCAACAATTCTGCTTGATCTAGCTAAACAATAAAGATTTCTACCAATATTTTTCCTTCCAACAGGCTCAATCCCGTGCTCCAGCGTAGCTTCATTCTAATATGAATAATGTCGGTAGAACCATTAACAGGGATGATTTAACCCCAGAGATAAGGGATGCTTTAATCTATCATGTTCCTCTATTTCTAACCATTCAAAACATCCTTGATAAGAATAAAATAATGTCTTTTGAAATAGACGCTAGTACTTTCGACCATTGGACTACACCGCCAGAGTTAGCGATAGAATAACATTTTACGTTATCGTAAAACAGAAAGTTAGCTCTAAAAAAGAATAGTGGCTAGTCAGATAGATTTTTGAAATAAGGTACCTTGATATAATTTGTTTAACATTAGGGTATAATTTGTTTAACATTTTGGTGTAATTCTGAAAAACCTTTTAATAATTTACAATGTATTCAAATACACAAGGAGTGGAGTGAAAAGTGATAGATAAAAGGAAAACATCAATCCTGCTCTCAATGGTCGCCATACTAGCGGTATTAAGTGGTCTTTCAATTTCAATGGTTCCTAGTCTAATAGAAACAATGCTAATAACGGATTTCATATGTGCTTTTTTCCTATATAAATTGCTTATCATAAACTTAGTGTTGCCAACAACTTAGGATATTTTTTAGTTGAATAAAAAATAGAACTACCATTATAAGTATAAGTACAGCGATAAAGCATTCTTCACGAAATCTCTGAGCTAAATGACAGGAACTATAAAGATCAAATTAACAGCAAGAAAAATATCGTTTCTTTCACATCGTCACTATGCAAAGGAAAATGGCCTAAAATGTTACAAATGCCAAAGAAGTTTCAACATAGGTGAAACAATCGTCCCAAAGAGCCGTCCAAGAAAATATTACTGTCTTCAATGTGCAAAGACGTTAAATCTCATATAAAAGTCAAAATTGGTCATTAGCATAAAAAATAAGACAGTTGCTAGTTGTGGAGATTTAAAACTTTTATAAGGGAGAAGGTTCTTTCTAACACATAAGTGATAAAATGATCTTTATCAGTTTATGGAAGAACAGGCAGAAGCTAACAAAGGAAATGATTGCTGAAAGCTTGAAGCTCGGTGAAATAGAAAAGAAAGAAGGAATAAAGTATCTTGGATTTTATTATACACTAGGCAGATACGACTACGTCGCAATATTTGAAGCGCCTGATGAAAAAGCAGCTATGAAAGCCGCGATGAGAAGCGGAGGAATAGGCCCAAGTGAGACACTCGTCGCAGTACCTGCAGAAGAAGCTAGAAAACTCGTCGAATAAGCAAGACACACCTTCACAATATTTTTTTGATATATTATAACACATAGGATATTTGATTTAGTTTATCCCTTGCCTTTTCTTTTGAAGTTCTTTAACTATCTTCTCTATCTCTGAAACCTTAGAAATCTCCTTTTCCACTACTTCTAATCTATTTCTTAAACTAATATTTTCAGTAGCTAGAGAATTAACTAATGTTTGTAGTTCCTTGTTTTTCTCGCTTATCTCCTCTCTTAGCTTGTTAACATCTTCTCCAGAGCCAAAAACGGTTAAAGTGTGTTCTCCTTGCTGATAGAACTTTCCTAGATCTTCAAAGGTATATCTTCTATAAACTTCGGTAAGATAGCCTTCATGTCCCATAAGAGTTTCAACTATGTCAACGGGTATTATAGATCCTAGTCGAGTTCTAAAGAATTTTCTTAAAACGTGTGGATGAATAGTTAGCCTATTAGTTGAACTATCCTTTTTCATAAATCCCGATTTTAATAAAGCATTTTTCCATATAAAATAAGCTGTTTGCATTTCAAAAGGAAATATTCTTTCATCTTCTTTGTTTTTAGCGTATAAGTGGCTTTTCCCTATCGCAGATTTAAGATAGCCTTCTCTCACTTTCATCCATTCGTTTAGAAATAGAACGGCCTCTTTTGAAATAAAAGTTATTCTCGAATTTCCCGATTTAGAATTTTCTCCTTTAACCTTTATCCTATAAGGTTCTCCATCCTCTAAATCAGAAGATTTCAGTTTTAGACATTCTCCTATTCTCATCCCTGAACTAGCTAATATTGTGAATAATGCTTTCCCCTGAACGTTAACATGTGCAAGAATTTGTTTAAGCTCTTCATTACTTGGAACTTTATCAAGTGTTAAGGCCCTAGTTCCCTTCACTCTATTATTTAGCCTTCTCCAGAACTTATCAGAAAGTTCTATATCATTCTCTATAAGAAATACCTTTACTGAACTAAGCATAAGTCTTATACTTTTAGGTGGCTTAGTGCTTATAGATTGAAGAAACTTATCAATATCTTCTTCAATATCCCTTTTTTCGCTGAAATATTTTTCAACTTGATCTTCTAATTTGCTTTCTCCATATATGCAATTAAAGAAGTGTTTAAGTGATAGTAGATAAGATGCTTTCGTATTTTTAGAACTGTACATGTCTAAGAACTGTTTTATTCTATCTGTCATATCCTATATATCAATAATCAAATTATTTATAGTTTACTGTATTATTAAAGTAGTTATTGCTTTAATTATTTTTTTCTATCTTGGCAGCCATCGTCCTTAAGATGATAAAGCAGCTAAACATTGACAACACTAATTGATCAACTGCACATTTACATTTATGTTTTTAAAGACTCATTGCATCTTAATTGTAAATATCTTAATTATAAATAAACTTGACCTTACAATCTTAACCCAATTTTGCCTATATGACCCAAATTAGCGTGAGAAACTGTCGAGATAAAACGCCTGAAAGTTCTAAACATGTTTTGCATGGCTCTTAAAATTGTTCAGCCGTTAACTGATTGTTCTAGAAGATGCCAGTATCGTCTCACGAACCATCTTTTAATGACTTCAACCGACAAGAGATAAGAACCTACCACCATAATCAGGACTAAGAAGAACACAGGCGGCGGTATAGCAAATCCAAAGGGACTGGCTAACGGTGTAAATGGTATTATTAGAGCTACAGCTATGACAGTCAGACTGCTGAAGAGTAAAAGATTGCTAGGCTTGCTCCTGTAGAATGGGGCTCTAGTCCTAATTAAAAAGATGACCAAGGTCTGTGTTATAAAAGACTCCATAAACCATGCGGTTTGAAACTGATGGATGTACTGTGGTGAGATCGAAAATGGAATCGAAATGCTTGCATGGAAGAGATACAGCAATGCGAAGAATGTGAGGAAGTCGAAGATAGAACTCACAGGGCCAAAAATCGCCATGAATCTTATGATATAAGATATATCAAGTTTCTTTGGTCTCTCGATGTATTCTTTATCAACACTATCCGTCGGTATGGTTGTTTCAGAAACACTGTAGAGAAGGTTGTTTAGGAGAATCTGTGTTGGAAGCATTGGCAAGAACTCTAAAATGAAAGATGAACCGGCAACGCTGAACATGTTGCCAAAATTTGAGCTTATCGCCATGTTGATATATTTCATGGTGTTACCAAAGGTTTTTCGCCCTTCCAAAACTCCTTCGTTAAGCACCTTTAAGTCCTTATTCAATAGTATAATATCCGCGGATTCCTTTGCAACATCTACTGCGTTCTCAACAGATATACTCACATCAGAAATTTTCAAGGAGGGAGCGTCGTTAATTCCATCTCCTATGAAGCCGACTACATGTTTATTATTCTTAAGGGCATTTATTATTCTGTTTTTCTGTTCCGGGTTTACTCTTGCAAAGATGTTTGCTTCCTCAACTACTCTTGAGAGGGCATCATCATGCATTTCGGCAACCTCCCTTCCGAGCACAATTCGTTTTATAGGGAAGCCTAATTGTTCGCAAACCGTCTTTGTAACTAATTCGTTGTCACCTGTAAGAATTTTAAGTTCCACATGATTCTTGATCAACAGTTGGATAGATTCCTTAGCCGATTCTTTTGGTGGGTCTAGAAACACGGCAAAACCCAAAAAGACCATGTCGACTTCATCGTTTATTGAGTAGCTCGTCTTTTCCTCTTTTATTTTTTTGTACGAGACTCCTAGTATTCTGAATCCCTTCGAGCTCAAATCCCTGTTTTTTTCCTCAATTTTACTCAGAAATTCGTTTGTTAGATCAAATATTTTTTCATCTACTTCACAATAGCTAGAAAATTTTATGATATCTTCAGGCGCACCCTTGGTGATTAAGAATCGCTGCCCCTTATTACTAACAACAACCGACAACCGCCTTCTAAAGAAGTCGAATGGGATTTCATCAATTTTCAAGTAGCTGCTAACATCAATATCTTTGTACTTCATTATAGCATTGTCAAGTGGACTTTTAAGTCCCGACTGAAAATAACTGTTCAGAAAGAGATACAATAGAACCTTTTCATCTTCCTTTCCTTCGAGGTTCAAGTGTTGCTCGAGTGTCAACTTGTTTTCTGTTAATGTCCCTGTCTTGTCGGTGCACAGAACATCCATATTACCAAAGTTTTGGATAGCCGCCAAACGTTTCACAATGACGCCTTTCTTGGACATTTCAATTGCTCCTTTTGAAAGGTTTATTGATAGAACCATTGGTAGAAGTTCAGGCGTCAAACCTACCGCTATAGCTACAGCGAAGAGAAGGGATTCCAGCACCCCTCTATTTGTAAAGAAAAACGCATTTATGAAAAAGACAAACAGGACGAGGAAAAGGGTGATTTCCATTATCATAGAGCCAAACCTTCTAAGCCCCCTCTCAAATTCGGTTGGAGGCGCCCTCGCAGTAATCCTTTTTGAGATTTTCCCAAACTCTGTTGAGGTCCCAGTCTCAACCACGACAGCTTCTGCTGTTCCACTCACAACAGAGGTTCCCAAAAAAATATAGTTATTCCATTCAGTAAGTTCTTCAGTCTTTGCATTTAATGATGCCTCCGTTTTTTCTACTGGAATCGACTCCCCCGTTAGAGCTGACTGATTAATATTAAGATCCTTTACGTTGATCAATCTTGCATCGGCTGGAACCATGTCTCCAGCTGAGAGGAATATTATGTCACCTGGGACGACATCGGATAGATTCACTTCCTTTTTACTGTTATCTCTTAGCACCGTTGCTGTTGTGGCCACCCTTTTCCTCAAAGCTTCAGCGGCATTCTCAGCTTTAGACTCCTGATAGACGTCAAGACCCACGCTGACAACTACTATCGAAAATATGATGGTAGCGTCGGTCAAGTCGCCAGTGAGACCTGCAATCAAGCCTGCAATTAAAAGTATCAATATTAGGGGGCTTCTAAAGTGAATTAGAAGCTCAATGAAGCCTGCCCTTCTCCTTTTTTTGGCCAGTTCGTTTAGGCCATAGGTCTGAAGACGATTTTTTGCCTCTAATGATGTAAGGCCAGACTTCGAGGTCCCTAGCTTAGAGAAAACCTCTTCAATGGGGGCACTTAGGGAATCTTCTGTGCTTAGGACCACGTGTTGGTGTCCAGAATCATCTTTTGAAGTTGTTCCCTCTGTCCCACCCATGACGTCAACGACGCATCTCCAGAAGATATTCTTATAAATCTTCTCATAAGATTGATCTACATACAGAATGAATATTTCCTGAGTTTATTTTAACCGAATAACAGCAGGACTATAAGAGTTTCGCTAACAGGTCTTCGCTTATTTTCCACTCTCTTTGTGCCATATAGCTTGAATGAGGTTTAAACTTTCTTCTGATATTGTCAACGTTTTCCCCTATGACATCTATTCTTTCTAGGTTACCTTCCCCAAATCCTGTTCTTTTCAAGTAATTGAGGTACCCTATCTCATTTGGATCAAATCCCATAACGTATGCGCCGATGGTGTCCGCTGCTAATGGATCGTTGCTTGCTATAGCGATCTTCATGTCAACCTGCTCTCCGAATTCCGGTCCATTTCCCTCCATGGCTGTGAAGCCGTCGATAACCGATAATTTTGGCCATACATGCTTTGAAAGCTTATAGAGGTTTAAGTTGATGGCTGGGTAGCCTTGATGTATCTTACGTTTGTTGCCGTTTACTAGGCTGCCGACGACCATATTCTTGATGGTCATTGTTACAATTACGTTATCGTGGGTTTTCAGCATCGCTGCTGAAATTATGTAATCGCTGTCTAAAACTGTCTGGGCGACTTCAAATGGGATTGGGGTAAAGTTTCTGTCAAATGCATAGACTTCTCTATAATTATCATTATTCAAATCGATAAGTTTTACGTTATACTTGCCTTGCAGCTGATTAAATCTGTAGTTCTTAAAAGCAGTTTGAGTGTCATATGCTGAACCTTCTCCTATCGTGATCTGTTTACCCGCTAGAGGCTCTATAAAATCAAGAATTGCCTTCACCGTATCAACGTGGGTGGCCGAAAGCTGATTATAGGATGAAACCAGATTCGGCTTTAATAATATAGACTTTTTTCCTTCTATGTCTTTGCAGATGTCTTCCCTTATAGTTTCTAGCGCTTTCTTTATATTATCATATCTGTTTTCCCCCTTGATCAATGCAACTCTGACCATTTTGCCCCAACCGCTTTGAATTCTCTTCAATATTAAAGCTTTAGATGTATCAGTTTAAATCAGTAAAGGTCACTCTTGCTGTTGGAATAAAGGTACCTCACAAGAATCTAAAAAAGCCTTTTTTCCTGTCTTCCTCAATTTGGCCGAATTCTCCGCTTAATTCCTGAAGGAGTTCTTTCTGACGCTGAGTAAGTTTCTTTGGCACAGATACATTAACGTGAACCAGCAGGTCCCCTCGACCGTATCTATTCAGTCTAGGCATGCCCTTTCCAGACAGCTTCATCATTGTTCCAGGCTGTGTTCCAGCTGGTATCTTTATCCACGTGCTCCCATCTATTGTCGGAATTGATACCTCTGTTCCCAGCGCTGCTTGGGGAAAGCTAATTGATAGCTCATATAAGAGGCTGTCTCCTTCCCTTTGGAAGTATTTGTGGGGTGCAATTTTAATCTGTATAAATAAGTCGCCTGATGCTCCACCGTTGGGTAACACGTCTCCTTGGCCCTCGAGCCTCAACTGTTGGCCATCATCTATCCCAGGAGGTACTCTTACAGAAATTTTTCGTATCTTCCTTGCCATGCCTGTTCCTCTGCATTCCCTGCAAGGGGATTCGATTATTTTTCCTGCCCCCCTGCATGTGGAGCATGCCGATATCTGAACAAAACGACCAAAGCCGCTTGAGCGAACCTTCTGAACCTGGCCGGTTCCTCTGCACGTTGGACAGGTTTTCGGCGATGTGCCTGGGCTTGCACCCGTACCATGGCATACATCACACCTTTCAGTTCTTGGTATCTCTAACTCCTTTTCAACACCTTTTGCAGCCTCATCTAGTGTTACCTCGAGTTCGACTGAAAGGTCTCTTCCTCTCATGGGAGACCCTCCGTAGCCACCACCTCTTCCGAAGAAGATATCGAATACGTTATCGAATCCGAATCCAAAACCCATGTCTCTTAGGATCGATTCGAAATCCGTTCCTCTGAAGATGTCTTCTGTGCTGTACTTTTGATCAAATCCGGTGTGGCCCAATGTATCGTACTGTTGGCGTTTTTCATCGTCTGATAAAACAGCGTAGGCTTCAGAAATTTCTTTGAACTTTTCCTCTGCCTCTGGCGACTTGTTCCTGTCAGGATGGTATTGCATGGCCAATTTTCTATAAGAATCTTTGATCTGGTCCTTTGCAGCACCTCGTTGCACACCGAGTACTTCATAGTAGTCTTTCTTGTTGGACATGCCACCACCTTAGGACTATTAACGTTCTAGAGCTATTTTACCGTATAGCTTGTGTCAACGGTGTTATCCTTATCTTTATCCTGAGTTTGTGTTCCCGCTTCAGGTTCTTTCTGCTGTTTTGCATATTCTGAAGCAGCCTGTTGATAGATCACTGTCCCAACTTCCTGCAGAACCTTCCTTAGCCCCTCCTGCTTTTCTTTCATTTTATCAATTTCGTTTCCTGCGAGAGCCTCTTTCAGTTCGGTAACTGCTTTGTCTATTTGATCCTTCTGCTGTTGATTAAGCTTCTCTCCTAAATCCTTCTTCGTCTTATCTGACGTGTAGATCAGAGCTTCGGAATCGTTCCTTACTTCAACTTCCTCTTTCTTCTTTTTGTCTTGCTCAGCGAACTCTTCAGCCTCTTTCACCATCTTTTCCTTAGTTTCTTTTGAAAGTTTAGTCGAAGCTGTTATCGTTATTTTTCCCTCTTTACCTGTTCCTAGGTCCTTTGCGGTAACGTTGAGTATTCCGTTCGCGTCTATGTCGAATGTTACTTCTATCTGAGGCACCCCCCGTGGTGCAGGAGCTATTCCTTCGAGATTGAACATTCCAAGAGATACATTATCGGCGGCCATCGCTCTTTCTCCCTGTAGAATATGTATTGTAACAGCTGTCTGGAAATCTGATGCGGTTGAAAAGATCTGGCTTCTTTTGGTAGGTATTGTCGTATTTTTTTCCATGATCTTGGTGGAAACTCCTCCAAGGGTTTCGACACCAAGTGAAAGCGGGGTGACGTCTAGAAGCAGGATATCTTTTACTTCACCTGAAAGCACTGCGCCCTGTATTGATGCTCCAACTGCTACACACTCCATTGGGTCAATTCCCCTCTCAGGAGTTTTTCCGATAATCCTTTCAACAAATTTCTGCACGAGCGGCATCCTAGTGGTTCCACCTATGAGAATTATCTTGTCTATTTCTTTCGATGTTAATTTTGAGTCGTCAAGCGCCTTTGTAATTGCTTGTCCCGTCTTCTGGACTATCGGATCGGCTAGTTCATCCAGTTTCGCCCTTGAGATGGTTATATGCAGGTTCTTTGGTCCTGATGAATCCGCATATATAAACGGCAGATCTATATCCGTATTCAGTATTGTTGACAGCTCTATCTTTGCCTTTTCACAGGCCTCTTTAAGTCGAGCCGCAGCCATTTTATCATATCTAAGATCGACTCCCGTCTGTTTCTTGAAATCCTCAATTACGTAGTCCACCAATACCTGGTCGATGTCCGTGCCGCCGGTTTGAGTATCTCCACTTGTGGAAAGAACCTGGAAAACGCCTTTTCCAAAGTCCATTACTGTGACATCGTGTGTTCCGCCTCCGAAGCTGAAAACCAAGATCTTCATGTCTCTATCCAATTTGTCGATACCGTATGCAAGGCAGGCTGCTGTCGGCTCGTTTATTATTCTGAGAACCTCGAATCCTGCAATTTCCCCCGCATCTTTGGTAGCCTGTCTCTGGTTGTCATTAAAGTGGGCTGGTACTGTGATTACTGCCTTTTTCACTGGCATTCCTAGGAATGTTTCAGTATCCCTCTTTATCTTCTGCAGTATAAAAGCAGAAATCTGTTGAGGCGTGTACTCTTTTCCATAAATTCTAACCTTATAGTCTGTACCCATTTTTCTCTTTATCTCAAATATCGTTCCCTCAGGGTTTGCAGTAGCCTGTCTTTTAGCTGGCTCTCCTACAAGAAGCTGCCCATCCTTAGTGAATGCTACAACAGACGGAAACATCTTTCCTGCAGCTGAAGGGCCTTCAACGCTTGGAATCACCGTTGCTCTGCCACCTTCGAAGATCGCTGCCGCTGAATTTGTTGTTCCTAAATCTATTCCAATAACTTTTTCGCTTGTCTGAACTTTACTCATTTATATCACCTTTAATTTCCTCATTTTTTACACCTGGCTTAATTGCTACCTTAACAATACTCGGCCTTATTATCTTATCGTTCATGATATATCCTTTTCTGATTTCCTCCACAACAGTGCCTTCCTCTACGTCTTCCTTTTCAACTGTGGCGACTACGTTGCACTTGGATGGATCAAAAGGCTTTCCAAGACATTCTACGGGCCTAACGTTCTCATTTATTAAAATCTTCTGTATTTTTTTAAGAGTCATCTCAACCCCCTCTATCAATACATTTGTGGAGTTCGAATCTCGGCCAGTTTTGACGGCTATTTCTAACTCGTCGACTACTTCGAGCATCTCAATTATAAAGCGTTCGTTGGAGTATCTTTTAATATCCTCAAGTTGTCTTTCAACCCTCTTTCTGTAGTTATCAAAATCAGCTTGCAGATATTTAAGGCGCGTTAGATATTCTCCGCAGAGTTTCTTTTCTTCTTCAAGTTCTTGAATGATCTTTTCTGTCTCATGACTCGTTTCTTCTGGCACCTGCTTTTCATCACTCATAAAATTTATCACGCAAGCATAGAGCGTTAAGCGACTTAGATATATATTTTTCACTCTATTAGAAGGTTATATGTTAATTTGTAAGTACGGAGGCTGACATTCTGCGCAGATTTATGAGATGCCGTTTGCAGGCTAAGATGGTGTTATCCTGTACCCTGAAATCTTTTCCATTGATTTGATCGCTGCCTGTGTGCCCTTTTCCCCTAGACCTTCAGCTTCAGCTATCCTAAAGATCTGATTCACTAAAGCTGTTCCAGGCAGTGGAAGATCCAGTTCAGAGGCTGTCTCGAGCACTAGTCTTAGGTCCTTTTGCTGGGTTTTCATCTTAAATCCTGGTTCGAGGTCCCCTTTTACGATCTTTGGACCTTGGTTTGCAAGTTGCCAAGAGTTTGCCGCACCACCTGTCAGTACTTCGATCAGCTTGTTAAGGTCTATTCCCGCCTTAGCGCCTAACATAAGTCCTTCACAGACGCCTTGAATGTTTAGAACACACATTATCTGGTTGCAGAGCTTAGCTATTTGGCCGTTTCCATGTGCACCCATGTAAGTTACTCTTTTTCCCAGAGCCTGGAAGATTGGAAGACACTTTTCAAAGACCTTTTCGTTTCCTCCAACCATAATAGAAAGCGTAGCATTTATCGCCCCGATTTGACCGCCAGTAACAGGGGCATCGAGCATTTCCACATCTTTTTCTAACAACCTTTCCGCTACCTTTTTTGTGACCTTTGGAGAAATTGTGCTCATGTCTATGACAATAACCCCCTTTCTGACCCCCCTTATTACACCGCTTGGGCCGAGTATGACCTCTTCTACGTCAGGGGAGTCTGTTAACATCGTTATCACAACATCAGTTTTTTCGGCCACCTCTTTAGGGGAACCTGCTCCCTTCGCATTTAGAGCTAAGATTTCATCCATTTTTGAAGAAGTTCTGTTCCAAACCGTCAATGAGTAGCCTGCTTTGATCAGGTTTGTTGCCATTGGTTTTCCCATCAACCCTAAACCTATGAATCCGATTTTAGTTTCCATTTTCAAACCTTACCTTATATCAAATATCATGTTCATAAAGATAATTAAAACTTTCTATATATAATCAGACTCTAAAGATACGGAATTTGGTGCCCTAGTCAAAGATTTCTGTAAGTCGCCATATGGGGTTGAGAGTTACACTATTGACTCCAATGCTGCAGGCAGTTCGGAGATATCATTGATTACTGCATCCGGCTTTACTTCATCACTGTCTGCCGGAGCAGCTGCTTCAGTATTCCATTTATAATTCTGAGGATTCCGCAGCAGTATAGCTTTTAGGCCGAATCTCTTGGGATAATAGACATCGTAGACATATTCGTCTCCAACCATGACCGACTGCGTTCCCTTGGAAATGAATGGTCTGAAATATTCAATTTCATTCTTATAATAACAAGTCGTATCGGGTGTTAATATATAGTCAAAATACTTTTTTAAATCGAGTTTCTCCATGATGGGATTCTGGTACTTGAAGAAGCCGTTTGTTGCCGCGCATAGAATATATCCCCTTTTCTTGAGTGTCCTAAGGGTCTGTTTTGCTCGGGGAAATAAATAGCCGTTTGATAGGGTCAACCCCTCTGTGAGCTTGCCTAAGTCTAAACTCCAGTTTGTTCCAAGCCTTTGGGCGACCTCTTTAACCATGTCATCCCAATTGTACCGTTTGTTGCTCAGGTTTCTTTCCCTGATGATTTCTTCCTCCATCATAATGTTCCTTATTTTCTCTGAACTTGTCTTAGTCCTTTTAGAGAGTTCTTGAAGTACCAATGGTAAGACTTTGCGTTTGAAAGGGAATTTCATTACGGTGCCATCAAGATCTATAAATATAACGATACTATTTTTGGAAACCTTTGATTCAATTTTCGGATAGTTGGTTCTATGGTACGCCATGGAGAAAAGCTCGGGTTTTACTTCTAAAAAGTTTTACCTTGATAGCTGAGAGATTGACATTAAAAAATAGGAAGGACTGGGAAGTTTAAGCGCTTTCTATATCGATCTGTTAAAGCGGCTTCAAAATGTTCCGTCATCGATTATGCAAATATTCTACATCGTAGGAGCCTGCGTAATAAGATAAACCCTTATATTCTTCATGGCTCCAAATATATTAAGAAGATTATGAGCAACGAAAAATTTGTTAAAAAGGCTCTTGAAGAAGGAGCAGGAATTGTAAGGTTGGCACCGGCGTGGGTCCCCAGAACATCACCACCAGGAGGAAGAATGAAGCTTGCGCCCCAAGACCTCTTCGCCTTAGGCGTTGAAAGAGGCGGCTTCTGTGAAAGATGGTTCGCTTCTGCAGCAAGGGCAGACAATGGGCCTGGAACGCCTGAAGACGAAGGTATGAGTTACATCGTAATTAAAGAAGGATCAAAGTTTAATAGAGTCCTATTTAAGGATGCCGTCGGCTTCGATGGCGAGACTTTTATTGGAAAAGCGATGTTTAGGAAGTATAAGGGTTGGCCTATCTTTTCAAAGTTCTACGACTACCTGTACGCGATACCTTTCCATTTACATTTAAGAGAAGAGCATGCTCTAAAGGTGGGTAGACAGCCGAAACCTGAAGCGTACTACTTTCCACCACAGTTGAATGCTATACCCGGCCGTTTTCCGTACACGTTCTTCGGACTGAATTCTGGCACGACAAAGGCCGACATTAAAAGATGTCTTCAGAGGTGGAATAAGGGTGACAATGGTGTACTAAATTATTCGAGAGCCTATACGATAACTCCGGGAACTGGATGGGTGATTCCAGCAGGTATACTGCACGCGCCAGGAACCCTGGTAACCTATGAACCTCAGTGGGGGTCAGATGTGGCTTCCATGTATCAGTCGAAGGTTGAAGACAGGCTGATTCCATGGAGCAATGTGATAAAGGATGTGCCAATAGATCGTCAGAAGGATCTAGATTACATCATAGACTTGATCGACTGGGAAGTCAACCTTGATCAGAATTTCAAGGAGCATCACTATGTGGAGCCGAAACCGGTTAAAAATACAAGGGAAATGCAGGAAGAAGGCTATTTAGAAAATTGGATTACATATGGCACAGAGCTTTTTTCTGCAAAGGAACTCACCATTCTACCGATGAAGTCCGTTAAGATCAAGGACAGCGCAGCCTACGGACTGATCGTCGTGCAGGGGCATGGGACATTTGGGGGTTTTGAAGCGGAGTCTCCCACAATGATAAGATATGAAGAAATGACAAACGATGAACTATTTGTTACAATTGGAGCCGCAAAGGATGGCATCAAGATAGAGAACAAAAGCAGCAAGGAGAATCTTGTTATCCTCAAACACTTCGGACCCGAAAACCCCGATGTACCAAAATAGAACACGCAACATAGGCAAGATCTAGAAGTAACCTATCCAACACCTTTATTGCAAGTTACATCATGTAATGTATAGAATTACAGACAGGACTAGTATTAATAATACTGGAAGGTATACCAAGCCATTAAATTAATATCAAAATTCCATTTGATTTTTAGTTATTCGATAAACTATGTTCGGTTAATCCAATTAAAGGTTTAATTATAGTAACATGTCTTCAACATTAAAAGGCATGTGATATTTTACGCCATCAACAACTTTCAAGAAACAGGTTCTAAGAATTGACCTTAAAAAGAAGAAAGTTCGTACTACATATGAAATGATAGCCGTTGAAAAACCCTTTTCAATCTATGTAAATGGCAAACACATTTTTTCTACAATGATCACCCCTGGAAGTAAGAAGGCGTTTGTTTTAGGTCATATTATGGCTGAAGGCCTGATTGAAAAGATTGACGAAATAAAAAAAGTTTCGATTAACAGATCCCGAGCTGATGTCAGACTTATTAAAGTTCGTACTGAGCGGGCCAGATTTTCTTCGAGTGCATATACGGATTCGATGATAATGGTTGAAGCTAAAGAAATAGCTAGAATTGCGGATGTGCTCAGTAGAAAAGGAAAAGTTTACCAGACAACTCATGGCACTCATTTTGCAGCTCTGGTTAAGATCGACGGCGAAATCGTATCATTTGTGGAAGACGTTGGCAGGCATAATGCAATAGACAAGGCTTTAGGTGAAGGGTTACTGAAAAAGGCCGACTTCTCCTCATGTATCCTGTTCACCTCTTGTAGGCAACAGAGGAGTACAATATCGAAGGCATCAAAAGCGGGTGTAGTCATCGTTGTTTCGATTGTTGCTCCACTGCAATCCGGTATAGATTCGGCGAAAGAAATGCGTATAACACTAGTCTGTGTTAAACGACAGTATCTGAGTGTCTATACCCATCCTTCGAGAATTCGTACCGATTTCTGATTTAATCCTTTAACTCACATTCGTTCAAAGATAGGCCTTCCGATATACTTTTAAGAGGTATGTCTGAAACCTAAACAAGATATTGACATGACTAAGCAAGAGGAGGGGAAGAAACCATCTAGAAGAAATTTTATAAAAAATCTTAGTGTAGGAGTTGCTGTTGGTATCGCTGCTACAGCTGGTGTAGCCAAAGTTCTGACTCCTCCAGCATCTACAACCACAACAACTGAGATGGCTACGACGACGGTAACTGCTACGACGGCGGTAACTGCTACAACAATTAGCACGGAAACTTCGACAGTTCCCCCACAGAAGCTCTTAAGGGCCGGGGTGATAAAATATTCACCCGAAAAATGTGTTGGCTGCCAGAGATGTGTGCTCGCATGCGCGTTAGTCCACGGTGGCGCCATATCGCCTCAGCTCTCTAGAATAATGTGGACAGAAGAGTTCGTGGGGGAGGAAACATTCGAACCGATGTTCTGCGGGCAGTGTGACAGCCCTCTATGTTACTGGGCTTGCCCAAAAAAAGACCTAGCTCTTTCAATTGATGAGGTAACAGGCGCTAGGTATATTAACGATGATAACTGCATCGGATGCCAATCATGTATCAGAGCGTGTCCCTATACTCCTCCGAGGATAAATTTTGATACAGAAAGAAAGGTTTCTATCAAATGCGATCTTTGCATGGATAGGCCGAACGGGCCAGCCTGCATAGAAGTATGCTCAAATGTAAGCGGTGACAAAGCTCTCAGTTTTGTGAACAAGGAGGATAGACAGTAGAAATGTACGGCTGGATGGGTAAAGTTCTGAGGATAGACCTGTCTTCAGGGGACATAAGCGAAATTAGCACTGGGGATTATGTCCCTGACTTTATTGGCGGGTATGGTCTTGCATTAAAGCTGATATGGGATGAAACTGTAGGTAAACAGTTCCCGAGTGAATTTGATCCAGAAGCGCCGTTAGTCCTTGCTACAGGTCCTCTTGCGGGAACTCCTTCGCCCGCCGCTGGAAGAAGCGAGGTCGGTGGGCTCGCCCCTCAGAGCTATCCTGTTGCTTGGGTCGCTGACTCAGGCTTTGGAGGCGACTTTGCTACAAAATTGAAGTTTTCAGGGTATGATGCGATACTAATAGTTGGCAGTTCGAATACGCCAAAATACATCTATGTAGAAGATGGCGAAGCAGAAATAATTGATGCCACATATCTATGGGGACTATACACCATAAAAGCCGAGCAATTACTTCTCCAAAAACACGGCCTCGATTCTGCTGTAGCGTCGATCGGGCCTGCGGGTGAAAATCTTGTAAGAATTGCTATAATAACAACTAAAACAGAGAATGCTTCTGGACAAGGTGGGTTCGGAGCAGTTATGGGATCAAAGAAACTGAAGGCTATAGTAGTCAAAGGCAATCAGAGGATTAGAGTTGCCGAACCAGACATCCTAATAGACGAGGTGAAGAAGATCACCGCTGAATTTAGAAACGGGACTCCTAAAGGAACTTACATGTGGAGACCGTTATCAGAAACCGATCCTACGTATACCGTTAAGAAGCACAGTGGTTGTACAGGCTGTGGTGAGTGCATGAGTGCCACTGATTCTTTTCCTGATTATTATGAAAACGTTCAACAACATTGGACTGGCACTGGTATGATATCCGGCGATATGCACTGTATTGGCCGTAATGCGTCTAACCTTATTGGCAATATCCAGAACGATACAGCTTTTGAATTCAACAAATTGGCGGAATATCTTGGGATAAACCATTGGGAGCTCTTTGCAGGAATGGGCTATTTTATTCAGAACTGCTACAAAGATGGTAAGCTTTCTGAATTGATGGGAGAAAAGCTGAACTTGAACACAAATCCGTGGACAGTGGGATTTCCACCGGAGCTAGCTGCCAAATTTATCAATGCAATAGCCTACAGAGACGGAGATGGGGATATATTTGCAGAAGGATCCCCTAGAGCAGAGGAAAAGCTAGGTATCCAGAATGAAGCATGGAAGACTCACAAACACGGCTACGGTCCACACTGGGATGGAAGGTACCTGCATCTGATCAACTATCCACTTTGGGTGATAGCTGCTCTTCTCTGGAGTACGTGGGGGAGAGATCCAAACAATTCAACGCACTGCTGCGTCGAGAGCTACTATGACGGAGTCAAAGAATGGGGTGGAGGACCCATACCGTATGAACAGCTTAAGGTGATAGGTGAGAAGGTATATGGTACGGAAGATGCTTTCACGGGGTGGAAGAATGACGCTGACCTAGGCTATAAGGACAAGGAAATTGTTGTAATATATCACCAGCACAGAAGTATGATGAAGACAAGCCTTACGGTGTGTGACTGGATGTTCCCTATGACATGGTCAACAGCGACACCAGATAATGTTGGAGACTACGAAGCGGAAGTAAGATTATTCAACGCAGTAACAGGACAAAATTATACTCTCGATGACATGCTAAATTCAGCGGAAAGATGCATGAACGTCCTGAGATCGCTCCATGTCAGACAGGGAAGGACAAGAACGGACGACGAAAGCGTCATTAGATACTTTACGGAGCAAAAATCTGCGCATCCCGACGAAATTCAAACACTCGACCAAGCTAAATTCGGTACGTTACTAGACAATTACTATGAAAGGAGAGGATGGGACAAGGCAACAGGATGGCCTACCGAAGATAAATTAGTTTCTCTTGGTCTCAAAGACGTTTCTGATGAGTTAGCAAGAACAGGAAACCTACCATAAACTATGGCAGCATCAATATTAATTCGAGGAAGTGCAACTTCTACGAACATATCATTTCTGTATTTCCAGAATCAAATGAAATGAGAAACGAATTTTGGAAAGCACATCTTGCAATATATGGTTCTAAGACCTATTGTCGTAGTTCCTTAACAGTGTCTTCTAATCTAAGATGTGAGCACAGAAAGTATGTTCAAATTCAAGCCGTTTAATCTTTCGATAACCTCACTCCTAATAGGTGTTAGATCTTAAGCCCCTATTCTCTATATAATTGTGAAGGAATGACATCAAACGTGCTGTACTAAATAGGATGCTCTTCCATTTTGCGACAATAAAGTTAATATCTATGTTTTTCATATACATATTAAAATGGCTTTAGCATTTGTTTTAATAAATTCGGAATTAGGTGCTGAAAGTGAAATAATTAAGGAACTGAAAAAGATCGAGGAAATAAAAGAAGTATATCCGGTCTACGGCGTTTACGATATTATAGTTAAAGTTCAAGCAGACGCTCTTGATAAGGTAAAGGACATAATAACTTGGAAGATCAGACGCCTAGATAAAATACGTTCGACCCTAACAATGATCGCTATCGAAGAATAGAATAAAAATCTAATGAAAGAAATAAGTTTACCTAATTATTATTATATTCTTTCTATCTGAACATTTTTCCATATTGCCTCAAGAGCTCAAGCTTCTCAATCGTTCACTTCTGTTCTAACGATTTAATAAATGGGATATAAGACCCATTTTATAGCAGTAGGCAAATTGATTAAAGAATCGAATAAAGCTCCTTAACGTATCTCTCAACAATTATGTCCCAGGAAAATTGCTGAGCAAATGGAACAGTATTTTCAGCCATCTCGTCCCTATTTGCTATAACATATTCTAATCCACTTGCTATGGATGATGTATCACTGCCGTCCACCAACACCCCCGTCTTCTTATCTATGATGTTCTCTGGTAGTCCACCCACATTTCCGACGACTACGGGTAGGCCGCAGGCCTGAGCTTCGACAGCGACTAGACCGAACGCTTCCTTGGTTGAAGGGAATGCTCCTACGGACGCTGATCTGATCAATGAAAGGAGTACGTCGTCTGGTAATTGCTCCGTATAAATCTTAACCCTCGATCTAATGTCTGCTGGGAGGTCATTATATTTATCCAAGACATCAGTATGGTAATACTCCCAGTTAGAGGGTATGCCAAAGATCGCTAGGTCGTATTCTGTTTGGGACTTGTAATAAAGCTTATCGTATGCTAGTATCAGATTTGATATACCTTTCACAGGGTCTATTCTCCCCCAGAAAGCGATGTACTTCCTTTTAAGGCCATATCTTTGAAGTATTTCCACATCTTTCTTCTTTTCCTCCTCCGTCGGTGGTCTGAATTTTTTCAGGTCTATTCCGTTCGGGATGCAGACCAGCTTGTCAGACCTTATTCTATACTGAGTTCTTATTATCCTCTCTTGGCTCTTGGACATTACGTGCACCTTGTCAGCAAGCTTACACCCCTTTTGCTCCCACTGAAGTCTTTCATCTCTTTTAACCTCATCATCTTTTCTATCAGAACTCATATGGACGGACAGAATGCATTTTGAGTCCGGCATAGCTCGAGCAGTCTTCAGATTGTAAATGAATTGAGCGCCATAGAAGTCGTGTCCGTGGATAATTGTGCTCTCATCAAACATCTTTCGGCACAGTTCACCGTTAGAATCGTAAATATAATTAAGTGTTGTAAATATATGGTCCCAAGTTACTATGCAATCAAGTGGATTGTCAATATAGAGGCTGCCGCTTTTTGCTTGGATCTTATCACCTAGGCCGCTGCATGGAGGAACGGCATAGACGTCCACGTTTGATATCGGCCTATATTGAACGACGTTTTCTGGGTTATAGTAGGATTTGGGAAAGATGGGTGAGCCGCTCAAACCCTTCTTCCTCGCAAGAACGGTTACATTGTAACCGAATGATGGAAGACGCTCGGAGACTTCGGCTACAACCCTTCCCATCCCACCCCACTTTTCTATATCTTCCACTTTCCCCTTTAAGACTTCACCCTTCCCTACGTTCCACCAGTATTCCGGGGAAAACATTATGATTTCCTTGTCAACCGGCATCGAATCGTCTATCGGATGTTTAATAGGTATATTTAACTTTCTTTCCTTTTGTAGTCAAAAATTTATATAAAAGGCGATTCTGAGCAAAAACCGAAAATATTGGTGGAAACTTCATTTCAATGCGAGCTCGAAAATGCCGCTAGAGAACTTGGAGCGGATTTATTCGGTGTGGCAGACCTTACGGAAGCACAAGATTTTGTATGTAACCAGGGAGGGGAGTACCTGAGGAAGTTCCCTAGGGCTATCTCAATAGGTATTCGTCTGATGGACGCCGTTGTCGACGAGCTACACAGACACGAGGAGCGCTCCGTAATCTTCACTTACAGGGCACTATATAATTCCGTTAACTCTAGGTTAGACCATATCGGGCTGCTCTTGGCTAGAAGGATCCAAAAAGAAGGCTTCCAAGCATATCCGATTCCGGCATCTCAGGTCATCGATAATGACAGACTCGTGGGGACGGTTTCCAACAAACTTGCACCGAATCTGGCTGGGCTAGGATGGATCGGAAAAAGCTGTCTTCTAGTAACCCCAGAATACGGTCCAAGAGTAAGATTTGCAACCATTCTCACGGATGCTAAATTGAAGGCTGGTTCTTCTATAAAAGTGCGGTGTGGGGAGTGCAGGGCGTGTGTAAACATATGTCCACCTAAGGCGTTTTCAGGGGTTCCGTTTGATCCTAAAGAGCCTAGGGAAATCAGATTTAATGCGCACGCGTGCTACGATTACATGAAAAGAAGGGAGCAGAAGTTAGGTGAACAGCTCTGCGGATTATGTGTCTACATCTGTCCATACGGTAAAGGGGAAAGGTTAAGGAAATCTTCCTAGGGAGAGTATTTACCAAAGCAGTTACGAAGATGAAGTAAAACAATCTCATAGAAGATGAATCTTGCATATTAAACTTTTCCGTGTAACTTGGATGAGTTTGGAAAGGTTAATATTGGGTAGCAGGCTATAGAAAGAGTGAGGTTGTAGAAAGCTTGAAAGCACAAGTTTGCAGTCGTATTGGTCCGATTGAAAGCGGGGTAATGTCTTACGAATCTGTTCCGGACCCTAAATTTGAGCCTAACAAGGTACTTATTAGAATAAAAGCCTGCGGTGTTTGCCATTCGAACCTCAGTATGATAGAGGGAGAATTTCAGATTTTCGGCGTTCCCTCTAAACTCCCAATAATCCCTGGTCACGAAATAACTGGAGTTATTGAGAAAGTAGGGAAGGATACGAAGGGAGTTCGAGAAGGACAGAGGGTGGGCGTTCAGGTACTATATGACAGCTGTGGCAAATGTGATTACTGTTTGACCGGAAACGAAAACCTGTGTTTGACAAAAAATGCGACAGGAGAAACCGTCGATGGGGGCTACGCCGAATACATTGCTGCACCATATGATTACATTTACGAGCTGCCGGACAATGTGGGGTATGAAGAAGGGGCGCCTCTCTTTTGCCCCGGTGTAACAGCATACCGCGCTGTAAGGAGGGCTGGTATAAAACCCGGGCAAAGCGTTGCAGTAATAGGCATAGGCGGCGTAGGCCACATGTCCCTGCAGTTCGCAAAATTAGCTGGCGCTGAAACGATAGCCATTGACAAGTCTGAAGGCCAGTTAAAACTCGCTGAGGAACTTGGAGCCGATCACGTCCTTCTGTCAGAAGATGTCAAGGATTACATATCAAAAAAAGAAAAGGTGGACGTAGCAATGGTTCACGCGCCCTCACAAAAAGCAGTTGACCAAGCGTTGAGCATTGTCAAACACGGTGGGGTCGTGCTGATGGGCGTGTTAGGCAACGTCAACGTAGTCTTTCCGGAAGAAATTTCTATTGTATCAAGTGTAATAGGCTCGAGACATGAAATGAGAGAGGTTCTAAAGATCGCGTCAATGGGAAAAGTGAAGGTTAAATGGACAGCATATAAGCTCAGAGAAGCGAACAATGTACTCAAAAAGTTGAAACAGGGTCAGATAGTGGGAAGAGCGGTCTTAGTTCCATAAGATAATCAATCTCTCAAATGAATTTCAATCCCACTTTTTTTGAGCTCACGCGTACGATTGTTTCCGATTTTTTTATTTAATAATATGCCAGAAAGCCTCAAACAGAGTAGTATTGCCTAAGAAAAAAAGGTGGGCCTGCGACTACAACGATACCTTTAGAGTTTGTGAGAAGCTAATTCAACAATGTCCTCGTAGTTCTGTAAGAAGCAATTCGTGTAAATCATGTGGGGTGGAATGACAAGGCCGGGGTTGACCCTTGTCTGAATGAGACTGCAGCCCGCCCCTATGCGTACTGCGTTGCCTATGACCGATCCCGATCCGATATACGTGGAATTTTCAAGGGTTGACTCTATAACGACCTTTCTGCCAACTATGCTGTCCGAAACCTTGGCGTAATTTTCAATTCTCACAGCGTCTAAGATCGCTGACCTTTCTACTTCTACATGATCACGTAATATGCAGAAGTTGTCGATGTTAGAATCCGAGATCCTAGAGTTGTCCCCTATTCTTGTGTGTCTACCTATTAGGGCAGCGCCTTCTATAGACAATTTTTTTTCATTGTACTTTTTGATGATTTCTTCCCTTCTCTTGACTGATTCTTCACTGTATCCTTGAATCCAGACGTTCCTGCCCGGTATAGCCCTTTCTTCTGTGATTCTTATGTTCAGGTTTCCATAAAGCACATCATGCATTGCCTTCAAATATCTTCCAGGTGTGCCTATATCATACCAGACATTTAATTCGTAGGAGTAGACGGGATAGTTTTTCTCAATAAAGTATGGTATGATGTCATATCCGAAGTCTAGCCTCTTTCTCTCCTCCAGCATTTTCCTTATTTCTTCGCTTTCAACTATTGTTCGAACTTCTGGAGAAAGCAGGTATAGGCCAGCGTTTGCAAGATTGCTCGGTGCTTTACCTGCAGAAGGTTTTTCAACAAAATTTTTGATCCGAAAGTCATCGGCTACATCGGCTATGCCGAACTCTTCAGTATTGTCGACTCTAGCAAGGGCGATGGTCATAATCGCTTTAGTGTCTACATGCCTTTTTACGAACCCTTTCAGGTCGATGTTGAAAACATTGTCTCCTTGAACTACCAACACCGGGTCGCGGACGTCATAGTATCCGATGTTAAGCCTATACGAGTCAGCGCTTCCTAGATCGTCAAGGTTCGGTTGATGTTTTATGTGCGCCCTCGGCTGGATCCTATACTTAGCTGAGAATCCTACTCCCTCCCCATATTGATCAAAAAGGTTTGAATAATTTGTGTAACCATTTTCCCCAAAAATAAAGCTCTTTATTCCCTGTTCAGCCAAGGTTGCCATAGCGAATTCGATTAACGGTCTATTCAGGAATCTAATACAAGGCTTCGAAATATCCTGCGTTAAAGGCCTTAATCTTTTGGCTTGGCCTCCTACAGGGATAAAGCACTTGATCTTTCCTATATCCACGCTATATCTTAGCACAGCACAATAATTTAAACCATGCTAGCAGCATAAAACGTCATATTTCATCTTCTCCTTGGTCATGATGGGTGTATCAGAGCGAAGCCAGCTGAATTTCAGTAAACGGTGTTTAAATAAAGCTATAACTTTATCACCCTATTCTGAGTATTCTAGGCGATGGTTTATGGTAGAAATTAAGTCACTTTTTGAATATAACTGGTATTGTAGGGCCAAGTTCCTCGACGCAATGTCGAAGCTTCCTTGGGAAAAAGTTGTAGAGAACCGTGAAGCGAGCTTCAACTCTATGAGAAACGTCTTCCTCCACAGCCTTGGAGCTGAGGAGGGCTGGTTGAAGCGCATTACTCTTGGAAAAATGGATTTTTGGCCGGTCCACGATTATGACAAGGACTTCAAAGGCATAGAAGAAATGAGAAAATACATGGTGAAGGTTGAGACAGAGAGCCGAGCCTACCTTGCAAAGCTCACGCCGCAGGATCTCGACAGGACGGTCTCTTGGCTGGGCAAAGACAATACAATGAACAGTTTCCGAGTTGAGGACATACTGTTACATGTTATAGAAGAGGAAATACACCACAGAGGAGAAATTCTCTGCCTCATGTGGCAGATCAACGCTACGCCGCCATACACAAGCTACACCCAATATCTGAAAGATACAAAGAAGGTATAGTGGCTTCAAACAAAATTAGAGATTTTCATGACCAAAGTTTTCCTTTTAAATTAAGTGTCGAAATTTTAAATACCTATATTCAAAGTAATCGTAATTGAGTGTGATGTAAATGAGTTCGGTCATGAGACTTAGGCTTAATGAAAGGGAAGAAAACGGTAATCCTGTAAAGGTGGGCGTTATTGGCGCGGGCTTCTTTGGTTGTTCTGCAATAGGGCAGGTATCAAGAATACCAGGAATCAAGGTCTCCATCATAGCAGACGTCTACAGAGATAAGGCGCTCCGCGCGTACGTAAAATTTGCTCGATGTAACCCAAAGAATGTCGTAGAGGTCAAGGATGTTGACACAGCGAACCATTACATAGAGAAGGGTACCCCCGCGATTACAACCAATAGCAGAGTATTGATAGACAGCAACTTGGACGTCATCCTTGAATCAACCGGTATTCCAGAAGTAGCTGCTAGGCACGCTTACGATGCGATAAACAAGAAAAAGAACATCGTCATGGCTACGGTTGAAGCTGAATGCGTAGTTGGGCCACTTTTGGCCAAGATGGCACAAGAAAAAGGTGTTGTCTATAGCCAAGCTTTTGGAGACCAACCAGCTTTGATAGCAGAGCTTTATGATTGGGCGACATCCTGTGGATTTAAAGTCGTAGCTGCCGGTGAAGGAACCGCGGCAAGGCTCGAATGGAGACATTTAAGCCCTGATGACGCGTTAAAGCGATTCGGTTTTACACAGGAAGAAATAGTTCGTCTAAGACTGAACCCAAAGATGTACAACTCTTTCCTTGACACGACGAAATGTGCAGTAGAAATGGTCGCTGTCTGCAATGCGACAGGATTGAAGCCGGATGTTAGAGGCATGCACTTTCCCTTAGGTTCGATGAAAGATGTGCCCAGGCTCCTAAGTTTGAAGAAGGATGGAGGAATTTTAGAAAATGAGGGTATCGTCGATGTGATCACCCGCGTACGTCCGAATGGAAAAAGAATCAGACGCGATATACGCTGGGGTGTATTTGTCGTGGTCACTACTGATAGCAGAGATGTCAGAGGTCTCTTCAAGACCTACGAAGCACCAAGAGGTGGAAGGGGTAAAAATGCCCTATTCTATAGACCGTCTCATTGGGCTGGCCTTGAAGCATCGATGTCCTTGATTCAAGTAGCACTATACCATGAGCCGACTGGAGTGCCACTTCCTAAGGCACCTTCTGCGGAGGTTCTAGCTGCAGCCAAGAAGACACTGAAGCCTGGAGAAACATTGGATGGCGGGGGAGGGCACTCAGTCTATGGTATTGCTGAAAGAGCAGATATGGCAAGAAAGGAAGATCTGTTGCCTCTTGGACTTGCCGAAGGCATTCATCTTGTCAAAGAGGTTCCTCCAGATGGGATAATAAGATACGAGGATGTCGAACTGAACGAGGACTCCTTCCTTCTCAAGCTGAGACGGATACAAGACAAGGCATTCTAGGAAGATATGAAGTTTCCAGTGTCTTGATTAGTCTATATATTGTGGTCTTTTCTATAGTTCGAATTCTTCAATAAGACCTTTCTCCTTGAGCCTTCTTAAAGCATAAGAAATCTCCCATAGATGGCAGTCTGTTGAGCGCCAGAGTTCCGAAAGGTTAACCTTTCCTTCTTTTCTGATCTTTTGGAGAAGCTCCTTTTCAAGTTCCTCGACATTTCTTCTGTTCTCTAGCGTTCGATGTGGCCCAACTACAATGTTCATAAACTCTTCAGGAAGCTCCTCCATATAATCTGTTAGATAGAGGAGATGCCTCTCTTTTAAGAGTTTACAGGGACACCATTATCGCAGGTTTGGCCTTATTTAATTCCTACACAGTTGACATGAAGTCAAAGGTTCAGGACGAGGTGATAATTGCATAGAAAAAAAGGATCTTATTCTTATTACATAGAAAGGATTTGTTAGACCCCCTTAAACATTCTGAATGTCACGGAAGCAGGATATAAGTTAGTTAAAAATATAGAAAACATATAAATATTTTTATATGAGAAACTTATCTCACCCCAAAATATGGGTTCAAAATCAAAGCCGACTACCGCTTACGTATTATCGCTTATTTCTGGGGTTCTGATTTTTATAGGAGGCATATGTAACTTAATAGTCAGTGTTTTAGTAAGAGCCTACATTAGAACATTTTTAGGCCGATACAGACCGCCGTTGATGCTGATCTGGCGACCCGGTTTGGGTATTGTATGGAGCATAGTTGGAATGGCGTTCGGGGTCATCGTCATATATTCGGCTTTAATGCTCAACTCGGCACCCAAGAACCATACTATGTGGGGAACGCTCATCTTAGTGTTCTCCCTACTAAGCTTCATGGGTGCTTTAGCTGGTCTCGGAGCAGGTCTTATCCTTGGAGTAGTCGGTGGTGTTCTAGTGATTAATTGGAAAGAACCTGCCTTAACTCCAACTGCTGTCCTAGGGTTAACTGTTAAATACTGCGTACAGTGTGGCCAAGCTATACCCGCAGATGCCAAGTTTTGTCCACATTGCGGAAAAGAGGCACCAGCATAGTATCATAATGCCACATCTTGTACGAAAAAGATGGGGTGAGGCATGCCAAATAGGATTTGCCTACTCGTAGGTCCTTATGCCTGTCCTGTGTTTCTCTATGAAATCCCAATTCAGTTCCACGCCAAGGCCAGGCCCCTCGGTGATCTTAATATTCCCTTCACTGTCGATGGCGTTAAGTCCCTGCTTGTGCCCACTGAGATAGAGTTCCTCGGGCTCCCATATGTCAACCTTCGGGTGAACCAGTCCCCATTCTAAGAAGTTGGTGTTCCTAATCGCGGCCATACACTGCTGACAGGTGATGCCTCCTCCATGCATCTCTACATCTAGACCGAAGCCCTCTGCCGCGTGGGCTACCTTCATGACCCCAGTAATGCCTCCATCTTTGTCGACATCTCCTCGGACGAAGTCTGTGCCTTCGGCGACGATGAAGTCGACCTTTGGATAGACAGTGCGGAGATGCTCGGTTTGGAGCAGAGGAGTCTTCAGCAGTTGGCGGAGCTTGCGGTGGGCGAAGGCAGAGATTCCCCCGTCCCTGAACGGGTCCTCTAGCCAGAAGAAGTTCTCCTCATCACAGGCCCTCCCGATCTCTAGGGCATTCGCCCATGTCGGGTACTCGCAGGCAGGGTCAATCATGAGCTTCATCTTGTCACCAATCCGTTCCCCAACGGCATGTATCGTCGCGATCTCCTGTTTGATGCGTTTAGGCGTGTCAAAGCCCCACCCGTGGATCTTGAAGCCAGTGTACCCCATCTTCAAGCACTGCTCAGCGAAATCGGCGTAGGCATCAGGGCTGTCAAGACCTCCTTTCAGATTGTCGGCATGCATAGTACTAGCGTAGGCTGGCAGGGTTTTCCGGTAGTAGCCTAGAAGTTCGTATATCGGCGCATCGAAGTACTTTCCGGCCAAATCCCAAAGGGCAACATCTATCGGCGCCAGCCCTAGGCCTGCAAAATGCCTGAGGCCCCGCCAAATGTTTGACCAGAGATACTCCCGTTCAAGGGCGTTCTTGCCTATGAGGAAACGCGAGATAATGGGGATGGTGAAGAGGTCTCCTGTCAAGAATTCTCCGATTTGTCCACCGTCCGTGAAGATCCTGAGCACGCTGCCTTGACTCTTGATTACATTACCTGGTCTCCAGACCATGTTGAAGCCGTAGTCATAGCCTACATTTCGTCTCTTGTATTCAAACTCGTCCACCACTATTTTCTTTATCAATAGTTTTTCCTTAGTCAAATATAGACACTATCAAACTATCTTCAATTCCCAACTTATTATTATTTATAAAAAGTTTTATTCCACTATTTCGGATCTCACATTATAGATCATATTGATGGAATATAATTCGACGAAGTTATCAAAGTTAGTTATATTGTGGACTAGTGGAGATTGAGAAGTGGCATTGAAAATGACTTCAAGCCTTAAATACCTTGTGTTCTAATATTTTAATTTGTTGTCAGCCCAGAAATCTGAGGACGACGGCCTTCAGAAGGAATGGGATGCCGCCAGGGACGTGCTTAAGGCCTTTGACGACCGTATTGATGCGCTCAGGAGGAATGGTTTCAGTTTCGTCACAGCCCTGTTAGCAGCACAGTCTCTCCTCATCCCTTATGTTGCAGGAAGCACTGGTAATAGCAGTTCACTTCCAGATAACGTCAAATTCGTTATCGTGTCTGTTACGATGTTGCTCGTATTCACATTGAAGCTAATCGAAGGCGGGTATCAGTCATTTGAACGTGCAGCAACTACCAGGGCATTAGTTATCGAAAAGAAACTGAATATAGAATTGACTGAAATCATCGACTTAAGATTTAGAAAGGATCACATCCGATTGTGGATGACTCTCGTATACGTGCTTTTCATAATCGGCGCTCTACTTGTCGGTTGGTTCAGCATCATTGATCCATACTGGAAGAATCTTCTCATCCTCTCTACAACAATGGCTATAATCGGCACGGTGGCCCTAAACTGGGTGTTCAATTTGAAGTTCCCCTATGGTGAAGAGGACTGGACAATAGAGAAGTTGGAATGCGGTCTAAACGACGAAGTCGGAATAACAATGACTAACCTGAGCGGACACAGAGTAATTGAATTGAATGAAGAAGATCTGCTATGGGAAATCAGACCTGAAGGCTATGATCGTCCGGTCCACATAGAGAAGGCAAAGGTCCATTCTGTAATTCCCCCTAAAGCCTGCTTCACTTGGTCTTGGAAGGTCAAGAGCGAAGAAGGGTGCCTGCCGGTCGTGCCTGGAGTATATTGGGTATTCCCGACTCAATCCAAAAGAGATGGACGCGAGAGGTATCGGGACTATCGGAGGCTTGGGGAAGCTCCTCTCACTAATGTGAAGAACAAACTATTGCGAAGAAAAGTCAAGGGGATTCCAATGCCACTCCCAAGAGCGGTTAGAGTCGTAGACACATCCAAGACTGAACCAGCCATGGATAACACGAAAGCCCAAGTTCAGACTAATTAAGATATAACGAAACCGAGACGGTTTAACACCCAAATATGACATCTAACATAACCCTGCTCCCAAGTAATTCTCTTCTCGATATGATTGGAGGTGGTCATCTTCGTTTCACCAGGTACCACTCTCCATTTCGCCCTTGTTAGGCGGTTTGACTTTAGGTAGTTCGCACTTGAGGATACCACACTAGATTTAATCAAAAGATGATGTCAAGAAAATATGAATGGATGAGAGAAGATTCTACTTCAATTAGATTATAAGGAGATATATGAGATTATAAGAAGATATAGTTGGGTTTTGGGGCTAAACTTTTATTTGATTTCTTCAATTCCCAACTTATTAGTTTTGCCAGAACTGAGGACAATATAAGACACCCCCGATCACTAGGGGTGATCTTGAAACAATAAGGCTCCGAATAACTAATCCACATCTTTTGTGAGAGAACCGTTTAGAGCATGCTTACTCTTTCTCGAAGATCAGTGCACATGTCACAAATATTAGGTATCTGCTCATTGGAACTCTAACACTTGCTCTAATCATCGAAATAGATTGATATCTGTCCTATGTAAAGTATGGGCCTTTCGGAGGAACTATTTGGTCAATCCTTTCTAGATCCTCTTTACCTAAAACAAGCTCGGTAGCGCCAAAGCTTTCTTCAAATTGCTGAACACTTGACGCGCCTACAATTGGTGCTGTGATAGCGGGATTAGCCAACATCCAAGCTAGAGCAACCTGAATCAACGGCCGTCCAAGTTGCTTAGAAAAGTCTTCCAGTTTCTGTACTATTTTGGTGTTGTTAGGATTTTCCCAAGATAACCCTTTGTACATCTTAAAGAACGTAGGGCTGGTGGTGGCTCTACTACCAGCAGGAGGTGGAGCATCAGCTTTGTATTTTCCTGACAGAACTCCGCCAGCAAATGGGGCGTAAGGCACGATACCGATTCCTTGATCCATGCATAATGGTATTATTTCTCGTTCAATCTCTCTGTTAAGAAGGTTATAGAGAGGTTCTATAACTACAAAGCTTTCAAGATCGTAGACCTCACTAGTCCATAAAGCTTTGCATAGTAGCCAAGCTGAAAAGTTCGAACATCCAATATAATGAACCTTACCACAGCGAACTAGATCAGAAAGAGCACCAAGGGTCTCTTCTAAGGGAACAGGCTCCCCAACAATCCCCTTAATGTTATCGACGTTACTTTCCCTATGAAGGTATAAAATATCGATGTAATCGGTGTCCAGCCTTCTAAGGCTTTCTTTTACAGCGTACATTATATGCTTGCGACTTAATCCTTCATCGTTGGGGCCTTCGCCCATGCGGTGTCTTACCTTTGTAGCTAGGACAATCTGTTCTCTCATGCCTTTGATCGCTCTGCCGATGATCTCTTCAGATCTTCCTTTAGCGTAGATGTTTGCTGTGTCGATAAAGTTTACACCGAGGTCTACAGCTCTTTTTATGATACTAGTTGCTGTAGTTTCATCGACAGTAGAACCGAAATATGCGGTCCCCAAGCAGATTTCTGAAACATTGACGCCACACTTTCCAAGACGCTTGTACTTCATTAATATTCACTGAATTGATTGGAAGTGTTGCTGTAACTTATTTAAGTCTTGTCAATTCTTGGAATAGAGAGTTTTTTTAGCCTATTTCCTTTATCTATGATTCTATGCTAATATATTTTTTCAATATATTTACATAATGTTTGTAGTTATTAAATGAGACATCAAATAGAACTTTGTGATCAACACTCGCTATGAATCCTCCTTCTTCGACAAGAGATGAGATTTTTCTTTTTACTTCTTCGTCTATTTCTGAGCCGCCTTTTATT
This sequence comes from Nitrososphaeria archaeon, assembly GCA_050011875.1. Taxonomy (GTDB): domain Archaea; phylum Thermoproteota; class Nitrososphaeria; order JACIWG01; family JACIWG01; genus JBEKIG01. The sequence continues at coordinate 63,682 of JBEKIG010000006.1, forward strand.
AATATCCTCTTATCAATGTCTCCTATCAGAGGGAGCTTATGCCTAAAGTTACAAACATTGTTGATGTCCCCATATTTACATTAGAAAAGTTAAGTACAAGATATTAAATAAAGAAGTGATTGTATGTCGGAGAAAAGGGCTAAAGTGGGTGTTATTGGATGCGGTTTGATTGGTCAATGGCACCTCCGGACCATCGCGGAATTGCATGCTGGAGGACTTATAGAGCTCGCCGCAGTCTGCGACATTGTCGAAGATAGGGCGAAGGCTATTGGCGAGAAGTATCACGTACCCTATTTCACATCAGCAGAGAAGATGTTGGACAATGATCTAGACTTCGTATACATTGCAACTGGAGACTTCACTCATCACGCTATAGCGAAGTTGGCGGCCGAGCACGGGAAGTCCGTCCTCGTCGAGAAGCCATTCGCAATGTCGCTCCCATGCTTCGATATGGTCATAAACGCATGTAAGAAAGCTAGTGTCTACTGGGAGTGTGCTGAGAACTACTGGGGAACGACCTTGGAGCTGGCTATGAAGAAGGTAATAGACCAAGGTGTGATCGGAGACGTCACTAGGACCTATGCCATTGACCCTTCTCCAGCTATTGGAAAGGGGCCTGCTTTCAGCGCTCACTCAGCTGCATTTAGACTGCATGACTGGGGTGTGCACCGCATGTCTCAAATACGTAGATTCGCTGGAAGCGACGCCAAAAAAGTCGTTGCAAAGACGAAGGTCTGTACGCCAGGAGAAGAATTCGATGATTGGGGCCACGCAATCGTGGAATTCGAGAACGGAGCTGTCGGCATCTGCGAGCTCGGAATAGGAACAGCGGGCAAGGTCAATTACAGGGAAGTTGTAGGTACAAAGGGAATCATCCACATGCGGGGCATAAGAAACAATGGGCCTACCGAGCTTACATTGCTTTCTGAAAATAAAGCCGTGCTCGAGGATAAGAACACGCGCGCGACGATAAGGCGCCCGACGATAAGGAACATCGATATACCTGTACAAACACTGTACTGGGCGCCTGGTGCCGTAGCAGACTTGTCCGTCGAGAAGGTTGTAGTGTGGACGGATCCGCCGATCGTCTACGAAAACCCCTATGCCGATGTGGTTTCTACAGAGTGGGGTACTGGATTTGCTAACTGTGTGATGAGTATAGCGAATGCTTGTGTCAAGGATAAATCACCAGTCTATGGTATCCAAGGTAGAAAGGATGTCGAGATGTGCGTTGCCATGTACGAGTCTAGTCTCAAAGGCATGGCGCCAATAAGTCTGCCGATAACGAGCTTGACCTCTTGGGAGCGGAATCTCCACGCGCTCTACAGGAAGACCTTCGGTAAAGATCCGACAGACGTTTAGGAACTCCGGTAAGGAGTAGGGGACCTGCATTTCGGCTCCTTGGGCAAAGTGGCCCGCTTGCTAATTGAACGCCGTAGGGTCAGCACCGAGTCTTTTGTAAGGGTTTCGGAGTTAAAGCTAGAAGATGGGCATTAATGTTGGTTTGTATTAAAGAAATAGAAATTTTGTCATACCAGAGAAGGGGTGACCTTAGGCTCTTTTCCTTAGGGCTTTTCCTAAGGCTTTAAAATACAATATGTCGACAGATAATTTTTCAACCATCATCAATTATCAACACCTATAATCAGTAACCATTAGCCAATTACATAATATACAACTTTCTATTCTCCTGAAGTATGACAGTATAGAAACTTTAAAGTAAAATGGAAAGTATGGTCTGTTGTTGCAGACAAAGGAAAAGGAACTAAAAGCTGAAAGAAGATCTAATACTAGTATTCGCGAAATTATCTTAGAGAACTTCATGTCATACGAATATGCACGTGTTCCGCTTATCAAGGGATTGAATATCATCTGTGGCCCTAACGGGTCAGGAAAATCCTCCATATTATTGGGGATATCCGTTGCAATGGGCCAGATCTACACTGAGCGGTCGAGAAAGTTAAGCGACCTAATAAGGCGCGATAAGGATCTAGGAAGGGTTACAATAGTCTTCGACAATAAGCCTGTTGACGGTAAAAGGCCTGTTCCATACTCTAGGTCTGACTCCTTTATGCTCTCCAGATATTTGAGGAAGGATGGGTCGTACTGGTTTGAAGCAGACTACAAAGAGGTGAGCTCCGCCGAAGTTAAGGAAATCCTGGCGGGTCTGAACATCAACCCAGACAACATGCTGCTAATAATGCATCAGGGTATGGTTGAAGAATTTGCCATAGTCGACGCAGGGGACAAGTTAAGGATGGTCGAAGAAGTGGTTGGGTTAACGGGATACAGGGAGAAGGTTCTAGACTCCCAGAAAAGGCTTCAGACTTTGGTCAGCGAAGAGAGCTCAATAAAGCAGCTGATGGGAATGGCTGAAGAGACTTTAACTCATTGGAAGGACGTTTACGCGCGATTCCTAAAGAAACAGGAGCTTGTTACAAGGAGAGAAGCACTGACCAAAGAAAAGTTCTGGGTTCAAATGGCACGAGTGGAAAAAAGCATCGACGTTACCTTGAACAGGCTGGATATCAAGAAAAGAGACGTGGGTGAACTCTCATCGAAGGTGAAAGGGTCGGAGGAAAGGTCAAAGAATCTAGAAACGGATTTCCACACGTCATACAATCAGCTTAAGAAGTCCTTTAGCGCGTTGACTTTTCTCGGATCCGATAAAAGCTCTTCTGATGCAAGAAGAAAAGCACTTTCTGAGATCATCAAGTCCTTTGAAATGATATCGAGCACAGTTGAGAAATATCTTGTAAACAGCAGGACCGAAGCAAGCGATCTTAAGACGTTACAAAGGGATCTGACCTTGCTGGTTGATTCATGGAATAAAGAAGTGGAAATAGAGGCTCGAAAGGGCGTGGATACGTCTAATGAGATAGAAATGATCGAAAAATCCCTTTCTCAGAATGAAGAGGGGATGTTCAACCTAGTAAAGGAATACGCGGAAGAAAGTGCGAACCTCACACTTCTATCCTATAAAAGAAAGCAGTTAGAGACAGAGCTGGCTGAACTGGAACGAGGTCTTCGAGAACTTAAGGAGGAGTTGGCTGCCCTCGAACTTCAAAAACCATCGATGGAAGCAAGAGTGGCTCCAAATAGGCAGCTGAACGAAATCGACTCGGAACTTTCGTCGGTTAACGCGCAGATAGAAGTTTACGCTGATGTGCCGGATGAAGCGAAGAACATATTCGAAACCTATTCGTCTAAGTTCAACGAACTGAAGGGGAGGCTGGAACTGGTTCTTGAGAACAAGAAGGTCATCTTGGCAGAACTCGAGGAGAGGAAGAAGGTCTGGCGTGAAGGCATAAACATGGTTCTTGAGTCCGTGAACCCGGTATATCAGGAAATCCTAAGAGGGCTGAACGCCTTCGGATACATCAGGATCGTCTACGAAGAAGAGTTCGAAAGGACGGGGCTTGAGCTTCTCATAGGGTTCAGGGGGACAACGCCTGCCATTTTGGACGCGTATACCCTGAGCGGAGGAGAAAGAAGCACAGCTACAATATCGTTCCTGCTGGCCCTTCAGAGGCTCTCCTCCTCACCTATCGTGGCCGTTGACGAATTCGATGTCCACATGGACCCCATCAACAGAGAGAGAATCTTCAGGTCGATATTCCAGAGGGCACAGGACGATGAAAAGCAGTACGTGATCATCACGCCGAGCCAAGTCAAGATCATGGGCGAAGACATAAACTACGTTGTTACCCAAACGATCGAAGGTAAGACGGAGGTCGGTGTAATTGCCAAATGATGAAAAGATAGAAAGGGTGCTGAGGGTTGTCGAAGCCCTGAGAACCGTCATTGGAAGCAGCTCCGACCCGTTTAACGTCGACGTCAAAGCCCAAGTGGAGACCCTAAGGAAGCTTCTTCCGGAATGGAAGGAGCTCGGAGAAATCCTCATGGACGTCGAAGCGTTGAACCTGCTGTCGAGGGTCGTTGAGCTTCAGGAAAAATGGGTCAGATACCAGGCGTCATCCCTCTATGTTGACCCACTGCTCGTCGAGTTGAAGATAGTTGCGTCAGCTCCGGAGAAGCTGGCCGAAGTATTCACGGGGAGCTGGCACCCGATACTCAAGGTGGAACAGGTCTCTACAAGAGAACTGATGCGGGCCGTCGACTACTGGAATGTCCTCCTACCCTTGGGGGAGCGGTACAGGGAAGAATTTGGTCAAGAAAGGGGACTTGCCTCTCTGAATGCGATGAGTCTGGTTGAGATGAAGGTCTTGACAGAAGAGGAACTCAACAGGAGGATAGAAGAGGTCTACGGGGAGCTGGTTTCTCTGCTCGAGACACAGGGAAAGGTTGACTACTGGAAGTTCATACGTGGAAAAGACCTGAACGAGACGGTCACAAGGGCCGTGATACTTTCTCATGTAATATCTTCTGGACGCGCAAGCCTAGAGATCAAGCCTCTGGAAGAGAACATTTTCATCGTAAAGCATAACGCTGACAAGTACCCCAAATCTATGGCGATAGCCATTTCACCGACAAGAGGTGTAAGGGAAGAATGAGCGATGAAGCAGAAGTAGCGATAAAAACCAAGAAGGCGCTCCAGGTCATACTTACGCCGAAGGCCAGAGCCCCCGGTGTCAAGGGCTGGGAACTGAAAAGGACGGTTGGGAAAGACTACTACTCAATAATCCAAGTCCTCGGCACTGAGCTGGACAAACTCGGTCTTTTAATTATGGTGGTGGGAGAAACCGGTGAACTGCCCCCTCAGGCCGAACCCGAACAGCTGGATGATGCGAGGTACTACATAGTATTCAAGGAACCTCTATCAACAAGGGAGGCCAGCCCTTCAGGGATGAGCGTCGACGATATGGCCGCGTTAGCGATCACCCTGAGCTATCTGACATCCAAACGAGGAAAGGCGCCTGCGAACGAAGTGGAGAGGATGCTGAAAGATAAGCTGCCAAAGTGGAAGGTTGAATGGAACATGAGAAGGTTCGTCAGAAAGGGGTACATTATACATAACGATGATGATACACTTTCGATAGGTTGGAGGAGCCTAGTGGAAGTGGACTTCAAGTCTCTTCTGACATTACTGCTCGCGACTCCACAGGGGGAACCGAAAGAGCAAGAAACAAGTGAATCTTAGAAACAGTTCCATAACCCTTTGGTAGATGTACATTGAGCTGTCTTGGCTTGTTTCTAAACTCAAAAGAGAAGATAGGAGCATACATCTCCAAACTATCAGGCGACAAAGAAGACTTCATCAGCCGAAAGAATAAGCTGAAAAGGTTTATTTCCTCAAAGGGAAAACAAAATTATTTTTAATCTAGTTTAATTTCCAAAAATTCTTAAATATTGATGTAAACTGAAGAATCCTATGCCAGCAGATAAGATGAAAAAAATTCTGGTGACTGGTTCAACAGGTCAGATCGGTTCCGAACTTTCGATTGAATTACGAAGAAAATATGGTAGCGAGAATGTAGTCACTGCAGGGCATAGGCGACAACTCGATGAGAAGTTGAAGTCTGGCCCATTCGAGTACATCGATGTCACTGATAAGGGTAGTATAGAAAAAATTATCAAAGAACATGATATTGACACGATCTATCATCTAGCAGCTATTCTCTCAGCAACAGGTGAAAAGGATCCTAAACTCGCCTGGAATGTTAACATGACTGGGCTCTACAACATACTTGAAATATCAAAGGAGCGGGGACTGTATCGAGTCTTTTGGCCCAGCTCTATTGCAGTCTTCGGCCCTTCAGCACCACGCGTTAACACACCTCAGGAGACAGTTTTGATCCCAGGAACTATGTATGGCGTGTCGAAAGTGGCAGGAGAACTGTTGTGCAACTATTATCACCAAAAGTATGGGTTGGATATCCGTAGTGTTCGCTACCCTGGTATAGTAAGCAGCGAAACACCTCCAGGTGGAGGTACTACGGACTATGCTGTAGAAATATTTTACAAAGCTCTTAAGGATAAAAGGTATACATGCTTTGTAAGAGGGGATACAGTCCTACCTATGATGTATATGCCTGATTGCATCAAAGCGACCTTGGATTTGATGGAAGCTGATACTTCAAGCATAAAGTGTCGTACTTCGTACAATCTGGCTGGAATGAGCTTTTCTGCAAGCGAATTGGCGTTGGAAATCAAAAGATATGTTCCCGATTTCGAATGCGATTACAAACCTGATTTCAGGCAGAAGATTGCCGATTCGTGGCCGATGTCTCTAGACGATGGTGTGGCAAGGAAAGAATGGGGTTGGAAGCCCCGCTACAACATGGCTTCCATGGTGAAGGATATGATTGAAAAGCTGGGAAAACGCTTCGCTGACGGAAATGCTTAGAAATAAATTATAAATAGGGGCTGTGCTCCAAGTAAGCCATGTCTTCTCAGACTCCACCTAATAGAGATTTTCATTCATACATCAGGCAGAAATTAAAGGATATGGAAGTAAATAACCTTCTTTGGAGGCCTAGAACGTTAGAGGGCCCCTCTGCTGTCTGGGCTGAGGTGCAAGGAAGAAAAGTTTTGGTTTTATCTTCAAACAATTATTTGAGCCTCTCAACTCATCCCAAATTGATCAAGGCAGCTAGGGAAGCTATCAGCAAATATGGTGTAGGTTCTGGCTCTGTTAGGCCGATCTCAGGAACCATGCGGTTACATCTAGAATTAGAGGAGAAGCTTGCAGAATATAAGAAAAAAGAGGCTTCGATAGTCTTCCCCTCAGGTTTCATGGTCAATTCTGGATCAATCCCTGCACTAGCAGGGCAAGGGGATCTCATAATAAGCGACGAGCTAAACCATGGGTCAATAATAGACGGGGTCAGATTATCTAGGGCAGAAAGAATGATCTACCCTCACAAAAATTTTGGGAAACTGGAGGAGCTGCTTGAACAGAACGGTTCAAAGTATAACAGGATATTCATTATAACGGACGCTGTCTTTAGTATGGACGGAGATATCGCTCCAGTACCTCAATTAAATAAGGTTGCCAAACAGTACGGTGCCGCTCTTTATGTAGATGATGCACACGGTGATGGCGTTCTAGGTGAAGCAGGAAGAGGAGTTGTAAACCATTTCGGGCTAGAAGGAGAAGATATAATCGAAATGGGTACATTCAGCAAAGCATATGGTGTCGTAGGAGGATATCTTGCAGCAGGCAAAGATGTAGTTGATTATTTGAAGAATACCGCTAGAACCTATCTGTTGACGGGGTCAACACCTCCTCCGATAGCTGCAGCATGCAGGGCAGCTCTAGAAGTATGTGAAGAAGAACCACAGCTTATAGAATCGTTGTGGAAAAATACAAAATACTTCAAAGAAGGACTGAAGAAACTAGGCTTCAACACTGGCCAAAGCGAGACACCAATAACCCCAATCATAGTCGGCGATAACACGCGCGCAAACCAAATGGCAGAAGAAATATTCAAAGAGGATATCTACGCACTACCGATAGTCCATCCTATGGTTGCACAAGGAAGCGCAAGAATAAGAACTCAAGTCAACGCAAAGCACACCACAGAAGATTTGGACATAGCTCTAAGAGCGTTTGAGAAAGTAGGTAAGAGATTAGGGGTAATATAATATATAGTATTGGAAAAACTGCGAAGGGAAAGCCCAAAACATTCTGAGGTTCCTAAAAGGTTCAAGCAGCATACATTTTCCTCCAACCTTCAAGACCCGAAAGATTTCTTCTATTGCTAAAAAAAGAAGAGGGATGACTCCAGAGATTCAAGCCTGAAATTTACTTTGGAGCCGCTTGGGCTAACATCATCTGCAAGAGAGATGTAACGTACTCCATGGTTGGTGGATAGCTCTGCACGACAGGCACGAACTCGGTTCCTTTCTTCAGTACCGGGCAGTATTTTCCGAATAGTTGTTCAAGGGTAGCAGGGTTAGGAGCAACCCAGACACAGAAAGCTCCATTAGGCGTTATATTATTATAGGAGAAGAGTAGATCAACACCTTTCGCGAGTTTTCCTTCTGAAAAAGCTTTGAAGAGCGCTAGAGTCTCTTTTGTGATAGCTGCGAATTGTTCAGGTTTCCATTTATGTACGGCAACAAATAAAGCCATATCACTCGACAACAATTATTTTAAAATGATATATAAATGTTGTTAATTTTTTTGTTTTAAATCTTGTTATTTTTTTATATTTTTTATTTAATTACATTTAATTTGCAAAAAACCCTATTCTGATGATTCTTTGTAAGATACTAGGATAAATCAAACTTAGGTACATTTATATTCGCAAGCTTGTGTGGCGGGATTTCCTTCTGCCTGAACAAACAATGTTAACATTGTTTTAGCTATTGCAGTGGAATGTTGAGTAACTCGTGGAAAATGTTCTAAAATGGAACATTTAGATCAGGAAAGTTTCGTTCAATTATGCCCAACTCAGATGAGTAAAAATTTCAGTTATCTTGGTGTGTCGCTTCGTTCATCTGTTTGATTATTGCATCGGCGAACTGCCTCACTTTGTCGAGGTAAGTTTCTGTTTTCACTTCTTGCTTTTGTCTTAACATAAGCGCTGCTAACGGTTTCCTTTCGCATAGAGCCTCCATTTCTTCGAATGGGGCTTTCCCAGAGCCTCCCTGCGTGGTGAAGAATGCGACTTGTCTGAAGCTTTGTTTGTACTGTGTTATGTATGTCCTGATGGGCGTAGACAATGTGCCACCCCAAACAGGGGTTCCGATTATAACCGCGTCATATGAGCCTGGGTCTTTCTTTGGGGGTTTAATTACGGTGAGTTTTTTTGCGCGGGCATCCCTGCCTGACCGCAGCCAGCCAAGGGCGCCTGCCCTTTTTTTTGTGTCGAACACTTCTTCAATGTCACTTCCCAAGATGTTTGAAATTGCCTCTGCAACCTTTTTCGTTGTCCCACTCCTAGAGAAGAACACTACTAGTGTTTTCATAAAATCACCGTGAAAGTCTTATCGCGCTGTAAACTTGGCCGGAAATATGGTAATATTCAAGAATGCATTGATTCTGGCATGCTCCGCTTTGTCTAATACTGAAAGCCAGCCATTTCTTAATTTCCGAACCCCCTGCCGATGCTGAAAGGTTTCTCAAGTTTAACATCCAAAAATCACTAAACACAGATAATATAAATATTGGCTTTAAACCCAAAGCTTTGATGACGTGATAGAATGAACGAAAATTTTCCGCCGGTAACAATCCGTGATTCAGAATTGAGGTTCCTTAAATCGACATTGTTGGGAAAAGAGTACAAGATTCAGGTCGCATTACCGGCAGGTTACGCTGAGAGCAAAGAAACGTATCCTGTTCTCTACCTGTTGGACGCAGATGTCTGCTTCGGCGATATCACTGAAACCGTTCGGTTCCTGGCAGCCTTTAGGAAAATGGCACGTATCGAGGTGCCCGATATGATCGTCGTCGGCATTGGGTATCCACTTGATCCTGCGAAGCCATCCGAATACTATGCAGGATGGTTTAACGCGCGTGCTAAAGACCTTACGCCGACTAAGGACCCTACAGGTGAGTACAGTCCTTCCGGCGGAGCCAACGACTTTATGGCCTTCATCCGGGATGACCTCAAACCCTTGATCAACTCGAACTACAGAGCCAACCCAGAAGATAATACCATATATGGAGCTTCATATGGTGCTCTGTTTGCGCTATACGTACTCTTCCATAGGCCAGACACTTTCAATCGTTACATCGTCATAAGCCCATCATTATGGTGGGACAAGAAGGTAACATTCGATTATGAGCGTAAGTACGCCAATGAGCACACTGAACTCCCCGCGAGACTGTTTCTATCCATAGGCTCACTAGAAAAAGAGGATTCGCAAGGTTAAGTAGCACAGAACATTCCTGACAGCATCAACCAGGCTTATGCCCCCGTCGAAGGTTAGCCGTGTTGCAAAGGAATTGTAATATCTACTGCCATTCTCCTAAATCTTCAGACTCTATTCCCTAACCAATCATCGTATTATTTATAAAAGCTTAAATCTTAAGATGAAATTATTATATATTGGATTAGCGAGTTAAGATGACTGAACAACCCAAGCCGGACACTTCAAAAGTGGAAAAAGTAGAAGTAGATAAGTGGAACGAGGAGACTAAAAAGGGTCTCAGGAACCTGCAGGTAGCCATAGAAAACCTGGCGGACAGCAAGCACGAGAAGCTTGAAGCCAACGCCGCAAGAACCTTCAAAGAACTTCGATGGATGATTTGGATAACGTTCGCCTTCGGACTTGGATTAGTATTAACTTCCGTTGTGTTCTTTGTTGCGGGCAAAGGGACCTTATCTGTGCTCGGCCTCGGCAGCTTGGGGGTAGCGGATTGGTTAGCCCTATTCTTCTACAAGCCGATGGACCGATTGCAAGAAGCCGACAAGGATTACCTCCAACAAATGATAGTCGTAAAGGGCTGGGCACTGTCAATCAGTCTGGAGATGCTCGCCATGAAAGTCGATAATTATCAAAGCATGATCGCCGCCTCGAAGAACATCCGATCTGCGACCTACTTTGCTGTTTGTTCGCTTAATGAATTCGTTTTGCCAACTCAGCCTCCTCAGGAAGGAGAGAGCAGTACGCAACCAACCCAGACGACACCTCCTAGCAAAAAGCTCTGACTGGTTGATCCACATAGACATCTGTTGATAGCGGGATTGGTGGGATTAATGATCATATCGGTCTAATTTTGGGATTCAAATTAGAACCACAAATAAGTTATTGAGTTGACTCCCAGAACGAAAGTCGCCTGCTTATTTTCTGCGAATCTTCCTCATTTATAGACTGCGTAATATGATGTCGTAAAAAAGTAACCTATTAATCCGCAAAACATTTCTAGTATTGTCTATTAATGGCCATATTGTACCAGCTGTCTGGGGATGAGTCGAATATGGATTTTTTTGAAGTGGTAGAGAGAAGGAGAAGTATACGAAAGTTCAAGCCTGAGCCGATATCAACAACCGATCTGAAAAAGATTCTGGAAGCCGCACGCCTGGCGCCTTCAGGCAGTAACCGCCAAGCGTGGTCTTTTATAGTGATAAGGGACTTGGAGACAAAGAAGCTAATATCCGTCGCTGCCAACAATCAAACCTTCATCGCCGACGCGGACACAATAATCGTAGCGCTAGCTAGATTACCGCACAGAAAAGATCCAATGATAGCCGTAGAGCACATGGTTCTGGCTGCGACAGCGCTCGGCTATGGAACATGTTGGATTGGGGCATTCGATGAGAGAAAGGTTAAGGATATTTTGAAAGTTCCTGAAGGCTGGGAAGTCATCGCCCTTCTTCCTGTCGGTGTTCCTGACGAGACTCCATTTGCCACACAAAGAAAAGCGTTCTCAGAAGTTTTTTTCAAAGAATCTTATGGGGTTCCATTAAAACTGTAACTAGTACGTATTATTAGAACTGTAACTGGTATGTATTTTTTCCATCTCGAAGATCTTTACCCACAGCGATGAGACTTTTAGAAAAAGAACCTTTTCCAGCGATAATTATCAGGATGCTTGAAACTATTATTACGACTGTTCTAAATATAGAACTATAATCTAGCGTCTCAATATTTGGTGCATGAGCAAAAGCAGGGTAGGTTTCCTTTTAGCACTAGTCTTAGTTGTTATTGTAGTAGCCACGGCGATCATTGCCACAGATTTATTTCTGTCTAACATGCATGTCTCCGTACCACCCCAGCCTACTGCCGCGTCCTCCTTCGACAGTGTAAACGGATTGAACCTCACACTTTCTTTGAGCTCGGTTTCCATCCAACATGGGCAGGTCGTCGATATAGTAACAGATCTGACCAACACGCTGGACCACAACCAGACCCTGACAGAAGTCAACCGTTGGCCTTCAGCTCCAGGGCTGAGTTTAACACCCTGCCCAAACGTACAGTATCCCTTGGGGGTTGCGATCTACCGGGGACACTTTACGAACCAGAACATCTCTACTGCAACTTCTCTCTGGATGTTTGGACCTGCATCCTGTCCCCTTTACGTTATGGCCGTAGACGGGTACCGGTTCTTGCCCAACAGTAATCTCGCGTTCCCCATGTTCCAAAATAGCACATCCACAAGTCAGCCTATGCGGATGGGCGCCGATTTCAACCTGAGTGGTCACTACGTCAACGGAACCTTGAAGGTCTTTCCTGCCGGCGAATATACAGTGGTCTCAGGCACCATGTGGGGAGACATCGCAGTACTTCACTTCACGGTGATTTAGAGGAAATTCAGGAGTCTACACCCTCTTTTGAGATGCATAATTTTTTATCCCTTTTAAAAGATCGATTGACTTATGTAGTGATGGTTAATTTAGGAAGTTGTAAGATTAACTTCGACATGCTTCCATTCTCTTCTGTTCTGATAGCTCTTTGGGAGATATCCTCTGAATTATCCTGATGCCATTCTTTCTTCTTTTAAAGGCCACTATTCCATGTTTTCTTTTCCTATGTTTTCTTACCTATTTTAATTCCGTTTAATCTCGAGCAGATCTCACATCTCCCCTTCAGAGGTTCACCAGAAGCTATCCTCAGTACGATCTTTGATAACAATTCATCTGCTAACTTTTTTGTATCATAATACTTCGACTCTACTTTAATCCTCTCATCAATCATCTCATTCAACTTCGCATCAGTTCTCAGCTTATCTAAGAAGCTTCGAACCTCTTCCCCGTACCCTTTGGCAGAAATCTCTTTATTGCCTAAGGAATCGTAGACAGGACTTGAAGTGTCGATCGCCCTATCTAATCCTTCGAACTTGTATCCCCTGAGCCTGTTCTCGATTGCTACATAAACTAGTTCTGCAGAGCCTTCAAGTGCATCCTTTGGAACCTTAAGTTCATCAAACCTTTCTCTTATCCGGTGCTCGATTTCTTCTTTTAGGAGTTTTTCCTTCTGCTTCCTTTCGGCCGTAAGTGATATTGCTTCTTCAACCTTCTCCTTTTCCATAGGATATGCTTGTAGATGTGACATAACATGCGGTTTAGTCTGCGACATATAACGTAAGCTGAATTGCAATTCGGATGATCTTACAACCTTCAAATCGGTTGTTACTGCAGACTTCATATAAGTTGTTTCTGTCACAGGCTGGCCCTCTGGTTTCATAACATAGTCTCTTAGGATATTGGGGGAAATGAATTCTTCAAGTATTCCGCCGTAATCATGGGATAGGGATATGAATCCCGCCACCAAGTTTTTGCTGTGTTCTAGCAAGGCTTGATACTTCTCACCTGTAGCGAACGGTTCAACTGATTCGAACCACTTATAGACCCCTCTTTCCTTCTTTACGAGAACCCCTGATTCAACAAGGGTTTTTAGACATCTTTCAATAGTTCTTTTAAGGCCTTTTTTTCCTTTGATCTCTTTTGAAAGAATATCTACTAACTCGTCATGCTTCATTTCCCCGCGCGTTCTCAGATTACCGATGATCAATTTAATTGCTTCTTCCCATTTCATTTGTCGCTACCGTATACTGTAAATTGGAACTTTGTTAATAAAATTTTCGCATCAGAACTTAAAGCGACAAAAATCAAGCGACAAAAGTTTAAAAAGGTGGCCATAAATCCAGAAGTGATATTAAATGATAAAAATAAAAAATAAGAATCCGGTGTCCGGACAGAACACCGGAAAGGAGGACATTAGTGAAGATAATCCTGGCTCAGAGAAGCAGAGCGGGGCATCCGAGCTAGATGTCGCACAATTGAAGCGTCTTCTGAAAGAAGGAAAGTTACCATCAGGAAGAAGTCCTGAGGAACATCAGCAGTTCTTTGAAGAATTGCGTAGATCTGCTGAAGTTCTCGGACACTTACATCCAGTCCTAAGGACGCAATTTGGCATAGCTGCAGGTAGTTCACGGCTTGAAGCTGATCCCAACTGGCCTGTAAGGGACGTCCCAGTAAAAAACCCTTACAATTATTACCGATTGATGGCAGGTGATAATCAACGGGAAGAAAAGACAAACGAATGGTGGAAAGCGGTCATAATACTAGCGGCTAACGAACTTGTGGAAAGGGGCATTCCAAAGGGCGAGATATCGAAAAAGTTGTATAAAGACTTCCCAATTGGAAGGGCCAGACTGTTAAGGCTACTTCCCGCGGAGTTCAAGGATTTGCATCAATCAAATGCGGCTCAGGCTTCAGCGCAAAAGAGACAGGCAGAGGCTTACAGGAAACTTATGGAAAGGGAAAAGTTCGAAAAGGAAAGAAGACGGAAGGAGGAGGAAAGGGAAGCGGCGATGGCTATGGGGAAATTCGTCCGCTACAGTGACAGATTTCCTTCAGATGTTTCAGATGTAAGGGTGTCCATAGAAGAAACAACTCCAACGGAAACCGAGAATATGATAGTGTCTGAGCTTGTAAATGTTGGGATCAGGTACATACCATCGGCGGTTTTTCCATATAGAGACAAATCACAGGAGGAGACAGCTCCCCATAAGGTGTATGTGATCCCCATATACATTGAAAGAGGTAAACATGCCATAGGTTTGGATGTCGAAGGAAGTCCTGCATCCAAAGATGAAGAAGCCCGTTCAAAATATTTCAAGAAACGCGGCATCAGCTTGGTATGGATCCCTAAAGAATTTGCCGTAAAATATTCAGATATCTTGGCGCAAATCATTAGGGCGTTGATCTAAAATGGTGGAATTTTTAAAGCCATAATGTGATAAGGTAGATAAACTCGTAGCACTTCATCCAGTTATAAGAATGCACGAAATTGCTGCAGGAGAAATTAGGCTTCAAGCGTTTTCTTCTATGTGTTCAGTTTCTTCAACATTTTCTTCAAATTCGTCGGAATTTTCTGTCTCAGTTTCTTCGTCCTCTTCTGTGTCTTCCATATCTTTTTCCCAATTTTCTTCTTCCTGTTTTTCAGATTTACTATTTTTTTTCACAGGTTTTTTGCTGTCTTTAACCTCTGCATTAGGCATAAGATCGCAATTAAGCGGTTTATTGTTTTATTTAAAGTTAATTTTAAAAAGAAAGCTGTTACTGGTTTCTTGCTCGCAGTTAAACCGCATAAGAATCTCTATTTAACTGGTGAATAAGGGCTCCTTTATATAGGGGGACCACTATTAGAAATCGATAGATATGTGCCTTAACGGAACTTACATTAAAGAAGAATACCTGAACGGGAGCATAGGCTATCAGCGTCGACTTAGAAGCTATAGGAACGGATAGCGAGCCTTAATTTTTGTCCACGAAGTTAATGAGAGCCAAAAGTTGTTATGACTTTTTGCTAATCTGTTTTTAATTTTTTTTATGGATAAATCGTTACCTGATCTTTATGAGCATGTTATCTAATGATTGTTCATTATATATTATATGATAGCGTTGGGAAGAGAAAAGGACGACTTTATAGGTAGTAAACAATTTCAGATACTACTTCATATATTAGGAAACATTTGAAAAGTTAGGGAATGTTTCTAGATGTAACATTTACGATTTCAGCGAAGTAGCACGTGTGATAGTCTCCTTTGTCGTAGAATCTTTTTTTCATATCACTTGGAATATCCTTTTTAACAATCCTTTTCTTGAACATAACTTTACATTCCAACGTGACGAGACAATCGGATAAGGTTGGGCTCTTCACCGCTTTCGAAGGCTGAACCTTAAGGCCGAGCTTTTTAATTTTATCAACTTTTCTTCCTGTCTCAGTGCCGCAAAAGTCTATGACCTTTTTAAATCCTTCAGGAGGAACGTTTACCGTAAAATCGCCGGATTGCTCGATCAGTTCATATGTATACCTCGACTTCCTTATGAAGGCGATAAAGAAAGGCTTCGACCAGAGTACCCCTACTTCGCCCCACCCGATCGTCATGACGTTGCTTTTTCCGTCTGCTCCGGATGATGCGACCAGTAGGCCTTCTTTTGCAAGAGTGGTATTGATCAAAGATGAAAATTTATAAACATTTGAGAGATTTGATGGCATATTAAATTTTTTAGCGAGTTATCATAATAAAGGTTTCTTTAAAAGAAGATATGTGCAAAGCGTTTGATAGGACCCAGATAGGGAAAGGGGGTAAATGCAAAGCGGTGACGTTTACCTTTTTGGTTGATTGACTGTTTTTTTATCATTGTTGTTCGGCTCAAACGGAAAATCGGCAAAAAAGTTTGCGCAAACGCTTTTTGTCGGCTCAAATTAATATCGTCATGCATGAGAGCAACATATGAATAAATAATGCACAGGGGGATTTGCTTGAGCATATCAGCAGAACTTTAGCGTTAATTGTGCATGATATTTTTTGTTTGAGCCGGAATTATCCAAGGTTATCAAATGATATTATAAAACGATATTTTATAATTATAACATTAACCAATTTGGTATAATAATTATGATGTCATTGAATTCAGGGAACCTTGGGATGAACTCAGGTTTCGCTAGGCCCCTAAGGTCTAACCAGACTCTCTGAGCTTCTTTACCTTCTTTCTGACCCAACCAATCAGGGTATCAGATAAGTTTTCCTTTTGCTATCATAGTTACTTTACCACCAACATTAACGTCTATCCACTTTTTTTTATCTTCAGCTTTAATGAGAAGCAGAGAAGGCCTTCCTATTTCATAACCTTGTTCCACTCGGATATTTATCCGATCTTTACTAAAATATTTGTATTTAACTAAATATCCAGCCAGACAGCCATTTGCACTACCGGTAGCCGGATCCTCATGTACGCCATAATAATCAGCAAAAAATCGTGCACTAAGATTATTTTTTTTCTTGCGGGTTTCTGAACAAAAAATTAGTATACCTTTTGCCGATAAATTTTCTATCAAATCGAAGTATTTCTGCATATCAATTTTAGCTCTTTTTAAAGCGTCCAAAGATCTTAATGGAACTATTATTGAAGGAAGACCAGTGGAAACTTCTTGGATAGGAAACCTATCATCTAAATCAGCCTTATTAAGGGATAAAACTTCTGACAAAGATTCTGCCTCTAAAATACGCCCAAATGTAGGTTGTGGTTGTTTCATCCAAAGAATATCTTTTTCATGGCTCAGCCGACCAAATGTCACAGTAATTTTTCCCGCTTTCAAATTTAAGATAATGTTGTTGACATCCGATTTAATAATTTCTTGTCTTATCACGTAGGCTGTACCAAGAGTCGGGTGGCCCGCAAAAGGGGCCTCTTTTTCTGGTGTAAAGATACGAACATTATATCCGGCATCTTTTTTTCTACTTGAAAATATAAATGTCGTCTCAGAATAATGCATTTCTTGGGCAATTTTCTGCATTTCAGTACCATTGAGTGTTTTTGAACTAATAACAACTGCCAATTGGTTGCCTGAATACTTTGTTACAGCAAAAACATCTAGTATATAGAAGTTTAGCATCTATATTGCTAATATTATCTTGAAGATATAAAGCTAATATTATGTAAAGTTTATGCGTATGACAACACTTGAATCCCTCATAAAAATATGATAATTTAAGACATCAGAAAGAACAAAAAAATCAGACAGAAACTTCCCATCAGTCTAAACGCGTCCAGAAGCGACTGCGGAATTCGTTTGAGATGCACTATTCTTAAGGAAGAAAGAATGCCTATCCAAATAATTTATTTCTAATATCATATGTATAATAGAAATGGGCTGGCTCTGGGCGAAAGTCTGATCGAAGGTGCAGGGGGTGAGATTTCAGCAGTAATTTACCGGTAAATTATTAGGAGAACCACTAGGTTCAAGTTTGGTGTGTTCTATACCTAAATTGATTTAAGTTTTTGAGATTCTATAATGTCCCGAATTGAATAAGGTTCTCTGAAAAAATAAAGTTTAAATTTGCCCTCTTTCTAAACAAAGCTAAATTGGATAGAAGTGAACTGATAAGAGGTTTTATACGTGACAATCTAGGCTTGTTGACTCTAAAGTCTTTCCCAGTCGAATTGTATAAGAAAGCAAAGCAAAAATATTTCATTGAAAGACATGGTAACTCTCAGCAAGGTGTACCCCGAGACTCAGAAATAGCTAGTGAGACCATTTGGTTCCTTATAAGGAGAAACCAAATACAATCACAGGATGAACTTGACAAAATTCTATCTGTTGGTCTAATGGCTGAGAAACTTAAAAATAAACAAACATTCTACGAATTTATCGAGTCAAGAAAGCCGTCTGAGCCTATTGTAGATTTTTCAAAGGTAAAACAAGCAGATTTCTTGGCTGGGATGCGTGAACAGATTAGGAAAGAACTTGAAAGCGAAATGAAAGTTTCCAATGTTTATAGAATAGAAGAACTAGATAAAGAAATCCAACGAAAAGTTGAAGAATATCAGTCTATTCCTTCGGTGATAGATGGTAAGGAATTCCCTGAACCTCCTCAACCCGTAATTGAGCTTGAAGCTCAGACATATATACCTTGGTGGAGGCAATTAAATCTAACCAAGGATCCATTCCCAGTAACAGAGGGATTGAGACGAATAGACCCTTCCTCATATGAAAGTGTAATAGTGAAAACACAAACCTTCCAGAAGTATTTGTCATATTTAGACGAAGCTCCTGAAGAATTGTTTAAGAACACAATCTTTTTCGGTGAATTTGGGTCGGGTAAGACTACCCTTTTTGAATATTTAACGAAAGCTTTTTCATCCAAAGAGATATATTCTATATATGTACAGTTATATTCTGAGAAAGATCTCCAAAGTCTGAAGATTAAATTTAAGGAGAAAATGATTGAAGAACTTCAAGAAATTCTTAATGAACATGAAGGCGATGTATTAAGTATAGGAACAGCCAATATGGATATGACCTTAAGAACTCTTCTAAATAAGCTTGAGTCCAAATTGAATTCAAGAGGACTGATAATTTTCGTTGACGATCTACACAAGAATAAAGAAGATTATCCCGTATCTTTAGAATTCCTTAGTTATTTGCAAATATTTACATCAGAGATAGTGAAAAAAACAGGTTTTCAAGATATTGCCTTCTACGTAGCAGGTGCCCTTCCATGGGAGCATGAAATAAGGACCCAACCAAGATATTCTGGTTCATTGGCTCGTCGTGAAACTATACCAGATATAACAGAAGAAGAGGCTTGGCAAATGCTTAATAAACGATTAGAGGCATTTTATCCCAACCCTGAAGTGAAGAGGACAGTAGACAGAAAATTTGTTGCTCAAGTTTATAAAGACTTGAAAATAAACAAATTTGAATTAACGTTCCGTGGTTTCATACGGCGTCTGGTAGATGAATTCAAAATAGGTGACTTTCATGCTCTTACTAGTGACCCAGTTCATATACAACAAGATGTATTAGATCATATTAAAAAAGATCTCGAATCAAATACAATACTTAAAGAAAGGTTCAATACCCTATTGCAGGAGAAAATTCAAGGAGTTGAACAAAGAGTTGCATCCCTTCGCCTTCTTGCTGATATATTCTTAAAAAAGTCGGTAAAAGACCAAGACTTAACTGAAAACAAATACTTCTGCTTGAAACAACTTAGTGACACTAGGCTTATCATCAAACAAAGAGAGAAGGAACATGACTTTTCATGGATCATTTGTCCCGAGTTATCTGAGCGCGTTCGCTTCATTGCTTCCAATTATTCTCTATCACTCGAAGATTATATACTAAAAATATATGGTTTAACCCCAGGAAAACGTAAAGGTCTAAATGAAGAAATTCAACAAACAAAGACTTTTATCGATGAAAGTGTTGTGGAAGGTAAAGATATACTAGAAGGAGCATTAAAATTGCACAAAGAAATAATTGAAATTATGGAGAATTATAACCTAGAAATATCTGAAATCGAACTTGCAAGTAAGTGCAGACAATCATTAGAACTGTTAACTAGATTTTATCTAACACAAGTTGAGCCAATCGATGAATCTAGCCCCTTTACTATTGGACTGGAATTCTGGAAGGATTACTGGTATTCTCCTAGAGAAATGGCACAATTCCAAAATGTGATATCTGACGAATATGAAATCAGACAGAGAATATGGCATGTTTGTAGTATTTATAGACAAGCTTACAGCTCAATTTTCGTGTTTATTACTAGAGAATATCAGTTCCTCACGTCTGTGCGTATACCTTCATTGCATCTAGATAATAGTGATATAAAACAGTTAGTCGAAGCGAGAGACTGGTGGTCGAATCAGAATTACGAGCGATGCGTTCAGTGCCTATATGGTTCTATACAATCCAAGCTTAGAACATTTGTTCAGAACATTTTTACTTTAATTTATGGTGATATAGATGACCGCTTTAATCATGTAGCAGAGCCTTTGCGTTCGCGAATAAGAGATAGTCTTCCTTCAAAACCTTCTTCGCTAATACAAGAATTTTCCACTTTGACCTTAAAAGAAATTGGAGAGCTTATGACAGATGCCAATGCTAACAGAGAGATCAATAATTGGAACTGCCTTTTTTCAAAGCTTTTTCAACCTTTAACCAAAGATGAAATAACGGGATATATCAATAGATTATCGTCTCTGAAACTGCAATGTGACAACATGGAAGAGTTTGGCAAAGATATTTCTCTCGAATTGAGAGAACTACTGCTCTTCATGCGTGACCTTAGTTGCAAATCCAATATGGCATACGTCAATCTCTTACGTGAAGGTTTACAGATACGATTGAATGTAACGAGTGCTATGCTATACATCACGCCAATTAACGAAATTGAAAAACTGAAAACAATTGGCCTGTCTTTTAGGCCGGAAGTGTTCCAAGCTCTTGATACACACCTTTCATCTGGGACAATTAGTTTAAGTGATCAGAGTTATGCTAGAGAATATGAAGAAATCCCTGTACGACACTGAATAATATACTTAGCCTTAGCTACAAATGAAGGAAAGGCTTACATTTTGAATATCAAATCCAAATATACTATTGAAAAAGACAAGGGATCAACAATATCAATCAGGAGGGTGTTTAAATTTGCTGAAAAGCCTCCGAGGGTATTTATTTGTTATTCTAGCAAAGATAGGGATTTTGCCCAAAAGCTAGCAAAAGATCTGACAACGTATGGAATAATGGTGTGGTATGATGAATACGAGATAAAAGTCGGTGACTCGATTACAGAAAAGATTAGCAAAGCTCTTCAAGAATGTGATTATCTCTGTATTATATTGTCTCCAGATTCCGTTAATTCAGAATGGGTTAAGAGAGAGCTGTCTGTAGCACTATTGGATGAGCTAGATCATAAGCGTGTTAAAGTCCTTCCAATCCTTTGGAAAGACTGCCAAGTTCCCCCACTTATTCAGGATAAAAGACGAGCAAACTTCAGTCATATTTATGAAAAGGGACTTGAGGAACTGTTAGACCGTTTTTCCTAAACCAATGGAGAAAAATCTTTTATTTTATTATTGAGTAATAGAACACTTTGCTATTTGGCATGTATTGCTGACCAAAGGATGATTATTTATCTTCTCTAATGAAAAACCTAACCTGTTCAGTGAAACGGTATAGCCATTCCAGTAAAGAAACTCATGTATGGATCTTTGGTCTAGACCGATTATTGATAGAATTTTGGATTTTTCGAATAATAGACCAAAATCATGAAAATTTATCTGAACTTCATGGACAAAATTCTTAGTCAGATGGTGCCCCCATCCCATGCTGACAACTTTTTTAGTCTAAAATCGGCTGATCTAGCGGTTAAGATTCCTTTGGCTTTTAAAAAGTTAGGGGGAGGCTAACAGAAGATAATAATGGTGAAAGGGAGACCTTAAATTTGGAATCCCAACCATGGCCATCATTCATTTCCATTCATTCATGACCAGAGTTCCCACAATATGGGTAGAAGTCTATAATAATCAGTGTCATCAATCTGGTAGTGGTATGCCAGTTCAGGAGAAACTCTTCAACGAAGATAAGATGACCAATAATAACATTGAGAAGCGATTGTGGGATATTGCAAACAATCTGAGGGCAAATTCCAAGCTGAGCTCTTCCGAGTACTCCACCCCTGTGCTTGGGCTTATTTTCCTGCGTCATGCTGCCTTCAAATTTACCAAGAAACAAAAGGAGCTAGAAAAAAATGTACAAGGCTCAAGAAGGCAGGTAGGTAAGCTGGATTTTCAGGCAGAGGGCGTACTTTACCTTCCGGAAAAAGCCAGATACTCCTACTTACTCAACCTACCAGAAGGTGATGATATCGGCAAGGCCATGGATACGGCGATGGATGCTATTGAAGATGAGAATCCTGATCTTAAAGGAACGCTTCCTAGAGGTTATTCCAAGTTCTCAAATGATTTGCTTGTCACGCTCTTGAGAGCGTTCTCACAGATAGCCGATGATATTGAGGGAGACGTTTTCGGAAGGATCTACGAGTACTTTCTTGGCGAGTTTGCGATGACTGAAGGCCAGAAGGGTGGCGAGTTCTACACACCAATATCACTGGTCAAACTGATTGTCGAAGTGATTGAACCATTCCACGGCAAGATTCTTGACCCAGCATGTGGTTCAGGCGGTATGTTTGTTCAAAGTGCACGTTTCGTTGAAGAGCGAAAAAGGAATCCAAGTGAGGAATTGTCCATCTATGGCCAAGAAAGAGTCACAGGCACAGTAAATCTGTGCAAGATGAACCTTGCAGTCCACGGATTATCAGGCGATATAAGAGAGGGCAACAGCTACTATGAAGACATTCACAAAAGCACCGGTAAATTCGACTATGTTATGGCCAATCCCCCATTCAACGTCAAGAAAGTTGACTACGAAAAAGTCAAAGGAGATCATCGCTGGCCTTTCGGGTTACCATCGACTGATAATGCCAACTATCTGTGGATTCAGCTATTCTATTCTGCTTTAAATGACAAAGGCAGAGCAGGATTTGTCATGGCAAATTCTGCGGCAGATGCAAGAGGTGCTGAGTTAGAAATAAGAAAGAAACTGATTCAGTCAGATGCCATAGACGTAATGATTTCGATAAGTCCAAACTTCTTTTACACTGTAACACTACCATGCACATTATGGTTCTTGGACAAGGACAAAGTTAACACAAAAAGGAAAGGAAATATTCTTTTCATAGATGCTCGCAGTATCTTCAATCAAGTCGACAGGGCTCATAGAGAATTTGTTCCAGAGCAAATTGACCAAATAGCAGGAATAGTTAGAAGTTATCGTGAAGAGAAAGGAGCAAAGTCGTATAAGGATGTTCAAGGACTTTGTAAGATTACAACTCTCAAAGAAATAGAGGAACAAGGTTGGTCTTTGAATCCTGGCAGATATATTGGGGTCTCTGAAAAAAAGGAAGAAGATTATGATTTCAATGAGAGGATTGAAGAGTTTGATGAAGAACTTGAAACACTTAACGAAGAAGCACATCAGCTTGAAAAACAAATATCGGAGAACGTGAACAAATTATTAGGGGATTAAAGTGACATCACAAGAATATGAAGTCAAATTGGGTGACTGCATTGAAACTTTAAAAGGATTTGCATTCAAAAGTCAATGGTATACAGATAAAGGCGTCCCTTTGATAAAAGTGAGTGATTTTTCCGATGATTCAATATCAACAGAAAACATAACCTTTATACCTGAACACATTGCCAAGGATTTTGACAGATATAGAATCCGAGAAAACGATATAATCATTCAAACAGTGGGCTCCTGGCCGAGAAACCCAAAATCTGTTGTTGGAAAAGCAATTCTGGTTCCAAGAAACTGCAATAATTCTCTACTCAATCAGAATGCTGTTAAAATCATTCCAAATCGGAACATTGATAACAATTTTCTTTTCTATTTATTGAGGTCGAAGCAATTTAAAGACTACATTATAAACACAGCGCAAGGAGCTGCAAATCAAGCAAGCATAACATTGGAATCGATTAAGAACTTTAAATTTGTTTTGCCTGATTTCGATTCACAGAAAAAAATTGGCGCACAAATACGAAATTATGACGACCTCATCAAGAACAATTCTCGTCGTATTCAACTTCTCGAACATATAGCAAAACTTATCTATGATGAATGGTTTGTCAGATTCAAATTTCCGGGACATGAAAATATCGGGATAGTTGAATCTGAATTAGGAGATATCCCAAAGGGATGGAAGGTCTCCAAATTGAGTGAAGTAATAGATATCGACCCGAAAATGGCATTTCTAAAAAATTCAGAAAAAGTCTATGTTCCAATGAGTGCGTTATCCCCGAACTCAATGTTAATTGACGAGTTTGAATTTCGAAGAGGTAATGATGGTTCGAAATTCAAGAATGGGGATACTTTATTCGCTCGCATTACTCCTAGTCTTGAACATGGTAAGACTGCCTTCGTTCAGTTCCTTGGCCCAGACGAAGTTGCGTTAGGCTCTACAGAGTTCATTGTTTTCAGATCGAGAACTCTGAACCCATATTATGTTTACTTTATTGCACGTAACGAAAATTTGCGGCAGCACGCAATTAAGAGTATGACTGGGGCGTCTGGTCGACAGAGGGTTCAATCGTCTTGTTTTGACAGTTTCTATTTCCCACGTCCCGAAGAAGATACATTAACAAAGTTCGCTTCAATAGTAGCACCGATGTTTCATGAAATCCAAGTCCTTTGTAGGAAGAATCAAATATTGCAACACATGCGGAATCTGCTTCTACCAAAGTTGATTTCTGGTGAGATTAATGTTTCAGAATTGGATATTAAGGTTCCTGAAGTGGAAGCATGACTGACTACTCGGAAGATGAATTGATCGAGCGTTCAGCAATAAAGGTCCTAACTCAGGATTTGCATTATGAGTATCTAAACAGCTATGAAGAGAAGTTTCCTCAGACTCTTGGCAGGGAAACAAAGTCAGACGTTGTTCTTGTCAATAGACTATCCAAGGCCATCAACAAACTGAATGAGGGATTGTCAGAGGAAGCCAAGAAAGAAGCTATCTCAGAATTACTGCAAGATAGAAGCAGGCTTTCCTTGGTCAAGGCCAATCAAGAATTCTACCAAATCATCAAAGATGGTGTCAAGGTCAAGACTAAGAATAACAGGGGAGAATACGAATACCGTAACGTAAAAATTATCGACTTCAACAATCCTGAAGCCAATGACTTCTTCCTTGCTTCGCAATTCTGGGTTTGTGGCGAAATCTATACAAGAAGACCTGACTTGGTGTGCTTCGTAAATGGCGTACCTCTTGTTATGATAGAGTTGAAAGCAAGAAGTGTGGATGTCAAGAGGGCATTTGACGATAACATTACAGATTACAAGGATACGATCCCGCAGCTCTTCTGGTATAATGCATTTGTTATCATCTCAAACGGCAGAGATGCAAAGATAGGTAGCATCACAAGTGGATATGAACACTTCTCTGAATGGAAGAAGGTTGACGCAGAAAAGGAGGTCGGTATCGTATCACTGGAAAGAGTCCTGAAGGGAACTTGCGACAAGAATAGACTCATAGACTTATTTGAGAATTTCATTCTCTTTACAACAATCGAAGGAAAACAGGTCAAGCTGATTGCAAAGAACCATCAATACCTCGGTGTCAACAATGCCATTGAGGTCTTCAAGAATAGGAAGATGAACAACGGCAGATTGGGCGTCTTCTGGCACACACAGGGCTCAGGTAAAAGCTATTCCATGATATTCTTCTCACAGAAAGTGCTCAGAAAATTTGAGGGACACTACACTTTTGTCATTGTCACAGACCGTCAGGAGCTCGACCAGCAGATTTACCAGAACTTCCAAAACGCTGGCGTGGTTACTGAAGAAAAGGTTCAAGCCGAAAGCGGTGAACATCTGAAGAGACTTTTGAGAGAAGACCATAGACTCGTATTCACGTTGATTCACAAATTCAATACCGAGAAGGGAGAAACCTATCCCAAGCTGTCTGATAGAGACGACATCATTGTCATGACGGATGAGGCTCACCGGACACAATACGATATTCTTGCTCTAAATATGAGGAATGCTTTGCCCAATGCCTCATTCATTGCATTCACAGGAACGCCACTCATGAAAGAAGGTGAAGAAAAGACGAGGGCCACTTTCGGTGATTACGTTAGTATCTACAACTTCAGAGAAAGCGTCGAAGACCAAGCCACCGTTCCACTCTACTATGAGAATAGAGTTCCTGAACTACAAATCATCAACCCAAACCTAAACGATGACATATACAACGTAATTGAAGAAGCGGACTTGGATACGGCTCAGGAAGAGAAGCTGGCCCGAGAGTTTGATAGAGAATACCACATTTTAACGAGAGAAGACCGCCTCAACACCATCGCTGAAGATATCGTTAATCATTTCATCAACAGAGGCTATGGAGGCAAGGCCATGGTGGTATCAATTGATAAAATCACCACTGTTAAAATGTACGATAAGGTCCAATACTATTGGCAGAAATATATCAATACCCTCAAAGCAAAAGCAGACAAAGCAAAATATGAGGATGCAACGCCAATAAATGACAAGATCGCACAGCAGAAAAAGGTAGACATGGCAGTAGTCATCAGCCAAGAACAGAACGAAGTCAAGAAATTCAAAGAAAAAGGCCTTGACATCGCTAAACATAGAAAGCGAATGGTCAATGAAGACCTGGCAACCATCTTCAAAGACCCCGACAGTCACTTCAAGATAGTCTTCGTCTGCAATATGTGGATGACAGGATTTGACGTTCCATGTCTTTCCACAATTTACCTGGATAAACCGATGAAGAACCACACGCTAATGCAGGCAATCGCAAGAGCGAATAGAGTCTTCAAAGAGAAACAGGCAGGCTTCATTGTTGATTATGCCAACATCTTCAAGAATCTAAAGAAAGCACTCGCAATCTATGCAGCACCAATCCCAGGCGGACAAGTAGACCTGCCAATCCAATCAAAAGACGAACTCGTGCAGGTCTTGAGAGACTACATCAAAGAACTGAACAAGTTCTTAGGGGAACAAGGCATTAACCAAGTGAAGATTATCACTAGCAAGGGAATAGAAAAGAATGCCCTACTTGATGCAGCGTTATCAGCTCTCGTCATCAATGACAACGTTAAGAACAACTTCCTACAGAAGACAGGAATCGCAATTAAAACATACAGTGCAATATTACCTCATAAAGACGCATCAGAATTCAGCGCTGACATTACGCTCTACCTAGAACTTGTCAGAGAAATACGCTCACTCGACCCAGAAGTTGATATAAACGCAGTCATGCAAAACGTAGAGACTGTCCTCGACAAATCGATAGCCTCAAAAAGCTACGTAATCAGCGAGTCAACTAAAAAAACTATTGACCTTAGCAAGATTGACTTTGAGGCATTGAGGAAAAAGTTCGAGAAGAAAAAGAGCAACGCAGACGTTGAACGTCTCAAGAACATTATCACATTCAAATTGAAAGAGATGGTACGACTAAATAGCATAAGGATTGATTATCAAACAAGATTCCAGCAGCTTATTGACGACTATAATTCAGGTTCGATGAATCAAGAGACATTCTTCGATGAACTGGTTAGGTTTAGCATCGGTTTGGACAAGGAAGAAAGAAGAACATTGGTGGAAGGTTTAACCGAAGAAGAACTTGTTCTCTTCGATAAACTGAATAAACCAAATCTTCCAGAGAAAGACAAAAACCAAATCAAGAAAGTGGCAAAAGACTTGCTACATAGACTCCAACCTGTGAAACTCGTACTTGATTGGAGAAAGAAACAGCAGACAAGAGCATCAGTCAGACTTGAAATCGAAAAAGAACTCGATGTTGGTCTACCAAAGATTTACACGCAAGAAGATTACCAACAAAAGTGTCAAGAGGTTTTCCAACACTTCTATGACAATTACTTTGGAGATGGCCTAAGTGTATTCAACACAGGCTTTGGAGTTAATTTCCAGAGGAGGCTTGGATAGCTGAGAAGCATAGGTTACGGACCCCCCTCATTATTATGTTGCACATTGGCCTGATATTATAGCAATAGACGTAGATAGACCAGATGACCGATATGTTATTGAGTATGTCAACAGCGCGAGACAATTCCTTTTGACTTGAGAGGGTATAAATGCTCTATCAACAGTAATGACCAGAGGTCTTATTGCTGATTTTTTTATAAAGTAAAGCTTTGCGGATAAGGAGTTTGCTTCATGGACTCCTTTAAGCTTATTGAGAAAATATTCAATTTAGGTTAATGATTCTAGTCAATGCTTTAACTGCTTTTTCCCTTCGATCATAAGCCTGATCTTCGATAAGGGAAATCAAAGTATTAACTAAACGTTTTACTCGATACTTGGTCTAGGCCTTAAGATTTCTCTCGAAGAAGCCCACCGTGTAGTCGATCACCTTCCACTGCCACTCCCACTTGTTGTATGTGTGATCTGCGCCATCGACAAAGAACGTTTCCTTCGGCTCACCTGCCGCATTAAACAGCTTCTCTGCATGGGAAAATGGAACCGACTGATCTCTAGTGCCATGCACTATCAAGAGCGGCCTAGGCGATATTCTCGCAACGGCCTTTAGAACATCCTTTTTCATTGCATCAAGCAGGAAACCCCTTCCAATACGATCGCCTGCAAGCAAGTCGATGTAGTCTTCCTTAATCAGCTTATCGAAATTTGTCTCTCTGAAGATGTTTTTTGCATTTTCCTTAAACAACCTGAGGTCAGCCGGGCTACTCCAGGTGCAGACAGCTTTGAACCTCTTATCTTTTGCAGCAGTTAACAGGGAGACCGCACCTCCCAGACTTAAGCCGACAACTCCGATCTGCTCTTTTAAGACATCAGTTCTATCCTGAATCCAATCCAACGCATTCTCCAAGTCCTCCACTTCACGAGATACCGTCATTGAGTCGAATGTGCCCTCACTCTCACCAGAACCTCGAAAATCGAACCGCAACACGACAAAACCTTTCCTGCAAAACTCCCTTGCCGCATAGATGAAGAGTCGATGAGATTCTATCCTGTGTCCTGTGAAGCCATGACAAAATATTATCGCTGGAGCAGGCGTCTTCTCCGGAATGTGAAGCATACCAGCGATCTTTTCTCCTCCACTTATGAAGTTAACAAATAGTTCCTCCATGTGCAAATAAAGACCTTCGATAAATAAAAATATTTTGGTTCAAACGCTACACCGAAAAAGGGAGATTCTATAGCGACATACATGATAGGGTATTGTGCGACTGTCCCAGACGCGATCGTTGAAGAGACGAAGAAAAAGGGTAAGAAATTTCTTAAGATGGACAGGAAACAGCGAAGGGAATTCCTAAAGAAGAAATTGATAGAATAAGTTCCATATTCTTTGAAAGAGCGATTCCGATGATGTGGAAAAAGGTCTAATTTATTTATTGAAAGAAGTATATAAAATTAAAGCGGTTATGGCTATCATCAGCCCCAACCAGAAGACGAGGTCGATGATTAGAGATGTAATGTCTACGCTCCATCGATCTACGGGTCCTGCGATCGTGTTTGTGGTATGCGTGCCCCAATCTAATGGAAAGCCGTAATCGGTGTGAAGGTTGTCCGGGAAATTCACAGTATTCCCCAATGTAAGTGTAAGAGTTGTCACTGCCGACAAAATTATTATAAAAGACAGCGTCAAAATATTCTTATTCATACCAGTAAAGGGAAAACTGTTTCTGCTATTTAAGTTGTATAAGACATATAGGTTACCATAACTGTCGGTAACCTTATCAGGTTAGAGACTTAACTTTATTGACGTAGTCTTTTCTTACACCTTAATGGAGGGTCTCCAGCTGAGCGCGAAGGCTCCACCGATTATTCCCAATATTGCACCAACAAAAAATCCTCCCATGCCCAAGAAACTGATTATCGAGAAGACGAGTACTATGATGCCCCAGATGGTATGCTCTGATGGACGCGTATCAAGCATCACCGCAGCGATTATCACAAGTACACCGGACATTAGCCCTATAAGGGAGAGGCCCACCATGGAACCGAAGGGAAATCCAAAGCCACCCATCATTCCCCTATATCCGCCCATCATACCGAATCCTGTGAAACCGAACATCGAAAACACTGCTCCGCTTAAGACCATTAGAATGCCACCGATGAGTGACAGTATTGCTGCAAGAGTGGGCCTATTTTCTGAACTCATTTATCTTACCTAACTCTTGAAGCACGTTCCTAACATAAAAGACTTGGCTTTTCCAGTATTAACTTTGATAGTTTTAAGAATACATTTATAGCAAATGTGTGTGTGTTTCAATAATTTTTTATCCTGTATGGTGTCACGATCTATCCCTCTTTGCATTAAGATAGATGGAACTGAAATGACTTACGACACTAACAAGATGCAGAAAGTCTATTTCACGTGATGACATGAAGTCTCTCAAAAAGTAAAGAAACAGGTCTCTTAAGGGAGGCCTTACCAAATTTTTTATTAGCAAAAGATGCAAGAGGGACTCGAACCCGTTTAGGTATGAATCCAACCCGGTCCACTTTCCAGTAAGACATCAATCCTTATGTTGAATTTTTTTCTATAAAATTTAATGTAATTATATAAAGCTGTCATAGCGTCTTCTATCTGCGGGCCCTTTCTATGATATCGAAATCTTAAAGCTTTTTCTGGGTTCAACTTAAACCTAAACGCCCTTTTTAATCGCTATCTTAGATTTTTAAAAAAATGACCTTCTCTAATTTGACGACAGGATGCAGGGTAGAATCCCTACTCTCAGCAGTCGTAAGGCCAGAAGGCTCGTGATCAAGGCGACGGCTGTAGTTGGGCTCGGAGTGAACCTTACAATACTCGGTCAGCTCCCCAGCAGCTCCGCGAGTATTTCACCACGACCATGTCGACCCTCTTAAGGAAGCTAGGTGGCTACCCTCCTTTTCTCATGCTCCCCCGCTGTATGCAAGTGAAGAAGCCCACCGTCGCGATGACTGCGGAAACTATGAAGGCTCTCCTCATGCCCTCGACGAAGGACTCCGCGGCCACGTTCAGTTGGGGAATCGCCACGCCAATGAACAGCGAAGAAAGAAGGCCCGCGGAGGCTGCGCTGGCCACCACGGCCCCCATCAACGCGAGGCTCAGGGACTGGCCGCTGAACCTCATCGTAGCTAGCGTCCCGCTGGCGACCCCCAGCCTATCCCTCTCCACCGAGCCCATCACGGCGCTCGTGTTGGGGGAGGAGAAGAGCCCCATGCCGACGCCTATGACGAGGAGGCCGAGGATCACCTGGGTCAAAGGCGAGGAGAGGCCCAGAGTGCTCATCACGAGGAGCCCTGAGGTGATCAAGGCCATGCCCAGCGAGCTGAAGCCGCGCGACCCGAACCTGTCCGACAGCCAACCGCTGACGGGAGAGAGCAACGCCATGGAGACCGGCATCACGAGGAGCACCAGGCCTGCCCGGAGAACGTCGTATCCAAGGATCCTCTGAAGGTAGAAGGAGATGAAGAAGCTGACCCCGAAGAAGGAGGTGTAGTTAAGCAGGGCCGAAAGGTTGGCTGCCGCGAATAGTCGATTGCCGGTGAAGAGGGAAAGGTCGAGCATGGCCTTTGTCTTCCTTCCCCTCTCGATGGCGGCAAAGGAAATCAGCAGGAGCCCGCCGGCCGTCAGTAGCCCGATTATGAAAGGCGTCTCCCAGCCCAAGAAATCCCCCAACGTCAGGCCGACGAGGACGGCGACGAGCCCGGCGGAGAACGTGCCTGCCCCTAGGAGGTCTAACCCCTTCTTGGAGCCGACGATGGGCGGTTCCTTCAGCTTGATGAGCGCGAGTACTATCACGAGCAGCCCGATGGGCACGTTGACGTAGAAGATCGAGCGCCAGCCGTAGGCGAACGTCAGGAAGCCTCCTAGGCTGGGGCCCACCGAGAGACCCACGTAGGTGGACATTGAGTTGATCCCCAACGCCTTCCCCCTCTCACTCGCAGGGAAGGTGTCCGTGACTATCGCCGTCGACGTGGCCCCTATGAATGCCGCCCCAGCCCCCTCGATGACCCTGAACAAGATCAGCTCGGGGCCGCTGGAAGCGTTACCGCAGAGGAAGGAGGCCACCGCGAAGATGGCGAAGCCAGAGACGAAGATCGGCTTCCTTCCCCTACTGTCGGAGAGCCTCCCCAAGCTCAGGAGGAGCACGGTCAAAGCGACAAGGTACGAAGTAGGTACCCATATGACCGCCTCGTAGCCCATCTTCAGCCCTTCGGCGATGGAGGGCAGAGAAACGCTCACTATGGTGCTGTCGAGCGGCGCCATGAAAGCCCCGATGGACGTTATCAGGAGCACAATCCACTTGTACAGCCCCCCCTGTTCTGCCCTCACAAAGTCGCGGTCGACGAGGGAAAAACGCTTCTTTGTCATCGCTATCTATCAGATGAACTAAGGCGATAAAAAAGCTTTGGCCCTTCCTTGCCCTTCACGAGCAATCTGCCCTGCAAGTCGATCTGGGTGGAACGGGCCGAGGTTTCTATTGATAGGCTATTTGCATTATATACTATGCTATTGGTCTAGACCGAGTTTATGACAACAGGAAGATGGAAGGGTGTAATGGAATTGGTAGGGTTCCTAATACGCTGGAATCCTTCGAGTTCTGATGGTCTGATATTAACTCACGTTGACTACTAAATCTAATGGTCCGTCAAATCCCGATATTTCATAAGGGGACTAAAATAAAGTAAAGCTTTGCGGATAAGGAGTTTGCTTCATGGACTCCTTTAAGCTTATGGAGAAATTATCACCTTATCGGCTTTTTTGCCACTCATGTAATCAATATCTATTCTTCCGATTCTCACTTTTTGAATTCGCTCAGGCTTAAGTTGTTTTTCGATAACTTTCTCTGGATTTTTGTCTAATGATTCAATCATCACCTTTAACGCGTGCTCCTTTTCGTTTAAGTCCCCTAAGAAAGTTACCCTGCCTCTAAACTGTGTTGTAGCGTACAGTTGCTTACATGCCCCTTGAATATATCCTAGGTCGACAAGCGCTTGACCCCAGACGAGACTGTTTGCCTTTAGAATATCGATTTTCTTTCCTTCATCTGCACAGTGAAAATAAATGCAGTTTCTCTCTTGGTCATAACCGTGGCTGAGGCTCACCAAGTATGGTTCATCGTTCATACACATCGCTAAGGTTACATACTTAGCTGTTTTGAGAATGTTTTTCATCTCATCGGCGTTCGTTATTTCCTTATCCTTTCTTCTAACTCCTGTCAACGCAGTCCTCTCCCAGTGCACATTTTAGTTAATTGGACCTTTTTACGTATTTTGTCTATTATTTGAACTTTCTTCTGTTCAACTTTATACCCAAAAGGGCCATGGAATTGAGTGCAGTGAATGCAAGAACCGTTTAAACGCGAATTATGAACAAAGGAAGGCGGCTGGCTCGCAGGTCTAATCCTCGGAGTAGCGGGTAGAATCTTAAGTCTACTGAAGAAATAACGTTCGCCGAGACCTCTTCCTTTTTCTTTACTGCACTTCCAAATACTCCCCACACCCAACAATTTTAATAGATAAGGAACTATATCAGCAACCTCATATTTATTGAAAATTAGCTAAAGAACATAATTATATCATTGTAAGGCCAATTAACGCCAAGATGGAGATAAAAAAATTATTCAGTAAAAGAAAAATCAGAGAACAGGTTCTAAGGTTCTGAAGTGGCTAGTACTCTTTCCTCATCAAACTGACGACTGATTTTAGTTCGACCGAATTTACAGGTGGCCTGTTTGGACGTCTAATCTCTTGCCTTTTCTCAGAAAATCCTTTCCATACCTTAGCAGAGCCGTTTCCAACCTAACTAAGTCTAGATCATACCTTTCTGCTACTTCTCTAATATTACTTATTCTCAATTCCTCCATCGCCAGCCTTACAAGTGTCGAAGGATCCGGGTCAGCCTTAGCCCAAACGCAGCGCATTTCTCTCAAAAAGATGGAAATTGTAGTATTGCCTATCCCTCTACCAAGCTTTCTGATTTTGATTTCCAAGTCTTTGCTATCCTTCGCCTCCTCATGAAGTTTGTTCAAGTTCCCCTGATAAAATTCCTTTAGATTTCCGAAAACATTCAAAAGCTTGTCAGCGGTGGAGAAATCATAACGAGTGTATGAGCCTTCGTCCAGAATATCAACCAAACCTTGCCATTTAGTAGCTAAAATTGCATTCACACTATCAACGCCATGCTCGACAAAAGAATAGAAGGCTCTTTTAGCAGAACTCTCCCTTATCGGCTTCGAGAATAAAATTGATGCAAGAAACCATCTGGCAATCTCCTCGTTCTTTCCCGATTTCAGATCAATCCCAAGCGTTTCGGAAAAAGGTTTACCGTATTCATTCACAAATTCTTTTATCTGCACATGGTATGTTATTTTTAAAGGAAATTAAGCTTCTATTCGATTTCATAAGTCTTAGTGAAACTTAAGAATGGTAACTGTCGACACCACAACGAATATTATTTTATCCTATAGCTCTAAATATGGTTCTCCATTAAGGTGGATCAGTGAGAATGATGGAAGATAAGACATACTATTTTGAGGAGAATAAGCCGGAAAACACTAATGTCACCTTAAATCTAGTGAAGAAGAAGGCTTTGGAGAAGAATATAAAGTACGTAGTCATAGCGTCAACACTTGGTGACACTGGAGTCAAAGCTGCAGAAGCATTCAAGGACTCAGGGATAAATGTCGTCGTAGTGACCCATCCATACGGTCCAAAAGGCTCCCGAGTACTTGGGGAGAATGAGAAGAAAATGAAGGCTCTGGGAGCGAAGATCGTCACCTGCGGCTTCGCCTTCGGAGGTGTAAGCGCTAGCCTCAGGAGAACCCCGCCGACTGAGCCGGGCCAACCGTTGCCAACACCCTATTGGCCTGCCTACGTACCAGCCATGGGAGACCTGATCGCAAATGTGCTCCGCCTCTTCTGCCAGGGCATGAAGGTTTGCTTCGAAATCACAGTAATGGCAGCTGATGCAGGCGCCGTTCCAGTTGGAGAAAACGTAATAGCCGTTGGAGGACAAAGCAGGGGAGCGAATACAGCGATAGTTATCAAAGCGACGAACACCACCACCTTCTTCGACTTAGACGTACAAGAGATAATTGCCAAGCCCATCAAAAAGACGCTACCAACTCTATAGCAGAAGAAAACACACGTCCCCATCTCATCGCCTTCAGTTCCCGAGTTTCCAGCATGGATAGCTTCACCTGCTATGCCTTGTTCGTTTGCATTGTTCAGGTTGTTTTCCTTATTTATAATGTAGCTAGCTTCTTATAATGCCGCGCGTTCCTAGCGATCAGATTTCTCTCCATCTTGCCTTACTCCTCGCGATCACGAGGAGTGCAACTGTGACGCTGATCAGGATGATCCAGTTAACGATTACCTCTCCTAATGACAGTGAAAGGTAGCCGGTTGCGCTTTGAGACAGCTCTGCGGCGTAGGTAGTGGGTGAGAGGTAGGCAAGGTACCTAAAGGGATATGGGACGTATGTGATGGGGTAGTAGACGGGGGGTATTGTGGAGAAGAGCATTGAGATAAGTCTGGAGAAGGCGCCTGCGTTAATGATGTCGGTTGAGAACGTTGCGATTGTATAGCCGATTGAGATTGATGTAAAGAACATCATGAGCAGAATTGCAATGAACTCTAGGACGCTTGTGATGCTTAGATGGATGTATAGAGTTGCGAGTACGCTGAGTACGAGGAGCGCCGGCAGGGAGGAAACGAGTTCAGAGGCCGCCATTCCTATCAGGTAGATGTACCAGGGTGTGGGCGAGCTTACCACCATGTCCTGAAGCTTGAAGTCGTTCTTCAGGTGGGAGAGGTCTCCCATAAGCGACATGCCGTTCCCGAACATGCTCATTATGAACCCGCCTCCGATAGCCTCCCCGATGAGGCTGCCGCGGCTGACAAAGTCGATCACAATCAGGAACGAAAGTGGGGAGAATATGGTGTTGATCAGGACTAC
The DNA here is from genome assembly GCA_050011875.1 of Nitrososphaeria archaeon. Lineage (GTDB taxonomy): Archaea > Thermoproteota > Nitrososphaeria > JACIWG01 > JACIWG01 > JBEKIG01. Next base: position 99,350 of record JBEKIG010000006.1, read on the forward strand.
AGGATAGTTCTTCATCTCGTATATGGCATTCACGAGTATAGCTGCCATGAACTGGCTGAATCTATTCCGTTTCATCGTCGAGTTTGCGTCCTTCAACTGATCTCTGGTTTCCAACCGATTTTCAAGCCTCCTGGTCCACGATGTAGCCGAATATATCATCGAGGGAAACCGGGTTTATTGTGAATTTGTATCCTTCCTTGGAGAGTTCTCTCGAGATTCTGAACGCCTCGTCCTCCGTTGTTAGTATCCTGTAGCCGTCTTTACCCTCCAGTAACTCGCCATCCTCCACTCTGGGGATGGGTAACGTTGGGTTCGCTGGGATCCTTACGCTGTAGTTGTAGTTAACGCTGTGCCTCAACTGGTCAAGCGTCCCGCACTGTATTAGTCTACCCTTATCCAGTACGCCTATCCTGTCGGCCAGCTCCTCCGCCTCATCCAGATAGTGGGTTGTGAGAAAGATGAAGCGCTCTTTACTGATCTTTCTGAGGAGACCCCAAAGCTCCTTTCTCGATATCGGGTCAAGCCCCGTCGTAGGCTCGTCGAGGAAGAATATCTCCGCCTCCGATGCGAGGATGGTAGCCACCAGCGCCTTCCTCCTCATTCCACCGGATAGCTTACGGTTCAGGGTGTTGGCGTATCCGCCTAGCCCGAGCTCCTCGAGCGCGTTGGAGGCCCTTCGCTTCGCTTCCCCGAAGTTGAAGCCCCTCCAGAGGAGGTACGATGAGGCCGTCTCCTTCGGCGTCATCCAGGGGATGGCCCTTGCCTCCTGCGGCACGACTGCGATCTTCTCTCTCAGCTTGTTAGGCTCCCTCACGACGTCTATCCCGTTTATCTTTGCGCTTCCGGACGTCGGTTCGAGCTCCGTCGCAAGTATTCGAACGAGGGTGGTCTTACCGGAACCGTTTCTCCCGATCAGGACGAATATTCCGGTTGATGGAACAGAGAAGGTGACGGAGTCAAGCGCCTTCCTCTGTTGCTTCTCATAGATTTTTGTTAGTTGATCACAGTAGGTTACCCTAGTATTCTCCTCAATCATCTAAATCACCCTAATCATATCTTTAGCTATGTTAAATATCGTCGATATGGCCACATGTGAGGCTATTTTAAATTTATATTAAATCTTGCTACTTGCTCATACATATTTATTTACGTTGTCTGGGAGGCTCGATGAGGAGCTCAGGGTGGTGATGCTAGAGCTAGCTACAGCCCCCTGTACAGCCTTTCTCGGTAATTTTCTGTTATCTATTCCCATGCACATCTCAGTATCTCAGATACGTATCCTTGACGCAAACAAGTGCAGGAATCAAATCAATCCGTTTATTTTATTATTGATGAAAAGAGTTAAATATCTACTATGATATCGTCTTTCAAGGCGACGGTAATGTCCAGAGGTATGAAGGTCCTTGTAACTGGCGCCAGTGGACGTGTGGGTTTACCGTTTTGTAAAGCTTACCGGGACTATTATTCCCTAAAGTTAATGTTTCATAAGAAGGTCTTGGAGGCTCTACCTGGAGAAGTAGTTGTTTCTGCGGATATAACAGACTTGAATTCAGTTATAAGAGCTATGGATGGTGTTGAGGCGGTCGTACATCTGGCTGCTGACTCAAAGGTTGAGGCACCTTGGGACTCCATTCTTGGTTTAAACATTGTCGGAACGTACAATATCTTCGAGGCTGCTCGAAAGGTAGGAGTGAAAAAGGTGGTGTACGCCAGCTCCAACCACGCCTGCGGCTTCTCCGTAAAAGAACTTGACCAAGTCGGGCCGGGGGCTCCAATAAGGCCTGACAGCCTTTACGGCGTCAGCAAGGTTTTTGGTGAAGCACTTGGAAGATACTATGCTGACAACTTCGGTCTGTCGGTCATCTGTCTGAGGATAGGATCATGTCCTGGGTTAGAGGACCCTAGTAGTTACGTTAAGCCGTTTATTTCAGGAGAACGTCCCCACATAACCTATACTGGCGAAAAGCTTGCTGGGATGTGGATCAGTAATCGTGATATGGCACAGCTGATTTACAGGAGTTTGGAATCGAATCTGAAGTTTGGCATCTTTTACGGTGTTTCCGATAACGACCATAATATGTTTGATTTATCTGAAACTATGGAGAAGCTCGGATATAGACCACAGGATAGGGTCGAAGACTACTTACGGTAAAATGTCATCCCTGCTTCAGACGGACTGGTAGCCATGAAAAGACAAATAACGCAAGTTTCGAAACAGGTTTTTCACCGATGGACATTGCCAAAAACTTGGGTTATTCTAGGTCAGTGAGCGGTATAAGCGAAGTATTCGGACCTGGCACTGCAATTTCAGGAATTTAGGTTGCAACAAAATAGCAAACCTTTTTCTTTTTATGGAAAAACTTTTAACTTCCTGCCCCCCTTTATATCTGTTATGTCTAAGTGGCGTTCGGCCGGTTTCGTTGCTACAGTGATAGTTGTTTTCTTCGCTTTATACGCAGTTATGTACTTCTCTTCCGTTCAAGCCTACAATAACTCATTTTCTTCTGCTGGAGCTACCGTAGCTAAACAAACTTACCAGCTTGTTCTGCATGTGCGGCATATCGCGACTTGGGTGAGCATCTTTCTTAATAATTTTGAAGTGAGTATCGTACTGATCATTCCCATAATTGGTTTTCTGTACTTTTTTACGATAATGTGGAATACCGGGCAAATAATCGGCATGTTAGCTGCTGTAACAGGATACAGTCCATTCGCATATTTAATGGGTATAAGTTTTCCTGTGGGTATCCTTGAAACGTCAGCGTACACGGTTTTAGCCGCAGAAATCCTCTACGTTACATCATTGTGGTTCAATGAGAAAGACGTGAAAGGTCGTCTATTACATGACACTTGGAAAAGTTTTATCTTATACCTTGCCTTGCTATTTGTAGCAGCGTATCTGGAAGCATTACTAATGGCTATGTAATGAGGTAGCCTAGATCGCTGTAGCAGGCAGTTCAAAGATCTCAACTGACACCGTATTGAAAGCTATGGTCACAAATTCTGTTTTTACAATTGAGGCAGTCCAGCTGATGAAGAAGTACGGCTCATTCACCGCGCTAGACAATTTGAGTCTCAAGATCGAAGGAGCAAAATATGCAATGCGGTTAGTATGGATACAATGGTCTCTACAAGTACTAGCCTATTTGACAGTTAAGTGTGTGGCTCCACCGGGAATAAATTTTAGCTTAGGATGTATGTATGCGTTCAAATTCTTTTTTGACGGATTTTCTGCGTACATAAACCATATGTAAGAAATTGGAAACGGTGGAGGTGCAACATTCGGGTGATAGCATTCCTTCGCTAAAAAAGCGTCATAATCTCCGATCATATGGACTTTCTGCTCTTTATCGGTCCACTCGAGCTGCAATCCAAATCCATCTCCCAATCCGTAGTATACATAAACTTCCGGTTTGTCGTCGTGTCTGTGGGGAGGATAACCGGTCCAATTCCCTGGTTCGGCCTCAGTTAAACCCACAATGAGACTTTCCAGCGGAGACTCAGGTCCAAAAAGAACGCGTACATTCCTCCTATAGTGATCACCGCCAGTAATTATACCTTGGACCTTTCCAGGTTCCACTTTTGTGACAAGTCTTCTACTTGTCGTGTTTCCTTTACATATGGTAAGTATCGAATTTTCTGTCACCATAATTTTTACTGAATCAACCCCTTGTATAGCAGCACAATCCTTTTCGGCTAATGATAGCTTCTCAGATTCCCCAAGTAGAATTTCTGCCCCACCCTTTAGAGGGCAAACTACTGTCTCATGTTTATTCAATTCTTCATCATATTTGAGTTTATCAACTGCTGTGATGACACTGACATTAAATTGGCCATCAAGAACATCTGTTCTGTTGTTTCGCCATCCTAACCATTTAAAGATCATATGAGAAATTTCGATTAAAGTAGTATATATGGTTTATTGGATTACTGCCTGAAGACAAAGGAAAGGACACATGCGTGAGCAAAAAATAAATCAGAAGTTTGTAATCGATGTCAAAAATTTTGTGATGAGCAGAGTACTTTGATAAATGCGGGGAATCTCACAAGAAAGTTCGGTGACATTACTGCAGTCGAGAGATGTAGCTAAAAACTCCCTGCATAATAAGTAATTTCTGCACAAAAATACCATATTTTTTAAAATAATATTTCTTATTTATTAATATTAGGCCCAAGTTGTGAATAGTGAGTAAACGATTGTGTATGTTCTATGTGCTTGAGAAGAACTTGAGCAGTCTTCATACCAATAACATCTCGATATACAGAACTTTATAATAAATTTGTTTTTCCAGTTGATAGGTGAATAAGAGAGAGAAAGATATTAAAAATATATATAATCGGCTTATGAGTTTTACATTCGCTACTAGGGCGATTTGAAAGTTGAAGAAGGCGATCATCATCTACTGGTCGAAAACTGGAAACACCGAGAAAGTAGCGTTCAAAATCAAAGAAGGGCTGGAAGACGCCGGAGTCGACGTCTCCGTGAAGAAGACAGAGGACGCAGGCGATATCGACTACTTCGACTACGACCTCGTATGCATAGGCTTCCCATCCTACAACTGGCATCCCCCCAAACCTGTAACAGACCTGCTTAGTAGCAACCTCAACAAGCACCGAAAGGAGGGAAAGGTCAAACTGAACGCACCAAAAATACCTAGTAAAAACGCATTGATCTTCTGCACCTACTCAGGACCTCATACAGGAATCAACGAAGCCATACCGGCTGGGAAGTACGCTGGACAGTTCTTCGAGCACATCGGGTTCACCTTACTCGACGAGTGGTACATCCTCAGCGAGTTCCACGGATGGGAAGATAGAAGCACGGAGGGAAGAATGGGCGACATAAGGGGAAAACCAACTGAGGATGATCTGAGAAAAGTAAAGGAAGACGCGAAGAAGCTGGGTCTAAAAATTTAATGTTTCTCTCTCAAACTTGCTGGTTTTGCATGAAAATATATTAATGAAAATTTTTTAGGTTCTTACTGTAAGGCTTCCCAACAATAATCGACACGGTTTACTCATAATTTAGAAACATTTATGAAACTTTCGAACGTTACGCGTGCTCATCCTCCATTTTGTGATATACTGATATGTGAGGATGAATAAGAGAGAATAAGAATAATAGAAAATAAGAAGATACAAATGAAAGTGAAAGTAGGTGGATTTGGGGATTAAAACTTAAAACTGGGACAATGGTTCTTCCATGTGACACCTTAGCCATAAATTTAGCTAAACGTTACCTTCTACTTGGAAAAAATCAATTTGGATTAGTGATTTTAGTCAATGCTTTAACTGTCTTTTCTCTTTGATCGTAAGCTTGATCTAAATGCTATTGCCCAAATGAACAAATCCATATATCTTTACCCGAAAGCGCCGGGATTTGAACCGAGGTTCTCCCTTGCCTGTGGAACGTGACTTACCACTTCCCTTAAAGTGGATGCTAGTCACTTTGATGCTAGGTCTTAACGTGAGAGACGCCCGAAAAAAGAGTTTTATTCCTGCAGGTTTAATCAAATCCTATTATCTTGACCTTTGACTTTTTGATTAAGTCATTATAGATAAAAAAAGTTATTAATTCTATATAATGCTCTCATATTTAATAATGGGTTATGGATAATGGGAAGAGATTGGGATAACTTCATGATTATGTATTCTAAATACGGCAGCGTATGCCAAATCACGTACCGGCTTCCAAGGTACTATCCATCGAGCCGCCGCCAGGGCTCAGGCAATGGTGAAACGTTATGATCGAGACGGAGAACCTCACCAAGAAGTTCGGCGACCTGACCGCGGTCGATGGGGTGACCCTCCGCGTTGAGGAAGGGGAGGTCTTCGGCTTCCTCGGACCCAACGGAGCGGGCAAGACCACCACCGTCAGGATGCTCTGCTGCCTGATATCAAAGACCAGCGGAACGGCCAGGATAGCAAGTTACGAGGTAGGTAACGACGCAGATTCTTTGAAGATCAGGAAGATCATTGGACTGGTTCCTGACAACGTAGGCCTCTACGATGACCTGACCGCCTACGACAACTTGGACTTTTACGGTAAGCTGTACAAATGTACAGAAGCACAAAGAAAAGAAAACATCGAACGCTTCCTCAAGATGTTGGGGCTTTGGGAGAAGAAGGATGTCGCGGCCGGAACATTTTCCAAAGGAATGAAGCAAAAACTTGCGATAGCACGTGCCCTCATTCATGATCCGGAAATATTGTTCTTGGACGAGCCGACAGTCAACCTAGATCCAGAATCGTCAAAAACTGTCAGGGATTTCATTCTTGAGCTGAAAAGGGAGAAGAAGACCATCTTTCTGAACACACACAACCTCGATGAAGCGCAAAGAATCTGCGATAGGATTGGGATATTGAATACCAAGCTGATGGCAGTAGGCACTCCCGAAGAGCTTGAGGGGTCGGTTCGGGGTAGGAAGACCGTAATTCAGCTGGAGCAGGTGAACGACGTGATCTTGAACGCGTTGAAGAAGCTGTCGATCGGGAAGATGACCAGTGATGACAACAAAATAACGATTGACGTGGTGAATCCTGAAAAGGAGAATCAGGACATTGTACGCGCAATTGTCGGGGCAGGGGGCAACGTTCAATCCGTTACTGTGCTTAGTTCAACGTTGGAAGATGCCTATTTGAAGCTCGTGAGGGAGACAAAATGAACCTAGAAAATTCGTGGATTATCGCAGCCAAGGACCTAAAGTCATTCATACGGAAGAGAACCGTCATCTATACGACAGTCCTCCTGCCTCTACTGCTCTCGATTCTTTTCCCATTGATAATCGAGATCACTGGAAGGAAAAGCGGGGGCATCCCAGCTGCGGCACTCCCGCAGCTACTGAACGCGTTCGCCTTCTTCTACGTCATCATCCCGGCGATTATTCCTACTCCAATCGCCTCCTATAGTATAGTCGGCGAGAAGGTTGAGAAGAGTCTGGAACCGCTTCTGGCGACTCCCACCACCGATGGAGAAATCCTGCTTGGAAAGAGCATCGCCGCATTCCTACCTGCCATCGTTGCTACCTACGCAGGCGCTACAATCTTCATGGCGCTCATGGATAGCATTACCTTCAGCAAGCTTGGCTACCTTTACTATCCTAATTGGGGTATTGGTCTTATCCTCCTTATTCTCGCCCCTCTTGCAGCGCTACTAAGCGTCGAGATGAGTGTGATCGCCTCCGCGAGGGTCAACGACGTACGTTCAGCATCGCAACTCGGGGGTCTCATGCTCCTCCCCTTCATGGGCATCTACCTCGCTGGCGAGATAGGCCTGATATCACTCGACACCACCAATCTTCTCATCATCGCCGCTGTTCTCGCAGCGCTTAATTTGATTCTGTTCCGCATCAGCACGGCCACATTCCGCAGGGAGGAGATACTTACAAAGTGGAAGTAAGCACATCTTGACTAAATACGGTACTTGGAGTTCCTACGTGGGCACAGATGCAGCATTCTTGGCGGTCACGCTTCTTGCCATCGGAGTCTTGCTCACATATCTTGGGACGAGGTTGATTGGTGTTGTTGGAGTCAAGAGACCTGGGAAGACTGTCAGTATTTTCTTGATTCTGATCTGGGGTCTTTCTTTGGCGACGTTTCTTATTAACGCCGTAACTTATGCCCTACAGCTATACCAGTAGAATATGGTCTGTGCTGCACCCACAAACCCGATTAGTGTTAAGACCGAATTCCTCAAGTAGATCGGCTAAGATGCTTGCTACTGTCTCCTAGTTCTCGCTACTAACAGTATGCTCAGGACCGCTACGGCAAGGGCTAAAACGGCCACGATCATTACAAGAAGCGCGCTTCCTGTGAGGAGGCTGTTGGAGGATTCCGAGACCGAATCAGAGGTCGTTGGTCTAGGGTTCGAATAGGTTACCGTTGATGTAATCGTTGTCGGCAGGACTACCTGAGAGGACTGACCCTGCTGGCTTCCTTGAGATTGCTGATATACTGCGGCTGGGATTGAGCCAGATTCGGAGGCTGAAGTCATCCCGACTCCCATCCCTGCCGTTGCCGTTCCTTGGACTCCGTTTGTCATCACCCAGTAGTCAGACTGCTGTACACGCAGGCTTATCGATGCACCGGCCCCGGGTGGAACTATTACGGTTGAACCCGCCAATCCAACGGACATCGGCTGCCAGTATACGGTGACGTTCACCTTTTCACCGCCAACTACGACCTGAACCGACGACGGGCCGTTCGGCAGGTTCACGGGTAGCCAGCTCCAGGCGTA
>JBEKIG010000007.1:0-116259 GCA_050011875.1 Nitrososphaeria archaeon
CATTCCAGCGTTTTCAGCCAGAGTCAAAGGTATGACTTCCATGGCCTCTGCAAACTTTTGAACTGCAAGCTGCACCCTTCCTGAGAGAGTTTGAGCAAATTCAAACAGTTTTGAAGCGATCTCAGCTTCAGGAGCGCCGGCACCTAAAACGATTGAAGGCTCCATCATAACATCTTTAACAACACTCAGAGCATCGTGTATAGACCTTTCAGACTCCTCCACCACCCTCTGTGTTCCCCCTCTGATGAATAATGTCACCGACTTCGGGTTCTTGCATCCTTCAATAAAGATCCATTTGCCTTCCTCAATCTTCCTCTCTTCAACATGCTTCGCATAGCCAAGGTCGTCAGCGCTCAAATCTTCTATGGTTGTGACAACTCTACCGCCGGTGGCTCTTGCAAGCCTGTTCATGTCGCTCTCACTCGCCCTTCTGATAGAGAGTATTCCTGCCTTAGCCAGATAGTGCTGAGCTATATCGTCTAGGCCTTTCTGACAGATTAGAACGTTTGCACCTGACTTAACAACTTTGTCAACCATACCCTTGAGCATTTGGTTTTCCTCGTCAAGGAACATCTTAATCTGTTCAGGATTATTGATGTTGATCTTAGCATCAAACTCTGTCTTCTCTATTTCCAACGGCGAATTAAGTAACGCGATCTTAGCTTCAGATACACTTTTAGGCATGCCGCTGTGAACAACCTCCTTATCTAAGGCTAAACCTTTAATCAGTTGGCTGTCCCTTGTAGAGCCTCCTGCCTTCTTCTCAACCTTCACATTATCTATGTCCACCCTGATCTTGCCATCGTAATCTTCGGCAACTGAAAGCAAACCGTCGACGACAAGCGAAGCCATGAACTCCCCCTCTGAGGAAACCATCTTCGTATCCATGCTGGTTTTAGCTACCTTAACAAGCCAATCCCTATCCTTTGGACTGACCTTTATAGCAACCGTCTTGAGGATTTGCCTAGCCTTTTCTAATGCTTTCATGTACCCGTCAACGATGACCATAGGGTGAACATCCTTATCCATCAGTTCTTCAGCTCTCTCAAGAAGCGCGCCAGCTAAAACTACTGCGGAAGTTGTTCCGTCGCCTACTTCGTTGTCGGTTGCCTTAGCAATCTCGACCATCGCCTTCGCAGCCGGATGCTGTACATCGATATCCTTAAGGATAGTTGCTCCATCATCTGTTATAGTAACGTCACCCATACCGTCCACTAACATCTTATCCATTCCACGTGGACCTAAGGATGATTTAACTAGCTCGGCCACTATCTTCGCGGCCATTATATTGTTTTTTTGCGCGTCCCTTCCCTTTGTTTTGGACGTGCCCTCCTTTAAGATCAAAACGGGTTGACCTGAGGAAGTCACACCCGACATTGCTGTTGTTGACATTACAAAACACCTAAAGTACATTATCTGCATTTTTAGAGCTTATAAGTCTTTATTATTCCATTCCATAAAGTTCGAAAGAATAGAATTATACATTTGATTCATCTCAGGGAAAACCTTTCAGATAATTGTTAAACCACCTATCTTCCATATTTTCGGAGGCTGTCAGTCTATCGTATAAACTGGGGTTCTATGTAAGTATTCCAAGCATTTCTCTGACTTTAAGAGAGTCATTTCTAATATCGTATCTTTCTATCCTAGAGTTTCCAGATACCAAGAAAGTTGGTCAAAAAATCGAAAGCTTTTAAGCTATCTAACAAGTTGTTAAATAGGTTAAGTGCGCTTAAATGGACTGTTTCGAATCAGATGTTTTAGTTATCGGAGGGGGAATATCAGGATGTGTGGCTGCACTTAAAGCGGCATCAAATGGATTAGAGGTCAAGATTCTGATAAAGGGTGATGGACCAGAGAAATCGAGCACCTTTCACGCCCAAGGGGGTATAGTCTACAAGGGGAAGGAAGGTGAACCTTCGCGATTGATAAAGGACATCGAGGCTGCAGGAGACGGTGTAAGTTATCCACCGGCAGTTCGAGTCTTGACATATGAAGGCCCTAGGCTTGTCAAAGAGATACTTATAGACCAAGCCCATGTACCCTTCGACAAAAATTCTGAAGGAGAGCTTGATCTAGCGAATGAAGCAGCCCATTCAACTAGACGAATAATTCATGTTGCTGATTTAACAGGAAAAGCTATAGAAACAGGGCTAATGAATCTGGTTAAAGAAAGTAAAAATATAACAATTTTTCCTGAAAGAGTTGCAATAGACTTGTTGACTGGGGAACATCACACCGATGACCCTTTAGCAGTTTACAAGAATCCGACATGTTTAGGAACTTACGTTTATAACGCTAAAAGAAATAAAGTTGACCTTTTCCTGGCAAAGGTAACCGTTCTCGCAACAGGCGGACTCGGCCGTATTTACCTGTTCACAACCAATCCTGAAGAAGCTACAGGGGATGGGTTTGCGATGGCGTATAGGGCGGGAGCTAGACTGATAAACATGGAATATGTGCAATTCCATCCGACCGCGTTCTGTTACAAGGAAGCAGAATGTTTCCTAATAACTGAAGCTGTTAGAGGAGAGGGAGGCGTGCTAAAGACACCCGATGGACTAACCTTTATGGAAAAATACCATCAACTAGGCTCTCTTGCGCCTAGAGATGTAGTCGCTAGGGCCATCTACGAAGAAATGTTCGAAGGCAAATATTCGTACATGATGCTGGATCTCGCATCTTACATGAAGGCGGGTAAAATACGAAAACGCTTTCCAACCGTGTATAAAACGTGCATGGAGTATGGTGTAGACATGACCGAACAGCCAATTCCTGTTGTTCCCGCAGCTCATTTCGCATGTGGTGGAGTGAAGGTTGACCTTTGGGGTAGAACAAACGTAGACCGGCTCTTCGCTGTCGGAGAAGTATCATGTACCGGAGTTCATGGAGCCAACCGTTTGGCAAGCACTTCAATGCTGGAGGGGCTCGTTTGGGCTGATAGGGCCGTAAGAAAGATGGTGGAACGAAAACAGTACTACTTCAATTACAGGTCTCCTACTGTTAGAGAATGGATTTATACAGGTAATGAGACACCTGATCCGGCACTTATTCAACATGACATGAATGTCCTCAGATATACCATGTGGAATTATGTAGGCTTGGTAAGGACTAGGGACAGACTTAAGAGAGCTATTGCAGATCTTGAGCAACTCAATGAAGATTTAGAGAATTTTTACCGCCACTCCATGTTGACCAAAGACCTTATAGAGTTAAGAGACGCCATACAGACGGGGTTGATCGTAGCGCATTCAGCTTGGACGAACAGACACAGTAGAGGCTGCCATTTCAGAAAGAGTTGATTGCGAGCTAGTTAAAGAAACAATTAAATTTAAAAAAGAATTTGAAGGCGATAATAATGGCCCAAAACTGCCATCTCTCTAAAGTTCAAGAGATTGAAGATTCCATTGTCTTCGAATATGATGCGACATACGGATTGAACAAACTCTACCCAAATAAAGAATTCAGCCAAGCAGGGATAAAGCCTTATGCCTAGTACGCGCCACATAACACTAGAAAAGGTATGGGAATCCTTAAAATATAAAAGAAACATCATGCAAGTTGGCAAGGAAATTGCACAAATGGTTAAGGGATCAAATTAAAGGATGTTTGAACTGACATGACAACCTTATTTGAAAGACTGCTAGAGGACGATACAGGCTTTGGTGACATAACAAGTGAAGTCGCCATCCCTGAAGATTTGGACGCGCATTCTAGAGTGATAGCGAAGGAAGAAGGCTTAGTTGCAGGATTAAAGTACCTAAGTGGGTGCGTAGATAAATTTGGCCTAAATGTCATTCTTCTGAAAAAAGATGGAGAATCCGTTAAAAAAGGCGAGGTAATCGCTCTCATCGATGGTAAAGCAAGAAAAATACTTTTGATGGAAAGAACATTTCTAAACATACTTGGAAGGATGAGTGGGATCGCAACGGCTACAAGAAGAGTAGTTGACAAGGCCAAAAACGTGAACCCTAATGTCAGGATTGCTGCTACGAGGAAAACGCTTCTAGGGCAACTGGATAAGATTGCTGTGATAATTGGAGGAGGTGATCCCCACCGGTGGAGCCTATCGGACCATGTTCTGATAAAGGATAACCATATAGCTTTAGTTGGTTTAGATGAGGCTGTAAGAAGAGCGAAGAGAACATCCTTCATCAGAAAAATTGAAGTTGAAGTCGAAAAAGTGGATGACACGGTCAAAGCCGTGAATCTGGGTGTGGATATAATATTATTGGATAACTTCAAACCTGAGCAGGTTTCCCAAGCAATTAAGCTGTTAAAAAGTCGAGGTCTAAGAAAAAAGATTCTCATAGAAGTCTCTGGTGGCATAAATGAAGAAAACGTGGCCGATTATGCCAGATATGATGTCGACATAATATCTATGGGCTCTTTAACGCACTCGGTTAAGAATATGGACTTTTCTATGGAAACGGGTCTTTAACAAAGGAGAATACGACATCATATAGTCTAATGATAAACGCAGTTGTAAAGGATAAAACCTGGAGCGATCTTAAAATGGGAGATGCAGGGGGTGGGATTTGAACCCACGGAGACCTTCGTCAGCGGATCTTAAGTCCGCCCCCTTTAGCCGCTTGCGCTGACGGAGCTTTGGCCTGTCTTGGGAACCCCTGCACGTTGCCGTTGCTTTTGGAAATAGTTTCTTATAAGATTAGAGGTTCACAACTTAGCTTTCGATTGTTATAGCACTATTGGGGCACTGTACTTCGCACGCTCTGCATCCGATGCAAGCTTCAGGGTTTACTGCCACTACCCTACCTTTTTTAATTTCGTAAACTCCAACAGGGCATACGCCAACGCACGTCCTGTCACCCGAACATTTACTTGGATCTATTTTCTGCTGGGGCATTTTTTTGTCATCTTGGCTTCTTTTTTGAAAAATTTAAATCTTTTAGATCGTGCTTATTTCTTCTTCGATTTCCTTCCTTATTGAATCAAGTTTCTTTATCGATTCAGACCTTCTTTTATTAAATTCGTCCTTTCCAATCTTCCCTGATTGCAGGCCGTCGTAGTCGCTTACAACCACTTTTAGAGCTTGGTCGAGGTCTCTGTTAAGGCGAATTACCCTTTCTAGCTGCTTCCTTTCAGGGTTCTCTTTCTCTAAGTCTTCTGTTATTCTTAAAAGGCTGTTGTTCATCTGGCTTGCTCTGCTAAGATATTCCTGTTTTAAGACGTTGAATCTTTGTTTTATTGTCTGACCAGTTCTTCTCTCTTCATATAATTCTAAAGTCGAACTTACGAGTTGAAGCTTATCCTGAACAGTATCAAAGAACTCTGAAGAGTATTCCTTTTCTTTACCTTCCTCCCTCTGGAATAGAGAGAAAGCACCTAGAATAATTATCAACACGATCAAACCTATAGGTACAATAGTTGTTGTAGACCAGAAAAGTTGAGGTTCGTACTCTATAATGAGACTTCCCCCCGTATACCTATCAGCATTTAAGAATGTCTTCATGGATGGTTGTTTTGGAGCTATGCCATCAGAGAAGTCTGCTTTTATAGTATACTCATTAATGATCGCATCCAAAGGAGGAAAAGTGGTTATATTTCCTACGTATTTTCCGTTGACAAACCTTATCATCCCTTCTGGAGCAGGATACGTTATCGTAAAAGTGTAGGTTTCGTTGAACATTAATTCCTTATCAAGCAAGAATTGTTGATTAGGACCTAAGTTGGAGCTTTTATCTGGGCCAATTGGCTCTACGACACTGACGCTTAAAAGGTCAGGATTAAGAAGAGCGAGATTAAGTGATGTTACGTTTTTCTGTGACAAGTTCTTCAGTTGGATCGTGTCTGAAACTAATATTGAGCCGTCATCGTTGACTTGAAGCGTTCTCTCCGCTTGAGGAACGTCTATCAAAAGTACATTGGATGTAGGATCTACGCCTAAGGTCAAATTCTGATAGTTATATGTCCCCGCAACTGTATTGTTATAGTTCCTGCTGTAGACCATCTGATCAGCCAGATTTGTCGTATTTTGATAACCTGTCAGGTTCGTGAACGCTGCACCCGGAGGCAAGTACATTTTCGAAACTATTTTTAAGCCGCCTAGATTAACTCCAGGATAAAGTGTAAGGTAAGCGTAGAATAACTTAGCACTCTCAGATGAGATTAGATCATGAGCAGAAAATGTCACTGACAAGTTGTATTCTACGCTTGGGTTTATTGTCATATCCTTTGTTGGAGCCAATCTTATGATGGTTAAGTTGCTCACATTAGAAAATGAAACTTGGAAGTTTGGGTCGGAGACAGAGTCCACCGACATTCTGTTATAGTATTGACCCGGATATGTCATAGCTATTTCTGGAATTAACACTTGGCTTGTACCATTATTTTCTAAGGTAAAGGTGTCATTTATATAAAGTTGGCCATAATTATTAATTTCAATGCTGTGACTGAGCTGACTGTAGTAGTCTATAGATGATAAGGCGTGACATGGCATAAAGTTCAGATTTATCGTTAAAATGGATAATAGTAATAATATTAATACGGCTGGAGCGAGTCTAAACTTTCTTAACTTTAGCACGGCAGGTAATACAAGAAATTAATTTTAAAAGTTTCTTATGCGGCTAGATGAGGGTGAGAAAGTTGGCAAAGTTCGTAAAGGAATACACCGAGGAAAAGCTGATGGATATCCTTAACAGGACGGGTGTTAAAAGCGTAGATGAACTCTTTAGAGATGTGCCAAGTAGGATAGTTCTGGGTGGAGAGCTTAACCTGCCAGCGCCGTTAAATGATAAGGATGTCGAATCATACGTTGAAAAGGCTTTAGATAAAAACAAGGTTCTAGGAGAATATCTAGTGTTCTTGGGGGGAGGGTTGCCCTATCACTATGTCCCAGCGGCGGTAGAAGCTATAGTTTCAAGAAGCGAATTCTATACCGCTTATACACCATACCAGCCCGAAATCTCACAGGGCATGTTGCAGGCTCTCTTCGAATACCAGAGCATAATATGTGATTTAACGGGCATGGACGTTGCTAACAGCTCGATGTACGATTGGGCGACCTCAGCAGCAGAGGCAATCAGAATGGCTACAAGGGTCAAAGGAAATAAGAGGGTGCTCTTGGGAGGTAACATCGGATCCGAGAGAAAGAAGGTTATAAGGACATACTTAGAGCCTCTTAATATAGAAGTCTTAGAGGTAGAGTATTCACAAGAAAGTGGCAGAATCGATCTTTCAGACCTAGAGAAAAAGGCTTATGGCACCTCATGCTTATATTTAGAGAACCCTAACTTTTTTGGAGTTTTGGAGAAAGAAATCTCAAAGGCTGCAGAACTTGTTCACGATAACAATGGGTTGTTTGTTGTCGGCTTCGACCCTGTAAGCCTCGCCATCGTGAAACCCCCTAAAGAGTATAACGCGGATATCGTTGTGGGGGAGGGACAGTCCCTGGGAGGTGCACTTAACTTTGGCGGCCCATCTCTAGGCATACTCGCATGCAGAGAAGACCCGCTTCTTGTAAGGCAGATGCCTGGAAGGATTATTGGAATAACAACCGATCTGGCTAACACCCAAAGGGGCTTCACAATGGTTCTTCAGACTAGGGAGCAGCACATCAGAAGGGAGCAAGCGACATCGAACATCTGCTCAAACGAGGCGCTGATGGCTGTCGGAGCACTATCGTATTTGGCGATATTAGGTTCAGAAGGATTAAGGAGCTTGGCGCTAGAAATTTACGAGAGAGCTCACTACGCGAGTAAAAGACTTGCTGAAGTGACGGATACAGTGGCGCCCTACTTTTCGGGGGAATTCTTCCAAGAGTTTACTACAAAATTTGGTGGTAGAGAGCTAGATGTAATCTTCAATAGTCTGCTTAAAAGAAGAATTATCCCGGGAATAACGCTCGGCAAGGATTTTCCTGGACTTGAAAACGTCCTGCTGTCTTGCTTCACAGAAGTTCACAGTGTAGAAGATATAGATATATTTGTAGAAGCTGTTAAAGAGGTGACAGCATAAGATGTTCAAGCAGGCAAAATGGAGTGAGCCGCTGCTAAATGAGCTATCTGATAATACGTGCCCATCCGGGGATACTATACCACAAGGCTTCCCTAAAGAACTCTACAGACAAGAGCTTGCTCTGCCGAACATTCAGGAACCGAGAGTAGTAAGACACTTTGTTAGACTGTCACAGATGAATTTTGCGGTAGACTTGGGATCGTACCCCCTTGGGAGCTGCACGATGAAGTACAACCCAAAAATTGCTGATAGAATCGTGTCTAACAAGAAGTTAAAATACGTACATCCACTACAGCCAAATGAAACTTGCCAAGGAATATTGCAAATACTCTATGAACTATCTCAGTACTTAATAGAGATTACAGGCACCAGTAAGGCTAGCTTAGTTCCATCTGCAGGTGCACATGGAGAACTCGTTGGCACACTTATGATTAGAAAGGCCATCAAAGATAAAGGAGAAGTCTTTACAAGGAAGGAGATGCTTATACCCGACTCTGCCCACGGCACCAACCCTGCAAGCGCTTCGATGGCCGGCTTCAAAGTTGTGAAAATACCGTCAGACAAAGAAGGCTTAATAGACGTTGACGCCTTAAAGAGCACAGTCGGAAAAATCACAGCTGGAATCATGCTGACGGTCCCTAACACACTTGGATTATTTGAAAAAAACATCCTTGACGTAGTTAAGATAGTCAAAGAAGCTGGTGGGTACGCGTACTACGATGGAGCCAACCTCAACGCTCTCTTGGGCAAGGTCAAGCCAAAAGATATGGGTTTCGATATAGTTCATTTGAACCTCCACAAGACATTTGCCACACCACATGGAGGTGGAGGCCCAGGCGCAGGCCCAATCTGTGTGTCAAAAGAGGTTGAGGACTATCTCCCCGTTCCCTTAGTTGAACATGATGCCGGCAACTATTTCCTATCGTACGATCATCCTAAAAGCATTGGTCATGTCAAGGGATTTATGGGAAACATAAGCATACTGGTCAGAGCCTATACGTACATCAGACTTCTTGGAGGGAAGGGGTTGAAGGAAGTTTCGGAGAGAGCAGTTCTCAACGCAAATTATCTATTATCGTTATTGGATCGGGAGTTTTATGACGTACCCTACGGTATGAGCGCACCGAGAAAACATGAGTTTGTTGTGAAAGTTTCGGAGAAACTGATTGCCAAAGGTGTTACGACAAAGGACATCGCAAAGGCGCTATTAGACTATGGCGTTCACGCACCAACCATATATTTCCCGTTGGTGGTAGAAGAAGCTCTGATGATTGAGCCCACGGAAACAGAAAGCTTTGATGAAGTAGAAGCCTACGCCAAGATAATGAACGAAGTCGCGTCAAGAGCGTATAGCAGTCCCGAAAGTGTACACGGAGCACCATATAATACAAGCATAGGCAGGCTAGATGAAGTTAAGGCATCACACCCGAGGACTTTACGGATGAACTGGAGGAATACCGGAAAAGACTAAGAGGAAAGCAGGTCTGAAAAACTTATTGAGAGGAGACGTCAGCCATAAGAAAAGTTCTAACAGGTGTTGAATGGATGCGCCCCAAGATATTCTTTGAGACATATGGATGCCCGTACAATAAAGCGGACACAAAAATAATGGAAAACATTGTTTCGAAAAAGTTCGACATCACAGATGACGTTGAACGATCAGACATCATAATATTGAACACATGTTACGTAAAAACACCAACAGAAAACAGAATAGTTAACAGGATAAAAGAACTTGCGAGAAGATTTCCTGAAAAGAAAATGGTGGTTGCAGGCTGTATGACGATAGTTGATAAAGAGAGAGTTCTTTTATCAAATCCTAGAGCATCACTTCTAGGGCCTCAAAATGTTGATCGTATCGAAGAAGTAATTGAGAAATCCCTTTTAGGCGAGAGTTCAACATTCTTAAACCATAGAAGGGTTGATAAAAGTAGGCTGCCTAAACTCTGGAAAAAGAACGATGTAATTAGAATTGTACCCGTATGCGAAGGGTGCTCAGACAACTGTAATTATTGCTGTACAAGAATAGCGCGCGGATCAATATTTTCATTTGACACCGGAAGCATAGTGAGGGAGGTCTTAGAAGGAGTCCAAGATGGTGCGAAGGAATTCTGGCTTTCAGCACAGGATACGGGTGCCTATGGACTTGATAAAGGGAACGATCTGGCTGATTTAATAAATAAGGTCGCCGGAGTGGATGGAGAATTCTTCATTAGAGTTGGCATGATGAATGCCAATCATGCCATTAAAATCTTGGAGAAACTTATCCGAGCGTATAAAAGCCCTAAGGTCTTCAAGTTTCTCCATTTACCTGTGCAAAGCGGTAGCGATAAAATTTTGATGGCCATGCGGAGGAGATATGAGATTGGGGAAGCAGAAAAGGTTATAGAATATTTTAGAAAGGAGTTTCCAATGATCACGTTTGCAACGGACATTATTGTAGGCTATCCTGGGGAAACAGATGAAGACTTTAGCAATACCCTAGAGTTTCTTAAGAGAACAAGGCCAGATGTAGTCAATTTGTCAAAGTTTGGAAAAAGGCCCGGAACTATAGTTAACCAAGGCAAAGAATACGATTTGAATAAGGTTAAAGAAAGAACAAGAATAGCTCATGATGTTACGTCAAGGTTGCAGATGCAAGGATATTTTAGGTGGGTGGGGTGGTATGGCAAAGTCCTCATCGACGAATACATAGGAGCTGATAGCGTTGGCAGAAATGACCATTACAAGAATGTCGTTATAAAGGAGAATATTCCGCTTGGGACTATGGTTGACGTGGAAGTTGTTGAAGCACATAAACACTTCCTTCTCGGAAAAGTGGAAGGTGTCCGATAATCAAAGTCGCATCAATTTTGGAGTTCACTGTCATATAAGACGTATTATGCAAACAGCTTTTTTCCTTCTATTTGTTTTTTCTTGTTAGCATCTTGGCGGGTATTCAATGAGACAAGACCGTTGTATAATTTTTTCTACTGGAAATTGGGATTTTTTGTCATATAACGTTAAGTTGGTCAGATACAACCTTTGTCTTGTAATGACTTTACATGGTATAGGGGTTGCTGGTATCGGTACAACAGGTAAAAGCGTTGTAGAGAAGATTTCTTTTAGTCTTCCTGATGCACGATGTGTAACCTTAGATGATTCAAAGTGGAATATCTCCGGTGGTAGGGCTCAGGAAATCAAACTACCCTTAGATTTTGATAGAAGTATTGGCAACATAAAAAGGATGGCTTGGAATTCTACAGAGGAGATTTCCGAGACTTTTAAGGACGTAGATAGCTCTATTGTTGTCACTGGATTAGGAGGAATGGTTGGCTCTTCGGCTGCTCCAATAATAGCTCAGAGGTTAAAAGAAGACGGAAAGAAGGTTTTAGGTGTCACCATCATGCCATTCAAGTTCGAGAAGGACAGGCTCTTTAGAGCAGCGGTCGGCTTGAAGAAGATGAAGGTAATATGCGATGGTGTTGTCATCATAGATAACCAAGATTTTATAGAGAAAGCGCCTCAGACTCCTCTTTTACACGCTTACGAAATAGAAAATGTCTGGATTAGTAAGTTTATCTCCTCATTGTTTAGTAGTGACGAAAGGTTCGGCTTAAACGAAAACGAAATTTACGGATTTACCTCAAACAACAAGAATAACGTTTTAGCCATTGGAACAGCAGAAGGTTCAAGTATGGCAGAAGAAGCAACCTTCAAAGTGTCGTCTTCTCTAAGGAGGCAGAGTAAGTCAAATGTTAACGGGGCGTTGATGTGTGTCGTAGGATGGAAGGATCTTAGTGTTGGAGACTTTTCAACAATAATTTCGACATTTAGGGGGATGACCCTATGTGAGGGTGAAGTTAAGACAGGATTTTATGCGAGCGGAGAAAGAAATCTTACCGTCTACGCTCTCGCTGCGGTAGAGCACACAAGATTTGAAGACTGGGATCCTCTATCAGCGATCCTAGGTGATAGAGAGTTAGACTTAGACCCTTGCTGTGGCATGAAACTAGATGAGGGGGACTGCTCCAAGATCTGTAGGATAGATTAAAATTTTCTCTTCAACACTCTGACTATATTTAGCTGGATGAACTCTCTTATTGTTCTTGCTTCTCCATGGAGCACCCCATTTCCCTGAAAAACCTCATCCAAAGCTTCATTTAGGGAGCCCGCATTAACTTCCACGTAGCATAAGCCCACGTGCTTTGGCATGTGAGCGTCACTTCCTGCAGTCTTGGGAAGATGCATTTCTTCTGCTAGTAGCCATGCTTTCCTAGAGGAGCTTCCAAATGGAAATGATGCTGAATTGTATACTTCGATCGCGTCGGGTGTAATATTTACTTTTTGCTTCCTTATATAAGATTGGCCATATGGGTGTGCTAATATTGCGTGACCCCCAACCTGATGAATGTATCTGATGGGGTCGCTGTACGCCGCAGTTGGGTCAAAATGTTCTTTCGGAAGCAGGCATATTATATGCCCTGCAAAGGTTTTTAGTTCAATAGCTGGAATAAAAAAGACGCCTTCAACTTCGCTTACTGCATCAATTGTAAACTTGTTATGATCTGCGACCGCCACCGCTTTGATGTCACGTTTTTTAGCGAAGTAAGAAATCTCTTTTAGTGATCCAAAGGCGTCGTCGGAATTTTCAGTATGAACATGGAAGTCGATTTTAAAGCTCATCCTTTACACTATGTTACTTTGCTTCCTGGTGATACTGCTTTATCTGGTGCAATCAACGAAATGTTTGATTGATCATTCTTATCGATTGCCGCCAGTAGCATGACCTGCGATTCAAATCCGAACAAAGTTCTCGGCTTAAGGTTCGTGACAACTGCAACACTTTTGCTTAGAAGGTCTTCTGGGTTATAGAACTCGGCTATTCCTCCAACGCAGCTCCTGACTTCACCTCCTATATCGATCTCTAGGTGTAGAAGCTTTTTTGAATTAGGAACCTTTTCCGCTTTAACTATTTTACCGATGCGAATATCTAGCTTTGCGAATTCATTAAATTCTAGAGTGCTCATTTGGATTGCCCACCACCTTTAAGTTCCTCCAGTTTATTTATAACCTCTTCCGTGGAAAGCTTGGTGAAAAGCGGAGGAAACCTTTTAATCTCTAGGGGATAGGTAAAGTCTTCTTTTGCACCTTCCCATCCAACCTTGAGAACAGATTCTTTTTCATTCATATTCTTCCAGAGCAGCTCAGAACTGTACGGCGTAAATGGGTACAGTTCAACAGCAATTACACGCATCAGCCTAAGAAGAGCGTACGTTATAGACATGGTCTTCTCTTTATCGGTCTTGATTAAATTCCAAGGCTCCTTCTCGTTCAAGAATCTGTTTCCGCCTTCGCTTTGAAGTATTATTTCCTTTGCAGCCCTTTGTATCTTGAAGTCTTCTAACAGCGAGCCGACTTTATCATGTTCTTTGAGAATTGATTCTATAAACTTCTCAGAGTCTTCGTCGATCTTTGGTTTCTCCTCAAACCTGCTATTACAGAACTTCTCGAAGCCGACGACAGTTCTATTTACAAGATTACCTATAACGTTATTAAGGTCTGTGTTGATCTTTTCAACAAAAAGGTCCATTTTGAAGTTAACGTCACCGCTTTCAGGTCTTAGAGACAGGAGTGCGTACCTCCAATAATCTGCAGGCGCCAGTTGCAAAGCTTCATCAATCCAGATGCCTATATGCCTGCTCTTGGAGAACTTTTGACCTTCGAACATAAGGAAGTCTGTTGAATCAACAGCCGATGGAAGATTGTATCCTTCTCTAGAGCCCAGCAGAAGTCCTGGCAATATTATTGCATGGAAGGGAATATTGTCTTTGCCAATTAGATAAGCACTTTTTGCATCCTTTTCAAACCAAAATCTTTTCCAACCCTCCGGTTCTCCCTTCTTTTCAAAATATTCTATTGTTGCAGAAATGTATCCTAAAACTGCTTCCATCCAAACATAGATAGTTTTACCCTCAGCACCCTTAAACGGTGCTGGAATACCCCACTTAGAATCTCTTGTAAGAGACCTCGGTTTTAAACCTTCCTCAACAAGCTTTAAACTGAAAGACCTTGTGATTTCAGAAAGGTAAATGTTATCATCTAAAAGATATTTTTTAATGTCATCCTTTAGTTTTGGAAGGTCAAAGAACCACTGTTTTGTTTCCTTCAAGTGCACAGGTGAATGGCAAACCACGCAGACGGGATTAACTAACTTCTCAGGTTCAAGTGGTCTACCGCAACTATCACATTGATCTCCTCTGGCATTCTTGAAACCGCAGAATGGACATTCTCCTTCAACAAAGCGGTCGGGTAGAAAGCGTTCATCTTTATCACAGTAGTGCACCCTTTCTATGGCTTCGTAGACGAAGCCATTCTTCTGAAGCTGGATGTAGAAGCCCTGAACAAAACGTATGTGAGTTGGATTCTCAGTTCTGGTGTAGTTGTCGTAAGATATTTCCCAACGTTCAATAAGATCCTTAATTTTTTTATGGTTCCTATCCGCAAATTCTCTGACAGGAAGATTTTCCTTTAGCGCTTCAACTTCAACAGGGGTGCCATGTTCATCGGAGCCTGAAACATAGAGGACCTCGTGCCCTTTTAGTCGCATAAATCTAGCCACAGCGTCGCCAGAAAGTATTGATCCTACCATGTTACCCAGATGAGGAGTCACAGACGAATATGGCCAAGCGGAAGTAATTAGCCATTTAGTCAACTCTATCAGCCACTATCATCCATAAAGATAAAATTATAATGTTTCTCTTCTAGTTATATGCAGCAGCCTGCGATGCATTTTTACCGTTTACACGCTGCATATGGAACGGAGCTAGTTTTACAGTAAACGGTTTAGCACAATTTTATTAACTGATGCAAACTGTCTATTTATGGTGGAATAGCTGCCTAAAGTAAATTGTAAGAAAGTTACATGGGATGAGGTTGAATTCTGGAGCAGGGCCGTCAGCGACAAGATCTACAATTCGAGTTGGCTTCCAGACTCCATAGTAGCGATATCGAGAGGGGGTTATGTTCCAGCACGCTTGATTTGCGACCGTCTGCTTGTGGGAGAACTTGTTTCACTTCAGATATCTCACTGGCCTTCAGCTGCTCAAGTTGCAAAGGAAGCTGGAGTCAGAGTACCATTATATTGCGACATGAGTTCGAAAATGGTGCTTGTCGTTGACGACATCTCAGACACAGGCGATTCAATAGTTATTGCCAAAGATCATATACGAGCCAACTGTAAACCAAAGGATATTCGGGTTGCAACGCTTCAATGGATTTCGGAAGCCAGCAAGGTCATTCCAGATTTTTATGCTGAGGAAGTGAAAGGTTGGCGGTGGTACCAGTATCCATGGACGCGGCTAGAGGACGTAATCGGTTTTATAAAGAGAATAATCGCTGACAACAAAGACATCGAGGTTTGGACTATCGACGAAATCGAAAATATGTTCCCTGAATGGTACGGTGTCACCTTTGATAGATGGTTCTACGACAAGGCTTTTGAGACCCTTACAGCGAAAGGATATCTGACGAAGGAAAACGGCAGATACCGTGCCCCAAAATAAGCCTCACCTTTTACCATAGATCTCCCGTTTTATCCGCATTCAGGGAACTTGTAAAGCGCCTTTAAAATGGAAAATGGTTTTTATAACCCTTCCAATATAGATCTTACACGGTGTCATTATGGTTGCAAGTTGCAGAGCTGAAGTTGGTGTTATAGGTGGTAGCGGCTTCAACGATCCTGCCATGTTTGGGGAAATTTCAGAAATCAAGATGTATACACCTTATGGTGCACCATCGGACATCATTTCCGTTGGCGAGCTGAAAGGTGTAAAGGTTGCTTTCTTACCACGGCATGGAAAACGGCATTCTATACCACCACACCTGATCAACTTCAGGGCAAACGTCTGGGCGATGAGGGACCTTGGAGTGAAGAGGATCATAGCTCCTTCAGCAGTAGGAAGTCTTAGAGAGGACATGAAACCCGGTGACCTCGTCATACCAAATCAATTCATTGACTTTACTAAGAACAGGGTGTACTCTTTCTACGACGGAGCTGTCGTAGGTCATTTCTCGCTCGCAGACCCCTTTTGCCCAGAGCTGAACAAACTAGCAGCAGAGGAGGCTGCTAAACTAAAGATTCGATTCCACGGGGGAGGAACTTACGTCTGCATAGAGGGCCCTCGGTTTTCAACAAGAGCCGAATCAAAGATGTTCCGAACTTGGGGCGCAGATATCATAGGGATGACATTGATACCTGAGGTATCACTGGCTAGGGAGGCTGGGATATGCTATACCACTCTTGCCACAGTTACAGACTATGATGTTTGGGCCGATAAACCGGTGACCGCGCAGGAAGTGGTGGAGACCGTAAAGTCCAATGTTGAAAAGGTTAAGTCACTGCTAACAGAGCTGATACCAGTAATATCTAAAGAAAGGAAATGTCAGTGTTCTAAATCTGCCGAGAACGCGTTGGTCTGATCCATTACATCCTTCTTTAAGCGCACTAATCAACCTTTTTCACTTTCTTTTAAGACCTTTATTGATTCTAGGATAAGCAACTTGGTTTTCTCTTGCGATTTATGCATTATATCTAAAACAAGATTGTGTGAGACATTATCTATCATCCCGGCAGCATAGTTCGTCGAAATCGCTATCGCTGCGTACTCCATACCAAGCTCCTTCGCGAGGAAAACCTCTGGAACACTGGTCATACCTACAATGTCGGCTCCAAGAATCCTAAAAGCCTTGATTTCGGCAGGGGTCTCATATCTTGGGCCTTCTGTGCAAACATATGTTCCCTCGCCACAAACCTTAATTTGCAAACGTTTACTTGCCTCTAGGATTGCTGACCTAACCCTTTCTGAATATGGTTGACTAACATCGGTAAAGACAACGTCACCATCTCCACCCTCAAAGAAGGTGGAAACACGGTTTTTTGTAAAATCAAGTACCTGATCAGGTACCACAAAAGAGCCTGGAGTGATTTTCTTCCTAAGCGAGCCCACAGCGTTCGTAGCTATAACATGCTTAATACCAAATACGCTCAAAGCAAAGATATTCGCTCTATAGTTAATCTTATGAGGTGGGACAGAATAGTTCACTCCGTGCCTAGGAAGAAAGAAGACATTCTTATGATCCTTCACACCATATATTGAAGCGTAACCGTATGGAGTCTTTATATCTAGTTTTATTAGAAGCTCAAAAAACTTATCTACACCTGTACCTGCTATTATCGCATATCTACGACGCCCCATGCATAAAATTTTGTTTACCAAATATATTTCTCTTCCGATTTATTGAAGGAGTAAAACTTCCTGCTGTTTAGCTTAAGGTTATTATAGGAGTGTAATTTAACTCGGAGTAGAAGAAGCTTGAGCCTGACCTACGATGAACTTTTGAAAAGGCTAAGGGAAAAAGCTAAACCTACTGAGAAGTCTAGCGAGTGGAGACTTGAAGTTCCGAGAGTTCAAGTTATCTGGCTGGGAAACAAAACAATCATCAGGAACTATATGGACTTTCCAAGAGTTCTAAGAAGAGATTCCAACAAGCTCCTCATATATTTGGCGAAAAAACTTGCCGTACCCGCTTCATTAGATGGTGAGAGAGCGATACTTATAGGGAGAAGAGACGGGAGAACTATCTCAGCCGTCATAGAGAAATACGTTAACGAAAGGGTAAGATGTCCGGTCTGCGGTAGCCCAGACACAAACATTAAGAGGGAAAAGAGAATGGAGTTCCTCGTGTGTGAAGCCTGTGGTGGAAAATCTCCCATCGGTGAAAAATAGTTGCGCAAAGAAAGAAGAGATTATATCGCTCGAGTTATCGAAGCATCAGAATATAATATGCTCAGCGTTTGTGATGAAGAAGTTTTTGGATGCACCGTAGAGGAAAACGGGCTTCAAATGTGCATCTCGAACGAATTCTATGGCGGAGCAAAGGTTGACGAAAAAAAGCTTATCGAGCTTCTGAAGACAACTCCGATAATAAGTCTGGCAGGAAACCGCTGCGTAGAACTAGCGGTGAAGAAGGGGTTCGCGCACAGAGACGCAATTAAAAAGGTTAAAAGCATATCATTTCTTATGATATTTAAATTTATGAGGGGATAAGATTGGGAAAGAGAAAGGTTCTAAATGAAGCAGACCTTAAAGAACTCGTGCTACCTGAGTCTGGGGAACTGTTGGGTGTCGCAGTGAAGCTAATGGGAAGCGACCACATCATGGTCAAATGCACTGACGGCAAATTTAGAATGGGTAGAATAATTGGTAGGCTCAAGAGAAAGATATGGATTAGAGAAGGGGACGTCGTTTTGGTTGCCCCATGGGATTTTAAAGAAGATGAAAAAGCTGATGTCGTATGGCGTTATACGATATCTCAAGTGGACTGGCTCAAGGCAAATAAGTATCTTCCTGAAGAGCTATAGGTAATGGAGGACAACACTTTCTTAGGAGACTACGATATCAGTAAGCTGACGCGTCTAACTACCCACGGTAAGAAAAGACTCCTCAGAGAGAAGGACTTGGATAAGAGAAAGACTTACGAGCAAGCTCTGGATGGGAGAACGCTAACAACATTATATGAACTGACAAAAAAGAAAATTATTTACAGATTGGGAGGACCTATAGGCTCAGGAAAGGAGTCTAAGATCTTCCTCGCAAAAGATTTTGATGATAAAGATATAGCTTTAAAGGTATTTCTTACCTCAACTGCCGAGTTCAAGAAAAGGCTTCCGTACATCCTTGGAGATAGAAGATTTGAGGGAATGAAGAAGAACGGCTATTGGCTGATAAAGCTTTGGGCTAAAAAAGAATATGTTAACCTGAACACAGCCTTCTATAACAGTGTTAACGTTCCGAAGCCTATAACGGTGCTTAATAACGTTCTCGCTATGGAGTTTATTGGAAAAGAAGGAAAGAAGGCGCCATTACTTGCGGATGTTGAACCGACCAAGACCGATTACTTGAAGGTTGTGGAAATGATCAGAAGGCTTTACTTTAAGGCTAAACTTGTGCACTCCGATCTTTCTGAGCATAACATCTTCAAGCTTGGTTCAGAGATCTACTTCTTCGACTTTGGATCGGCAGTCGTAGCGGACCATCCCAACGCTCTGGAGTTTTTATTAAGGGATGTTAGAAACGTTAACAGATTTTTTATAAGAAATGGAATAGAGGTTTTTGATGAAAAGAGAATTTTAAAGGGGGTCAGAGAAAGATGGCCTTAAAGATGGAGATAAAAATTCCAAAAGAGCGAATTGGAGCCGTTATAGGAAAGAGTGGAAAGATAAAGGAGCTATTGGAGAAAGAATGCCAGGTCACGGTAAAGGTTGATAGCGAAAACGGCGACGTAGTTGTTACAGCCAACGAGGAAACAAATGTGGTAGGTGTAACAAAGGTTTTAGGGGTAGTACAGGCAATAGGAAGGGGCTTCTCTTACGAGAAGGCTAAGACACTGTTAGATGACCAATACTCACTCGACGTGATAGACCTAACAGACTATTCAGGAAAGTCTGAGTCTAATCTTAAAAGGATCAGGGGAAGAATCATAGGTGCGGAAGGAAAGGCAAGAAAGATTGTCGAAGATTTGACTGAAACATATATTTCCGTATACGGTCACACTGTCTCAATAATCGGACAGATCGACGACTTGAAGGCAGCGCACGAAGCCATAGAGATACTTGCAAATGGCAGCCAACATAAAACCGTTTATGAACGGCTACAGAAAAGGAGGACGAGGCTTAAACTTGAAAGGCTGCAGCTATGGGAAAAGAGGGAGGAGCTTTGAAGGAAACATTCTCTGAAATATCTCCAAGTGACTTCTTCTATAGGAACAGGGATTTAGCGGGGTTCACAAACCCTTCAAGAGCGCTTTATTCCACAGTTAGAGAGCTTGTAGAAAACTCTCTTGATGCCTGTGAGCTTGACAGTATACCACCAGAGATTTACACGAGGATAACACAGTTCGATCCAAGAGAAACAGAAGATCCGAGAAAATATCTTGTTAGAATCCAAGACAACGGGCCAGGGGTTTCACCGGATTATGTGCCAGAAGCCTTTGGTAAAGTACTATATGGTTCAAAATACAAGCTTAGGCAATCAAGGGGAATGTTCGGACTAGGTGGAACAATGGCGATACTGTATGGGCAGATAACCTCCAACAGGCCTGTAGTAATCCAGACTTCATTTGACGGAATAAAAAAGTACACATTTAGACTTATGATAGACATTGAAAAAAACAAGCCTCTGATCTTGGAGAAGAAGGCGGAGGACGCCAATGGTAAAAGGGGTACTATAGTTGAACTCGTTGTGGAGGGAGACTATTTCAGGTCGACCCAGAAGATACAGGATTACTTCAAACAGACGGCCTTAGTGGTTCCATACGCAGATATCACCTTTATAGACCCAGTCGGAAGAATATTCTACTATCTTAAGACAACAGGAGAAATGCCTCCTCCACCGAAAGAAACCTTGCCCCATCCTCACGGAATAGATGTAGAATTTATGAGAAGGATGATAAGACAAAGTAAGGAGCCGTATCTGGTTAAGTATATGTCAAAGAGGTTTCATAGGGTAGGAGAAAAGACAGCGATTAAGTTCCTGCAGTTTGCGGGCTTTGACCAGAACAGAGACCCCAAAAGTCTTTCAGACGAAGAAATAGTTAACCTCGTTACGTCTATGCACAAGTATGAAGAATTCCTCCCACCAGATGCTGACTGCCTTTCACCTCTTGGAGCAAACATTTTTTCTGCCGGGATAATAAAAGAACTTGTGCCAGAGTTCTTTACAATAGTGATGAGACCACCTTCGGCGTATTCTGGTTTCCCATTCATCGTCGAGCTTGCGTTAATTTATGGCGGAAAGATGTCAGACAAGGGTATAAAGCTGTATAGGTTTGCGAACAGGATACCCTTGCTATATGATGAAGCATCAGACATTTCTTGGAAGGTGATCAACGAGGAAATAGATTGGAAAAGATACAAGATACCTCAAGAAGCGCCGATTGCAGTTGTGGTCAACATAAGCTCAACAAGAATCCCATACAAAACCGTTGGCAAAGAATATCTGGCCGATAGACCAGAACTTGAGAAGGAACTTAAGAACGCGTTAAGAGAAACGTTAAGGAAGCTCTCAGCATACCTCTCAAGAAGGACATCAGAAGAGCATGAAAAAAGAAAGACGAACCTATACATTAAGTACCTGCCATTAATTGCAAACTTTTCAAGAGAACTAGCAAATAAGGAGAAGCTTCCAAACTATAAAAGGCTTCTAAAGGGGGGACAGGGTGAAATAGCAGTAGAAAAGGAGGCTGAAAAGATAGTTGAAAAAGAAGTAGCTGAAGAGGATAATGAGAAAGTTGAAGTTATAAAAGGGGGTCAGAAAAAAATTGAAGAATTCACCGTCGACTAGAAAAAAGGAAGTTAAAGGGCTTCTTGAAAGGTTGGGAGAGAAGATATATCAGCAGATAGAACAAGGAAATTTTCCGGAAGTAGAAATGCCGAGCAGATCCGTTAAGAACATCGTCTATGACAAGGAACTCAAACAGTATGTTGTAGGAGGGAATATGGTTAAGAGAAATGCGAAGAACATCAAACACCTAAGACCATTCACACAGACTATATGGCTAGCCTTCTTTGTAAATAAGCTGATAAACGAAGGAAAGACGTCAACTCTGAGGGATGTCTACTATTCCGCGCAGGCGTTTAATATCGAGTTCACTGACCAGGCAGAATCAGATGAAATAATAACCGACTTGGAAGCGTTACTGAGAAAGTCAAGGGAAGACTATAACGTCTATCCAGAAGAGAGAAGTGCGATATACGGCGATCTGACAATAACGTACACGGTTCCAGGACACGAGGGGAAAAAGCTTAACTTAGCATCACACCCGGACGGCTATCTTATAGGATCCAGCCTGAGCACAGCGGAGTTCACTAAAACTTCAGCAAAGCTTGTATTCGCGGTAGAAAAGGGAGGACTATTTACAAGGTTCGTGGAAAACAATGTCCACGAAAAATATAGAGCGCTTATAGTCGATACAGCAGGGCAGCCACCGAGATCAACAAGGTACTTCTTGAAACGACTAAACCAAGAACTGGGGCTGCCGGTCTATGTTTTAACAGACGCAGACCCTTACGGAATGCATATCTTTATGGTCATAGCATCAGGCTCAGCCAACGCGGCACATCTTACAGAGCTAACCGTGCCAACAGCGAAATGGCTAGGTGTAACGGCAACGGACATAGAAACATACAAACTGCCATATGTGAAGCTTAAAGATGAAGATGTGAAGAGAGCCTACGAACTTAAAAATGACCCGAGGTACAAGGATGTAAGGTTCCAGAAGGAACTTGATGTATTCATAAAAAAACAGAAGAAGGCAGAGCTAGAAGCGTTTGCAAAATACTCTCTAGATTACATTGTAGAAAAGTATCTTCCAGACAAACTTAAAGAAATCAACAGTAAGTAGAAAAAGTTATATCCACATCACTAAACCAAGAGTGAGCATGAACGACCAAAACATAGATACAAGGCTTAACTTTATAACAAAGATCATCGGCATAGTTTTTTTAATAATTGGATTATTTATGGAGTTTATGATAGCTACAACATCACTCTATCCACCATTAGCAGGAATGTTTCAGATACTCGCCATTATAATGATAGTCGTAGGAGCGGTGTCGCTTATAGCTAAGATAAGCTGAAAAGGTCAAAAGTTATATATTGAGAAGTATGACCTCCAAAAACGTGCCGCTGTAGCTTAACCCGGTAAAGCGGCTGGCTGTTAACCAGTAGAGTGGAGGTTCAAATCCTCCCAGCGGCGCCATTATAATACTCAAAATTTAATCATAAAAAAGGTAGACCTATAATATTTCTTTGCTGAAAATGTGAATAAAAAAATTTTTTACCATTTCAATATTCTTTTATCCTATTATTTTGTCAACAATTTTATTATTTTATTCCCAATAGTCAACCTCATTGAAAACAGAAGATATAAGGAAGTGGGCCCAATGGGATTTGAACCCACGGCTGACCGGTGTCTCAAGGGAGTTTAGATGTGTTACGTCCTATATGAGCCGGTCACTCTGACCAAACTGAGTTATGGGCCCATTTTTATATGGGTCTGTACTTTAGGGCTGTTTAAATAATTTTTGTTTTGGACATAAAGTAACTTATTTAACAGGAAACGTGGATGCAATAAAAAAAGTATGCTTTCTCTTAAACTCCTTTCTTTAGTTCATTAAGCCATTCTTTTGCAGCGTTCACCATAATCGCAAGTTCGCCTGAGCAGTCTATCATCTTGAAACCCTGCTTTATCCTCTTTACCGCTGTCTTCGGGTCGTCGGTCCAGATTCCTCCCGGTTTGTCAGCCTGCTTAGAAGTCCTCAAAACTGCATCAATTGCGCTCTTGAACTTTTCACTTTCAAAATCTCCTGGACAACCAAGAGACCAGGATAAATCGTATGGGCCAATAAAGAAGGCGTCGATACCATCTATCGACAGCATGTCTTTTATGTTCTTTATCGCCTGTTCTGTTTCGATCTGGATAATGGTCACGATACTATCATTAGCTCTTTTACCATATGTGGGGTCAAAACCGTAGGCAGATGCTCTCCTAGGGCCAAAACCTCTAATGCCCTTCGGGGGATATCTGCAGGCTTTAACAGCTTTCTCCGCTTCTTCAACTGTGTTTACCCAAGGCACAACGACACCTTCAGAACCGACGTCTAGAGCCAATTTTATGAGAACCGGGTCGTTCCATGCAACACGCACAAGGGGGGAAGTAGTGCTACTGCTCATAGGCTGAATAAGTTTCTGTACTATTCCCGCGTTCAGAGGAGAGTGTTCCGTGTCAAATACGAACCAGTCGAAACCAACTCTAGAAAGAGCGTCGACGACATCGGAATCGGTCAAAGTTATCCAAGTGCCAAAATTTACTTTTTGCTCAGCCAGAATTTTCTTCATTCTATTAGAAACAAATTCGGGCATATTCCCTCAATTACGTATTTGAAGTGTAGGGTATAAAGTCTTCTACCTAAGATAATGTGGTTCAATCAATATTTTAAAATTTTGTTATTGATTGCCTTACAAGTTCGTAAATTTTGTTTTAGAAAGTATTGTTTTCCCCTGCTCAGCGATTATCCTATTAACCCTCTCTGTCGTGACGCCCGTCGTTGCTCCTATTTCCCCAATGCATGCAGCGCCAGCAGCTTGTGCGAAAAGCAGGATCTCAGCCGCTTCCTGCACCGTCAGATCTTCCAAACTTCTTCCGGCTTCTATAATGTCGAGAAGCTTCCTTGCAGTTCCAGCACACATAGAGTCCCCAGCACCTGTAGGATCGATGGGTTCAACGTTAAACGCCGGTTGTTTAATGAATCTGTTCTTAAATAGCACAGTTGAACCGAACTTTCCATCACTTACAATGTAAAACTTGACCCCTCTATCAGCAGCCCACCTAAGGCCATCTAGTGGATCAGACTGGCCTGTTATACCTTGAAATTCCTGAACATTGCTATGTAAAATGTCAACGTAAGGCAGTGCAGGATGGCTGTAGCTCCATTCCTTCTCATAGGGTCTACATAAATCTAGGATTGTTCGGATATTATTGTTAAAGCAGTACTTAAGAAGATCTTTGAGCCTGAAGTCAAATTTGCCCAGTATACCGGATGCGACGTAAAGTATCTTGGGCTCATATTTTTTGACTGCACGCATTACATAGTCGAAGTCTAAGAACAAATTGGCGCCCAACATTCCAACATTCGCTTTATCCTCACCTTTTTTTATAAGAAGTATCGATATGCCTGTCGGCACATCTTCTACGCGTTGGAGTCTTCCAACTACACCCCTAGATCTCAGGAAATCCTGTACAAAATCGCCTAAAATATCTTTGCCTACTGCTAAAGCGACTCTAACATCGCACTTCTTAAGGTTCAGCTGTTTTAAATCCACTGAAACATTGGCAGGATGTCCACCGATAGAGATTTTGATTCCTTGAGGAGTTGTAATCCCTTCCCCTGGTGCTGGGATCTTAGGCAGCTCGGTGGCTAATATGTCCGCGAAGACAAACCCGCATGTTAATATCTTAGCCAACAAAATCACTACATGATTCAACTTATAAAATGCATATTTAAATCTTGTTTCAAAAGATTATTCTTCTAGGATCATCCCTTCAAATAGGTGCTCCATAAGTAGCCGCATGTTTTCCTCCGTTATCTTTCTTGGATTGAATGTTGGCAATCCATAAATGTACTGCCGCTCATTAACTATATAGTCCGAGAACTCGGCTAGCTCATTCTGAGGAACACCAAACTCCTTTAGTGTCAAAGGCAAGTCTAGATCTTTCATTAGAGTTACTACCTCACGTATGGCGGCCTTTGCCGCTTCCCTAGTCGAAAGCGCATGGACATCTGCACCCGTCATCCAAGAAAATCTAGCTATCTTCTCAAAACATGCTGGAAGGTTAAATCCCAAAACATATGGCAGGGTCATCCCACACGCGGCACCATGTGGTATACTCCATCTAGGCCCAGCCGCTTCAGCTATACAGTGACCTAGGATTGCCGGCCCCCCAATCCAGGTGTAGCCTATTACAATCCCTCCAAGCATGGACGCACATGACATACTCCATCGAGCTTCAAGATCCTTACCATCGTGGTAAGCACGTCTAGCGTACTTGAATACGAGTCTTATAGCTTCAAGAGCCTGGCTATCTGAAATCGGATTAGAGTAGTTGCTGATTAATGCTTCAACACAATGGCTTAGTGCGTCCATGGCACTGCCAGCCGTCTGTTTTTGAGGACAACTCATCGCCATAAGCGGATCCACTATTGCGGTTTCAGCGTAAAGGCTTGGACTTGCAGCCCAAGTCTTGTACACACCTTCAATAATAACCGAATATGGAGACACCTCGCTCCCCGTTCCTGAAGTCGTTGGTATCAAAATTTTTGCTTTGGGTGGGAACTTTATCATATCATGCGCCGGATTAACATATGTCATCAGATCGTCTGGATTAGTTAGGCATGCAGCAACCATCTTTGCTGTGTCCATAACCGCCCCTCCACCTAAGCCTACCACTGCATCATACTTTCCTTCTCTCCCGAATGCGACAGCCTTTCTTACGCTGTCAGAATCGGGCTCGCTAGCAATATCATCATAGACATCGACACCAACACCTTCTCTCTTTATCAGGTCGACAACCTTGCCGACTATGCCCACTTTCTCTATTCCTTTATCTGTAATTAATCCAATTCTCTGACCAAAGCGCTTAACTTCAGGTCCTATAAAAGATTCGACAGACCCAGTACCAAATACAACCTTCTTTGCACCCTGGTATTCTGATATTCTAGCCAGAGGCAGATTTGCCTCAAAAGATCTTAAACTCAAATCGTACACCTTAAGTATACTATCAAGCCATGCCTTTAATAATTTTTAATCCAACAGAATAACATCATGTCCATGTCTTTAGAATCAAACGGTACCAAACAACCTCTACCATTGAGAGTTGATTGAACTATAGTGCAAAGTAACTAATCATATCCTGGGCGAGCTTGAAAACCCTTAAGTTCAGTTCCTAGCCAAAATGTTCCTTATTCCGTATCTAAAATGACAGGAAGGCAGTTTAAATCGAATTATCTTTGTACAAACAACGTAAGAGCATCCTATTTAGATATCGGTGTAAATTGAAAATTATCGACTAATTAAATGAGGAAGATAAAGAAATTAAAAGAGCTGTACGAGTTCTAATAAATACTCTGAGAATAAAAATAAATAATTAGGAAAGGTGATAGCAGAAACCCTGATGATTTAAGATATGTTGACCATGGCACCATGTACAACAAAAGAAAGGCTGTTTGTTTCGTTCATAAATTATCGTAGCGATATATATGATCCAATTCATTTCCATCTTTCATTATGAAGATAAAGCTTTTAGCGTATGGTTTATAGTGCTCCGGCCGGGATTTGAACCCGGGATCTACGGCTCGAAAGGCCGGAATGCTTGACCGGACTACACCACCGGAGCACGTTTATCTGTGGAGTTTTTAATGTGTTTATATTGTTTTTGTTTTCGTTGACATTTCGATCGCGTTTACCTTAAAGTTATATAAATTACGTTTTCTACGTCCTAGGCAAATGGAAAAGATAGGGCATATCATCTGTCATGTTGAAATTTCAACAAATAATGTTGGACAATCAGGCAAGTTCTATAAAGAGGTATTTGGCTGGAAAATCATCTGCGACCAAGCAAATTCGAACTATGCTACATTTGATCCGGGTTCGGGTGTTGGGGGAGGAATTGTTAAGTCAAAGAATATTATTCCACCGCACACCGTTGTTTATGTTTTGACTGACGATATAACAGAAACTTTAAAGAAGGTAGTAGAAAAAGGAGGAAAAATTATTTTAGACAAAACGCAGTTAGGACAAGACGAAAAAAGAGGATGGTTTGCATTCTTCTCAGATCCCGATGGAAATCTGATCGGATTATTTGAACCTAAGCTATAGGTTCTGGATGGTAAAATTCTACATTACACTTTATTAGAAGATTGTTTTTGAAGACGATATATAATATTTCTACTTAAAAGTAAAGTTTGATGTCGACTGTAAAGATGATTTTGGCTTTATACTTCTAAAATTGGCGCTGCCCATGTTAATGCTTCTTTTTTGGCTTATGCAGGACGACAAGCCGCTGGTTCACTTAATTAAAGCAAGAGAAATTTAAATATTTGCTGAATAAAATGAACCCATGAGGTAATAAAAGTCAAAACAGAAGCCTTTTAGATCATCGAGAAGGGTCCTCAGTCTAACTGTGTTTAAAGAAGCTTTGGGATTATGGAAAAGAAACGTAGAGTCCTACGTAGAATAAAAGTTTTCAAACCCAGTAAGATTGTTAACGAGGTCAGAGAACTGTTGCTTGGACAACATGGGTAAAACATAAAAAAAAGATATCCGACCCGGTAACCTGTTTCCTTGATATAGAATATAGTTTGAAATAGTTACCTAAGGTGAAAGTGCCTCATGTTCAAACTCTATTAAAGGTTACCTTTGACGTTACACATATTTTGCAGTCTGACGGCACGCCACTGACATTCTTGTGAATTTCACAGAGGAGACCCTTTCTCCTAAGTTCTTTGCATAGGGCGCAGAAGT
This sequence comes from Nitrososphaeria archaeon, assembly GCA_050011875.1. Classification (GTDB taxonomy): domain Archaea; phylum Thermoproteota; class Nitrososphaeria; order JACIWG01; family JACIWG01; genus JBEKIG01. The sequence continues at coordinate 28,098 of JBEKIG010000007.1, forward strand.
ACTCCATGCTTCCAACTGAGGGATTATTTGTAATTTCTTCCGCATAAGAGTGGGCGTAGTGATCAATGACATCTAAATCAAAAAACGATCTAAACTTCTGGCTAAACCCCCTCTTTTGTCCCACATAGAGGCTTACGGTTGCCTGTGAAATACTTAGCAGTTTCGCTACTTCGATCTGGGTTAAGCCTCTCTCATTTATCAGTATATTGACCACCTTAGATCTAAAGACAGGTAATACATACTTGGAAGAAATTTCGCAAACAGGATGCATAATACCGAAATATAACAAGGGTTAAATAAAGATATAACTGTTTTCTAAAATATTCTAGTCCGATAATAAAAAATAATTTAATAATTAAAGTTTTATATTTAACTATTAAGAGTGTGGATTCGTGCCTGACGAGGAATTGGACAAAATTATGGAGAAGTACGAGGAAATGCTCAAAGATGAGCATAGCGCAGATGCTGATGTTGCAGAAACATCTGGAAAAATACTTTATCACATAGGAGACAGCGACTTTGATCAGTTTTTGAAAGCAAAAAAGGACATGGCTGTAGACTTCTATGCTGACTGGTGTGGTCCGTGCAAGATAATGTCTCCAATCTTCGATGAAGTCGCAAATGAAATTTCCCCAAAGATTTCGTTTGCAAAGGTCAACGTCGATGATAGTCCTAACACAGCGGAAAAGTTCTCTATAATGGGCGTACCAACTGTTTTATACTTTAAGAGCGGTAGTCTAGTTGATAAAACCGTCGGAGCAATTCCTAAAAACACCTTCAGGAATAAGATAAAAGAAATTTACGGAATCTAAAAATCATTCTGTATTGAAAGAATTATCTGTTTAAAAATTATCATCCTTTTAAAAGCATAAACTCTAGACCCAAAATTTGATATACATCAGAAAGAACTCCCAAATTCGAACCTTCTCTCATGGCTGTATCTGTCACTTTGAAAAACAAATTCAACGCATTACTTGTATCCATGTTGGAGTATAGTTCTTCAAAAAATTTGTCCTTTAAATCTTGAACCTCCTTTGACGGAGCGGAAACGCCCTTATAATTGTGAAGACGTCCCTGCATGTCTCCTAAAATTTCCTTATACCTGAGCAGATCTTCCATCTTAAAGTTGAGTTCTTCTTCTCTGCTCTTTGAGAGAAAATACGCCCTTAAAGCTTCAGGAGGACATTCACTTAGTATCTTGTCAGCGTAAATAACGTTTCCCTCAGACTTCGACATCTTTTTCCCTTCAATCATCAGAACACACGTGTGAACCCAATAAGGTACGTAAGGCGCTGTACCTTCAACAGCTATCCCCAAGCATTCTAGACAATCGTGATGGGGGTAAACGAGTTCAACGGCTCCACCGTGCAAATCGTGCGGGCCTTTGAAAACATCATTAGCTATAACGATGTCTTGCAGATGCCACCCGGGCCTGCCCATGCCCCAGGGAGAGTCCCAATAGGGTTTTTCATCGCTTTTGAACCACAGGAGGAAATCTAGCGGCCCCTTTTTCCCATCATAGGAGTCCAGCCTGAGATCGTAAAGTCTTTCCCTGCTAAGACCGGATACCAGTCCATGATCAACAATTTTATCATAGTCGAGGAAGATGTTGCTATTCAGTTGGTAGGCAAGTCCCTTAGAAGTAAGTTTTTTAACAACGTCTACGCTCTTTTGGACGTATTCTGAAGCTCTTGGATAGTAGGTGGGTGTTCGGATGTTTAGTTTAGATAAGGTCTTTAACGTCTTCCTGTAGAACTTATCAGATATTTCCTTATACGAGACGCCTTCTCTTTTTGCCTTTTTAAAGACGTCTTCGTCTATGTCTGTAAAATTCAGGGCGAAATCAACCTTGTACCCTGAACGTTGTAGTGTTCTTGCGAGTACATCGAAAAAGACGAAGGTTCTAACATGTCCTAGGTGCAGCCCGTCGTACACTGTTGGGCCACAGACCTGCATCTGAAGTCGATCGGCATGCCTCGACCTGATTTCAACAATCGATTGAGTGTTTGTGGTGTAGAGGCGCATGTACGCCAAAACTTTAATTTCCAATACTATTTAAGTAGTACGCGATATAATGAAAAAAGATGATCGATGCTATATAAACTATATACCTTGGGAAAGAGAGCTGCCAGAAAACGACTTGAAGAAGAAAGTCCTCACACTTGGACCAGATGAGGGAATAAGGATATCAGCCGAACTATGTGATGGAAGGACAGTAAAAATTTTTGTAAACAAAACTGGTCTTGAACATGTAATCACACTGATTTATGATAATGGAAAAGAGCGCATATCCAGCTTCAAAGGTGGTATCGAAGCTTACAATGCACTATTTAAACAGATAAAGAATATAAGAAATATTATTCTATACTAAGGTAAGTCTACGGAAAAAACGTTACGATGCAGATTAGTAAAACAGCTCTTTTAATGCGCTAAGTATCGCAGGATCTAAGGTCTTAGTCTTTGAGGTTGATTCATCAATGCTTACAGAAACAATCTGAGTTCCTTTCAGTGCGACCATCATGCCGAACTTTTCTTCTTTTATTAGGTCAACAGCTGCGAGGCCGAAACGGCTCGAGAGGACCCTATCAAACGCTGTCGGCTGTCCGCCTCTAATAGTGTGACCAAGAGATGTAATCCTAATTTCACCTCCGATTCTCTTCTCAAGTTCTTCAGCCAAGAATTGTCCTACTCCACCGAGTTTCACATGGCCGAAATCGTCAACTTTTCCGTCTCTGGTGAATGTTTTAGACACGTTCTTCAAAATTGCACCTTCAGATACGACTATAAGAGCTGCCTTGTCCCCCTTCAGGCGTCTTTTCTTAATAAAGTATGCGATATCTTCTATATCGAAAGGTTCTTCCGGAACTAGAGTTAAGTTAGCGCCTGCCGCTATCCCAGCGTATGCTGCAACCCATCCCGCATTGCGGCCCATTACTTCAGCGATCATAACGCGATCGTGCGATTCGCCTGTCTGTAGAAGATTATCCAGCGCATACATCGCTTCATTAACTGCAGAATCGAAGCCAAACGTGTAATCGGTAACAGACAGATCATTATCCATCGTCTTAGGAACGCCGACAACCTTTAACCCCATTTTATAGAATCTTGCTGCAGCACCAAGAGTGTCGTCGCCGCCGATGGCAATAAGGCCGCCTAAACCAAGTTTCTCCACATTATTCATCACCTTTTCTGGGCCTTCAGGATAATTGAAGGGATTGGTTCTTGTAGTTTTCAGTATGGTTCCACCCCACTTATGAATATTTGATATGTTTTTGAATGAGAGGTCAATATAATCTAGCTCAAGAAGACCTTTCCAGCCGTATCTAATTCCTACAGCCTCCCAACCGTATTCTTCCGCACGTTTGACAGCAGCCCTTATTACAGCATTCAAGCCTGCGCAGTCCCCACCGCCAGTAAGGAGACCTATCTTCAATGTAATTCGCCTTTTTATCCTTTGATTATTTTCAATGCTTCCTCTAAGCTTTTCCCTTCTATGACCAAGGCTCTTAACGCACCAGCCATTTTAAGAGGTTGATTATGTTGCCAAACATTTCTCCCCACCGCTACCCCATTGCCACCTGCATCTATGACCCCTTTAACATGTTGCAAGAAGATCTCATCAGTGGGAGCTTTTGGGCCACCTGACATCAAAACCTTCGATTTCCCCGCGGCTTTAACAGCCCAGCTAAACGATGCAGAATCACCTGAGTACTTTATCTTCACGGCATCAGCCCCGAGCTCGTGACCTATTCTTGCTGCGTAGGCAACTACTTCTTTAGTGGTATCGTCCCTCACTGCTTCACCTCTTGGATAAATCCAAACTACAACTGACAGATCATGTTTCCTAGCTTCTTCCTGAATCTTCCCGAATTCTTGAATCATTAAGCTCTCATGCATGCTGCCTGGGTATATGGTATAACCTACTGCTTTAGCGCCCAAACTTACGGCGTATTCGACAGAGCAGTTTTGTCTAGCAATTGGATCACCTTTAAAGATATTTGTTTTACCATTTACCTTCACGATCAGGGGAACTCTACCATTATAGTAGTGCTCAGCTAATCCTTTTTGAAAAACGATACCGTTAAAATGCCCCTTTTCAGCAATCTCCATTATGAAGCTGGGGTCTATGCTTTTTTGATTAAAGTCTGTGGGACCGTGCTCTAAGCCGTGATCGTATGCGAGTATTATTGCTCTATCCTTTTCTAGGAACTTATCAAAGCCCATAGTTATCTAAGCAACGAGATAGAAAGTGATATATTAACTTTTTACATAAGCCTGTTTTAAAACTGACTTTAGACTTCAAGGATCTAAATTCTACCAAATAAAATAATGCAAAAAATCATTTTTTGAATAAGAGGACACTCTCAAGGGCTGATCCAATTTTGCGTCTTTCGTGATCAGTAACCGTTCTCCTTTTAGCGTACAGTATCTTTTCCACTTTGAACCCAACGCCTTCGGCCAGTTCTGATATATGGAAATGAACGGGAATGATCCTATCAGGGAAGACCCCTTCACCAACGACCATGGCAACTTTGCCGCCGTCTTTCAGAACCCTAAACTGCTCCAGGAGAATCCTTTTCATATCCTTAAGATACGCTTTTCCAACAGCTGGAATATCCAAGTCTGAAAAATCTGAGAAATCGCCGGTTACATCAAGTCCAATATAGGATCTGATAGCTTCAGATCTTGATTCTCCGAAGAAGAGCTCAGTTTCCAGAGAATACACTTTCATGTAGTCTATTATGTTAAGATAGGGGGGAGAAGTGATAACGGCATCAAAAGCCGAATCATCGAGGAAATTGAGATTCCTAGCATCTCCTTGGAAGACCTTAACAGATGCTCTCTCAGGCCCGAACCTCTTTAGATCATTAAACATTCTCTTCACTGTCCTCTTAAAAAGGGGCCTGAAGGGAGGAATATTTTTAATCGGACGAATCTTAATATAAGATCCATCCTTGTATGCGAATGAAACCTTCTCTGAAGACATCATAAGCGCTAGAGTGAAAAAGTTCCGAATCACAGGATCTTCGATGCGCGCTATAATACTCTTGAAGAAGATAATATCCTCAAGCGCATATTTTGTAAACGAACGCTTCACCATTGAACTATAAGCACTGACATCGGTGGGAGCAAATTTGTTCGCAAAGATATTTCTGGATATCGCCTTCATTTTTTCTATGTCGTAGTACATAGTTTTAACTTGTGAGAGGAAGATCGACAGAGGCATCGCATCAACCCCTATAGAGTTTATTGCACGCTCCTTGCACGAAAGAAGAGTCGTCCCTGAACCACAAAAGGGGTCCAGAACCCATTTGCCGCCTTTGACCCTAAAACGATCTAACATAAGGAAAACAAAATCTCGTGAGAAACCTTCCTTAAAGTGGAACCAGTTATATATGGGATACCTTTTGTTTGGAACAAAGGTTACAAGCGGACCTAGATCAAAGTCTTCTTCGACTCTAAAATTACCCATCTGCAATCATCATTCGTCCTACGGGAGTGAATTTAACAATTGTGCACAGGCTGCCCCCGTTTACTATCCTTCTTCGCAATACCTATTTTATTTTGTAAGTGCTTGAATTCAAAGTCTATTAATTTCTTAACATAATTTAACTATTTATCTAACTATGACAAATGACAAATCTACTGCCCTTCTAAAACCATATTAAATCAAAAATATGGCCTTCAATCTCAGAAAATCTAGACCGATTTCCGAGCATAGCGCTAAGAATTTCGCGTTTGAATACTAAATAATGAATGAATACTCGTTGCGGAAAGATTTAATATCCATCCTATTATTTTTTATTGAGACTATTTGAAGGCCATAATGATTCCAAAACCACATAAGATCGAAGTTATTGACGTCGAAAGACCGATAATAAATGATACAGAGATATTGGTTAAGGTTAGAGCTGTAGGAATATGTGCTTCAGAAGTTCACGCATTCGAAGGAACACATCCCTGGAGAGTTCCTCCAGTCATTTCAGGCCATGAATTTTCAGGCTCAATAGTTGAAGTCGGAAAGAAGGTTAAAGGATTCAGTGCAGGGGACAGCGTCACAGCCTGCCCAATAGCAACATGTGACATATGCGAATACTGTCTAGCGGGAAGGGACAACATCTGCGATAATATTAGAATCCTTGGAACGCCAAAATGGCCCGGTCCATTTGCTGAATATGTAAGAATACCTTATTCGACCGCCTATAGGTTACCCTCCAGCCTGACCTTTGAGGAGGGAGCTCTCATAGAGCCTCTTACAGTAGGATTACATACTGTGAACAGATCTTCGATAAAGAGGGGACAATTTGTAGCCGTCTTAGGAGCTGGGGCAATAGGCCTCTGCACGCTAATTGTAGCTAAACATTTGGAAGTAACGTCAATAATATCGGATATAGTTGATTCCAAACTAGATAAAGCAAAGAGTCTTGGAGCGGATTTTATCATTAACCCCAAAAGCGAGGAACTTTACAAAATCGTTAGAGATGTAACAAAGAACAAAGGAGTTGATGTAGCGATAGACTGCGCCGGTGTATCTAAGAGTCTCACAGACTCATTGAGTCTTGTGAAGAAGGGTGGAACAGTCGTTGTGACTGCACTGTTTAAAAAGAGCGTGGAAATGGACCCGGGAACAATAACCACAAGGGAACTTGATGTTCGGGGAGCAATTTTATATACAAAGGCGGAGTTCAAGAAGGCTGTATCATTAAGCAAGGGAGTTAGAACAGACCTAAGGCAGCTGATAACACATAGAATGCATTTTGAAGACGCAGAAGAAGCTTTTGGACTGATGCAAAAAGGGGAAGCAATCAGGATAATGTTGAGCCCATAGCGTGAAAAAATCTTGAGCATTCCTTCTAAACAGTGCTTAATCTCCTTTATTTCGACTTCATCTTAGAAATCATCTTATACATCATTAGCTAATGCTTCTGGATAAACTTGATGTTCGAGTTTATCTACCATTGTCCCAGAACATACATATTATCGCCTAGACTTTCTCTCATTTTAGATTTTGCAAAATATTCTAGGTGCTAAAGAAAAATGCATAAGCTAAAGTATGTTTTTAATAACCTTTGTCCACTTAATCTTTTATTAAAACTTCAAGCTCGGCGAAAAGGCTGAATGCGTTGGTATGGAATCGAAAAAATTTAAATCAGTTTTTGCTACAGTTTAGTTGGATATGATTTGAAAGGCGCAATAGTGTTTCTTGTAGTCTTCTTCATTCTAGTCTTCGTTACTATCGGATATGTTGAACTACCACCTGGAAGAATGATATACAACCTACTTAACGTCCCCGAAACAGACTATTCTGTACTCGGAATTGGAGCGACAACTCTAGCTATTTCAGTGTTCAATGGGGTAGTTTATGGACTCATAGCCTAGTTAATTTATACTCTGGTAGCAGGAAGGGAGAAGAAGGACCAGACTACCATTATTTCTTCCAAATAGTAGGCTCACCATCACTGATTCGAAGTCTTTAAGATTATATTCAAACTTTCTTAATTAATTTGCATAATCTTTATTTTGCAAAGCAAACATTCTTCATAACTCGCATTTCATTCCGCATGGCTCAGGTCTTCTCTATTCGAAATTCGATTACAACTGCTCTGGAACTATGGTTCATAGTTCCATTTTAGCAGTTCCTTTCTTCTTCTATGGACCGTGGAATTACTCCAAAGCATGGAATAGGGAGGTGCGTGGGAAGAACATAGGCATCCGGTGCAGCTTGATATATCTCGTCAATGGATTCTACCTTCATCTTTTATTGCTATTTTTATTAAATAAACTTTCTATGGAAAACTGACTGGCCCAAGATTCGTTTAACACGATGTCTCTAGTGACCATTCTCCTCTGGTGTTTCTTATCCAAAAAAGGTCAGAGGAACCTATTCCCTAATCCAGACTCACTAGCCTAAGCAGAAGTAAAGAGGGTGCTTTAAGGAAGATAAGGAAACAACTTAAAACAACAGACATTTCCACATATAATAAGGTGCGGGGGGTGGGATTCGAACCCACGAACCCCTACAGGATAGACGCCTCAGGCCTACGCCTTTGACCTGGCTTGGCAACCCCCGCTTGTGGCTTATGGTTGCGTTTGGTGACTCTTAATTTTTTTGCGTTTGGGTAGTCTTCCTTGAAAATAACAGGAGTACTTGGATTAGTCAATCTTAAAGCCACCGGTCCAACGTAATTTAATGCTTCATTAGTTACCTTTTTCGTCCCAACCGCGTCTGCGGGGGAGATGATGACTAAGTTAGGTATCGCCCTTATGGCGGCAATATCTTTGATTACCTGATGCGACCCTCCCATAAAGGTCCAAAGCATACTTGAATTGCAAAGGACAATCTTTATATTAGCCTTATCAAAAGCTACATTTTACCTTATCTGGTTATATGCTCTACCTAAAGCAAATATGCCATGACAATTTGTTAAAGGAATCTTCCCACCAGCGGCAAGGCCTGCAGCTAACGTTATCATGTTTGCTTCCGCAATTTCAAAGCACATAAGAAGATTACCCATGATAAAGAACGATACGCTAATAGGCATTATCACGGCATGTGACCTTGTTGAAGCGTACGCAAAGTGAACTCAATTCCTTCCTCTTCCTTAGATTCAAGATGGGAACTGGAGCCCCGAGCGGGGATTGAACCCGCGGCCTATTGCTTACGAGGCAATCGCTCCACCGCTGAGCTACCGGGGCACGTTTTTGCTCTAAAAGCTCAAATTATTTAAGCTTAGTGCAGGAAAAACAGGTAGAACATTACTTACCCTAGAAAATTTTTATTTACAACGGAACTGCTAGCGTAAGACAGCTGAGTGTTCATTGGTGAAAAAAATAGTGATCCAAAAGAGTGAAGCGGTGGATTTTAATGCTTGACGAGTGGAAAATCATAGAAATTATTGTAAATACTGTAGGTCAGCCTAAGAAACTTTTCTCTGAAATTGGAGACGATGTCGCCTGGACTAAAAGAGCTATGAAGAAAGAGAAGTTTGTAATTAAATGCGATATGCTCGTAGGGAAAACGGATATGCCGAAAGGCATGACACTTAGACAGACGGCGAGAAAAAGCGTTGTAGCATGCATCAGCGACTTCGTTTGCAAAGGTGTTAAACCCTGGGGTGCACTTATTTCACTGGGTATTCCAAGGGGGTTTACAGATGAAAACGTACTCGAGCTAGCTAATGGACTGAAGGATGCGAAGATTGAATATGGAATAGAAGTTGTTGGAGGGGACACCAATGAGACATCTGACCTGGTCATCGACTGTGTGATGTTCGGGTGGGCCCGACGAATCGTTAGTAGAGAAGGTGCCTATAGCGATGAAGCGGTCTTAGTAACAGGAGACTTCGGTCTGCCGCCTCTGGGGCTTGATATAATAAATGGAGTTAAGCAGATAAAGAGCCCGCGTCTAACTGAAAAGGCAATAAAGTCGGTGCTGTATCCTAATGCAAGAGTAGATTTTGGCCTAAACGCCAGCAGCAAAAAACTGATGACTTCCTCTATAGATTCTAGTGATGGCCTATCTATATCGATTTACGAAATAGCGCAGCGGAGCCATGTTGACATCTTTCTTGACGACTTGCCAATCAATGACACTTTGAAGAACAATAACGAAGTTACAGATAAGGAAAAGATAGATTACACACTATTTGGAGGGGAAGAATACGAGATAGTGTTTACATGCAAACTCAAGGACTATCCTAAAGTAGCAAAAATAGCAGAAGAGACAGCAACACCTATCAAAAAGATAGGACGAACAGTAGAGGGGAACGGAAAAGTGTATTTTAACGATGAAATGCTCGCGAAGAAGGGCTGGGTTCACTTCAAATAATCTCAAATGAGACAACGAAAAGGGAAAGGTTTTTATCTCATCCTTTGAAAGCGTATAACGAGACGATATGTCTAAGAATTTCACAACAGGACAGACTTGGGGCGCCCTAAAGAAGGCGTGGAAAGGTTACAAGATTGCTAAAGTTCAGAGTGACAAAGCTAGAATGATGGAATACGCTAAAAGGATAAGGACTTTACAAGAAGAACTAAAGGTAGAGAAAGCGAAGTTCCCAGACTTAAACCTGTACTAAGCTAAGCAAAGGGTGCCACCTCACTTTTTCTTTTTGTCGCAGTAAGACAACTAATGTTATATTCTATAAAATGTATTATCGTGGAAAATATTTTTTTATTGTGAAAAAACTTAATTTAAAGGTTGTCAAGGAACCTTTATGATGGGCTCGTGGCTCAGTTTGGATAGAGTACAGGCCCTCTAAGCCTGGGGTCGTGGGTTCAAATCCCACCGGGCCCGTTTTACCACTTTGGGATAGATTGCTATTTGGAATGATATACATGAGAGAGGATTGAAGATTATTTAAAAGATGTCACCAATAGTTTTTGCTTTCTTAATCAGATCTATTTTTGTGTACTTTGGTGCCCTTGAAGGCTGGATAAGGCATTCGACATATTTTCTACTTAATTTAAATAATAAGCCTATATAGAGTTTGCAGCCTCCCTAAAATGGAGACTCCTCCCCCGTTCATCACAGCGATAGGCATTTACAAAACTTCTCCTAATCTCAAGCTGGGAACTACATCCACCTAACATCAAACAAACTTTACCAAATTGGTTAATGTCAGGATTATAAAATATCGTTTTATAATATCATTTGATAATCTTGGCTAATTCCGGCTCAAACAGAAATTTGTATGCAAAATTAGCGCTAATTTTCCGCTTGTCGGCTCAGACTGATCTCCCTGTGTACAATTTAACATCCCTTTGCTCTCATACCGGACGCATTTAAGTTGAGCCGGCAAAAACTGTTTGCGCTAACTTTTTTGCCGATTTTCTGTTTGAGCCGAACATAGTTGCACCTGGTTAGTTCAACGTTGAACCTTAACAGATTCCGTAAAGGTTCTTTTATAGTGAACTTGACAAAAAATGCGTACATCAAAAAAGATAAAGAGAACATCAAAGGTTATACGTTCGATGAGAAGAAGGAATTAACCTAAGTACCTCCTTGGCTCTCCTCGTCGACACCCTAACTTTACCCTAAACCTATAAATTCTCTGATATCAAGCTTGATATCGGTCATGAAACAAATCCGGCGGCCCTTTGGCCCGCCGGAATCATGAAACGTCAAAACTCTAAAAAGATTACTTAATTTGTAAAGGTTGTTTATAACTACCCGCTTTCGGGCCCAGGAGCCGTTATCATAATCGTCTTAGCGACCTCCTCAGGATCATGATTTTACGCTGGGGTTCAAGGTCGATTATATTGCTACGTCAAGAGCAATATGTTATGAACCACATTAAGACAGAGAATTAAAATTTAATCTCATTTTAATCTGAAATCGAAGTGGTCTGTAACGTTAACATATAAACAGCTAATTGAGTGAAACCAGAAAATTTAAGTTCTTCAAACTATTCTTACAATTTAAGCGGTCAATATAGAGAACATACGATTTGGCTTTTTCTATGAGCCCGGAAACGAAAATGAAGTGAAAATATTATTTGGCACAGTCATACCTTATCTGGGTGAAGCCTTTGAGGAATTAGGACTTGGACAGTCCGAGTGGTATCTCGACGAGTTCTCTGATGGCGTTCCTGATTGTGTTCTCGTCATTGATGGAAAGAAAGTAGCGACTGAATTCGAGTTTGTGAGCTATAATTTCTATCAACACGGTCACGATCCAAAGAAGTGCGATTTAATAGTCTGCTGAAAACATACATGGTTGCATCGTTAAAGATCCTTCGGAAGATGCCAGTTTAAGAATTGGTCTTGCTCATAAGAAAAGTTAATATCAGGTCGACATGTTCAAAGAATTAGCGGATAAGGTATGACTGTTAAGAATATTGGAGTAGGAATGTTAGGTTACGCGTTTATGGGGAAAGCGCACTCTTATGCATTTAAGAATATGCCTCTTTTCTTCTGGCCCCCTCCTGCGGTACCAGAGCTGGTTTCGATCTTTGGTAGAACGGATTCTAAAGTCGCGGAAGCCGCGCAAAACTTTGGGTTCAAAAAATATACAACCGATTGGCACGAGGTAATAGAGGATAAAGAAGTTGAAATTATCGATAACTGTCTTCCCAATGACATGCATCACGATATATCAATAGAAGCTATTGAAGCAGGCAAACATGTGATATGCGAGAAACCTCTTGCAATGAACAGTAGGCAGGCAAAGGAAATGTGGGATGTCGCAAGAAAGAACTCTGTAAAGTCTATGGTCGCTTTCAATTATAGATTTGTTCCAGCCGTTGGTCTAGCAAGGGAAATAGTAAGGTCAGAAAGACTGGGTAGGATCTACCATTTCAGGGCAAGATACCTTCAACAATGGCTTAGAAATCCTAACACTCCTCTAGTTTGGAGACTCGATAAAGAAAAGGCGGGAAGCGGACCTATAGGAGATCTTGGTAGCCACGTTTTTGACATCATTCGATTTGTAATGGGAGAAGTAAAAGCGGTTACAGCTATATCAAAGACGTTCGTCAAGGAAAGACCTTTGCCAACCGATAAAATGAAAAAGGGAAAGGTTTCTGTAGAAGATGCGTTTGAGTCCATCGTTGAGTTCGAGAATGGCGCAACAGGTACCGTTGAGGCATCGAGGATGGCAACAGGGAGAAAGAATTATAATAACTTTGAGATCAATGGAGAAAAGGGTTCGATAGAATTCGATATGGAAAGGCTCAACGAACTTCGTTTCTATTCAGAAGAAGGTGATGTAAGTACGATTGGCTGGAATAATATTCTTGTGACAGAAAGCGTACACCCTTTCGTATCCCATTATTGGCCTTCGGGGCACGTAATCGGATGGGGAGATACATTCGTGAATGAGATATATCATTTTATGGACGTTGTAGTAAACGATAAAAGAGTCGATCCTATTGGTGCGACGTTCGAGGATGGCTACAAGAATAATGTAATATTAGATGCTATCATACAATCTACGTTAACAGGTAAAAAAACACCTATAGTGTTCTAATGACGTAAACACTTTACGATAACGTATATTAAATCGCAAAAAAATATGTTCTTAAAGGAGAATGTTAAGTATGAATAAACTAGATAATTTATGCGTTAATACTCTACGCTTCCTATCGGTTGATGAAGTTGAGCAAGCTCATTCAGGTCACCCAGGGCTGCCCTTGGGGGCTGCACCCATGATGTACGTTTTGTGGGATCACTTCCTTCGTTTCAACAGCTCTAACCCTTTATGGGTCAACAGAGACCGCTTTGTTCTATCTCCGGGACACGGTTGCGCATTACTCTACGCCCTATTACATGTATACGGTTATGATTTACCCTTAGAGGAGCTCAAAAGGTTCCGTCAATGGGGAAGTAAGACGCCAGGTCATCCAGAATATGGGCTTACGCCAGGCGTAGAAGCGACGACAGGTCCTCTAGGTCAAGGCTTTGCAAACGGCGTTGGGATGGCCATAGCAGAAAACTTCTTGTCAAGCTGTTTCAATATGCCTGACTATCCTGTAATTGATCACCGCACATACGTAATCTTATCCGACGGAGATCTTATGGAAGGTATTGGTTCAGAGGCAGCTTCTTTAGCCGGCCTTTTACGCTTAGGTAAGCTCATCTGCCTTTACGATGACAACCACATATCCCTTGAAGGCCCAACAAGCCTAGCGTTTACAGAAAATGTGCAAGCCCGATTTGAGGCTTATGGCTGGTACGTCTTACAAGTCTCAGACGGTAACGATCTTGAAAGTATAGAAAACGCTATCAGAATGGCTCAGGCTCAAAAAGATAAGCCCTCCCTAATTATAGTTCGTACCCACATAGGGTATGGAAGCCCAAGACAGGACACAAAAGAGGCTCACGGCGAACCTTTAGGTCCAGAAGGCGCTATGGCGACCAAGAAAACCCTTGGATGGCCAGCCGAGCCTCTGTTCTACATTCCGGAAGAAGCTATGGATCACTTCAAAGAAACTGCCCAAAAGAAGATACAACATGAGAAAGACTGGAATAAACTAATGGAGGACTACGATCAAAAGTTCCCAGACCTAGCCGAACAATTATGGAAGGTGATAAGAGGCGAGCTACCCGATGACTGGAGAAGCTTCCTGCCTAGCTTTATGCCAGAAGAAGGCCCAATGGCAACCCGCAACGCTTCTAACAAAGTTATGAATGTGCTATCTCAAAAACTACATTCTGCAGGGACTGCTCCACACCACTTCTTGGTTGGAGGCTCAGCGGATCTTTCACCATCCACTAAAACCATTCTATCAGGTTACGGAGACTTCGGTTTTGGCCAAGCATGTTCCCATAACATACATTTTGGGGTTCGCGAGCACGCCATGGCGGCTATCGCAAACGGAATGGCACTCCATAGCAAGTTTATCCCTTACACTGCAACATTCTTGATCTTCTCAGACTACATGCGCCCTGCCCTTCGCCTTTCAGCGCTCATGCAAACGCATGTTATTTTCATATTTACACACGACAGCATCGCCTTAGGCCAAGATGGCCCAACACACCAGCCAGTAGAGCATCTAATGAGCTTGCGAGCAATGCCGGGTATGACGGTCATACGACCAGCGGACGCAAACGAAACTTCTACAGCATGGCAAATCGCCATCGAACGCCGAGGTCCAGTTGCCTTGGTATTCACACGTCAAGAGCTTCCGATACTAGATCCTAAGCTTTATCCGATAGGAGAAGGAGTTCATAAAGGCGCCTACATCCTTTCAGAGCCCAAAGCAGCGATACCAGATATAATCCTTATAGCGACAGGATCAGAAGTTCATCTAGCCCTTGCATCTAGCCATGAATTGCAGAAAAAAGGAATTAAAACGCGTGTGGTTTCAATGCCTTCATGGGCTATTTTTGAAGAACAGCCAGTCGATTACAGACGATACGTTCTACCTCCCGATGTGCCCAAGTTAGCTATTGAAGCAGGCTCGACATTAGGTTGGTGCAAATACGTAGGCTACGACGGCGACATTATAGGCTTGGACCGATTTGGAGCCTCAGCTCCAGGAAACATTGTGTATGAACAGTTAGGTTTTAATGTACAAAACGTTGTCGAACACGCATTAAGATTATTAGACGAAATCGGTAAAACCAAAGTAGGTGATAAAAAATGAGTTCTTTAAAAAAATTGCGTAATTATGGTCAGTCGTTCTGGATGGACTATATAAGACGAAGCCTTATAACAAGTGGGGAGCTGAAACACCTTGTAGAAGAAGACGGGTTAAGTGGTGTGACCAGTAATCCGACGATTTTCCAGAAAGCTATCGCCGGAAGCTTAGACTACGATGAAACGATAAGAAAGCTTCTCGCAGAATATCCCAATATTAACGTACGAACATTGTTTGAGAAACTGTTGATCGAAGATATTCTGATGGTCGCAGACGTCCTGAGACCTGTCTACGATAGGACAGACGGCACAGATGGTTTTGTAAATATCGAACTGTCTCCTGAACTATCGCATGATACCAATGGAAGCATTATTGAAGCGCGTCGTTTATGGAAGGAAATTAACCGTCCAAATGTTATGATAAAGGTTCCGGCTACGAATGAGGGAGTCCCTGCAATTGAAACACTGACAGCAGAGGGCATTAACGTGAACATCACCCTCATGTTCTCAATATCACAGTACGAGTCTGTTGCTAACGCGTACATACGAGGATTAGAGCGCTGCACTAACCCTGAAAAAATATCTTCAGTGGCCTCATTCTTCTTAAGCCGCATCGATACAGTCGTCGATAAAAGGCTTGAAGAAATAGCTACATCCGAAGCTCTTGCGCTAAGGGGAAAAGCGGCTATTGTGACTGCGAAAATAGTCTACAGAAGGTTCCAAGAGATATTTAGTGGTGAACGCTGGGAAAAAATCTCACGAAGAGGAGCAAGAGTACAACGTGTTTTGTGGGCTAGTACAGGCACAAAGAATCCAACTTATTCCAATGTCCACTACATCGAACCACTTATAGGCCCAAATACTATCAACACAATGCCGATTTCGACCTTCAACGCTTTCCGCGATCACGGGCATGTGAAATCAACTATAGGTATAGGATTAGAAGAGGCAAAAGCTATATTTAAAAAATTAGGTGAACTGAAAATAGACTTGGATGCCGAAGCTGAGAAACTACAAGTGGACGGCATTGCCGCGTTTACAGAATCGTACGAGGGACTGCTAAATACCTTAAAGGAGAAAACCTTAGCGATAACGCGAAAAATAGATTTGCACGAGTTAGAGCTTGGAAAATTCCAGGAGAAGGTAGATAGACGTCTAGAGCAATGGAATATGATCAATTTTATGAGGAGGATTTGGGCAAGGGATCCCACACTGTGGTCCTCTGAACCGATACCTGAGGTCTCAGACCGTTTGGGTTGGCTTACTTTGCCGGAGATTATGCACGACCAGATAAAAGATTTTACTTCATTCGCCGGAGAAGTAAAATCAGAAGGAACACGACATGTAGTTCTGCTGGGAATGGGAGGATCGAGCCTAGCTCCTGAGGTCTATCAGAACGTCTTCGGAAACAAAGACGGCTTCCCAAAGTTGATGGTCCTAGATAGCACACACCCATCAGCCATAAAAGATGTTGAGAAAAGGATTGTCTTACAGAAAACCCTGTTTTTGGTTTCAAGCAAATCAGGAACTACAATGGAGACGCTCTCCCTCTTCTATTACTTCTGGAACAAAGTAAAAGGAGCAAACTCGAATGCGGGGCGACAATTTGTAGCAATCACGGATCAAGGCACTTTCTTGGATAAAATGGCTAAGGAGCGGAATTTCCGCAAAATTTTTCGCGCACCTCTTGATGTGGGGGGAAGGTACTCCGCTTTAACAGCTTTCGGCCTTTTGCCGGCAGCGCTCATCGGTGTCGACATTCACAGCCTATTGGACGATGCTTGGACTATGTCTGAAAACTGTGCTTTCTGTGTGCCTGCCGATAAAGCATCCTGCTCCGTATTGGGCGCGGCTCTTGGAGAGTTGGCAAGAGAGGGCATGGATAAAGTAACTTTTATTACCTCGCCATCGATAAAGAGCTTCCCTGTATGGCTGGAACAGCTTATTGCTGAAAGCACGGGGAAGGATGGTAGAGGAATAATACCGATTGTTGATGAACCGTTAACTGACCTAAGAAACTACGGTGAAGATCGATTCTTTGTCTTCTTTCTAAACAGGAGCGAAGGCCTTGAACCCCGAGAGCTGATGAGCAGGCTCGAAGCATCTGGACACCCCATAATACGTATAGACTTGAACGGAAACGTCAACATATCTCAAGAAATCTTCTGCTGGGAGATGGCTGTCGCTTCGGCGGGGACCATTTTAGGCGTCAATCCCTTTAATCAGCCCGATGTGCAGGGAGCAAAAGATCTTGCTAAAGAAATGATGGAGAAGGCGAAAAATGGGGAACTAGGTGACGCATATTCCTATGCTACATCAATTCAGGACCTTGATTCCCTACTTAAAGCCTTAAAAGTTCTTCTTAGTCAGGCCAATAAAGGCGATTACGTTGCTATACAGGCATTCCTGCCAAGCTCTGACGAAACTTCAAAAGCTCTTCAAAGGCTGCGTTCAGAAATCCTGAATAGATTACATCTGGCAACAATGTTGGGCTATGGCCCTAGGTATTTACATTCAACCGGCCAGCTTCATAAGGGTGGACCTAAAAGCGGAATATTTCTACAGATCGTAAACGAATACGATGACGACTTAGAGGTTCCGGAAACGGAATACACTTTTGGCACACTAATTCAAGCTCAAGCATTAGGCGAATATCAGACACTAAAGCGAATGGGACGAAGAATTTTGTGCGTCAACCTAAAAAAAGGTACTTTAGAAGGGCTTTTCAAATTGACTGAAATGATAGGCGAAGTCGACGTGCAAATCAAAAATGGGTGATAATTGATGGAATTAGGGGTTGTAGGACTTGGAAGAATGGGCTCAAATATAGCAGAGAGGCTTGTCCGCAGCGGATTCAGAGTTGTTGGTTACGCTCGACATGCAGAGACAGTTAATAGCGTTGTTGATAAAGGAATAGTTGGAGCCTACTCCTTAGAAGAGCTGGTGCAAAAATTGAATTTCCCACGTATCATCTGGATAATGATTCCAGCGGGAGAGTCGGTGGACACGGTCATCCAACGGCTGACTCCTATGCTATCTAAAGGAGATATTTTGGTGGACGGTGGAAACTCTAACTATAAAGATAGCATACGCAGGGCTTCGGAACTAAGTGAAGAAGGGATCAATTTTGTAGACGTAGGAACCAGCGGCGGAATATGGGGAGCGCAAGAAGGTTATTGCATGATGGTAGGTGGACAAAAGGAAGTAGTTGAACATCTTACCCCAATCTTTAAGGCTCTAGCGCCTGGGCCAGATAAAGGCTGGGGGCACGTGGGCCCAAACGGCGCAGGCCATTTCGTTAAAATGGTCCATAACGGTGTAGAATACGGGCTTATGGAAGCCTTCGGAGAAGGATTCACTATTCTTAAACAGAAAAAAGAGTTTAGCCTAGACCTTAAACAGGTGAGTGAAATCTGGCGCTATGGTAGTGTAATAAGGTCATGGCTTCTTGACCTGATAGCTCTCGCACTGGCTGAAGACCAAGGCCTGAAAGACATCAAACCCTATGTAACAGATTCCGGGGAGGGGCGATGGACTGTATTTGAAGCCATAGAAGAGAATGTGTCAGCACCCGTAATAACTATTTCGCTGCTACAACGTCTTCGCTCTAGAGACAATGAGGACTTTACTGATAGATTAATAGCGATTATGCGTCAGCAGTTTGGTGGGCATGATGTCAAACGAAGTGAATAAGGGTTCAAGAACCTCGCTGGACCCACATATATTCGTAATTTTTGGGGCCACCGGTAACCTCACCCGTAGAAAGCTGTTTCCCGTCATTTACAACCTATCAGCGAAGGGCACGTTACAGAAAAAGAACATCATACTAGGTGTAGCACACAAGCAGGATCAAAATGATCAAAGCTTTCGAATTGAGGGGCTAGAAGTTCTGAGAAACTCAGGTTTACCGACAGACGACAAATTGTATCAGGAATGGTGCAATGAATGCCTCTACTACCAATCAATAGGAAAGGAAAGCATGGAAGACTTCGAAAAACTTGCTGTGCGGATAAAGGTTCTTGAGCAGGAAAGAAAAATCCCAGGTAACAGAATATTATATATGGCGATTCCTCCCGAATCTTTTTTGAGCACTATCGAGAACTTGGCGAAGGTCGGGCTTAACACTAGTGAAGGATGGACCAGATTGGTTGTTGAGAAGCCTTTTGGAGTTAACCTTAGTTCAGCCCAAGAGTTAAATATAACACTCCATCGTCACTTCGATGAATCACAGATATTTCGGATAGACCATTTCCTAGGCAAGGAAACAGTTCAAAACTTAATGGTGTTCCGTTTTGGAAACACACTGTTCGAAGAGCTTTGGAACCGTGAGCACATAGAAAGCGTGCAGATCACGGTCGCTGAAGAAGTAGGGATTGAGGGAAGAGCAAAGCTGTACGAGCAAGTCGGAGCATTAGGGGACATCGTTCAAAACCATCTTGCACAAATCTTGACACTTGTAGCGATGGAGAACCCTGAACTTTATGAAACCGATGCAATTCGCTACGAAAAACTGAAAGTTCTGCGTCAGATCAGACCGATCAATCCCGAAGACGTGGTATTCGGGCAGTATACTCATGGAATAGTTGAAGGTCAAGAGGTAAAAGGTTACAGAGAAGAGACTGGCATCCCTCAGAACTCGCAGATGAATACGTTTGCTTGCATGAAGTTGGAGGTCGCCAACTGGCGTTGGAAAGGTGTCCCATTCTACATTCGAGCAGGTAAACGCTTACCTAGGAGACTTACAGAAGTGATGATCAGATTCCACGCTCCTCCGGTCTCTCTCTTCCGCTCCTTTGAATCGATTTCTTCCATAAAACCTAACATACTAACTATAATCCTGCAGCCGGATGAAGGTTTTGAGCTTCAGTTTCAGGTGAAAATGGTTGGGTTTCCTGTCAACCTTTCAACTCAGAGATTGCACTTCAGATACGCTGAATCATTTGGGCCTCTACCTGACGCCTACGAAAACCTTCTCCTTGAGATTGTAAGGGGAAATCAAACACATTTCGTAAACTCGGAGATGGTTTTAGAATCTTGGAGGATCTTTGATCCCCTAATCCGAATGAGCATCCCGGTTTATCCCTATCCCGCAGGTACATGGGGGCCATCGGAGGCTGATGAACTTTTAAGAAGATACAAAGAGACATGGGAAAACAGATTAGATTAGACTTTAACAGCTTCTTGTAGAACATGCGATCAAAGCGCAACTACGGCGTCTTCCAGTTCTTTTATCGCCTTGTCCACATCATCACTTTTAAAAATATAAAAGTCTGAAACAAAAACTTGAAGCTCCATAGTTTCTTGCTGGAGCAGTGTTACTAGGGTTTAAGCAGCCGTCAACTTCCAAAGGGATAGCGCAATCAACAGATCTGAGTCTTCTTATCTTTTCCAGATTTTTAGGAAGAAACTCCTCACAGTAATTCCTAGGTTCACCGGTCATTATCCGTATGCCATCGACCATTTTTATATATGGCAAAACAACGTCGACTATTGTTGTATGCCTCAAAGATAGATAAATCTCTCTTCCACTATTCCTTAAATCATTTATGGAATATTCGACATTCTTCACCTATTCCGTGTGAACGATGGCGATATTAACTTACCAAACGTTCTTCTATATCCACTCCAAGGGTTTCCTGACCATCAAATGAGCCTCACAGTCAAGACTTTAAGTAAGCTTGAAATCGGATTGAAGCTAGACCTTGGGAACGAATTCGTCGTCAATTATATCATGTTGAACCCTCTTTATTTTATCAATAACTTGGTTCATCATCGAGCACAAGTATCTTTGTGCCTCTGCTATTATGGCTGGCAATACAAGAGTTTCCGTTAGGCTTGCTTAGCCTCTGATCAAGAATATCTATTACTTTAGATCAAAAGAACACTGACGATGAGCGCAGGATAAGAGGTCACGCCTCTATTACAATAGAACGAGTCTTAGCTCCAAGCTGTTTTAAAAGGTTCGTCATATCTTCGACAAAAGGGTCTGGTCCACAAACATAAAAGTTCTGTTTGAAGCCCTTAACCTTCTCTTTTAGAAAATCTCCATTTATCCTGCCACTTTCGTATCCTGCCCTTCTTTCTCTAGTCAGAGTAAAGATCAAGTTTTCACTGTTCTCTCGGAACAGTGTCCTTAATTCGTTTTCCAGAATTATGTCATCATAAGTTTTGTTCGAAGATATTAGGGTGTTTCCAGCTATCTCTCCGTCCTTCTTCAACCTCCTAAGTATCGCTATGAAAGGAGTGATCCCTGCGCCTCCGGCGATAAATACACCAGGACCTGCATACTGAATGGTTCCAAATGGCTCCCTTATTATCAACTCTGACCCCGGCTCTAGTTTATGCAGTTGATCGGTTACACCTTTATGTTCAGGATACCTTTTAATGGTGAACTCGAGGACAAGGTCCTCGTTTAGAGAGGTGAAGGTGAACTCTCTAAGCTTTCTCGTCCATCCAGCTTTATTTATTGACATAAGTGTGGCTTGCCCTGGAATATAATGAAGTCCTTTTGGCTTCTCCAGAACAAACCTTTTAACATCATGTGTAACCTGCTCTGTCATAAGAATTTTTACAACCTGCCTCATAATTGAGTGAAGGTGTATTCTCGTTTAAAAATGTTTATCTTGAAGGCCGCAAGAGATTTCACACAAAAAGATCACCATGGTCTTTCCATTGTTTGTTCTATACTTTGGCAGACCACACGACTCGTAGGCTTGAATATCCTTTGAGTTTGTCGAGGTACTTGATAACGCTCACGATAAAGATAATATGAGATAATAATATAAGATGGCACGATTTTTATCGCAAATCAAGTCTTTAATGTTTAAGACCGTCATTCTATGATCCTTCTAATCGTTACAGAGGCTATGGCCAAGAACAGTACAGTAAAGGCTACGAGGACTGCAATATCAACAAGAAGATTGGAGTAGTCTCCCGTAAGAAGCATAGCTCTTACCGCGTCGACGACGTAACTCAGCGGGTTGAATTTTGATATGAACTGCAGCCAGCTGGGCATCAAAGAAATAGGGTAGATAGCGTTACTAGCGAAGAAAAGTGGCATTGTTATCGCCTGACCAATGCCCATCATACGATCACGAGTTTTAAGGAAGGAAGCAAGGATCATCGATAAACTGGAGACGCACATGGCAAATACGACGATCACCGCAAGAACGCCCAATTCATCCAATGGATCGAACCTTAGGTTAACGCCGATTATCAGCGCTAGGGCGAAGATCATAACAGCCTGGAACAACCCTCTAACACTTGCCGACAACGCCTTCCCAACTATGATCGAAGACCGAGGCGAAGGTGTTGATAACAGCTTGCTAAGTATACCCGTGTCCCTCTCCCAGACAACAGTTATTCCATAGAAGATGGCTACGAACAGAACCGACTGAGCTAACACCCCCGGTGTAATAAATTGAGTGTAGGTGAAATTTCCTATAAACTGAGTGATCCCTTTGATAGCACTAAACACTGTCCCGAACAACAGAAGCCAGAGGGCGGGTTGAACAAGACGTGTCCATAATTCTGTGGAGTCATGGCGTATCTTTCTAGCCTCCATCTCTGCTATAGTAAGCGAGCTACTAATGAATTCTCTGAACATGGTTTCTCAACCCCCATGTCTCATGAAGCTCCGTCGAGTTTGGCGCGTCTGGCTAAGACTCTCTGCCTCTTCTATTCTGACTTTGGCGTATTTTAGGAATACATCATCTAAGCTCGGTTTATTCAAGGAAATAGCCTCCACATTAGACCCTTGGGACTCGAAAAATTCTACGATCCTCGGTATTGCTTCTTCCCCGCTATTGGTCAAAATATCGACTATTCCTCCTGCGTTTCGGACAACCTTCCCTATCTCGGCCAGGAGCAAAGCACTATCAAAACTTCCGCCAAGCTTAACTGTGACCATGTCACCCCCCACACTCTTCTTCAATTCTCTTGAGGTGCCTGAGGCAACGAACTTTCCCTCGTTCATAATCACTATCCTACTGCACAGCTCGTCGGCTTCACTCATATCGTGGGTTGTAATAATTACTGTCATGTTGAATTCCTTGTTCAGATTTTTGATGTTCTCCCACACCTGTCTCTTAGAAGACGGATCTAGGCCTATACTCGGCTCATCAAGGAATAATACGCGAGGTCTACTAACCACCGCCTCCGCAATCTCTAGCCTCCTCATCATACCACCCGAGTAGTGTTTGACCAAATCATTAGCCCTGTCGACGAGCCCCATCTGCTGAAGTGCTCGAGCAATCCTCTCATCCCTATCCTTCTTGCTTACATGGAACAGTTTAGAGAAGATTAGAAGGTTCTCGTAGCCCGTTAAATCGCCGTCAGCTGAAATAGCCTGCGGTACATAGCCCATCATTTGCCTTGCTTTTGTAGGTGAACCTAATGCATCGATTCCGCAGATCTTGATAGATCCTGACGTAGTTCTTGTCAGCCCCATTATCATCTTAATAATCGTCGTCTTACCGGCGCCATTTGGCCCTAGGAGGCCGAAGATCTCTCCTTCTTGTACCGAAAAATTCACATCATCGACAGCCCTGAAATTTGGTGGATAGATCTTAGTTAGGTCGACTACTTGTATGGCTGCATTTTGTTCAACTTGAGTGATGGGTTCCATCAAATGTGCACCATCACATTGTTTAATTAAAGATATGTATTTTTGATTAGATCTTCTATGCAGAGAATTTTCTTGAAGGATGGACCGTAGATAGAATAGTACAGCTGACGGTCCTTCACTTAGAAAAATATTGCCTTCAAAGCATTAAAGCGGGCCCGGTGGGATTTGAACCCACGACCTACAGCTTAGGAGGCTGCCGCGCTATCCATTCTGCGCGGACGCCTACTGTTCATACAACAGCAGAACGCCCTCTGCGCTACGAGCCCAGGCCCAACATTAAACTGTCAAGAGGCGTTCTTTAAGCTTTTTTCTTAGATCATAGAAGTTGGTTTAGGATGTTCATTGTCTATCATTATGGTTTTTTGTGAGGCCTATTTGCTAATGATGAAAAAATTTTGGAAAGTCCATGACTAGTCAGCAAGTCTTCTATGCCTAATGATATGATCTTATGTTATTGGGTTATGCACTAGTAGGTAGCATTATGACTTAAAATTTGATATCAAGACTTGATGCTGATTGATTCCATTTTTTATTTTTAATAGTTAATTCCACTTTAGTCTACTTTAATCAAGATAAAGGTCTGTCTTAGATATCATGTCAACGATTAAGTAAAGATTTATCGTGAATAAACATGTTGACGATTTTTTTCGTCACTAAACTGTTATTAATTAATCAAGGAATTCATTGATAGAAAAGCGTTCGACAACTAGCCTAACCAAGATCAGTGAATTGTTTAAGAACAGCTGCTCTTTACTGAATATACAGAGTTTCCTGATTATAACAAGCTTTTTTATTTTAAACCTGATTCGATCCTTCATGCTGACAAATCCGAAATCATATAACCTTTGTAACTAGTATCTCTTTATAGTATCCCTTTAGTATTCGTCCTAATGGCCCTTTAATAGATTCTTTTAATGCTTCTCTAAATTCTTCCCAGTGAGATTCCCATTCATAGCCCAACAAATTACAGGAACATAAGAAGCATGACCGTGCTTCTGGCGGAGTCATGCGAGGTAAAGCAAGGTAAGGTTCATAACCACATTAGGTTCTATATCGCGTTAGGAAGAAACTATAACTTCGCGATAATAAATGTCTATACCAACAAACTTGAAGTAGGTTTCCCTTTGTAATCGCCTGAACAAGATTCTACATTATTCGTCTGGATTATAGGAGTTGGATGCGTAATCATACTTATAGCTGAGATAATATACTTCTTGCTATCAGTAAGGGATTAAGAATACCCATTTCCTTTCAACTATTTCCCAAACTGGTAAACGGTTTTTAAGGTCGTTTCAAGGCCAAAATTACCTAAAAAAATAGTCAAAAAACATCATAAAAACATTTGATGAAACGAGTCTGGCACCGCGCGCGGTGCCATTTACTAATATGGTAAACGTAAGGACACATAACTTCAGAGAATTTTTTTCTTGATCAAGTCGATTTTTAAGTTTTTTACTTCGTCTAAAGTGCCAGCTATGCTAACTTGTATCGCCTGCTGGTTGACGCACACTTCTTTGAACCTTCTGTCCTGGCTTTCCACTAAACTGGTGAGGGCGGCCTTTTGTTCGTTCATCGCCGCTAAAATCAGAAGCTGTGTCTCCCTGTCTGTTAGCTTTCCCTTAGCAATCACTCTCTTTATCAGGTCAACAGATTCAGGTGCAAGTATCCCTAACGCTGTTAAGAATGTTTGGCGCGCTAACTTAAATAAAAATAAAAAATAGTTTGAGCCAAAAAAAATATTATAAATTTGGTTTGGCTCAACACGTTTTAAAACAAAATGCTAACGCCAACTATTTCCTATTGGCTCAACTTATTATCATTTTGCATGAGAGTGTGTTGATGTTTAATATTGCACAGGGGGATCATACTGAGCCAGTTTGCAGAATATTTAGCGTTAACATTTCCGATTTTTTTTGATTGAGCCAGAATTAAAAATCTTAAAAAAACTCCGGCTCAAGATGTTATTTACGATGTTTGGTCTGTAAATGGTATACTAGTTAACATCAGAAACAGGTAGTGTTCACTCCCTTTTTTTCGGGTTAAAATGAACAAACATCAACAAGTATCCCCGTGTGAGTTTTGTTAATCTGGGATATTTATAAAACTAAGCATTTTCAAATCTTAATATTTTTTGTCTGAGGCCTTTGCATACAAGCAATTTATCAAAGGTTGTTCTTGGCAGTGTCAATCATCTGTTTTGTTTTTTATAAAAAGAATTGAAAATGCTGGTATAACGTTAATTTTTTGGGTTTACCAAGCTTCAAGCAAGGTTTCTGTACTTCTTACACCATCTAGAAGGTGAACTCTTGCTATAACATCTAGTACATCGTCAAGGTCGTTCGTTTCTATGAACACAACCATGTCCACTCTACCGAAAGTTTGAAAAACTTTTTTGATTCCTTTGATTTTACTTATTTGCTCTTGTATTGTGTTACCTTTAACAGGTACGGTCTTGACTAAGAGGCAGGCCTTAAGCATTAGTTCTCAATCTCCACAAGGGTTTCGGTAAACACTACTCCGGCTATGTTACTGATCTTGATCACATTTCTACCAAGTTCCTTTCCGTTCGAGGTTATTAGGTGAACTACGACATCATATCTTCCGAGAACAGGGTATGTGTCTACAACGGTTTCTATGCTCTTTATTCTTTCTATGACGTCTATGAATTTGCCCTTCTCAGTCCTTATCAATATACATGCATCTACCATAACGTCTTCAAAAATTATAGTGTTCTGCCATATATAAGATTTTAGAACCGATTTAGAAATATCGGTGTGCACGCTTAAAAAGGTGGTTTAGACTTTCCTAAATATCAAGGACTACTTGATCAAGTATTTTTTGACTTGGTTTTCCTGTGATTGGGTCTAGTTCTCTTGCAGTATAGAATTCTGGTCGCGTAGCCACCTCCTCCAACATAGAGCTCCACCCATTTACTGTTCAGCTCAAGTTTTTCGAATGACTCCTTCTCCAAATCTACCTCAAGTATTTTTCCCGCATAACCATTATGATTTTGCGCTTTCATTCTTCTTAGCCGCCTTCGACTAACGGTAGAATCCAAAGCTCGTCTACGTCTGATACTTCTGCGTTTGATTTTACAATCTTCATCTTGTTGATTGATAGGACATAATCGTCAAGAGGTACCCCAGACAGTTCTTTTATGTCTCTTATGCACAACTTGCCGTCTAGCTTTATTTCTTTTTCCTTAAAGCCTATCTTCTCACAAAGTGGGCTAAATACTTTAAGCTTCATTCTGTTATCCTCCACATATTAGAGATATCCAAATATGATTTTTAACCTTTAACCTTCTCGACACTAACATGTACAACTTCTAACATATGCTACTCTTGAATTAAGACAGGCCGTACTATTTCCTTTTACTGAAATATTCTTTAGCTTTATCAAAAGCTGGCTGAGCCTGTGCTGAAGGTTTCATGGGGGGAACGAAGACACAGTAAATAGTCATCTTTGACTTCGATGAGTTCCTAACTTGATGCTCTACACCGGCGTGTGCGTAGATCAAGGAGCCTCCGGAAACAGGAGTAACCTTTTCTTTTCCATTAACAATCTCGATAGCATTACCTCTTCCTTTTACCACGAGTATTATTTCATCGCCTTCATGGGTGTGCAGGCTCGTTGAACCTTTAGGCTCGAAAGTGACAAACAAAACGGTTGCCTTGTCGCTACCGTTAATGTCTGGATGAAGTGCAACCCTATACTCTCTCGGGTTCGGTGGTGCTAACTGAACTCGAGGGATATCCTTTGTATATATTACAACCATATTAATCAAACGGAACTCTACTTTAAATGTATATAAACAATTTGATAGGTTTGCCAGCGGATAAAAGACATATTAAGTTCCTGATGATACTGAATGCTTTAGATTTGCTTGAGCCAAGAAAAAGATGTGGATAAACAACTTAAAGATAAGGCTATAGAACGGCACCTATTCTACCGCGGAAAGATAGAAATCGTGCCAAAATGCTGGATTTCGAGTTTAGATGATTTTTCTATATGGTATACTCCAGGAGTCGCTGCGGTATGTAACGAAATATTAAAAGACAAGGAGAGATCCTTTGATTACACATTAAGGTGGAATACAATCGCTGTCGTATCAGACGGCACACGTGTCTTGGGTCTTGGGAACATAGGCCCAGAAGCGGCAATTCCTGTTATGGAAGGCAAGGCGCTCATCTTCAAATACTTGGGTGGTGTTGACGCTGTGCCAATCTGTCTGAGCACGCGAGATGAAGATAAGATCGTGGAGATCGTAAAGTTCATGGAACCTTCCTTTGGTGGAATAAACTTGGAGGACATCGAAAAGCCTAAATGCTTCTCAGTTCTCGAAAGGCTGAAGAAACAGCTGTCTATACCTGTTTGGCACGATGACCAGCAAGGATCAGCAACTGTAATATGCGCTGGACTAATGAACGCGCTTAAGCTTGCAGGAAAAAAAATGAAGGATGCCAAGATAACGATGATTGGTGCTGGTGCAGCTAACTATAGCGTAGAAAGACTAATCGTCAAAGCAGGAATTGATGAAAAGGAGATCGTTATGGTTGATAGCAAAGGAATCCTGAACGACTCAAGAAAGGATCTTGAAGCAAATGAGCCATACAAGTGGAAATTATGTTTGAAGACAAACGGTGAGAGAAAAACCGGAGATATTGCCAAGGCATTAAATGGCGCTGACGTCTGTATCGCTATGTCAAGGCCGGGACCTGGGATCATAAAGAAAGAATGGATTAAAGGGATGAACAACAAAGCTATTGTTTTCTCGTGTGCAAATCCCGTTCCAGAAATTTGGCCTCATGAATCAAAGGAAGCAGGAGCCTTTATCATAGCCACTGCTAGAGGTGACTTCCCCAATCAACTAAACAACTCCCTCGTATTTCCAGGAATCTTCAGGGGAGCTCTTGATGTTAGGGCAAAGAGCATTTCAGATGGAATGTGCTTAGCTTCAGCAAGAGAAATAGCAAAGATGGCTGAAGATAATGGGCTGACTCCGGAGTATATTGTACCAACGATGGAAGAATGGGAAGTCTACCCAAGACAGGCCGCTGCAGTGGCATACCAGGCAACAGTAGAAGGACTTGCTAGAGTCAAAATTACCCAACAAGAAGAGCTTAGAAGCGCTAAGGAGTTAATCCTTTCTTCCAGAAAGAAGCTTGAGGTTTTAAAGGAAGCTGGTCTAATCTCTAAGCCTCAACATTAGCGGATGAAAATAATAAAGGAGATTAGTCTAATTCTTCTTTTTTCCACATGTTGGCCTTAATTTAGGACCTGATGTTTTACAACATAAACTTAACCAATTCGCTCTCATCGAGATTGCATAAGACACGTAAAATGTGTTGGAAATGGAGACGGAGCCAATTAATTTTTACAAAAATCTTCCTATTTTACGTGGGCTGTTTAGAAACAGTCATCTTTTTGATTTCTTGTACGGCTGTTGCGAAATTCATATCAGACTCCGGAACTTCCATATCTATCTTTGAAAACATTTCAGTTACGATGGCTCTTAATAGAATGTTTGACCCGTATCCGAAGAGTGCACTTAAGAAAGATTCAAATTCTTTTGGGTAATCCGACACTTCCTCGAAAGATTTTAGATAGTAGTTCTTCATAAAATGTATTATTATAGCCTTTTTAGCG
The DNA here is from genome assembly GCA_050011875.1 of Nitrososphaeria archaeon. GTDB lineage: Archaea > Thermoproteota > Nitrososphaeria > JACIWG01 > JACIWG01 > JBEKIG01. Next base: position 57,455 of record JBEKIG010000007.1, read on the forward strand.
TTTTCACCAAGAATTGATAGCGAGGATTCAACTGACTCGGTCACCAAGCGCCTGAATTGTTGGTTATCCAAAATAAAGCACCTATTCATTCGCTTTGGGGAGATATCGACCTAAACATCCCCTTTTTTCTCCTCTGTAAACAAAGTGTCAACAAAGTAATAATGAAATCCAAATGTCGTCGAATTCATAGATATTTTTTTCCTCGTTTGTTGATAGTGTCTTTTTATTCTATATAAATATTTTTATAAGGAAGCAGTTAATCTAAAGCTTATTCTAACTATTTTTATCCAATTTGTTTGAGAAAGATTTATGAAATTATATGTGAACCATTAAAAATCAGTTGACGGAAAAATAAGTGATTGAAAGTTTACTTTTACGATTCAGAGATGAGTTGGTTTACCCTCCGTTATTGTCTTAGATGGAATAAACTTTCCAAACATTTTAAGGAAGTTTGTGTCTTCATTCACATTCCTTAGATCATCTGGTAGCATAACAGGTATTTCTTCACTTATTGGAAACCATCTACCACAATTTATGCACAAGACCATACCCCATTTTATCTTGGCTGCAAGACACTTTTTACAGTCTTCTAATAGCAAATTTTTGTCTTTTCTGGATGATTTAATGTTGTTGTAAGAGCAAAACATTTCGCATGTTTCTTTAGGTTCTTCACATGGTGTTTGTTCAACCTTCTCGAATACATGCAGTTCTAGCGGATAGTTCTTGCACACAGGACATATGAGGATATCCATTAATCTGTACCTTATGTTATGCTCACCGTCTTGTACGATAGAGGTTCATTTATAGGACGTTCTCTAACCAGATTTACAGCCTCTGTAAGCGAGTTTACAGCAAGGTTTTCAATTCTATTCAGAGAACGTTGGCTTCTTGCTTCTGCAGTAGTCTTTATCTGTGGTAAAGTATTAGATGCTCTGATTATAAACCAACCATCATCCAAGTCTACCCTGACACCGTCTATTGTTAAAGCATTGTAGCCTTCTCTAACAAACTTTTCTTGCAGCTTAGCTATTACTGTGAACTTGATTCCTTCTGGGATATCATATACATTTCTTCTTGTAAAATATTTTGGTAAAGAATCAACAAGTGTCGAAAATTTTTCATCGGATTCCGAAAGTAATTGTGCAACCTTTAATGTAGCAAATATCGCGTCATCAGCGCCATACATATCTCTAAAATAAAGGTGGCCAGAAATTTCACCTCCCATATACGCATTCTCATTAATCATCTTCTCCAAGATGAACGAATGTCCAACCTTCGTTACAATCGATATGATACCACTTTCTCTGGCAACGTCGTCGAGTAGCTTTGAACAGCTCACCTCGTAGACGATCTTCTCACCAGGTGACTTTATGTAATGCCTAATAAAAATAGCGAGCATCTTGTCTCCTTCAATAATTCTCCCCTTATCATCCAAGAAGACTGCACGATCACCATCGCCATCGTATCCAATTCCAAAATCATAGTTTCCAGTTACCAATGGGATCTTAAGGGGCTTTAAAGATTCATCAGTTGGCTCAGGAGACCGAGAAGGAAAAGTACCATCAGGATAGTTATTCATTGCCTCAACGTCCAAACCAGCTTTTTCCAATATCTTGTCAGCAAACAGTGAGCAACAGCCATTGCCCATGTCCATAAGAACGCGAAGAGGGCGAGATATCTTGACTTTGTTAAGAACGAAGTCCTGAAAGTCGCGAATTATGATTTTACTCCAATCTTCAATCCTACCAGATGGAGCTTCATTGTACATTCTCTTTACGGCAATATCTTTGATTTTTTCCAGCCCCATACCCCAACCGCAGAGTATACTTTTCTCTTTACAAAGTTTAAGACCATTCCATTCAGGAGGATTATGGCTCGCACTAATAACAGCACCTCCATCAAGACCATAATGTGATATCGCAAAATATACCGTTGGGGTAGGTACAAGACCAACGTCATAAACATTAACGCCAACAGAAAGCATTCCTTTTATAAAAGCTTCCTTCAGGGATGGACTGCTTACTCTTACATCATTTCCTACAGCAACATTTTTTCCCACACCTCCTAAGTAAGTCCCATGAGCTTTACCGATAACCTCATAAACTCCTTCGTCGAGGTCAACGCCATATAAACCTCGAATGTCATACGCTCGGAAGATCTGATCCGTAATATTCATATATAAAAAATAGGTATATGATTGTATAAAAACTTTTGCGACGCAGACGATAGAAACTTGTTTTACATGCGGTCTCATCAAATGTTAGACTCTTTGCTAATAACATGTTGAAGATAGAAGTCTTAAATAGTTTACTTGGAGACCGGCTAACCTAATTAAAAGCGTTTTGGTGTTGAAACAATGAAAGTTGGAATAGTCGGATATGGCGTATACATCCCTAGATGGAGAATCAGAACCGAAAATATTGCTGAGGTCTGGGGACAGGACGCAGAAGCCATTAAAAAAGGTTTGGGAGTTGAAGAAAAATCGGTGCCTTCAATGGACGAGGACACGGCAACCATAGCTGTTGAGGCGGCTAGGAACGCGATGAAAAGAGCCTATGATTTAAAGGGCCATGAAATAGGCGCCATATACGTTGGATCCGAATCTCATCCTTATGCTGTGAAACCCACAGCTGTGACAGTTGCTGAGGCACTTGGCCTAACACCTAATATTACTGCGGCAGATACAGAATTCGCCTGTAAGGCAGCTACCGCAGGGATGCAGGCGTGTCTTGGGCTTGTTAAAGGAGGATATGTGAAATATGGCATTACAATAGGTGCTGATACAGCACAAAGTGCTCCAGGAGATGCCCTCGAGTATACAGCTGCGGCAGGTGGAGCTGCATACATAGTTGGTGAAGACAACATTCTAGCAGAAATAGAGGGAACCTGCTCTTATACTCAAGACGTCCCTGATTTTTGGAGAAGAGAGGGATCGCTGTACCCCAGACATGCTGGAAGGTTTACAGGTGAACCTGCATATTTTGAGCATGTCATAAAATGTAGTAAGAACCTAATGGAGAAACTTAACACATGCCCCACTGACTACACTTACGCAGTATTCCATATGCCAAATGGAAAGTTTCCTCTAAGGGCAGCAAGCCTCCTTGGATTTGATGTAAAGAAGGTGCTACCTGGGCTAGTGGTCCAAAATATTGGAAACACCTATTCTGGCTCATCATTACTTGGCCTAGCAGCGGTACTTGATGAGGCAAAGTCAGGTGACAGAATCCTTATGACCTCATATGGCTCAGGAGCTGGATCAGACTCCTTTAGCATAACGGTCAAAGATGCGATAGAGCAAAAGAGAATGCTCGCACCCCCTGTAAAGTATTACATAAACAAAAAGAGTTACTTAAGCTACTCAATTTACGCAAAGAATAAGAAACTATTTAGAGATTGATGGTTATGCCCAATAAAAGAGAAGTGGCAATAATATCCGCTGCCGCAACAAAATGTGGAGAACACTGGGATAAAGGGATAAAGGATCTTGCTTGGGAAGCAGGTGTAAAAGCAGTTGATGAAGCAGGAATAAGCGGCAAGGACATAGAATACCTTGTCGTAGGAAACATGTCAGGAGGAATGTTCGTCGGACAGGAACACATAGGCGCCTTAGTAGCTGATTTCCTAGGATTAAACCCAATTCCTTCGCTTAGAGTAGAAGCAGCGTGTGCTTCAGGTGGAATCGCATTCTCACAGGGCTGCCTTGCCGTAGCCTCAGGGCTCTATGATATAGTTGCAGTCGGAGGAGTAGAGAAAATGACAGACGTTGAACCTGAGCAGGCGACAAGTGTCCTTTCAGGAGCAATGGACTTCGAATGGGAAGCCTATTTTGGAGCTACCTTTCCAGGGTTATATGCACTTATGGCCAAAAGATACATGTACGAGTACAACGTTAAAATTGAAACGCTAGCTAATGTTGCAGTCAAAAACCACTTCCACGGTAGCCTTAATCCTTTAGCTCATTTTAGAAACAGGATAACAGTAGAGGAGGCTTTAATATCGCCAATGGTCGCAGACCCTTTAAGAAAGTACGATTGTAGCCCGGTATCTGATGGAGCAGCGGTAGCAATACTTGCACCTTTAGAAATTGCAAAAAAGTACACGGACACTCCAATAATTGTTAAGGCAAGTGTTCCGGCTTCAGACACACTAAGTCTTCTAAAAAGGAGGGACATTTGCACAATAGACGCGACCGTCTATGCGGCAAACAAGGCATTCCAACTTGCGCATATGGAAAGGAAAGACATCGATGCCGTAGAAGTACATGACTGCTTCACAATAGCAGAGCTTCTAGCAATCGAGGATCTAGGCTTCTGTAAGAAAGGAGAGGCGTCGAAGATGGTTAACGAAGGACAGACATATGTAGGAGGGAAGTTTCCAGTAAACATGGACGGTGGACTGAAGGCATCAGGACATCCCGTAGGAGCAACCGGTGTTAAGCAGATAGCGGAACTCGTCAAACAATTAAGAGGAGAGGCTGAGAGGGGAAGACAGGTTAATGGGGCTGAAGTAGGACTAGCGCACAATGTCGGAGGCTCAGGAGGAACTGCTGTTGTCACAATCTTGTCGAGGTAAGGATGATTAGATGAGCACTACAGCTGCACACTGGAGAAGAATGAAGGATAGGTACAGGTTACTTGGGTCAAAATGTGAAACATGTGGTACAACATTTTTTCCGGCAACAAAGGTCTGCTCGAAATGCAGAAGAAAAGGAAAGACAGTTCCAATCGAATTCTCTGGGAAGGGCAGGATATTCAGCTATACGATCCAGCATGCGGCCCCTAGGATGTTCGAACAGCACACACCGTCAATCATAGCACTGGTGGAGCTGGATGAGGGACCTAAAGTGTTATCTCAGATTGTAGACTGCGAACATAATGAGCTAAGAATAGGAATGGAAGTTGAAGCATGCTTTAGAAAACTCTTCGAACAGGATAGAGGCGGAATAATAAGCTATGGCTTCAAGTTCAGACCACTAGACAATTCTTGGACAAAATACTATGAGGCAAAAAAAGAATAAGAACTTTCATTTTTACATAAATTTTTATCATATAATTTTTATATTGTACTGTCTTACTAAGTCATACCATCTAACTTCATTTACATGTGCAGGCTTTAATTGTTTAAGATTAAAATAATTCATATCGCTGTTCCTCAACGATGGAACCATCATCAATCGACGTCATAATGTTAACTAAAAACAGTATCAAACCATGTCTAATTGAATGTTTAGATTCACTATACAAAGGTATACCTATGAATAACTTAATAGTAGTTGATGGAGGAAGTACCGACGGAACATTAGAGCTTCTATCAAATTATCCAAGAATAAGACTTCTTATGGATGAAAAAGGAAATAGAGCGACGTCAAGACAAATTGGCATAAATAATGTAACAACAGATTGGTTCATGTTTATAGATAGCGATGTCATATTATGTGATAAATGGTTTGACTTAGTGAAAAAGTATCTTGACAGACCATCCATTGGTGCAATCTGGGGCGCAGCACTCCAAAGAGCAGAAGCTTACCAAATACGATACTCTACCATGGCAAAACTCTATGGCAAAGATGAAGAATGGATCGCCGTAAGAGCAGGACAACTTAGAGGATTAACTCATGACACTATCATAAGAAGGAAAGCTATAGAAGGAATAAAAATTCCAACAAACCTGCATGTACTAGAAGATCATTATATCCGGTTGTACGTTGAAGGCAAAGGATATAAGTGGATTTCTACAAATAGGCCTTTTTGCTATCACATAGCTAATGAAAGAGAACGTCCAAAAGATTGGTATATTTTTGGACAAGCCTCTAAAACACTAGGCCTAGTCAAATCTAAGAATATAATTATGTATATACTGTTAGGGCCATACAAGTCCTTATTGATATACTTAAACAGCAGAAATTGGGGTGCTGCTAAAACACAATACCTAACTTACATATACATAATCAAAGGATGGTTTAATCCAACCTAATTTTAACAGATTATCTTAAGAGTATGATAAGCTTAAACGTCGATTGTTCCTGTTATCAAGGTCAATAAGCATAGTGGTTACGACTTAAAAGATTGTGGTCTTGATTCTTTTCCCGATATTTTATAGAGGATATAGCCATAAGAGATAGCCACCCCTGGCAATAAATAATAAATGAAACTAACGAAGCCATATAGGCGGTTACGTTTTGCCTTAAAAATGTGGTATACCAATAGAGGTATGAAGTATAAGAGAGCAATGGGCCAATAGAAGAAAGAAACGATAAGTACGAAGGGCAGAAAGAAATAAATAATTAGCCTAAAGTAGTGTGTTCTAGAACGTGTGCCCAAGAATCCATCATAGATACGGGGCATTTGTCTAAAGCAATATTTGACATATTTAAGATAATTGAGTCTTTTGGTTGTAGCCACATAACCCCTCGAATGCTTAAAAACTTCGGGCTTAAGATGTATACAATGGGTTCGACTATCTGCCACCGTCTTAAGCTTTGCCCCTTTAACTCGTAAGAAGAATTCAGTATCTTCGGAATAGTCCATTTTCTCGTCGAATCCTCCTATTTTGTCAAAAGTCTCTTTTTTTATCATGGTGAAGCCTAGTCCTAAACCAGAAACATTCGTGAAACCATCATTCAACCGCATCATGTATATTTTCTCATCCAGCTTTTGTTCGCCTTCTAGGTAGTATGGATACCCTATGGCAACTACATCTTTCTCATTCAACAAATATTCTACTAACCGCTTAACTGATTCACTGTCCGGTGCCAAAACATCACTATCCCAGAATAAAATAAAGTCACCAACCATATTTCTCAGGCATATGTTTCTTGCCTGCGGTATGTTTGACTTTTCCCTAAGAAGTGAAATCTCCAAATAAGCATCTCTCTCTTTCTCTGAGAAACTCTGTAGAACTTCAAATGTTCCATCTGTAGAATAGTTGTCTACAAACACTATCTTAGTCCTCTTCCTAGGATAAGCCTGACTTAAAATAGAAGTCAATACACTTTCTATACAATATCTCCTATTAAATACCGGTACAGCTATTGTTATTACTGGTAGAGAATCCAACTTGTTCGCTTATAAATAAAGTTTCGAATAGGATATATTATAAGGTTTGCTAACTTGAAATTAATAGTAGGTTAATAATAATATGACCGCATTTTTTGATTGCCTTGCGAAAAGTTTATACAATCAGCTATCTCCACGAATAAAAACCGATTGATTTCCATATAGTAATCTTTTTTGCAATCTGATTTATGAGTAAATGAGATAGTTTAGCGTAAATTCAGCAACGGAGAGCTTCTACTAGCTAAAGTGAGCTAATAGTGCTTGCATACCCTGCGGTGTCAAAAATAAGCGCCCATCAGTCAGCTCAGACACATAACCCTTTTCCTTAAAAAATTCTAGTTTGTTTAACTCAGATAACAACTTTTTCTTATCAATAGCCTCTTTTTCTGATACAGCATGATGAGTGAACATCAGCTCCTCTAATAATGTATACACCCTGTCAGACCTCAAATCTCTTGGCATTTTACTACCAAATCTCTTATTACAACTTGCCCTTTATTAATCTTAGCTATTAGATAAGACTCACCCATTACCATCTATTACCATCACCCATTACTCTCTTTTGAAGATTGAAATGAGATTAGATTCATAAGTCAGCACAAGATTTATCAGAGGCTGGATTAACTTAATTCTTTTTAATAATAATCTAAAATTTTCTATGTCAGATTCTTCTATAGCCTTAACTGCAGGCAGCAGCGTTAAGTAGAGGAAAACAAATACACATGCATACAGAATTAAACCCAAGAATCTGTAGTAAAACTGCTGGCTGGCTGATTGGACATACAATGAAAGGAGCAGAGTTGGAATCGCTGACAAGATAGACGCCAAATATATTCGAGAAGACGACTTCAGATCAAATTTGACTTGAAGCTTTTTTATAATGGCCCATAAACTGTAAGCAAAAGAGCAGGTAAATGAAATTATTATTGCAATAAGAAATCCAGGCACACCGTAAAATTTTGTAAGAAGAAAAGCTAGTGGTAGAAAAATAATCATATTAATTAAACCACTGTATAGAGAAATTCTTGTTTCACCAGATCCATAAATTATGTAATTAATGACAACAGACCCAAAGCCAGCGTATAGGTTAGTTAGAACATAAAGAGAAAGAAAAAGAGGGGCTGAAGTATAGACTCGCCCATAGAGAGTAAATACGATATCTTTTGATAGGATAGCAGTAATCAACGTACCAGGAACTACAAATATGGCAGTATATTTTACAGAAAATTTGAACAGACTATTGAGTTCAGAAGTACCACGCTTTACTTTAGAGAAAGCAGGAAAGAGTGCGGCAGCCGGATAGGTCAGCACACTAATTAATGTAAGTAGTCCGGTAGCAACATTAAAGTTACCGATATCCATATTAGAAACGAAAAGTGCTAATATCAAGAGCTGAATTTGTGAAATTACAGTGCCAAGCAAATTTGAGACATATAAGGGGAACCCGTAGGATATCATCAACCTCATATTTTCAATGAATTTGTTATTAGAGGGTTTACCTAATCCTTTATAGAGCTTGTAAAAGAAAATTCCACCAAGGCAACAAGCAAAGATATAACTGATTACATGACTAGTTAATGCGCCAAACACACCAAAACCTAATACCAAAAGTAAAGCGGATAAAACAGTCTTTACCAAAGCTTGTATGTTAAGTATTATAGCATTACCCTCCATTTTATCTAATCCAATAAAAGAAGAACTCAAATAGTTGAAGGAAGTCTGAAGCAATATCATAAGAGATGAGAGCTTTATGAACAGACCCATACTTGGCCTGTTGAGAACATAAGTGGCCAATGAATCTGAGAATAAGAAACAAAGAATAGAGAATATTACACTTGTAAAGAATATATAGAAAAAACCAGATTTTAATATACTGGCTGCGAGGTCATTTCTACCTTCGGCTCTGAACTTCGCGGCGAATCTCGTCAAGGCAGTTCCGACACCAAGATCAAGGAAGTAAAGTATTAGATTGGGAACCACCAAGGCTAGAACAAAAAGACCGTAGCCATTAGGCCCCAGAAGTCTAGCCACGATAATAGAGCATATTGCAAGGATAACTAAGGAAAGGAAATATCCTACAAACAGAAGTATGCCTCCTCGCGCAGAACTCTGAATAGTATCAGAAAAGCTCTCCGTCATTATAGCACCACTACTTTCTTAAATTTGAAAAATACCTTTTTGCGTTATTATAAGATTGCATAGTACCTATATCCCACCATGCACCCTCTAGAAGATATCCGTATACAAGTTCTTTCTTGCAAAACCATTCTATGAACCTACCTGGAGAATCAGGGTTAAGCCCGCCCTCAATATATTCTTCCAGTCTTGTTAAAATCCTGTTTGGAAAAATGTATAAGCAGGTGCCAATCATGGTTGTCTTAGGATTTTCAGGTTTTTCTGTAAACTCCAAGATCCTGTTATCAGCGTTTATGATAACAGTCGAATAGTTCTTAACGACCCTAAAATCTCTTATATCATATAAGCCTACGATAGGAACTTTCAGTTGTCTGTATACTTCTATCATATCTCTCAAGCTACTAGTAAACAGATTATCGCCAGCAACAACAAGATAGTCATCCTTCACAACAGCAGTCAAATTTGCCAGAGCCTTTACAGCTCCAACCTTCTCCCTTTCGCTTCTAGCTGCTTCTGCTATGATCATAATATCTTTTCTTCCGCTTTTTGAAAGCCACGCATCAAAATTGGGCTTAAATTTCGTATTTGTTGATATAGTAATATCCTCGATCTCTAGCTCATCAATCTTGTCTAACAAATATTCGATTATGGGCTTACCAGCAACAGGAAGAAGAGGTTTAGGCCTGTCAATTGTCAAAGGCCAAAGTCTCCTTGCAAACCCTCCTGCTAGGATCACAGCCTTCATTAAAACATAACACCCCAGCCAACTAAAGATGATAAAAGGAGTGTATTAAACAATATCAGACTTAATAAGGGAATGCTCAAGAATTCCTTATCGAGCTACTACAAAAAGCTTTATGCACGTATACTTCTAATTCCTCTTGAAGACTTTATGTGCTTTTATTTTGAAGAACGACCTCCTCTTAGATGCCTTAACAGATCTAGCATTTCCTCATATGTTTTAAAGACTCTCTTACTTCTTGTCGTCTTCTGGAGCTTTTCTACAATTAGTTCTGGAGAACTTGTACCCAATCTGTTGAATGTAGGCTGTCTGTCAACAATAAGGTTCCCCTCTTCGTCTATGCCCGTAGCTTCTATACCATCAACCCTAAATTCAGTTTTAAGATATGGAATTGTGTCACCTGCAAGATGAGTGACAAACAGTGCAAGACTCTGCTTCGGTAGATTGTTAAGAAATACCGCCACAATCCTAGCGATTGCCTTTGGTTCAGTTAATGCTTCAAACTCGTCCATCAGAATAAGCTTCCTTTCTCTTCTAGAAAGTATTGGAATTGTTGATTTTAGTGCATGTTCTAAACTGCCTATCTTCCTGACAGTTCTCCTTCTGAAAAGGTATATGCTTATTATCGGAGACTCTGCTTTATATGCTGGAACAGGAAGACCGAGCATAGACATTGTTGCAACTTGAGCCACCGTTGTAAGTAGGGTTGTTTTACCGCCACTGTTAGCGCCCGTTAGCAGGACGACTTTAGACGTGTTAGCACCAAATATCTCCAAGTCCGTGCGCCCTATCGAATAGTCTACGTTCTGTATTTTGACTTGTCCTTTAAGCTCGTCTTGAATTAGAAAGATGTTTCTTCCACCGATGAACCCTATGCCTTCTTCTACGGTCTTCGCGAAGGATAGATGGTATTCTTCCTTGAAATTGAAAATAGATAAAATTAGATCGAATTCATAAAGTTCTTCGGCGATCTCTCCCAACATGTCAAGATATTTTGATAGATCACGAGAAACTCTGAGGTATTCCATGAACGAGGCCTTTGCCTTGCTCTTCTCTAGTCCTTCAACGATCTGGTTTACCATGTAGGTTGAAAAGTAAAATGGTGTTCTGGCGTTCTCTAAGGCATCTCTGACCAGCGTCGATAGTCTCTTCTCATCTAGGCCCAATTTCGACCCAAGTCTCCCAATAACATCAGAAATTAGGCTTTTATACTCTCTAGAATCCGAATTCGATTTCATCATGCTTTCTATACCTTCATTAATTTCAAGTTCGCCCTCCTCTATTGTAGATCTAGGATCAACTCTATCCAGCTTCATGTTTCCAAGGAGATTTAGCATATTGCTTGCATCTTCAACATTTGAAAAAAGACCGTATAGTTCAAGCTCTTTTTCCTTGAACATTCTTCCGATCGTCTGGTACGCTTCTAAGACGGTCTTGAAGGATTCAAATATCCCGATGAACCTGTCTGGCACAAGTTCGAAGAACTCAAAGGATCCTTGGAGTGATATACAATCTTTAACTTCACCAAAGCCAACACAAATAAGTAAATCTTTACCTTTTGAAAGCTCTGCAATATCCTTTTTAGAGACAACGTCGACGTGCAAACCCTTGCTTATACTGGACAGGGACTGCCTAAGTTCCTCGCTACTAACAGCTATAGAAGAATTTAACGGAGGCTTTACTGTAACCAATTTAACATTTTTTATAACATCTCTGGCCAAAGAAGAAATCTCCTTATTCGATTTGAGGGTTGTGAAGATATTATTGAGGAAAGAGATTCTCTCATTCAACTTTCCGGCATTTGAAAATGGTGTAAGGGTGAGAATCCTGTCTTCAGTAACCTTGTTACCACAGTATGGAGTGACAAGCTTCAGGATGTCTTTTAAAAGTTGTATTGAATCGGAAGTCCTAAATACTTCCCTGTTATCTGAACCAGTGAATTCACTCCTATACCGTTGGATAAGCTTTAGAGCCTCTTTTCTATCAACATTTTTGGTATATGAAATTCCTTCTAAGAAGGGTAACCTTATATAAATGTCAAAGAGGATGTCCTCAACACCCTTTAGTGTCATAATTGAATTATGGCCTAGAAAGGTGTTTTAAGCTTTATCACAGAAAGTTCACACACCTCTAATATTATTAAAAAAGAATTATAAACAACATACGAGAAACATGTTACTTGAGGTGTTTAGGTAGATCATGTTTTTTGGACAAGGGAATTACACATATAATGTTATAGAAGGATGGGGAAAACACTTCTATTCACCTTCCGTCGAAGTTTCAGGATTAGCAATTGACGGAAAAGACAACGTGTACATTCTTACGAGGGGACTTGACCCTGTTTTGGTTTACGATTGCAACGGAAGCTTTATCAGATGTTTTTGGGAAGGGAATTTGCTAGTTGGCCACATGGCCTATGCATTACACCAGATAGTTTCCTTCTCTCTGCAGACGGAGACCATACCGTAAAAAAGTTTACTCCAGAAGGGGAACTTATGATGATATTAGGTAAGAGAAACCAGCCTTCTAACACTGGATGTGTCGGCAAAGATTATAGTACAATCAAACAGGCTGCGGGCCCATTTAACTATCCAACTGACATTGCCTTAGATGATGAACAGAACATTTATGTATCAGATGGCTACGGAAATTGCAGAGTACACGTTTTTTCTAAGGAAGGGGAGTTTATTTGTTCTTGGGGGGAACCAGCAAGAAGGCCGGGACAGTTCAACCTACCCCACGGTATATTCGTCCATGACCGTATAGTATACGTGGCTGACAGAGAAAATTCTCGCATCCAGCTATTTGATACCAAAGGAGAGTTTCTTAACGAATGAAGTGTTAATAGGCCCACAGACGTTTACGTACATGATAAGGAAGTCTACGTTAGTGAGTTAGGATATAATACGGGCTTAAGACTGATATCAACTGAGCCTAAGGACAGTGTTAAAACTGCGAGGGTGAGCATCTTTAGCTTGGACGGCGAGCTTCTCTCAAGGTGGGGAACAGATGATCGTCTGTCGCCAGGAAGCTTCTATGTGCCACACGCGCTCTGTGTGGATTCTAAAGGAAGCATCTATGTAGGAGAAGTCATCATAACATCACCGGAGAAGGGAAAAGTGCCTGGAAACGGTCATTCTTTACAAAAGTTTACGCCAAAACCATAAATAATTTGGCAGGCAATTAGATGACTCCTTACCAATTTCTGTTTGCTACATCATTCTCACTGTTCTTCAAAATATATGTCAACCAAGGATAACAGAAAAAAGGATAGAAGGATGGATCTAAGATCTTTTTAGTTCTTTGCCACATTTATAGCAGAAGCGTGAATCGAATCGGTTCTTTTCTCCACACTGTAGGCAGATTATTGGCGCCCTTCCGGTTGATTCTTGAATATTCTTTTTAGTTGTTTCGAAAGCCTTCTCTATTTCCTTAGCTGCTAGAGTGAAAGCCTTCTCCATCTCTTGGCCCATCTTGTTAAAGGCTTCCCTGAGTTCATCAGAAGGGGCTACAACACCTGCTTCAACACCTAATACAGTTCTAGCACCACATTTTGGACAAAAGTTCGCATCTTCAGTAAGAGGTTGGCCACATTTTGAGCAGAATCCCATAACAATTACCAGTTTTATAGAACATTAGGAGGGATTTAAATTTTATTCTATCCGTCACCTTCCTGTTATAAGCGAGGGGGAGATATTTGGATAAATCCCCAACATTAAACTGATCTAATGCTTTTAAGTTGTTTAGCGACAGAACTCAGATTAAATACTTATTTTATGTAGAAATCTGCTAATACGGTGAAGGGCCTTAAGCTAGCCTTAAGATCGTCATCAGTAACTGTTAGATTGGAAATCCTATCAAGTATTTTTCTACGAAGTTTACTTGGTACGAATGAGGAGTAAGCCACATAACTAAGTTTTTTTGGCATGACAATTAGAGGATTATACAAGCCTTTAACTGAACTGCAGAAGATATTTTGTGTATACGCGTCAAAAAAGGCTCTTGTGATTATTCTGCCCTTGAAACCTTGGAATGGTCTATAGGGCAAGGATAGCATAAAAAATGTAGGTGTTGAAAGAGCTTTAATCATGCCACTTAAGTAGTGTCTCCTAAGGACATATCTATTTCTTATTTGAAGGTATTCTGTAAGGTCTGGAACCTTTCTGAAGGATTTTGAAACATGATGAAGGCCGACGGTTATAGGAATGAAAATGGACTTAAGACCATAGCTCCACATATTAAACGCTAGATCTGATTCGTCCCAGCATTCGAAAAGTTTGGGCTCGAAGAAGAGTCCTTTAACCTCCCTGATCACTTTGACTTTGGAAGCGAAGCATTCGCCACTAGCGTAAGAAATAAATGAGCTTTTGTAAGGGCATTCAGAAACTTGCATTCCATTATATCTTCTAATTACGCTAAAATTCCAGTCCACAAAATAACCTGCGTCACTTACGTGAAAACCGTCACCAGCCAAGTTTAATCCCTGAGCTAATACAATATCTTCACTCCGTTCAAGAAGGCCGATAAGATCTTTAACAAAATCTCTATTGGTGATGATAAAATCATTATGCATGAAGATCGCATACTCTGGGGAACCTTTTTTATCATCATACCTTCTAAATCCTAGCTCGTTACCCCCCGAGTAGCCATGATTTCGATCTAACTTTATTAGAATTATATCCTTTCCAAACCTATCTTCTATGGTTTCAAAGCTGCCGTCAGAAGATGCGTTATCGATGACAACAACATCCAGTGAAGGATGATTGATACTTAGAGCACTTTCGATAGATTTGCGGACTATAGACTTAAAATCTGAGCTATTATAGTTGAGTATGAAGACGACAACTTTAGGTCTAAGCATCAAACTATCCTATACTCTCCACTTCTCTAATCTAAAAACGTATCTTTAGGCTTTATTATAGAGATTGCTAATAGAATATAATATAAGGGTGTGAACCATGATAAAATTTTATTCATTTATTACACCAGATCTTGGAATCTTAACTGTAAACGTTGAACCTGCACCTACTTTACTTTCAAAATCAATCGAACCATTATGTATTTCAATCAGCCGTTTACAGACGGAAAGCCCCAAACCTTGACCTTTAGATTTGGTTGTAAACAAAGGAGTAAAAAGCTTATGAAAATTCTCCTTAGGTATTCCGACGCCTGTGTCTTGGACGCTAATGAGAGCCATATCATTCTCCACGGAACCCCTGACTGTAAGTTTGCCGCCGTCTGGCATCGCTTGAACAGCGTTATTGAACAGGTTCACGAACACTCTCTTCATCATCAGCGAATCAACCATCAAAAAAGGGAAGCCATCGCTGATGTCAATTGCAACCTTAACATTTTCAGGCACATTCACCATCGACAGAGCATTAACTATTAGTTGGCGCATGTTGATGATTGTGAATACTGGCTCTATTGGCCTGCCAAAATCTTGAAGATCCAACACAATCTTGTTCATGTAATCTATCTGTTCGCGGCAAGCTACTATAAGTTGATCTAAGCCTTCCCTCTTAACAACTTCTCGTGTTCCAAGGGGAAGAGTTTCAATCCTAGTCTCAGCTAGATATAGGAGGTTAACTAGAACCTGTAATGGATTACGAAGATCATGGCCTACCATGGTCGAGACCTGCCCTATCGCAATTATCCTTTCTGCTTCTTTAAGTTCCTTAGTTCTCTCATCGACTATCTCTTCTAGGTGCTCAGTATGTTTTCTAAGCTTTTCCTCAATCCTCTTACGCTCTGTAATATCTCTCCCTATGCCTTCAAGAACTATTAACTTGCCAGTGGGATCAGAAACTGGGATGTTAACCTGCTCTGTCCACACCAGACGGCCATCTTTACGCTTCCATCTCAGCTCTTGTCGAATATGCCCCTTTTTGTTAGGTGATTGAACCATCATTTCAGCCAATTTTGGGGCGTCATCAGGGTGAATAATCTTCCACCAAAGGTTTTTATCATTGTAATGTTCTTTAGGAGTATAGCCCAATATCTTTGTAGAAGCAGAATTAACGTACTCAAACCCCTCTTCAGGACGATACAGAAAGATTAGGTCGTCAGCGTTTTCAGCAAGCCTACGGAAACGTTCTTCAGATATACCGCTAGGTAAGTACACATCATTTTGATTCTGGAAATCTTTATTCCGAATAGACATACTGTTATAGCCTATTATAATAGATGCTGGATGTTTAAATCTATATGCATTATGAAAAATAAGACGCATACATTAGCTGACAGGTTATATTTGCCATAGTAATCAAAATCTTGTCTCTAATACTTTATTGCAAGGAACTAAGTGAACTTAGAATCACAGAAGAATATTCAACCCAAAATAAACCTTCTTCCCTTAAGTACGATGCTATCATTGGACATTATCTTGTAGTTTGAGCCTATTAAACTATCGACAATTCTTTCTTGAACGTCTATTACACAGCCTTCCATAACAATAGAATTTTGATTTCTCCACTTTTAATGTTGCAGCTGTTCCCTATACTCGTATATGGACCAAGTTAAATTATTATCCCATCAAGCAAGGCCTTCCATCTCAAACTTCAACCTTCTAACAGCCTCATCTATATTTAAGGGCTTATGCCTGAGTTGGGAAGTGGCTTTTCTAACATCTAAAGAAGAATCATTAGGTCTCATAGCGAACCAGTTCATATCTCCCATTTTGGCAGGCCTGATCAGCAGTCTATCGAGATCAAAAATTTCCGCGAGTTTGGTGACAAAGTCAAAACGGGATAATCTTGTGGCACCAGACATGTGATAAACGCCTGTAAACCATCTGTTAACAGCTTCTAATACCATCTCAGCTAAGCTAGAGTTCAAAGTGGGAGAAATAAACTGATCAACAAGTATGTGAATAGTCTCCTCTTTACGGAGTTTTTCTAGAGCCCACAATGCAAAGTTAACTTTACCGAGGGCAGGCCTAGAACCAAATATGACACTAGCCCTGACAACAAGGTAGTCTAAACCAGAAGATTTAACCAGCTTTTCACTTTCGAGCTTAGAATTACCGTAATAGTTTACTGGACTACATGAATCATCTTCTTTATACATACCTTTATCACCTTGGAAAACATAGTCGGTTGAAATGTAAACAAGGTATACGCCGAACCTTCTACAGGCATCAATAATGTTTCTTGTGCCGTCAATGTTGGTTTGATATGCAAAAACCTTGTCCCTCTCACATAAATCAACATCTGTTAATGCGGCTGCGTGAACAACTATGTCGGGACGTATCCTACTGAAGGTGTTCATTATCGCTCCTGAGTTAGTTACATTTAACTTGAAAGGATGGCCAATATTTACAAGATGTTCATAGTAACCAGAGTAAACCTCAAAACCTTCTTTGAGAGCTAATTCGACCAAGCAAGAGCCAAATAAACCACTAGCGCCAGTTACGATAGCCTTCAATTTGTTAGCCCCCTTGAACATATATTTCAAAATGGTTATTTAATACTACTGTTTACTAATTTTAAGATATAATTTTATCTAAACTTGCACATTAACTTCAATCTACGATTCCATTCCTTTAACTTGCCTAGCAAGTTTTAGTACAACTGTAGAATATCCATTTACACTAAACCTTAATTAATGTGTTATCAGCCAAAAAGGTCTTTGCACTTTAAATCAAATTTGTGCCTTATTCTGTAGAACCTTTTATAAAGCATCTAAAATAATAAATATTACCACACTTTTATGATATTGAATTTATGTTCGTTTATATTTATTGATTTACCAACAGAAATTTATAACCTAACCCCGACCTCTTTGCTTGACTAGGGTGAGGCTATTGTTTTTCTAAGACCATCTTCTAGACTCATCTTGGGAACGTATTCTAAAGATTTGACTGCCCTAGAAACGTCAGCCGTGCTCTGACGTATGTCTCCTTCTTTTACCGGCTTATGTAAAGGTACTATATGAGACTTTTCGGACACCTTTGCGATAATCTGCGCTAATTGATTAATTGTTGTTTTAGTTCCTGTTCCTATGTTTATCGTTTCTTGAATGTTAGACTTTATAGCCTTTAATATGTATTCGACTGCATCTCCTACGTAAATGAAGTCTCTGTATTGTTCTCCATCACCATATATTATTGGAGGCTCGTCTCTACTTATTCTCCTAATGAACTGAGTTATAACTCCACTGTATTGGTTAAAGGATTGCCTTTGTCCATACACATTAAATAAACGTAGTATCACTGTACTGATCTTTCCTATCGTGTTATATGATTTACAATATTCTTCCGCTTCTAGCTTGCTCTCTGCATATGGTGAAAGCGGTTTCGTTGGGTGGCTTTCGTTTATCGGAACTCTTAATGGATTGCCGTACACAGCAGCAGATGAGATGAATACAAACCTTTTTACTCCCGCTTCCATCGACTGATTCAGAACATTAAATGTTCCCTTTGAATTGACTTCTCGATACAAAAGAGGCTTTACAATTGACTCTTGGACGCTTGTCAGCGCAGCTAAATGTACTACCACATCCACATCTTCAAAAGATTCCAGAAGCTTACTTTCCTCTCGAATGTCCACATGCTTGAAATCTATCTTAGGAAGAACATTAGTCAAGTTATCCAACTTTCCTGACCACAGGTTGTCCACCACCACAACATTTTCTCTTAGGGACACTAGCTTTTCGACGAGGTGGCTTCCAATGAAACCAGCACCGCCTGTTACAGTAATCTTCATTTTTCTTCACTAAACAAATTATAAACATAAAAAAGATTTATTGGCTCTTTGCTTCAGTTGATTCTGCCTTGTTTTCCTCCGTCTTAGGTTCTTCCTTCGTAAGCTCTTCTATCGGTTGCGGGGGAGGAGTTGTCGCGAGAGTAAATCCTATCCAGCCTAGAACGGCTAGAACGCCTCCTATTATTACAAATGCTGTTATCTGCAGAATGATTTGAGGGTTCCAGAAGAAGAGAAGCCATGCATATACAACTATTCCGATGATACCTGCGAGAAGTAATGTTACTCCTATTAATTGATCTCTACTCATCTAATATCACTCATTTTCTGTGTTCGTAGGGGTTTAAAAATATTCCTTACTATAGTCTGTCTTATTAGAACTTGCATTCTGTGATGAAATAAAAAATTTCGTTAAAATACACAGTAGTGAGTTGGAGATCTATATCACAGAAATCCGTTGAACACCGCCTGCAACTAAATTTAATGAGTAAATTGATTAAAATTAACTATGTCTTAGACAAGGTCTTCAGTTAAGTGGCAGGAAGAAGAATCGGGCGTTCTGAAGAAGCCTTTTTCGATGCTAGCTATAAAATATTTCGATTACAAGAAAATTATTGAATAAGGTTCCGGTTTAAAGTGTTAAATCAACCCGTTTTGCATTATCATTTTTATACATTAAATAGATGCCGGACATCACGATTATTATTGCTGCAATCTTGTAGACGCTTATCGCTTCCTGTAGAAATATTGCTGCAAAGAAGAGCCCGAATACTGCAGCTGTTGAAAATACGACTATTGTCTTTACTGTACCTATGTTTTGCAAGGCTTTCAGGAAAAAGTATAGCGACATGCCAAATCCTATTGTACCTATGAGTATCAGATCTGGAATCTGTCCTATTCCTATTTGCAAGGGTGTTTTTAGAGCGATTACGACTGCAGCTAGTATAAAGAATCCAACGATTGATTTTACTTGGGAAAGTTTTGCTGGTTCGATTTTGCCTGTTAAGATCTTGCTTACATTGTTGTCTATCGACCAAAACACGGTTGCACCGAGAACTAGAAGGTTACCTAATGAAATTTCTATAAATAATCGTGATAGATCAAGGTTAGTTGCCACGATAATTACTCCCGTCAGTATCATTAAAATGGCTATGTAATCCGCCTTTTTCGGTCTTTCTTTGAAAAACAGTATGGCGAAAACGATCGTGAATACTTGTTCCCCATTCGAGAGAATAGCTGTATCAGAGGCGGATGTCCTCTGAAGGCCTAGAAAGTACAGTGTCGGCGCTATCGCTGCTCCACATATTGCTGATGTCGCGAATAATATGGAAGTTCTACTCTTTAGCGGGAAGGATGATTTTCTTGCAAAAGGTGTTAGTGCTATTGCTGCGAGCAGGTAGGATAGACATGATAACAATAGTGGATTTATCGTCTGCATTGCTACTTTTCCAACTGTGGAAACTGAACCAAAGCATAATGCTGCTCCTAAGGCGTATAAATATCCTATTGATGACATATTTCTAGGCTGATCAGCCATCGGAGCTCAAGAGGTTCAGAAGTATCAGATATTTAGTTTTTAACGGAGCCATTTTCTTTTTTAAAATATTTATGAAACATTTTTTGGGATATCTTCTTTCTGAAGTGTGTTAGAGCCTATAGCCTTTGTTGGAGAAGAATAAACCAATGAGAGACATTCTTGAAGGGATTGGAACATGATGTTTGCTCATAACATTCTTTATAGGAAAGAGTTGGAAGAGCTGCGGTCCATTCCTGTAAGATTATGCAGTGATAAATTCAGCATTTAGGGACAGGGTTCCCGATTCAAAGAGCTCTATTAAATGTTAATTTCCAATAAATTTTGAAACGAATAGAAATAAATTCTAATCCTTTTAAGCCATAAGCATGACGTTCACATTATGGGTGAAACAGTTTCTATCTTTGGCTTTGCAGGTAGCCTTCGAAAAGGTTCTTACAACAAGATGCTATTGAAGGCGTGTTTTGACCTATTACCAGAAAATGCACGACTTGAAACGTTTGACCTTGAAGGCATCCCGCCATTTAATCAGGACTTGGAACGTGAACCTCCAGAAAAAGTGAAGGAGTTTAAGGCGAAGATTAAAGCTGCTGACGCAATTTTAATTGCAACACCTGAATACAATTACTCTATTCCAGGCGTTCTAAAGAACGCTATTGATTGGGCTTCAAGACCCTACGTGGATAATTCCTTCAAAGACAAACCTGCTGCTTTGATGAGCGCGTCTACGGGGATGATTGGATGTGAAAGAGCGCAGCTTCACCTTCGCCAGTGTTTTGTCTTCCTCAATGTGCACGCCGTTAACATGCCTGAGGTAATCGTTACTTTTGCGCCAAAAAGATTTGATGATGAAGGTAGGCTAATAGATGAGGAGGCCAAAGGATACATCAGGATATTATTTGAGAATTTAGTCGCCTTAACCCTAAAACTGAAAACAAAGTAACGCTCGAAGTCTACCTGTGGTATGCTCAAATTTGTCGTTACACTAACGTGTTTTCTTTCCAAAGGGACATGTTCGAGATCTTTTTAGTATTTTAGGAATATTTTTTGTTTTCATAAAGTTGAAATCTTTCAAGTTTTGTTAGTAAAAGATTTTTCCACATTTAAACTCTTTAGTATTGAGGTGGCGTAGAAGACGTTTTCTATGCTTGATATCCCTAGAATGGGGGTTCTCCTGAACCCTCCATCTTTGTTTATACAGTTCAGCACGAATCTTATATGCTCTCCCCCAAACTTTACTCTTTCTGTTAACACTTCCAATGATTTTACTCCATAGTATGTATATTCCATATATGGTAGGATATTCTCTGGCCTTGTTACGAATCCTCCATCTGGCCGCTCACATTTTCTTATATAATCTAGCGATCCTTTTCTGTTTATCATTTCAATTCTGTTAAGGCATTTCAAAGCGCCAAGAGCGTGATAGGTTGAGGTGATCGTACTGTGCCCTATCATGCCAAAGCCTCCATCCACGTTTTGATGATTAACTATTTCTTTTATAATCTTTAAATTAAATTCGATTGAGTCAATTACAGAAAGTTCTGATACAAAATTTATCTTCTTGAACTCCTGTTCAAATTCATAGACCCTCCTCTTCTCAGGGAATGTCATGCTTTTCTTAACTAAATCAAGGTTTTTGGAGACAATTTCCTTTGCCTGCTCATTTTTTTCTAAAACCTGCAGGCTTTTTATGCAAGTGTAAAGCGAATACACGCTGTCAATCTTTTGGCTGGTTAACCATTCAGTGCACCTGCTTCTCTTCTCGAACTCAACACCTATATCAGCTAAAATCGATAGCGCACAGTATGTTGCCGTTGAGTTAGGGTAATCTACAGGAGACATCTTAAAACCTCCGCTCTCATCATAGCGTTCTAAGACGAATTCTCCTATCTTTGGCCAGATTTCAGTTAAGGTCACCCGTATCCACCTCTGGGCATATTGCCTAGACTTTCCTAATACTTTTAAGTTTTAGACAACTTCCATAAATTGGGGCTTTATTATAATAGAAGTGAGCATATAGATTCGTTATATAAGTCGTTTATAGATTCATTTATAAAATCTTTCTGTATTCTCTTTGCATATGAATGGAACGGCGGCTCAGACGAATAAGACGAAGGGAGCCGTTGAGACAAGAAACCTTGCCCTAATAATTGTGTTCTCGGCATTGATAGCTGTCTCCACAATATTGGTCATACCACTCCCTGCTCCCATAGCGGAGATAACTTGGGCTCCACCGATCTACTTTGCATTGAGCGTTTTGGCTGGGCCTTGGCCTGCCTTCTTTTCAACGGCTTTGGGTTCATTTATTGGGGAATTCTACAACGTTTCTTATAGAGGCTTCCCTTTTATTTATGCACCCGGAATAGTGTGGGCAAGAGCGCCCGAAGCGCTCATCATAGGATGGGCGAGAAAAAAGAAGGGAGCAACACTTGCGATGGTGATGGGGCTCGCAACCGTGTATGAGACACTTGCCTTTCTGATTCCCGATTGGCTCTTCTATACCTATGGTCTTTTTGGATATAGCCATCCGATGAGCCTGACCGCTGGTTTTTACTTTGCCTTACCTGATGTTCTCACGATGGTTGATATTATATACATCCCCATATCGTTTGTCATAATCAGGTTCGCCAAGCCTGTTTTCCAGAGTATGGGATTCGCAAAATAAGATTTAGTTTGTTTGACTAAAAGGTAAACTTGATTTCTTTTGATACGGTTTCCTCCAAAAAAATCTTATTACTTCACCTATCTCACACTTGGTAACCAGACAGCCGGTAGACATGGACTTAACAAGGCTCGCAACATTTTCCTATTCCCATTCCACAAAGGAAAACTGAAAAGGAGAAATTTGAATGGTAAAAATAAAAGGATGCAATCAGTCGCTCATATGGATTACTTTAAAATAACGACCGATGGAGTCAAACTGTTATGGAAAACCGTTTAAGAAACCGAGGTTATGTTTAAGCAATGGGAAAACTGACCAATGAAGAATTAAAAAAGCTTCTGAGCTGTATAAAGAAAGATCATAGAGTAATCGTACCGCCTTCACCTGGATTTGATTCGGGTGTACACAAATTACAGGGAAAGTACTTAGTTATTTCAACCGACCCTTGCATTAATGTCCCACTAAAATGGTTCGGATGGCTACTAATACACTATGCTGCCTCAGACGTAGCACTCTTTGGAGCAAAACCAGAATTCTGCACCATTAACCTTTTGGGTCCACCATCTACAAAACCCAAAACCTTCCAAAAGATCATGCAGCAGACCTGCCTTGCTATCGATGAACTTCAAATGACTATTGTGACAGGGCACACCGGAACCTACACAGGGCTCTCAACCCCAATAGGGGTCTGCACGGCCTACGGAACGGTTGAGAGAAACAAGCTTATAACACCGGGTGGCGCTGAACCTGGAGACTGCATTTATTGCATAAAACCACTTGGCCTAGAGGTTGCCGTCAACTTTGCTTTAACCCGCAGGCTCAAAGCAAAAGGCATTTTCGGAGTTCAAAAAACGCGAGAATTGGAAAAACTTGTGCCGATGCAGAGTTGCGTGAGAGAAGCTTTGCTACTCACCGGAATTGGTGGCGTTCACGCTATGCATGATGCTACTGAAGGAGGTTTAACAACTGCATTGAATGAGATGGCCGAAGCTTCCAAAGCCGGTTTTAGAATAGACTTCGATAGGATTCCAATCTGTAAAGAGGTGCAAACACTGCGGAAACAATTCAAACTATCAGATGAGCAATTGTTATCCATGTCGTCCACCGGAACAATCCTAGCTAGTGTTAGTCCGAAAGAAAAAGAGAAAGTCGAAACAATCATGAATCGGAACAATATTCAAGCAAAAGTCTTAGGCGTTTTCACAAAAAGTATGCAGCGTATTCTCGTACAAGGAAGAGAAAAAATACCGTTTCCCATAAAAGCTGATGATCCTTATGCAAGAATTCTCTCTGAAAAGATATAGATAATCATTTATTTTTTCCTTATTGCTTTTTGGTTTTAACGATGTAGTCTGAGAATAATTTCTTGAATATTTCAGTGTCTATTATCGGTGATCCATCGTCTCTCGCTATTGCCTGTTTTGGTAATAACACATCCCTGTACGAGGACATTCTTTCCCTCAATGTATCTTCTAGGATCGGTTCATCGGGATTCTGATAGAACGTTCCTATAGGAATCTTATCATCCTCTTCAACTGACTTATGCCATGCCTGGAAGACCTTCTTTTCGATGGCTTCTTTTGTCTGTTCCCTTACTACAGGATCCCACTCCGGCTGTTCCTCAAGGCGGTAGATCCTTTTCTTGTAGTAATCTGCTGTATTTATGTCGTTGTAAGTTACACACGGCTGAAATACGTCGAGGAACGCTGAACCCCTGTGTTTTACGGCGGCGATTATCAGGTCTTTAAGGTGTTCGGAGTACATAGAGTATCCCCTTGCTACAAAAGTGTATCCTGATGCGAGCGCAAGCGCTATCGGGTTTACTGGACTGAACATGTTCGGTTCCGCTAGAGACTTAGTCTTCAAACCTTTCCTTAGAGTCGGTGAAGCCTGTCCTTTAGTCAGTCCATATACACCATTATCGTGCATCACCACCGTCATGTCAATGTTCCTTCTTCCTAGTGCCACAAAGTGGCAGGCTCCTATTCCTAATATATCGCCATCCCCGCCATGAACTATGACCGTCAGCTCAGGGTTCGCGATCTTTATTCCTGTAGCGAAAGCTATGTCTCTGCCGTGCAAAGCATGAACGCCATTAACCTTAACGAAATGCGACATCTTCCCAGAACAGCCTATACCTGAAACTATCACCGTCTTTGCTGGATCAATATTCATTTCTGCAAATGCCTTGTAGATGGAAGCCGCTATGCCAAAATTTCCACAACCTATGCACCAGTCCATCCATACATCTGTCCTGTAGTCAATTGGGTTACGCGCCATATGTCAGAACCACCCTTTTTTCACCACCAAAAATCTGTCGTATCCCCTGGGAAAGTTCATTCCTGTATATTGGTCTCCCAGTGTATTTTACTATCGACTTGTCTAATATTATTCCAGTGTTTAAAGTAATAACCTTTGATGCCTGCGCAAGATAGTTGTGCTCTACGGGAATCACCTTGTCCCTGTCGAATTTTGAAATAATCGACTTCACGTAATTGGATGGGAATGGTGAAAACATCTTTATATTCAAGTACGCTCCTTTAAGGTCTTTGTCATTTAACTGTCCTATTGCATCAAGTGCAACTCCTTTTGTAAACCCCCATCCTATTAATAAGTAGTTCGCGTCTTCTTGCCCGTAGTACACTGCTCTCGTTTCAGATGGGATCTCTTTATCGGCTAGCTCAAGCTTCATCATTCTTTTATCATACATTTCCACCCTATTGACGGGGTCTTCATCTATGTGGCCTTCCTCCGAATGTTCATCCCCAGACTGATATTGCACTACGTAGGATCCTATGAAAGCTCTCGGCGATATTGGAGGGTTAGCTAGACTAAAACGCTTGTAACCTTCCGTTTTATAATAGATTTTTCCTCTCTCTATTTTCACTTTCGATAGATCGGGAATAGCTATAGTTGAAATGCAATTCGCCAAGAACTTGTCTAAAAGATGAATGACAGGAGTCTGGTACCTTTCTGCTAAATTGAACGCTTCTATAGAATCGTAGAAGACTTCTTGATGGTCACCTGAGGAGAGAACTATCCTCGGAAATTCGCCATGAGAAGCAAACAATGGGAACAAAAGATCTTCTTGGCCACCTCTTGTTGGTTGGCCAGTGCTTGGAGCACCTCTCTGGTAATAGGTTATGACAAGGGGGACCTCGTTCTGTCCCGCCCATCCTAATCCTTCGACCATTAAACTAAATCCTGGTCCACTTGTAGCGGTTGCACTTCTTACGCCCACAATTGAAGCCCCTATCGCTGACGCTATCGCAGAAATTTCGTCTTCCGTTTGTAATACGACTACGGATCCTAGACTCTTGTCATCTACGTTCATCCTCTGATAAGTCTCTATTGTAAAGCTTTCATCAGCCGCTGGTGTTATAGGATAGTAGCTCTGATACCTTAAACCGCCGACCATTTTACCCATTGCAACGATATCATTCCCGCTCGCTACAATAAGTTCTTTGTTGTTTAGCCGTGTCGGTTCTAATTCAATTGAAGCATCATGCCTGTTTTTGATCAAGTCGGCTACATATTTCACTGCGAACTTGTTATGTTCAACAAGCTCAGGTCTCTCGGAAAACCTGCTCTGGATACTTAATTCGATGGCTTCTTTTTCGAGCCCTGTTATACCCACTATCGAACCTATGATTATCGCGCTTATGTAACGTGACGCTTGTGCCGGAATCAGCTTAAATTGTTTACTGAGCTCTGAGAGTATAGAGGGATAGTTTAGGTCGATGACATTTACCTTCTTAGCTCCTTTCAGGTACTTCACAAGTGAAGAAATTGTGCCATCAATCCCAATCGTATCAAATTTATTTCTCAACCTTTCTCTAAGTCTTGGTTCTATGCTCGGTATGTTTACACTTTTAGCTGCTGATGTTGAAGTATCATAAACTAAGAAACCTTTTTCATCTAAGTCCTCGAAATGCGTGAAGACAGTTTCGGCGTCCATAGCGCAAACAATCTGCACTGGATAATTTAACGAAGTAGGAAGAACCGAAGAAGAGATTCGAAAATGAGTATAACTGTGCCTGCCCTTTATATTGGAAAAATACTCTCTGTCAGAAAAGCATCCGTACCCTAGATAGGAGAAGGTCTTAGTAAGTATCTGCGCACTTGATTCTAGGCCAGCCCCTTGAGCGCCTCCTAAGAGAAGGTTTAGCTCTTCTCTGGCCATTTCAAAACAGTCTCCTAGTCTCCAGATGGCGACTCTTCTGAGGCAACTTCATCATTATAAACATGAAAGGTCAGAATATCGCCCACATGCTCTCTTAGCTCATCAATCGAGTAAACCGGTTTCCTGCATGTGACACAGTAGAGCCAACCATTTTCTTCGAAGGCCTTATTCAAATCTAGTGCTTCAAAGTGTTCACATCCCCCTTCTAAGTATGGTACGATTTGCTCCTTACTATTGCAGTATCCGAGAAAGTTGTAAGTATCATGTAAAACGTACTTCGCACATCTAGTACAGTAAAACTCTTTACCTTTAGTGCTCAAAGCTATCTGCAATGATTTAGTTATTATTTCCGATATAAGTTTTTTGTATTTAAGTACATAATAAAGAAACTTTCCAATTAAAAAAGATTAGGTAAACCAATAATTCGTTATGTAATACACAATCCTTACGTCTTCAGAGTGTTGTTCTTGGAAGTAAGTAAATCTAATAGTTAAACTTAGCTTTTAAGATACATAATCTAATTGTTATTCAAACTTCCAGCCACCATGACTACTAGAATATGACTAGAACATCATTAGAACAGTTCTATTAGGGTTCTACAAAATTGGGTATTAAATACACATCTTGTAATAGTAGCCGCACGCAAGAGAGCAGTGGAACCAAAACTCAAAATCATGAGGTAAATCCACCATCACCTTCTTTTTATTATAAGAGCAAATATTCTTATTCTTTTTTAGCCGATGTATGTCATCCATGGTTCAGTTATCAGACTAAGGATCAAATATTATGAAAAACTGGAATCTTTTAAGAGATTTGATAGCTCTCTTTTAACTTGCCCCACTGATTTAAACAGAATAGTTTGAACACCAAATTTTCTGAAGAACTCCACATTGACGGTTGAATTGTCAACGATGATCACTTCGTCATCCTTAACGTTCAATTTCTGAAATAATATTTTCAAGAGCCTTTTATTGGGTTTCAACATACCATGTTCAAAAGAATAAACGTAGCAATCGAACTCTTTGTCCAAATTATATTTCCTGTTCAAGTATTCGACCCTCTCTTTAGTGTTGTCCGATAGGACAGCGACCTTGTAACATTTCCTAAGTTTTCTTATCAAAGTCTTCATACCCCAATTTCTAGTGTAAGATGAATTCCATATTTCATTTAGGTAACCGATAGTTTTATTATCCGTGTGCAGCTCTCCTTTAGCAGCCTCCCAAAATTTCTTCTCGTCTATCTTTCCTAGCCTATAATCTCCACCTAAACTATGCCCACCAAAAATTTTTTCAAGTTTACTCTTTGGCACATGTAATATCTCCTCAAATCGCCTCACCGCCTTGGCCGTTCCATCCGCAAAGTAAACCCCACCTAAGTCGAAGATTATTGCTTTAATTTGGCTTGGCATACCAAATACGAGCAACAAGGTTTAGCTATAAGGATTTGGTTAAACTAGCTAAATTTTTAACAGATCATGTAGCCCTATCCTAAGCTTCTGCCTTAAGTTCATTAATCCTCCAACAAGTATACAAAATAAAGGTAATATTTATTGAATGCAGATAAAACAAATTTATTACCTAAAAAAATAAAGATAAAACTATATAGAGCTTAGTTTAATTTTAATAAGCAAGAATTATCGATAAGATCGAGACTATAATGGAAGTGAAATCTTATTAGTGATTTCCATAGTGATTTTCTTTCGATTTTAACGGAACTAATGTTAGGTCTATCCGTTAACTTAAAGATATATTATTTGAGAATAAACCCAACAAAACTCGAGATAAACATAATCTTTTTAATATAGTCTTTTATAGCTATTCCAGCGTCGATTTCAGTGTTGAAATTATTCGCTTTAAACCAAAAATGGGGGTGAAGAGTATTGGGATATAATAATTACAGGGGAAGACCACGCGAAATGCATAAGATAACTTGTAGTGACTGTGGAAAGGAAGCTACTGTGCCATTCAAGCCAACAGAGGGCAAGCCTGTATATTGTAATGAATGTTACCAGAAACATAGAAGATATTAGATTATCTCTTCGCGATTAATCTTATCCACTTTTTATTTTTTTTATAACTACAAAGATTATTATAATTATTACTAATAGGACAGAAATTATCATATAGAGAAGCAATGGTGTAACAATATCGATCAAGGTTTGGGTTTTGGTTGAATAAGAGATGATAGTGCAAAATTTTTTATAAAAGCATCAACGTAGATCCTAAACTCAACAAACGTCAAGTAACGAGAAACATACCCTCTATGATGCGGTATGGCTGGTTATTCGAGAAAGGAAGAATTTGTTAACCTACATGGAAAGCAGGGGCGCTACATCCTCTGCTATGGGTTCAAATATGTATGAAAAGACCTGTCCAACGTGAAGTACTCTGATAACTAAGCGTTTTGTAGTCAAGTTAACCAGTTAGGTGACGACCTTATACAGCGTTTCCCTATCAATGCAGTAAGATGACAATTACCTATATTACTTTTGCCCGCATTCTGGACAGAAGCGAGCTAACATGGGGATTCTGTTATTGAAGTAAGAGCATGTTATTGAAGCGTAAGCCCAAATACGATTAGGACTTAACATGGTCCCACATAAATTGCAATACTTAAATGTTAACGGAAGACGGCTATTACAACTTGGACAGACCGAGTGCTTGGCAGGTACAGGCAGAGGAACGAGAACCTAAAGCCCAAGTTGCAAGCCGATCATCTTCAAGCTGATTATTTCTAAGTGCCTTAAAAAGTTTAGACAAACATCGAAATTTGAACCAAGTAAATAATGCATCATGAGTACCTGCATGTAGCAAAATTTTTATATTCACTTTAAGAATTTCTGACGTGCCTTCTGTAAATAAGATAGTTGTAGACTGGCAAAGGAACTTCAGATTTATAGGAAAGGATGAGAATAATCTCACCTTAAGCTTCGATACGTCGATAAAGAGTGGGGGAGACGGTACCGCGTTATCGCCTATGGAAACTCTGTTAGCGTGTCTAGGGGCATGCACCGGCATGGATATAGTACTGGTGATGAAGAAAAAAAGGCAGAACCTCATCAAGTTTTCAGTCGAAGTCACTGGTCATAGACGAGACGAAGATCCCATGATATACACCGATATCGAAATGAAGTACATTCTTACGGGGAAAGGCATAAGCAAGGAAGCGGTCGAAAGGGCCATTGAACTTTCAGAAGAGAAATACTGTTCAGTGGGCGGAATGCTCAAAAAAGCGGCCAACATAAGGACAACATATGAAATAGTAGAAGAATAATCACCTACTGGCGGTTGAACAATAATTATTCGAAACCCACCTGGAATTATTTAAATCGATTACTTTAATTTTTAAAATAAGGGTTAACTGATTTATTGCATATATACCTGCGTCTTTGACAATTTGGTTTATGAGAGCAGAACATTCCTATCTTGTGTTGACCGTTCTCTAGTTCACATATTTCTTGTTATTTTAATGCCAGCAGCTTATCATAGCACTTCTGCCAGATATTAGCAGCTTTCCTGATACCAACATCCTATTTGGCATTCGATACCATGTTATTTGCTTCATACGCCTGATTCTCGATTCTATCTAATTCCTTCATGCTTGTGATGTTCGTCTTAATCTCTGACCAGTCGAAACCAATTGAATGGGCAAGAAACGTCGGTATTCGTTCTTTCTCATTTTCCTTAGCATTCATGTTGCACATTAGAAGTTATGAAAGTATTACTAAACAAAAAATTTAACAGCATATAAAATGATGTTAATGGGTAGAAATGACGTTCGTCTTAAAATGTACAAAGGAAACCATACTGGAGAAGACGGGTAAGAAGGTGGCGATAATCGGTGCTGGCCCAGCGGGGTTAAAGGCCGCCGATGAACTTATCTGTTTAGGGCACGAAGTTCATGTCTACGATCAGATGCCCGAAGCTGGCGGACTACTTGTCTTCGGAATTCCAGAAGACAGAATAAAAAAGGAAAGTGTGAGAGAATACGTGAAGCAATTAGAGTATGCTGGTGTGATATTCAAGACGAACGTAAAGGTCGGAAGAGACGTCAAATTCGCTGATCTGATAAAGGACTATGATGCCGTTTTACTGGCGACTGGTGCCTGGAGTAATCGAAGGATGAATCTGTCCGGAGTAGATCTCAAAGGCGTCTACTATGCGCTAGACCTGATAATTCACAATAATTATGAAAAGCTCGGTTACCCAGATAGCTTTCACCCACCACTGTTGACTGGAACTGTAGTCGTAATCGGGGGAGGGCTTACGGCTGTTGACGCTTGCACCCTTGCTTTAGAAAAAAAAGCCGAAAAAGTGATATTGATGTATAGGAGGACTAAGGAATACGCGCCGGCAGGCCGAAGGATGATCGAAAAACTTCAATCCTTGGGGGTCGAATACGATGAACTATCTCAGCCGGTTGAATTCGTTGGGGATGAAATGGGCAATTTGAAGGCGGTAAAAGCTGTCAGAACACGTTTAATAGAAAACGATATAAAAGGTCATCCTAGGTCTGTTCCCATCGAAAGCACTGAATATATGATACCAGCTGACTCTGTTTTGTTGGCAACGGGTTTAATTCCATCATTTCCAACTGACGCTATTGATGTAGTAAAAGCAAGTAGCCAAGGTGGCGGAGAAATGTTTAGGACGAACATTGTTAACGTGTTCATAGCAGGAGATGTTAAACATGGCGCATCATTTATTTTGCCTGCCATGCAAAGTGGAATCCAAGTTGCTGAATTAATTCACGAATATCTTGTTAAACAGAAGGATTAACTACCTTAAAATCATAATCTTACCAGTTTAAGCAATTTTATGGGATCTATCTACAAATAGTTAACCATGACATTTTTAATTAAAAATAGAGATACCTTATAAAATCATCGAAACTTTTTAGTTGGTCTGTCTACACAAACTGTTCTTTTAAAGTGTCAAGAACAAGGCTATAAATTTCCTAGTCAGTGTGTTCATTGTTTCCGTAGGTAGTACTTAACTTCTGACTCGAACCTTTAAAAGTGGTCAAATCGATATAAGCACCTGAAAAATCGAAATCGTAAACATGTCAGCATCAGATTAAACCCTAGATAGCATTAAACAATATATCGATTTAGGTATCACCGACTTCAATATAGGAACTGATACTAAGATTCTCTATAACCTTTGGAGAGAACAAGGCAACAGATTCAGGAAGCTATTCTCTAAAATTTAAGAATACTACATTAAGCATCAGTTGATCTCTTTCTCCTATCGCTAGATTTTAATTGGGTAAAAAGCTTGGTTCCAATCTAGGAACTTGAAAAACTTAAATCACTTAGTTATTGACTGATCCTTAAGATATTAAATCTTGAAAATTAAAAACTTTACGATCAACGTTATTATTGCAATAATCTTAATCGTTATATTATTCCCTATTATTTGGATGTTACTTTGTTCTTTCAAATCGAATGTGGATATTATTACTCTCAAATTTTTCTTTAAACCGACCCTAGCCAATTATTTAAATGTTTTATCAACAGGGCGGCTCCTTACCGGTTTAAAAAACAGCGTGATAGTTGATGCAGGTGCATTACTTATAGGATTTGCGGTCGGTGTCCCTTTGGCGTATATCTTTGCTCGAGTAAACTTTCGTGGAAGAGAGTACTTGAAATTTTATGTCGCTTCTCTAAGATTTATGCCTCCTGTCGCAGTCATTATTCCTTTCCTGGCTATCTGGTTAATAGTAGGTCTATATGATACGCAGATTGCGCTTATTGTTACGTATTCGATGATAACCTCGTGCACGATGATCTGGTTATGCATCGAATGCTTTACCTCAGTACCTATCAGTTGTGAAGAATCTGCCGCAGTAGATGGCTGTGATCCTTTCCAAGTTTTTTATTCCAAGTGTGCTTGCGATGCTTGTTTTCACTTTTATCTCAGTATGGAATGAATTCTTCCTAGCATTTGTTCTTACTGTCTTCAAAGCGTATACTCTGCCAGTAGCAGTCGAAGGAGCAATGGGTTCGTGGGGGCAGGTTTCCGCTATGGTTATCCTGTTTTCACTTCCACCATTACTATTAACATGGATTCTTTTAAGATACCTGCCAAGTTACTATAAAATAGAATAATCGAAACCTCAAACAATTTCTATAATTAAAAAGGCAATAATACTTGAAAATTAAAATATGGATTAAAAGTTTCAAGAATAATAGACGGTTGCTGTTCATTCGCAAACTAGTAGGCATGTATAAGTAAATATATATAAATTTGTTAGATATATTCAGAAATATTTCAGAAGTTCAGTATAACTATATTGTAATAAACTCTACTTTCGAAATATATTTGAAAAATTTTTCTTCCTTGTATCTGGAGTTATAATAAGTGTTCCTTTCACTTTTTTTGTTGAGACATTAACTAACTAGTACTTAATAAATTTGAATACGTCACAATTCTATATTACTATACTTTCTCTATCAATATCAACGTCTTTTATTGAGGAATTTGCAAAGGTCTACCCTCTATTCTATCGCCATGGAGAAACTGAAAGATAGATTTTTATCTTAGGTTTTCTAGTAGAATTAACTTTAAACTATTACAGGTAATATAATAGCTAAATTTTCAAAAAAATAGAGCAAGTACAGCCTAAAGTACCATATGAGAATGAATTTGCATGCTTCGAATTCGAGGAATCCATCAATAAAGTAGCTGTCGATACTATTTATTAGAATAGACCACCA
The DNA here is from genome assembly GCA_050011875.1 of Nitrososphaeria archaeon. Taxonomy (GTDB): domain Archaea; phylum Thermoproteota; class Nitrososphaeria; order JACIWG01; family JACIWG01; genus JBEKIG01. The sequence goes on from JBEKIG010000007.1 coordinate 91,190, forward strand.
CATTTAAAGTTCAGAGATGAGCGTCCAAATCCTTGGTTCATCATTTCTTAGAGGAATTTAATCGTAAGGCCTTGTGTTCACGTGTTTTTGCTCTTTCTCAGGCTATCGGTCGCGGCTATAGTCCGATAGTCTTTACCATCATCTTTCCCATGTACCTTACACCTTCTATGCCCTCTTTATCTTTGGCGACTTCCCCCTTCTTATTACCTATGGCGAACGCCCTTCCACCGCTTGGGATTATCATCCTGACTGCTGTTACGAACATGATCATCTGGTCACAGGTTCTTGCTGCACCAGAGCGACGGGCGACAGCGATGACACCACCAACCTTCCCTGCGAAGTCCTTTTTTTCCCGTGCTAGGGCGAGGTAGCCTATCCTATCTATGGATGTCTTCATCTGCGCCGTCACACCCTGAAAGTAGGAGGGGCTGCCAAGAATGAAGCCATCCGCCTTGAGAATCTCCTGGTAGAGCTTCTCGCCGTCATCATCGATAACACATTCCTTAGTGTTAAAGCAAGTCCTGCATGCGTTACATGGTTGGAGACTGTAGTCGGAGATGCGTATTAACTTAACATCTGCACCCTCCTCCTTTGCAGCAGTCAAAGCCTCCTGCAATATCATGTCGGTATTACCCCCAACCCTAGGGCTTCCACTTATCCCTACAATGAGCATTTCTATCTCTTCCATACCACATTTCTAACTAATATATCTACTCTCGTTTATCTCCCTTCCAGAGAATTACAGAAAATTCAATTTAATAAGAAAAAACAAGTTAAACCGTCTTTAACATATTCTACAAAACAATTCCAAAAATTTGATATGGGCCAAACATTGTTTGACAAAAAATTGAAAAAATTAACCAACACTGCTTTACGAATCGTTTTGTGCAAATTAGTTTCAAGTTCCTTTACTGCATCATAAAAGAAAAAGATAAAGGTAGAATTTTAATTTTACAAAATGCAATAACGAAAGTTTATAAGAATTTAAAGAAAAAAGTGGAGGTGGTTATACTTTTCTACATTATCGCCTATCATTCTGAGGTTTTTCCGTCAAAGTGTTCTTCGCTAGTCATCGCTTCCTTCTTGGTACGGCGCACTACGCCGTCCTGGTGTTCAGGCGGAGAGTAGATCGTGTAAAGTTTGAGGTTCACGAGCTTAGAGGTGTTGACAACGTTATGTCTGGCACCCGATGGGATGATGACCGCGCTTCCGTCCTTGATACGGTGTTCTACGCCGTCAATAACCACTTTACCTTTCCCTTCCTCAAATCGGAAGAATTGATCAACATCTTCATGCGTTTCCTCACCTATTTCTTCACCGGGCTTGAGGCTCATGAGCACGAGCTGGCTGTGCTTCCCCGTATAAAGTACATGACGGAAATCAGCGTTCTTTTTTGTTTCTTTCTCGATATCGACTATGTATCCTCTCAAATCTATCACCTTGATTTATAAAAGCACCCAACCCCTTATTAAGATTTATACAAACAAAGTTGCCCTGAGCTGAGCGACCGACTTCTCAGAAGCTTTAAACATACGTCACATTGGCTCTATTATTTTTAGAGGAACTGTGAATATTGCATTTCTATTTTTATCGTATTGGCTATTTACTGTTGGTAAGTACCGACGATGAGGATTATATTAGTTTTGACTTTCGTTTATCTGAGGTGAAAAGGAGTTGAAACATATGAAACACTCGTCAAGTGGATTAAGGAAGCGATAGGTTCACCTTAGTTAATGGATAACTGTTGGCACACTTTAAGGGGGATATCCTTATCTCTTTGGTGCATCTTATTAATTGGTTTCGTATATGTAGAAATGATCTAACGTAAATCTCTGAAGATTCAGTTTTCTAATAAAAATTTAAATAAAGCTAAGAAATTGGAACCATATGGAATTTCTAGTTTTGGGTTGTAGGGGATATGGTAAAGTACACATTGAAGCTCTTCAAAAGTTAGGCGTGGAAGTAAGTGCTTTTGCCAGGACTGAAGGAGCATTAGAGGAGTGCTCCAAATATTCTCACTTGAAGAGGTCATTCACGGACATCAACGAAGCAATAAATTCTCCTGCTGATGTGATAGATATAGTGTTGCCTCACAGCATGCACAAAGAGATCGCCGTCAAGGCATTGAAGAGGGGGAAACACGTTCTAGTCGAGAAGCCTATTGCCACAACGGTTCGAGATGCTTGGGAAATGGTGAATACCGCGAAGGAGATGAAGAGGAAGTTTATGGTCATGGAACAGTGCTTTTTCGACCCCTCCGTCAGTATGACAAAGAAACTGATAAGTGAAGGAAAAATAGGAAAGGTTCACTCTATTATAGTAAGGGCTCAGGAAAGGTGGGGTGGAGGAGGATGGAGGGTCGGCATGAGAGAGATGGGAGGTGGTAACCTAATAGATGGAGGAATCCACTTTATGGATACTTTCCTTAACTTCGGGGGAGAGTATTTAGAAGTCAAGGCCTTCACCTACAGAACAGGGGAGATATTAGAGGGTGAAGATACGACCATGGCACTGTTCAGGTTCAGGGCTGGTGCTTATGGTATGTTCTACTACAGCTGGAATTACCCAAATCCTCCTGCCCTACCAAGATTTGAAGTTGTTGGTGATGGGGGAAGCATAGTAGAAGACGTAAGGTTGAGGTTGAAGAGACCTTATGGGCCGCTTATCGTAAACGGAAACCCATTGCCTGTTGAGGATGTGGATGTCTACTATGGGATGATGAGGGATTTTAAAAAAAGCATCGAAGAGAATTCGGAAGTTCCCTTCCCACCCGAGTTAGCTGTGAGGGATCTGGAAGGAGTTATAGCGATATATTCAGCCAGCAACGCATTCAGATAGTGAAAAAGAGCTTTTAATGGAAATAGCCCTATTGATCCAATTTTTCTGAGAATAATTAGGTTTAGGTATTAGAATACATTCTTAGTTTTCTAATAACATTGTTATATCAGGTCTTAATTGGACCTCATCGACGGCCGTATAGTTGACTGCCAAAAATGTGTTTTGTTTCCGATTTACTTTATTATTTGATTCTATTAGCTTATGCGTTGAAGATTCTGGTAAAGGGACTAAATATGTTGTTTGAGCTGAATAGAATGAGTAAAAGAATCTCAAGATTTCAAATGCAGCTGCAATCAAAAATCAGGGTCGTGAATGAAAAATGAATGAAATGACAGGTAAGGTTTGCATTGTAACGGGAAGCAACTCGGGTATTGGAAAAGAGACTGCTTTGGGTTTAGCTCAGATGGGCGCGCACGCCGTAATGGTGGTGCGCAACATGGGACGTGGTGGAAAAGCTAGAGCTGAAATAATCAACAAAAGCGGGAACCGTTCCATAGACCTTATGAATTGTGACCTTTCGTTGATGAATTCGATACGAAAATTTGCCGAGGAATTCAGAGGCAAATATGATAGGCTGGATGTGCTGATTAACAATGCGGGAGCAGCCTTCAACTCCCGAGAAGTAACAATTGAGGGTCTAGAAAGGACTTTAGCCGTAGACTATTTTGGGCCGTTTCTGCTTACACATGAACTTTTACCCTTGCTCAAGTCTAGCGCGCCCTCAAGAATAATAAATTTGAGCTCAGGGCTACAAAAGAATGGGCAAGTCGATCTTGACGGCCTAAAAGGTGAAAAAGAGTTTGACCATTCAGGGCCATCAGTTTATGCCAACGCCAAACTTATGGTCACCATGTTCACCTATGAGCTTGCACGCCAGCTTGAGGGTACTGGAGTAACTGCCAACGTAGTTTTACCCGGCTTCGTTGCAACAAATCTTGGAATAAACAGCGGAAGCCTCGTATCTTCCATAATGTTCAAGCTGTTCCGTCCCATGCAGGTTAGTCCTAAGAAGGGAGCTGAAACTTCTCTTTATATGGCCTCGTCCGAAGATGTAAGCAATGTTACTGGAAAATGTTTTTCAAAGAAACAGGAAAAAACAACCCCACAAATATCCCAAGATAGGCAATTGCAAAAACAATTATGGGAAAAGACGCTAGAAGTCTTAGGTTTGACTTCCTACTAATCAGTTAGCATAAGAGGAAATATTAATTTGGGTCGCCTCGATCCGAAAAAACTGCATGTCCTGTTTGCACTAGGAGCCTCGCAAGAAATTCTTATTTTACATAGAAGGTACACGCTTACTCATTCTGACACCACAGGCGACCTTTTTCTTACAATCGAACTCGATTACAATAGTAAACAGATATCAAGGATCTACACACACTTTATGCGTGATGAAATACTGGCTGAATGGAAGGAAGACGATGGAGAAAGTTTCTTTCTTAACGTGTATTGCTACATATCTGGAGGTTCCATCTTTGGTAGGGCATCTTGGCGTGAATCTATCTTTCGCAGTGAAATGTCCTTGGTCTTGGAAGCAATTAGATACGGAGGTCTCAAAATGTTTGCCAAATATACAAAACTTGATCAAGCAGTGATAATGATACATTTTACATCCTCAAAATCCTCCTTACCCAAAATTGAGTAATGGGGGTCATCTAGAGACTACAAAATTTGATCAACCACTAGCTCGCACTACCCCAAATCCAATACATTGATCGAACTATGCTTCTTAAGAGTCCACCATTTTGCAATCCTAAGGGAATTCATCGACGCTTGAATTTCACAAAAACGACAATGGCAATCAATGATATTGCTAAGATAATTGCACCTATTCCAGCTGTTGTGACTATGCTCTGATTTCCGCTTTGCATTACGGAGATGCCGACTAGCGCCCAGATGATGACTAGTCCATATGCTACGTCTTTCCTTGTTGTTATGACGAGTAGAGCTATCAACATGGCGACGATTATGATTAGGATGGCCCATGTCTCTGGACTTATTCCGAATCCGTTCCATTTAATTGAAACCAGCGTGACAGATACGTTGGCAATAGATGCGATGGTGATCCAACCTAGGTAAACGCTGAAAGGCAGATTAACAGCCAGTTTTTCACGCATCGGAGACTTAGATTTTCCAATGTTAAGACGCAGGTATATCGAAATCAGAGTTGACAATAGCAGGAACATGATAACAACGGACAGACTAAGAAACTCAAACTGCCAAAGGAAAAGCCATATAATATTTAATACACTGCTCAAGATAAACAGTGGGCCAATACTTTTTTGAAAGTTTTTCCCCCGCTCAGCTGGCAATGCTTGAAAGACTACAAAAACCCCTAACAGGATGTAAATGACGCCCCAGATAGAGAACACGTAGCCAGCAGGAGTTACTAGTGTTGGGTTCGCATCAGAAACTTGAGCCGTGTTTCTACCACCCAGAATCGTGGTACTACCGGCTAAGTCGTTAACTAGCACAGTAAGCAAATAAGCAATGATGTTTAACCATCTCAAATAAGCTGGATTGGAAGTCTTCATTTATATATTCGAAGAATTTCCTTCTATTTTAAGTATATAAATATGATTCCTTGATAGAGTACAGATTTATGGTATAAAATGTGAACATTCCATGTATTACTGTATGGTGGTACACCTGACTCGCAACGGGAGGAAGAGCTACTTATATCCGATTTAGGCGTTAAACCCTAACCTATAATTCTACGGTTAATAGGCTGGATGTTGTGCTACAACTTCCTCGTTTAATTCCACGCCGAGGCCAGGTTTAGTCGGCGGTATGATGTAGCCATTCTCCCACCGTATAGGTTCCTTTAGAATTTCGGTGTGAAATCCACCCAACGTTTCTATTCCTTCTTGAATTAAGAAGTTGGGGCTACAGGTATCAATTTGAATATTCGCGGCAGCTTCGATTGGGCCGGCGTATAGGTGCGGTGCAATCTGCGCATAATGTGCTTCCGCCATCCCAGCAATCTTCTTGGCTTCTAGGATCCCTCCAACTCGTCCAAGGGCCATCTGTAGAATCGATGCTGCTTGCTTCTCCAAGAGTTCAGCGAACTCATATTTAGTTGACAGCCTTTCACCGGTTGCTATAGGTATGCTTGTGGATCTGGCAACCCTAGACATTTCCTTAACGTTCTCTGGAGGAACAGGCTCCTCAAACCACAACGGGTCGTACTTCTCAAGCCTCTTAGCCAACCGGATTGCACCAGAGGTCGTCATCTGGCCATGGGTTCCGATCATTATATCACATTTTTCACCGACGGTCTCACGCACGCTTCTAACAATAGCTTCTACGTTCTGGAGGGTTTCGAATGAAGGTTGCTCAGGAGAAGATACTGCAGGCCCAAGCGGATCGAACTTAAGAGCGGTGAAGCCTTGCTTTACATATTCCATTGCCCTTTGTGCAAAACGCTCTAGGTCATCGAACAAACCTTCACCAGCTGCGTACGGGTAGATGTAAGTGTAAGACCTCAGCTTTTCATGGTATTTCCCCCCGAGTAGATTGTAGATAGGCTGATCCAAGGCTTTGCCTATAATATCCCAGCATGCCATCTCAAATGCGCTGATCACTCCCAACATGGTCAGATCAGGATGCTCCGTGTACATTCTAGTGTATAGTTTCCGCCACAGACTTTCTATCTTGAAAGGATCAGAGCCAATAACATCGCTTATACCGACGTCTTTAATCAGATTCATCGTAGTTTGAGGGTTAAACGGTACACTGTAGGCTTCGCCGAAGCCTACTATTCCGTTGCCCGTCACTAGTTTTACAAATACCCAGTTTAGTCCTCCATAATGTGGAGGAGGATTCTCAACAGCATATGTCTGAACTTCTGTTATTCTCATGAATACGTACACTTGAGAATTGGCATATAAGTCTTTTTTTCTTTCTCTTGACCTTTTTTAGAATATGGAAGCCAATCTTTAAATGCGATGTGAACTTGTCTCACAAATCAGTTCCGTATTTAATAAATATTATATATGAGGGTTCTATGAGAGGAAAACATGAAAATAACTGATGTGAAGACCTACATTGTTGGAGTTCCGCCACCTTATCGTGGCGGACGCAACTGGGTTTTTCTAAAACTTTCAACCGATGAGGGTATAGAAGGCTGGGGCGAGTGTAACGCATCATTCTTGAGACAATACACTCTAGTTCAGTTGATTCAAGAGCTTAGCGAAAAATATGTCATCGGACAGGATCCATTCGATATTGAAAGGATCTGGGAAGCGTTATATAAATCAACAAAAGAATATTCTGCTCACTTTTTCCAACATCCCGGAATCCTCACAGGTCAGGTCATAGCCGCCTACGAGATGGCTTGCTGGGACATCGTTGGGAAGGCGTTGAACCAACCAGTATACAGGTTGCTTGGTGGCAATAAAAATGAGAAGTTAAGAGCTTATACATATCTTTACGATTGGGCTGCTGGAGATCCACCAGAAAAGGCGGGACCTGCGGCCTTAAAGTTAGTAGAGAAGGGTTTTACACTCTTCAAGCTTGATCCTCTACCACCTATTGCACCGCAGCCTAGGGAAATCTCTCTAAAGGAGCTGCGATACGCTGATGCTGTATTCAAGAATATTAGAAATGCGGTTGGTGACAACTGTGATATAGGATGTGGCACTCATGGACAATACAATACTTATAGTGCAATTAAATTAGCAAAAATTCTGGAGAAGTACGACATATTATGGTTTGAGGAACCAGTTCCACCAGAAAACATAGATGAGATGGCAAGGGTCGCTCAACATACAAATGTTCCCATCGCCACAGGCGAAAGGCTATCCACGAAGTGGGATTATCGTCTTCTACTCGAAAAACAGGCTGCACAGATTATACAAGTCAATGTTGGCTTAAGCGGGATACTCGAGGCTAAGAAGATAGCAGGTATGGCTGAAGCATACTATACTCAGATAGCACCCTGGATGTTCTGTGGCCCTGTGGCCGCTGCAGCAAACATACAGCTCGATGTGACAGTTCCAAACTTCCTTGCACAAGAAGGCATCGAAACCATGAGTGGCTTCCACGCAGAAATTGTTGAGGTTCCAATAAAAATTGAGAAAGGCTACATAATACCTTCAACCAAACCTGGATTGGGAATAGGCAAAGTCAAAGAGGAAGTATTAATTAAACACCCCTATCAACCTGAACAAAAACCTGCTGCCTCTGGTCGAAGTTAGGTGCAGTGTGTAAAGGATAATATTTTTTTCTTTTTTAAGAAGTTGGTGGAATAGAGGTATGAAGATAATTAATGAAAAGGATGTCGATGTCAATAAGGTACCTGGCGAAAAAGGCTTTATCAATTACCAGAACCTTTTCAAGTCTGAAAAAATAGGGATAACATTAACTACGATAGAGCCTGACTCATTTGCGCCAAAGCCTGTTCACTCTCACAAAGAGAGACAATTTAATTTCATAATTGAAGGTGAGGGCACCATGGTCTGCGGTGGCAGAGAGATTAATGTTAAGGTTGGTGAACTGATAATCTTTGACAGCTGGGAGGATCATAGCTTTAAGGCTATGGGCAGCAGGCTCAAGTCCGTTGAGATAAAACTATACGAATGAAGTATGATTACAAAGTTTTCAGAAAAGTACTTGCCCATGATTCTAGAATACGCGCGTTAAGTAATAAAACGCTAAATCAAACGACAAAGTAGATTCCATGTTTTGGACTTAAATATGAAAAATGGAAGGGTAGCGGAAAGAAGAGATAGCCCCTTAATTTAGTAGCTTGAAGGTGTATGCAATCAATGACATTCTGTCTCCTATTCTGGAAAATTGTAGTCAGAATCGGATGGAATGACGTACATTTCAATTATCTAATAGCTTGGAAATTTCTAAAATCTTGTCGTATACCTTTCTCCATCTAACATAAAGACTGTCATATATTTTGACGTTTTCTTGAACGGGATTAACTGATCTTGTTTTAACGCACACCTTCTCAGCTTCCAACAGATTAGAGTACTTTCCTCCTCCAACGGACGCGCAAAGCCCTACGCCTACAGTTGTAGAGTCCTTTGATTCAGGGACCATAACCGGCCTGCCAAGTATATCAGCTAATATTTGGCACCATATTTGACTCCTTGAATTCCCTCCACAGAATCCGAGTTTCTCGATTTTCTTCTTCGCTATATTTTCTATCTGAAGGCAGTTTGCTCTAATAGCGTAGCAGGTGCTCTCGATTACTGCCCTAGCAATTTCTGCCTTTTTAGTGGGTTCAGATGACCAAGTTTCAAGTCCTACAATCGCACCTTGTGGAAGAATCAATTTCTTTTGGTCCATTATTGTCGAGCCCAAGAATGCTAATACCTTCGAATGACCAACAGGTACGGCTTCGACTTCACGGTTCAAGAATTCATATGCATCTGTGCAAACAACCTTTGACGTCATCGTCTCAAGCTCGGCAAAGTTATCTCTAAACCATCTGTAAGCCCAACCTGTGATTCCTGCATTGCTTTCTAAAAAGAACTTCCCTGAAATAACATGATTACCAAACCATGTCCGTCTTTTTCTGTCAATAATAGGGGCGTCGGTCACCATAAGGATAGGTGTTGTAGTTCCTCCTACGGCTACGGTGTCACCTATGTCGACCCCTCCAGAACCAAGGACACCACATTGCGCATCAGCTCCTCCCATTATTACCAAAGTTCCTTTTGCTAGACCCGTTTCAAATGAAGCTTTTTGGCTAACTTTTCCTAGGATTTGGGAACTGTTGAGCACTTTTGGAAATATCTCTTCGGGTAACCCAATTTCGTTGATAACATTCCAGTTCCAGTCTCCTTTGAAAACATCGAATAAGCAAGAAGACCCAGCGTTAGAAGGTTCACAGGCATATTCCCCAGTCAATTTATATAGTATCCAATTGCTCGCCATGAGCATCTTGGAGACTTTATTGAATAAGTTTGGTTTGTACTTCTTTAGCCATAGCAACTTTGGAGGAGGCATTAGAGGTGCTACTGGCCAATGCCCAGATCTTTGATAAATTTCCTCTCCAAATCTTTCTTGTAAATCCTTACCTATATCAAAGATTCTTTTGTCAGTTGAAAAGGGAATTTCTTCCCCTTCACTGTTGATAAGAACGATATCCTCCCTGAATGCGGTAGAGCTGACAGCTAAGATTTGGGATGGGTTTAAATGCGTCCTTTCTAAAACGTCCCGTATTGCACTTTTAAAGGCATCCCAGCCTGTCTTAGGATCCCAAGTCTTGCGATTCCATTCTTTTATAGAATCTCCGATGATTCTTCCTTCTGTTGTCAGAACAGCGCACTTTGCACCACCTCCTCCTGCGTCAAGTGCAATCACAAAATTCTTGTCAGACAAAACAAAACACTCCTTTGGTATAGTATAGTGAATCCTAAGGGATACTTCAATTTTATCTGAATACAATAGCTGTTTACGTTTATAAACTTAGCTCCGTCCTTGAACAATCCTAAAAGTATCTAATTCATCCCATGTTTTTGACATTCTGCGTATTGACTCCTTAAATATTTTGTAAATTGATCTGTACTTTTGTACGTTCTCCGGATTCGGTATCGATTCGTAAGAAACTGAGGTGGCTTCTCTCACAGCAATTTCATGGTTTCTGTAGACTCCAGTGCAGATTCCAGCGATCATTATAGCTCCCAATGCCCCCAACTCGCTACTACGTGGTACCTTAATCGGGAAATTCATTACATCTGAAAATATCTGGACCCAGATTCTGCTTCTACTTCCACCACCTCCGATCCTCGCTTCTTTTATAGTGACGACTTTCTCTAAATTTTCAATTTGTTTAAAAGACGAGAGAGCGACACCTTCATAAACAGCCCTCAGCAGGTGCTTCTGCGAATGCCTGCCATCTATTCCGTAGAAGCCTGCTCTTGCGTTAGGTGAATAATATGAGCCGTAGAGGAAAGGATGATATAAAACTCCTCCTGATCCAGCTGGAATAGACTCTATTTGTCTATCACAGTATGCATGTGTCGTCATGTTCATTTTCTCCGCTTCCAATCGATTTTGGCTTCCACATTGATCAATGAACCAGTTTAGGTTTGTAACTCCTACTGATGAAGCGTTTGCGATTATCCATCGGCCTGGAATCCCAGTGACTCTGGTCCCACATTTCTTGTTTGGGTCCAGTATTAGTCTGTCAATTATCACTTCGTTTATTTGCAATGTGCCATTAATAACAAGCAATTGTCCGTGTTCGAAGCAGCCTGCACCGAGAGCGGTGGCGTCAGTATCATGAAGTCCGGATGCAACTGCTGTCCCTTCTTTTAGTCCGGTTTCACTTGAAGCTTTTGAGGTTATTTCCCCGCATTTGATCCATCCTGGCACAATTTGAGGAAGTTTTTCCTTACATTCCTCTAAGTCTAGAATTTCGAAGATTTTATCAGAATATCTTCTTGTTTTTACGTCAGTAAGGGTTGCGGCCGCGTCACTCTCATCGGTGCAAATAACGCCTGTAAGCTTGTATTTTATGTAATCCTTACAAAAAATGATCCATTTTGTCTTCGAATAGTTTTGAGGTTCGTTACGCTTCAGCCATGCCAAGATGCTGATCGGGTTACCCGAAGAAGCCTTCTGCCCAATTACTGGAAATATTGTATCATTCTTACCATTCTTCTCCCATTCTCTTACGATGTCGACTGATCTAGTGTCAATAGACAAAATCCCCTTACGCACAGGTTGCCCTTCTTTATCCAAGAGATATAGGCCGTCACCCTGTCCTGTTACCCCTACACCGATAACCAAAGATGGATCTATCTTGGACTTGTTCAGGGACTGCCGGATCACATGCTTTGTGCAGTTCCACATCACATCCATGTCCCTTTCAACCCATCCAAGATAAGGTTGCTCAACGTCAAGCTTTATGGCCTCTACCACCACCTCCCTTCCTCGCGTATCACAAATAGCCGCTTTTATGTTGGTTGAGCCTATGTCGATTCCAATTAAATAGTCGTCCACTTTCGGGTTGTCGTCCATTTTCAATCTACTTTTTGTTAAGTTATCCGCAGATGCGTAAAATGGTGATTACATACTGTGACTTAAGTAATCGAATCTTCCACCATCACAAAGTATTAGTTGACCTGTGATAAAATTTGATTCGTCTGAAGCTAGGAATAAAACTAAATTAGCAATATCCTGAGGTTCACCATAACGTCTAAGCGAGGTGACACTTTTTATGTCCTCAAGAGCCTTATTGAATCCCTCTTGATTGTTCATACGCGTTTTCATGGTTTCAGTAATAATCATTCCAGGTGCTATAGCATTCACATTTATATTATGTGGGCCAAGAACATAAGATAATCTTTTAGTAAGAACATTAAGTGCAGCCTTAGAAGGCGCATAAGAGACGCTGTTTGAACTTATTTTTCCAGGTGTTCCTAAACTTGTAATTGAAGATATATTGATAATTTTACCGTACTTTCTTTCGATCATTTTTGGTGCCACTGCTTGGATACAGTAGTACGCACCATAGACATTGATTCCCATAGCATAATCCCAGTCTTCTTTTGTAGCTTCTAGGTAACTAGGACTATTTACTGCGCTCCCTGCATTATTCACAAGTATATCTATTTTGCCAAATTCGTTAAATGCTCTATCTACCATTTTAAAGACTTCTTCTTTTTTTGAGACATCTGCTTTAACGACGATAGCTTTCCGTCCCATTTTTATGATTTTATCAAGAACTTCTCCTGCTTGATCTTTACTTTTAGAATAATTTACAACTACACTTGCTCCCTCTTTAGCGAACGTAAGTGCGGTTGCTCTACCTATTCCACGCGAAGATCCTGTTATTAATACAACTTTATTCTCTAATCTCATATTATTTACAATTTTCAATTCCTTATATTTAAAGTTCTCTAAGAACTAACATTCTCTTAATTCTGGTCGAATTGTATAACCTTTTTCTCTATCTCTCATTTAATTTCATTTCCTTTATCTTATCTTTACCCTTTTCCACTTAGGTGAATGTTTCTGATATACTTAGTTCTCCGTTTGTAGTATCTGTAAAACTCTTTCCTATACGTTCTAGTTTCGTGCTAGCTTTCTACAGCAAACTTTATAAATAATTGATATTTCAACTAAAATAATGAATATTATTTCTCATTTAAAAAATTTCCAAAATAAGCTGTGCTTAGCTTGCTCATCGATGACACTTCTATCTAGTTGGGTAAACGATTCATTAACTTGCTATCTGTATGGCATGTCAGCTAAACTAGTGAGGAAAGATTAAACTTGATGAAAATCACGGTTATCCCCGATAAATATCTGTCTGAAGATGAATGGAAAAAAGCGTTCATGGATAAGCTCGGAAACTTTTACAACGAAGCTGACATCAGTTTCCAAGAATTGAAGGAAGAGTATGAAAGATGGCCTGAGAAACCAGAATATAAGAGGATAAAAGAATATACTGGAAATCCTTTAGAGGTTGCTAACTTGGCCAAGGACACAGAAATACTTGTCGTGCAGTTCTCTCCAGTTTCTAAAGAAGTTTTTGATACAGCAAAGAACTTAAAATTGGTCGCATGTAATAGGTCAACACCTGTAAATATCGATGTACAAGCGGCAACGGACAAAAATATACCTGTAATTAACGCTCCTGGCAGAAACGCTGATTCGGTAGCAGACTTTACGATGGGCCTTCTTTTGGCTGAGATTAGACACATTGCAAGGTCTTTTGAAGCCGTACGCAATGGGACATACCCCTCTTGTACAGAAAATTGGCGAAAATCAATACCGGAACTAAGAGGGAAGGTAATAGGAATCGTAGGGTTCGGAAAAATTGGGAGTAAGGTTGCCGAAAGAGCTAAGGGATTTGGTATGAAAATTGTTGGATACGATCCCTTTGTTCCTGAAGAAACAATGAAGAACTTTGATACAGAAAAGGTGGATCTGAATACCCTACTACAAAGATCAGATTTTGTAACAATTCACATGAGATTAACTCCACAGACCACTAATCTAATAGGAGAAAAGGAACTGGCCCTGATGAAGAAAACATCTTTTCTCATAAACACTTCAAGGGGGGAAGTCATAGATGAAAACGCACTATACAACGCCTTAGTTGAAAAGAAGATAGCAGGAGCTGCCCTAGATGTTTTTGTTCACGAACCCATGTACAAAGATTCAAACAACAAATTCATTCATTTGAACAATATAACCTTTACACCTCATATGGCAGGCCCATCTGATGATATGTTCTACAGAGGCGCATGCATCCTACTAGAAGATATTGCAAGGTTCTTACGTGGTGAAAAAATGGAGAATGTACTAAATCCAGACATTTACCTTCATAAGTAAGAAAACATTAAATAAAAGCCATCTGATATTAGAGAATTCTTATCTTTTTATTATTATTTCACTGTATGCTTTGTCGATTTAAAATGCAGTAATCGAAATACTAGGCTGTGGTTCTGTAGTAATATGGTAGGAACCTCATAATAATGTAACAGAATAATAGTGGAGGAATTATCAGCAAGATGACCATAGCGCTGACTCGCCCCCATGGAACCATCATCCCTGAAGTTACAGCTGATGCCACAGCCACTGGCATAGTGAACGATCTGGAAGCTGTAAGAATATATGCCATGAAGAATTCGTTCCATACCAAGATAAAAGTGAAAGCAAGCATCGCAAGCACACTTGGAATAGCAAGAGGCAAGGCAACTTTATAAAAAACTTGGAAAGGATCACAGCCATCTACTGCGGCAGATTCTTCACAACTGATAGGTACTGAGGTAAAGAACAATAAGCGCAGTTTGCGTATCATATAGGCCTGCTTCTAACCAGATAGCTAGAAAAGGAATAATGACTGCAACAGGAGGCAAAAATCTTACAGAAGCGACATAAAATTTCAAGTTTTCTCTTCCCCGAAAGTTTACTCGAGCAAAGATGTATGCCAAAGGGACACCGACCGCAAATCCTATAATTAGTGCACCTCCAGTAACAATCACGCTGTTTTTTAAACCGGTAAGGAGCCGCCCTGTCGATAAAACATTTATAAAATTGCCTAGGGTCGGTATGAAGAAAAATTTGAGAGTAATAATATCCACATCCGATTTGAAAGAACAAAGTAGTATCCAAATAATAGGGAATAATATAACGATTAAAATTATTGCAATAATAACGTTGATCGTCAAGTTTTTAATTTTCAAGTTCTTCTCACCCATACAAATCTCCAGAAAAGGGTCATTAGTACTATCGTGATCAATAACATAATAATGGACATTGTGCAGGCATACGAGACTCTACTTGCTCCCTGAATAGCTTCCCAATATGCATAAAGATCTAGTGTCTCAGTAGTTATACCAGGGCCTCCAGTAGTCATAACGTATATGTAATCAAAGCTTCTTAATGACATTACCATGATATAGAAAATCAGACCGACCAGACCAGGTTTGATTATTGGATATAGGATATTCCTATAAAGTGTTAAACCACCGGCTCCAAAAACTCTTGCAGCCTCAATAGCTTCTTTTGGAATCGCCTCATACAATATTATAACAAGAGCCGCGAGAAGACAGCCCCATTGCCAAATATTTACAAGCGCACATGCAAAAAGCGCTAAATAAGGATCAGATAGGATCGGTGTAGTAAACCCTACATAACTTAAAAGGAGAGGGAATATCCCTACGACAGGAGAATACATTAGTCTCCACATAAACGCACCCGCAACAGAGGGAACCATCGCAGGTATTATAAGTACCAATAAACAAACGGATTTAAATTTGCCTCTAACATATTCATTAATTATTGTGGATAAGACAATTCCGACCAATACAGAACCAAGGATAGTTATTGCCAACCATTCAAAAGTAACTCCAATGTCATTATAGAATCGTGGATCATGTAAGAATAAATTGACGTAATTTGTTAGTCCAATAAATTTACCTGTCCCTGGGAACCTAAAATCCAAATTGCACAACGATAACCAAGCTGCTTCAACTAAAGGGTAAGTGCCTAATCCGAATAGAAAAACAAATGTTGGAATAAAAAAAAGGTAGAAGAACTGCTTCTGATTCAAGCCATTCTTCCTTTTATTTTTTTTTCTTAGCGGAATTTTCTTGTCTAAGTACTGGAAAGGACATTTTTAGCGTACGCTACTGCATCGTCGAGAGATGCTTTGATCATAGCGTCAGTTACTGTTGTCCCAGAATATGCTGCTGTAAACAGTTCTTCCAGATTTATTCCTAAGTAATCGCCTATCTCTGGCCAAGCTGCAATCTGTGGAATACAGAGCTTTTGTATGGGTATGCAAGCTGATACTGTTTGAAGGTAATTAGCCGGATACTTTCCTGCCATAGCTGAACTATTTAAAGTGGAGGTCCTAGCAATACTTATGCCTGCTCCTCCATTGACCCTATTGAGTTCATTTGTTGTGTTTGTCCACCACCCAATGAATGCGCCTGCTGCTTTACGTAGTGCGTCAGTTGGACAACCATAGGTGGAAATCCCAAGCCCGTGACAAGATGTAGCTGAGACATTTATACCTGTGTCCGAATTTTTACATGGTATACTGACAGCGAATTTGTTATATGCTACAGATTCACTTTGGTTATCAACGTAGTCATAGAATCCATTTGCATCCTCCATAATTGCTTCTTTTCCAGCCTCATAATCGCTGAGTACATCGGACCAGAGCATTGTAGGGCTTGGAGCCAGCTTTATCAATTTTATATAATACGCTGTAGCTGCAACCGCTTCCGGAGAGTTGAAAACAGGGTTATTTGAAGCATCTAAGTATGTTCCACCAAACCTAACCAAGTATGGGCTCCACCTCCATACATTCGCTCCAGAACCACGTGCTCCTCGTGTCCCACATCCATATATGGAAGGTGGGTTCTGTAATTTTGTAGCAGCATTCAGGAAGTCGTCCAGAGTTACAGGTAAAGAAATGCTAGTGTTTGGTCCTATCAAGTCTGTCCTATAGAAATTCATATCTGCTTCACCGTACATAGGAGCACCATAGGGTGTTCCATTGTAACTCAATGTATTTGTATACGAAGAAAAGAAATCGCTGAAATTACCGTCTGAAGGATAATAGTCTTGTATCGGATAAATCCACTTATTCGCCGCCATTGTTGCTATATTTGCCTCATCAACATAGTACACTTGGAATGCACCTGCATGTGTGGAGGCGTCCAACAATTCTTTAGCTCTACGATCATCTTCTGAGTAAAAAGCAATCACAGCGCGTACTCCTGTCTCTGAATAACATTGGTCTAACAATTTATCTTCTATATCCCAAACATTTGTGTCTTGTGCAAGAATGTTTATAGTTGTACCTCCAGTAGCAGTTGCCGATACTATAGTCGGGGAAGCTATTGTCGTTGACGTTGAAGTTGATGAAGGGGCAGATGCCGTAGAAGTGATTGTAGAAGTAGTAGCTGAAGTAACTGTAGTAGCTGTTGTAACTGTAGACGTGGTAGTCACATGCTGAGGGAACATCGTATATGTTGCTGCCGCCCCGACAACAAGTCCTGCGACAGCGGCAATTGTATATCCAAGAAAATTCCTTCTATCCATTTTCTTAGGTTGTTCTTGAGTCATAATTGGCACCATTATATTGAGTTATATTTAAAGTTAAATGTAAACGGGTTTATTAAATTTTGCAAATTACGCATCTAAGATAATAAACACTTGATGGAATAAATTATTATATTATATTATATTTTATTATTAGTATTTATATTTCTTAAATAACTTTTGATCGCAATATGGAATCCACATATTCCTTTCCCTTTAGATTCATTCTTAATATCACTTAAAGAAAAATATCTTTACATCCTTATTATTACAATCTTAAATAAAACCACTCCATTAAAACACACTATTGGTCAATTTCGCTAGAATTTCAAAACATAATTTCTTAGGATATTTATCATTGAATAGGGTGTGTCCACACTTCGTCTTGGCTTAATTATATCGTCTCAATTTTATCTCATAGTACCACCAAAAGGTATTGTCACTGTAGATATTGTCTCCTCTTCTTCTATTACTTCTTTATGTGTCTTGTTTATTTCTTTGTATGCCTCAGCGCATGCTTGGGAGCAAAACTTTAACGATCCTCCTTGAACTTTCCTGTTTACAGCCTTTTCATGGAAAACTTTTTCTCCAACGTTCGGAAGAACTTCATTTGTGGCATCTTCATCCTTTTCTTTTACTAATGACATATAGGTCAAAAACCATGAAGGAAAAGCAATTGCTTAAGTATTTCCCGAAGATATTCGGGAAACAGCTAGGATCATTATTAACTTGTGTTTCCCTTATTTTCAGTTCAATTAATGGATTACATACTTTTATCGGAGGATGTCATACCTAGTGTTCTTCGGTTTTCTTCTCCAAATCAGTAGAAGTTGTATGAGTCAATTAAATCGTAGAAGTTGAAGTTAAGTTAGTCGCTAACGTGAAGGTCTAAGATAAGGTCATAGTGAGGAGCTCATGCCTGTATAAGTCGAAGTTGCACTGGTTGGGAGAAGCTATGAGGATAGTGGTGCGGGACTATGGACTAAGCAGAATCATTGGCTTCATGGGTTGCTTTGAATTTGACAAACGAGCATTAAGGGAGCGCGTCGATAAAACGGTAACGCTAGACCCTAAGGCATTAAATCCATAATTTTAGCCTCTTTTTCAAAGCAAAAAATAATGGGAAACCAATTCCTATAATTGCAATTATTTCCCCAATTGCAACTGTTATTATGGTTAAAAGCAAAGGTACGGCAAATATCCGGTTAAGAATAAATGCAACCCAAAGAGAAATGGAGGCGATTAAAATTGGCTGTGCTTTATTACCTAATTTCCAAATGGCAATTTGTGGCAAAATCAATACAAATGGGGTTATCCAGTCTAACATTCCAACAGGGCTTGATAAGTTTCCTATAAAGTTTCCAATTGTTATTCCAGCAATCATTGGAAAGCCGAATAATGGTATTAAGGCGTACATCGCATCCGAAATCCGACATTGGATAGATAAAAAAGCGATTGGAGCAATTGCTAATGTAATAGCGTAGTAAGATGCTGCAAATATCGCTGTTAAAGCAATCATTCTTGTTTTTCCTTTCTTCATTTACATCACTTCAGGAGATTGTCCGTAATATTTTTCCTTATATTTCATTTCTACCTACCTCATGGATTTTTCATAACTATAAAGTACGCCTAACACCTGTTTCAATAATAATGCAACGATCGGGATAGATAGCGAAAAGTCTTTCCTCTTACTATACTCTATCTTACTTTCTTTTTCCAAATTCAATTCACCTCCCTCCCGGGGTTTATTCTGCGGAACGGCGGGAGGACGCCACCCGCACGCATTCTTACGCGCAACTGTGTAATTAAAAATTTACTATTGTTATAGAAACTAGACGTAATGTAAAATCAATTGAACTTGTGGGAATATTTGGGATAAAAGGATGTAACAGTTTATGACCATGGAGTCTCCGAGAGAAACTTGTTAATGATCTATCGTCACTCTTTAGCCTTGATGAAATTTCGTTCCACAGTCTAAGTAACTCAAATCCATGCGTTTTTAAAGAATTATTTCATTGACCATGTCTTCAACGATCTTAGAAAATTCTTTTTCCTCTTTTATATTCAGAATCTTTATAGAAGTCTTTCAACGAACGTCCTCGCATAAGAATAGAAATCGCCTCTAAACCTCGTGTTAATCTTTCTTAAATATGAGTCAAGTTCGGCTTAACCTTTGAACCTCTAATAATTTTTGACTATTAAATCTTATAAGAAAACTATAAGATGAGGATTTTTAAAAACGCTTAATAAAATTGCATGATGTCTCAGTACGATATTTTGTATCGTAAAGCTTGCTAAATGAACATAGAAGCTTATGAAGCCCTTGAAAGCAAGATCCTAAAATGTGTCTATAATTGACATTTACCTAAATAAACCTCCGGAAAGAGAGGACCTACAAAGTTATATGGAAATCAACCTACAGATTCCATATAGATATCTTTACCCATATACATATAGATATCAATATGGAATCCATATAGATATCTATCAATATGTGTAGATAGCCATAGTCAATTAAATGTCTGCGATAAAAAGAGGCAAGAAAGGGAAAGCAAAGAATTCTCTCTAGTAGATTAAAGGCAGTACGCTAGGGTTATCCAACGGAAAGGAACAAATTATCCAGAAGTCATAAGGAAACTGGCACTAAGAAATCTTAGGAGATTGCTGAGTTCTAAGCAGATAAAAAGGCTTTATCTTTAACAGAAACTTCAAAGACAAAAATCCAGTCAAGACCCTCACAAAAATTACCAATATAAATTAAAAAAGTAATATGTGGAATCCTCGGATTAACTTATGTGTGATGAGAATAATTTTTTTATGCTTACAGTAACGAAAGAAAAAGGCAAGAATAATTTTAGTTTCAGGGTGTCTCTCACTTTATATAAAAATCATGGTATTTGAGAGCTTAAGGTTCGCCTTTCCGTTATTGGAATACACTAGAAAAAGTATAACTGCAGCCGCCTCCTTGGCTTTTCTCCGAATTTGGTGGAGCCTAAATGCAAAGAAGTTGTCCTACAAAGATATAGACATAGGCTGAATCATAGTGTCAGCGTATCTCCTCAACACGTTTCTTCAAGAATGCTTCGACCTCCGTTAGACTTGGGATACCTGCCCTACCTCCCACTTTGGTGCACTTAATGGATGATACAGCACTCGAAAATTCTATCGCTCTAACAATATCCCATCCTTGGGCAATTCCGTAGCTGAAGGCGCCATGGAATACGTCACCAGCACCCGTTGTGTCCATAGCTTGGACCTTGAAGGCTTTTCGGGCGATGACTTCCTTCCCGACTACGAACACCGAGCCATCCTCCCCGAGTGTAACCCCAACAACCTCTGGGCCATAGGAGAGAAGCTTCTTACACATGACAACGGGATCCGTTTCCTTGGTGAACTCCATCGCCGTCTTCCGAGATAGAATGAGGTATGTTATGTTCTTCAAGAACTCGAGCAGTTTAGGATGCGAATAGGTTTCCATATCATAGCAAGTTAGAACACCATTCCTCTTGGCCGTACGCGCAGCATCAAGGGTTACATCGGAGCATTCCCCTAAATTGAGCACCTTTCCTTCCGTCAAAATATCTAGCTGTTCATTTGAATAGATTTCGTGTCTCTCCTTCTCATCTGCGGTCAGCGGGTTTGTCATCGCCCACATAGCTGCACGGCGTATGTCTGTAGGGAGGTTAAAGTCCTTGAGATACTTGGCTTCTACCCACTGATTAGTACCATTCTTGCCCAAAAGGATAAAAGTCAACCAGGTTTTGATGTCTTTGTCAACGAACACATGGCTCGTGTCTACGTTGTACTTCTTAAAATCAGAGATAGCGAATTTACCCCATTCATCATCTCCAACCTTTGATATCATCGCTGCTTTTCCCCCTAAACGGCCGACCGCGGCCATCGCTGTAGCTACTAATCCGCCTCCCTGAATTGACCATGCGGAAAACTTCCTAGAATTAACAGGGAGCTCAATGTCAGGTCTAAACTGAGTATATTTACCTTTGAAAATTACATTTGGATCTTCTACTCGAAGCAGGCAATCTATAACGCTTATTCCTAACCCAACTACATCGAACTTCATCACAGTCCTCCCGTTCCAATCCCTATGCAAGGTTAGAAATTAAATCGTTCGGTTAAAAGAAGGTTTAACTCCCTACACCTGTGAAATCTTTGCAGATCTTTTGTTGAACTGCTGTTTTCCGAAAAACTTGTTGGCTTCTCCTTTTATCACAGATACCAAGATTTCGTTTGGAATCAAGGTCGCTGAGTAGGAGAACTTCCTGGAAGGGACACACTGACATCACAAGATAGAAGACGGCAGATTTAGAGCTGGTAAGTGGTCCTATTTAGAGAGATCTTCTGCAACTCTTTGCGTCCATTTCTTGGCTTTTTCTAGCTCACCCTCTTTCAGATGCAAGTCGTTCCCCTCGCCTTCTATGTACGTAATCAGAGGAACGGTGATAAGCCTGAAACCAAGACCCCCAAGTTTGCCTTCTAAACCCTTAGCTGCGCTTCCGCTAAACCTTGACTGAATTTGAGTGTCAAAAGCCGCAGCCAGCTTTCCAGAAAATTCTTTGTTTGACAAACCGTTAAGAAACTGCATAATCCCCTTCGATGCACTGAAAGCCATCGTGGGCGCACCAGCAATTAAGCAGTCGTAGTTCTTAATAATAGCCTTGTCAACATCATTTACGAAGAAGGAGTCTACTTTAATTCCCTTCTCCTTCAATACCTCAGCAATCGCTTCAGCCACTTTCGCCGTCAATTTCATAGGAGAAACAGAATCGTAGATGATTAGAACCTTCATACAAACTTCATTGCAATTCAGTAAACCGTCATCAATTATTAAGCGTTTAAATTCGCGAACTAGACAAAAATTAGTTTGAAGTATATGTTTTTCGAAGGATGCTAGATTCTACTTCTTTTTTTATCCAGCTAGACGTTTTGGTTTAATGAGCATATATTAAGCTTAGTTGATGTAAGTTTCAAATACTCGTAGTTTCTGGGGTCATTTTAACCGCACTATTCGGTATCGCACCTTTTCTTGAAAGTGGCTGTTGTGGGTTGCCCAAGTTTAGGCCTATAAAAAGTGTGATAACAATGACAAAGATAACCGCTAGCACTATGACAAAGGATATTTCATATTTTCTGTTGTGGAAAACTATCTTTGAAAACCGTATCTTTACACCTATGGTAACTGGTTTTTTATCAATCTACTATTTCTAATTCTGTTAAGAGATTTGAAGGCACATGCTTAGCATCTAAAATTTTGATCTAACCGACAGGATAAAGATCTGAAATATATAATAGTCTGTCCGCGTTGTAATTCTAAGTCGATCGGTAGGCTTTAGCTTTGCTTTGACCAGACACTATATCATCGCTCTAGCGTGCCAATCCTCCACGATCGAGCTGGTTTTCTATTCGTCTAAGAAGGCTTGAATTGAGCCCTAATAATTCTCCATTATTCGGTATGGGGGTAAAGTTTGGGACTACCAAGGAGAACGCCTGGGACTATCTGCATAAGCTCACGGAAGAGGGAACCGTGATATTGACACCGACATCAGGCGGTGTAAGGGCCCAATTGACGGACAAAGGCCTGCAAATGTTGCGTCAAGGAAAACGTCTTAACGTTTGACAGATACCCCGGACAAGTCTGCTGGAAAATCATGAAATAAAAACCGGACGCCACTTTTAGCGTTAAAAAACCTAAATTTAACGGAAAACTTAACGCTAACTTAACGTGAAACTTAACGGCAAACTTAACGCTGACTTAACGGACTTGACAGCATATTTGTCAAAAAAAGGTGGCCCCTTAAGATCATAAAGATAACTTCCAGATCAAACCTTTTTAGGAAAATAAAGTCTGATGCTAACCAAAAATTGTAGCCAGATAAAAAATGATCCCAGAATATTTGCAATAAATTCTTTGGATGATTTTTTTGGTGCATCGAAATCTACAGCCAACATTATAAAACGCATATACGATGGCGTTGGCCGTGGATAGATCTAGATCAATGGTAGCGATGATTTGGCATGAGTTCGGTAAGAATGATGTGAAGGTTAAATTGTAAACAATTCAGCCTGTTTTGTTGTTGTAGCCTAAACTCATTTTCAAATTGTACTATTTAAACGCATTCAACAGCGTACGCATATGCCTGTTGACGAAGCATTTTGACCAATTAACCTTAGTAATAATAATAATTTATGAACGATTCTAGGAAAGTGATATATCTATGCTACATAAATGCGATGGAAAGATATGGCAGAATTTAAGGAGAACGTTGCTAAAGGTGCTCTAATCGCGGTGGTAATAGTGTTAATCCTTGGAGAAGGATCAAACTACCTTTTTCAAAAAACGACACCTACCTACACAATAGTTACAGACAAGACAAGTTACGTTGTAGGTGACACAATAAGGTGGACAGCTTCAGGCTTGATAAAAGGAGAAAGCTATGTCGTTGGAGCCGACCTAAATGGGGACGTCTTGCAAACAGGTAGTTTTACTGCAACCGCAAACACAGTGACAGGTTCTTACGAAGTAGGAAGTAACGTCGTTGGCGCAACGAGCTTTATAATAGGACAGCCAACTTCATCAGGGGCAGTAGAGATCTTAGCCTCTGTACCAATTACATTATCACAGTAAGAAATCAAAAAGACTGGTTGGATAATAAAAATCAAAAAGTTTATAATTAATATCGACAAAATTTTTTAATTTTTACTTTTATTTCTACTTTGTTAGACCCCAGAATTGCCCACTTAAGTTTAAAAATAAAGTAAACGCGGCTAGTCCTCTAGGCTGGAGTTTCATCATAAAAGTATTATTAGATTAATTATTAATTTTTCGCCCGACAATATTGTCAGTGTATCAAAGCCCGAATTTATTAAGAAAATATTTAACTGTCATATCCTACATTCAATAAATAGTATGATTTCAGAAAAAGAAATAAACAAAAAAAGGTTCCGGATAACTGCCCAAGCTGTAAAGAGAGTATTTTGGCCTACGATAAAACTGTAGAAAAGAAAGGAGGCGACAAGAAACTGGTGTTATGTGTCAATGAGTCACTTGCACCCTTTATTGTGACGTTGTATATTCCAAGGTCGGCGGCAGACTGAACTTTATCGAAAGCGTTGACGAGGCATACCCTATTGATGGAACAGTGACTAAATATGAAATCAAACTTGCACTCCAACCAGCTGGTACACTAGCTGAGAGTGAAACTGTTCCACTTAATTCGTTAAGCGAAGTTGCTTTAATTGTTGAACTTCCAGAAGATCCGACTATGATCGTCAAGTTGTACGAGGATGCCGATATTTTTGATTGAATGTTCAACAAAAATCTATAATGGGTCTTTATTTTTTAAATAGTAAAAGGATAAATAATAAGCATGTGGCATTTTTAAAGGCTGTCGATGTCCAAAGGTTTAAAAAATAAATGAACAAAATAAAGTCAACTATCGTACTAGTGCTTTTACTCGCTATGCCATTCGCACCATTCTTAGCTAATGCATCGTCTGGAACTGTAAACGTCTTAACAGGTCCCCCCCCACTAGGCACAATAGTCGTAGGACCAGTACATCTTGGAGCAGGAGCCAATATTACACTTGACTTCCATTCAGTAATATTCTCCGGAGCCCAATTCTACCTTGTATGGAGCTCGAACGGCTTTTCACAGATATCATCTGGCGACTTCGTATTCACTC
>JBEKIG010000008.1:0-94157 GCA_050011875.1 Nitrososphaeria archaeon
GCTGCTGTATTGCAGGTGTGACCTTTAGGTCTTGGCCGCAGTAGGGACATATCGTCATGTAAGGCTGTAATTCTTTACCACAATGTGGGCATGTGGTTGTTGTATTAGACATGCGGTTTATGCACGCGTAGCTAAACGATTTAAGCTTTTTCGTAATTAGATTCATTTAAGGCATTTTATGTCGTTGGATATACAAGCACACCACTTTTACTTCCGTTAAAAAAAAACCCTATTTTTCCATCGCCTTTGCCTTAAGATTTTTTGGCATCAGTTCTATAGCGTACCTTAGAGCGGTTCTTGGCATCTTATCCCTCTTTTCTACTATATAATCAAATACGTCTTTTTGATGCGTTCTGCTTTCCTCCTTCAGTAGCCAGCCGTAGCCTTTCTGAACCATATCGTCATCATCTTTCAACAGAATATCGCTTATTTCAAAAGCTTCTTTGAGGAATTCCCCTTTCTTTGCAGGAACGATGAGGGACACGGCAGAGGCTCTTTTCAGCCACCTGTTGTCTGATTTAGCCCACCTTTTCAGTTCGTCTACCTTATCAGGATACTTTGCTATCAGATCCCCTACGGTGTGATTGCAGAGCCCGTCACACTTCGCCCAGTTGTTAACATATTTTTTGACCCATCCTTCGAAGATTGTTAAATCTTCGGGCTCCAAAAAAGGTTTGAAATTCATCCCCCAGAAGCTGACGACGAACGCTTCTGTATAATCGGAGGAATAGAGCTCTTCGCATAACCTAAATATCTCCTCTTTATCCATGTCCTTGATTTCTTTCCAGTACTTTTTGGCAATCCTGCCAACGGTTCCCGTCTTTACTCCATAGTATTTTGCTTCTTCCCTGAAAAATCTCTGAAAACTACCTTTGGTTTTGGTGTCAACATTTTCCATGAGCTCTTTTCTGATATTTTGTATAACGCTATTCATTTTTTATTTTCCACTTCTTACCTAACTAGACACACCATCTATAAAATATCCCTTTCTTATTTTCCTTATAGATTTGGCCTCGGTCTTTAAATTTATGTAATTGTAAATGTGGAAGAGAACATCTTTTAATATTAAGATTACAGGTCAGTTGTACTAAGAAAGTTCCAATCATAGGAAGCTTTTCAAGGATAGCTCCACTGTGAAAAAGATCGCAGTAGATGACCTATTGCAAGAGTTTCTATTTTGATTGTTCCACAAGTCCCGAGAGGAATAGATTAATTCGCTGCTTGCCCGTTCTCCCAAAATCGAACATTGTTGAAATCGTCGTACCTGGTGTCTTGGCCGTAACCGATACTTTCGTCTTGTTTTCGTCTATGGATTTCACGTCAATTAAGAGGACTGTACTGTAGGACAGAAAACCTGATTCCGTCTTTGCTTTGATGTGATGCGCTTTGCCATCGATCTCTTCTATGTTCCACTTAAAGCTGGCAAGCACCTTTTGGATAGTCATCCAGACCTTTTCTAAAGGGCGACCTATTTCTACATCTTCCTTATCTTCCTTCAGGTAAGCCATATACGTTCAGAATAAATCTTATCAGGTAGCTTATAACATATTCTCTAAAAATATTCTCAAGATACAGTTATGTAAGTTATATTCCTTAAATTTAAGTAAAATTTTAAATTCTAGCGCAGTGTTCTCTTAGTTGTCTTTTCTTGTTTTCGCGATGAAGCCTTGGGAAATCAAAAGAAAAAACGACGCAAATTCTAGTGATAACAATTGCTGTCATTGCTATTGCAATAATTCTGTCCGATACTTTGGAAGATACTTTGACCGGAGGAGTGCCATCTATAGGTCCACCTCTTATTCAAATACTTGATGCTATAGTTATGTTTACGCGGAATGTTACTGCAGTTGTGTCATCTTGGAGTTATGTAGGTATCTTTCTGCTGATGGCGCTTGAGTCAAGCTCTTTGCCTATTCCCAGCGAAGTCGTACTTCCCTTCTCCGGCTACCTTGTCTCTCAAGGCCAGCTCAATTTGTTGCTAACAATCCTAGTTTCAACCATCGGAGGCATAGCCGGCTCCTCCATTGATTATTATATTGGAATGAAGGGCATGAATCTCCTCTCCCAGCAGAAAGCTCTACGACACCTTCTAAGCCAAAGCAATTTGGAAATGGCTGATAAATGGTTCAAGAAGTTTGGCGCTTCTGCGGTATTCCTAAACCGTTTAATCCCAGGGTTCAGGACTGTGATATCCTTTCCGGCAGGAGCAGTGAAGATGTCCCTATCAAAATTTATAGTATATACAACTGCTGGATGCCTAGTATGGGACATTCTTCTAATATACCTTGGCGTATACGTTGGTGCTAACTGGCTGGAGATCGCAAGCATATGGCATTATTTAATCATAGGAGCCTTGATTGCGGTTCTAGGTGCATTTGTCTTGTTCTTGGTCAGGAGAAGAAGACGGATCCAAAGTGAAGCCAGTTAATTAAAGAAAATTAGAGCATGGATGATAGACTAATCTTCATCTGGATCAGGCCTAGAAATTCAAGAGAGTTGGCTACAATACATCTCATAGCTTCTTGGAAATAGCATGTGAAATAAATAACCATTTTTGTGGGTTGTGCTAGCTTGGAAGATATTTTATTTCGATCCTTGAGATCACTAGGAAAGACCACTTCTACCATATGCCCTATCAATAGCTACCCTAAAATCTAGTAGAAATCTATCAAATGTTGTTCTTTGATAGTTAAGGATAGCTTGTCCTTTGGAAGTATCATACCAACTGAACCAGGTCGATTTTGTCGCAAACTTGACATCAGCCAAAGGTGCTTCCATTATCTCGCATACTTTGCTAATGTATTCTTTTCCCGTCATCTGCCATGTTTTTCCACCTGCTATATTAAATACACCCCATAAAGCTTCTTTCTTTTCAATACATGAAACAAATGCGATTACAACATCTTCTCTACTTAGGAATTCTATTCTTTGGTCAGCTGAAAACTGTAGTACATCAGGAAATTCAAAGAAATCTGCTACAGATATGCCGGAAATTCTAAGAATTGCGTATCTTACCCCTGAGTTACGAATAATCTGCTCACATAAGATCTTGCTCTCGGAGTAGTTGTCCGTTTCTATAGTAGCGTGTTCTTCAGATATGAGCTTTCCATCATTTGACGGCATACCATAGACACATACAGATGAAGCAAAAACGAGTAATGGTCTTTTTGCCTCCAGTTTTAAGGCGTCCACAATATTCATGGTACCACTACAATTTATTTTCATAGTTCTATCTCTGTTGAATTCAGAAGAGGGAGGAAGTATAGCCGCCAGATGCAATACAACATCAACTCCATTAACTGCTTTTCTAACTTCGGAGTATTTCGTTATATCGCCTTTGAAGATTTCCGTTCTTTCCAGAGATTCAACTCTATAGAAGTCTACATTAGGTAAATCGAAGATCCTGACTTCAAACCCCCTATTGGAAAATGTCTTTGCTAATTCTGATCCTAAAGCACCTGCGCCACCTGTAATCAAGATTTTCAAGGTGATGTCAGAAAACACGATTTTCATACTATATTTAAATTTTTCTAAATATTTAAAAAAAGGCTTATATTTTTTCATTATCTACTATAAACGTATGAGTGAAATAGTAAAAGAAAGCGTAGACAATTGCTCAAAGATTATTGAATTATTAGAACAAAGTGCAGAAAAAATCATACCAAACGAGTCAAAGGAAATCGTCTTAAAAACGATCGACTTCCTCAAAGAAATGGAAAAGAAGGTTTGGATTAGAACGGTGAGAGGAAAGGAGGCATCCCTTCTTGTTAAGTCGAATACAGAGAAGCTGAAAGATATCATTCAATGCGGAACTCCAATACAAATTATTGATCAAGCCAATAAATTAGAAGAAAGTATCTCCAAAATGCAAAGGGAATTTGAAAAGTCCAAATGGCTTGTAACCTAATGCTATACCATTGTCAAGTTTAAATCTTGGTAAAAAAATACAAACGGATGTGATAGCACATGAGCGAAGAAGTTTATTTTATTGATGCAAAAGCAAATTCAGCCGCTAATACAAGTGTTCCAGCTAAGGCACAATGGCTTTTCGAAAAAGCTCATTTCGATCAAGTTTTTACGAAGGGTGATAACGTTGCCATAAAAATTCATGTAGGTGAATGGTTCAACACGGGATACTTACGTCCTAACATCGTACGAGCTATAGTTGATAAAGTCAAAGAATACGGTGGTAGACCATTTGTGACCGACACAACGACTTTCCTTATTTCTCCTTTTTGGGGTAGAACCACAGCTCTTGACTGCCTTTACACTGCTGCCGCTAACGGTTTTACAGAATCAACTCTGAAGTGCCCAGTTGTAATAGCTGATGGAGATGTGGGACTTAACGATGTGCATGTGGACCTTCCAGAAGGAATCCTTCTACAAGAGACCTTCGTTGCGAACGCCATTGCAAACGCAGACGCTGTAATCTGCTTAAGCCATTTTAAAGGACATGATATAGGAGTTTATGGCGGCTCTATAAAGAACGTTGGTGTCGGATGTGTATCGAAGCGTGGAAAGATGATGTTACATCTGACTTCGCATCCCAAATATGGTATTGTGACTTGGCCTTCTGTTCCCGAATCATTAAAAGGAATAAATCGTGACCAAGCTACTGCAATTGAAGGATGTTGTCCCGTGAATGCCTTGCATATCACACCTGAGGGCCTTGTATATGAAAAAGAGAAATGTATAGGTTGTGGATTTGTTCATGTTTCGGGAACATCAGATTTCGGTACATTTTCAATACCAGATGAATGGAGGAAATTGAGTGTAATTTGTATGGCGGATTCTGCTGCAGGAGTTATGAAGGTTGTGGGGAAGAAACAGATGGCTTTTATGAATTTCGCATATGATATAACGCCTTTTTGTGATTGTTGCCCTGGCAATGACAGGCCAATTATGTCAAATCTAGGAGTTTTTGCCTCTAAGAGCATTACAGGAGTAGATTTAGCGTGCCTTGACATGTCAATGGAGACAGAAGGTTTAGCACAGTCTTTGGCTGAAGAAGAGGGTGCATTGGAAAAGGGCACAGAAAAATTTACATTAATACATCCATCTAAAGGAAGCCAATGGATTCAAGTTAATGCGGCTGCACATTTGGGTTTGGGCACGAAGGACTATAAGCTGATCAAGATTGAACCAGGTCCTAAAGAGAAGTTCTGCTTTCCAGGTACTTCTTATCCAGACAGATCAGTAAGTTTTAGATTCAGAAAATACTATAAGCATAGTCCTATACCGCCAGGTGGCTTCAAATGGCGCGATATACCCAGTATATCGTCGGAAGAACTCTCTAAACGTTGATTCATGCGCTTATGGTTTCTAACTCTTCCTTGACTTTCATTTTACTTTTTCAGCTCAACCTTCACTCTTTCGGTCCAGAGTTCTGCTTTGAAGATTTGACCTAAGCTTTTGGGGATATAAAATGTAATGCGAAAAGATGACCACGATAGGCTACGGGAACAAGGATCATACGCGAATCGACTTTTTCTCCCGATTTCTTCTTCCATACAACTCTTATAGTTGAGCCAACCATCTTCGTCGTAGCTCTCTCATAAGTACTTGCCACAGTTTCCTGGCTCTTTTCATCCACCAAAGCTTCAAGAAAAGGCTTCTTAAGCGCGGTTATTTCTTCGAATGATTTATAACCTAAAAAAGACAGAAACTTCTTGTTAGGGACCCAGTGGTTGTCGTCAAGATAGATGAAAACAGGCTGCTCTGACGATTCGAAGATAGTTTTCATTTCCTCGTAAAAGCCACTAACTAGTTTTTCATGATGCTCATATTCTCCGGTGCTCATATTTAATTCGACCAAGAGACTTTGGGGTTTTCTTGCCACATAAACCTTTCCCGAAGATGTTCGGATAATTTAGCAAGCACAAGCAGAGAACTGCAGGTTTCTATTCAAGACCAGACGTTGATGTACTTACACGCTTCCTATTTCTGACACATGGGGCAGAAATATACTTGGCCCCCTCCTAAACTTAACTTTCCTATAGAAGTCTTGCAGACTTTACAGGACTTTCCATTCATATTTGGACCCATAGCTGGCGTGTAATGTCCCTGCCTTTCATAGAGGTCGAGGAACTGGTCTTTTCCACCTAATCGGACTCTCTCTTGAATTATGAGCCTTATCGCGTCGAATAAGGCGTGCTTCTCATCTTCGCCTAGATCGGATGCCTTCCGTTTCGGGTGGATTTTGGCCCGGTAGAGGAGATCTTGGAAAGCGCTGTTGCTCAAACCTACTATGACGGCGTCTTTGCCTAGGAGCATAGGTTTGATGTTTACATTTTTCTGGGCTAACTGCTCTGAGAAGTGCCTGAAGGTGAATTGTGTTTTGTCTAAGGGTGAGATCGCTTCAGAGAAGTCTCGTCTATAAACGTAACTCTGTTCTAGTTCATCGTCCTTTAATACCTGGATCACGCCCATGCCAGTCAAGGTTACAGTCAACAACGTGTTATCGTTGAAATTGAGCTTCAAGTGAAATTTCTCTGGAATAGTACTTTCACTTATGTGATATATGATCCTACCACCGTACTCTGGCCCTAAAATCATGTTCACCCCGAGGTCAAACTTGACACGTATGACGTTGCCTCTTGGGGTGATCGATTCAATCCTCCTTTTTATAAGACGTTCAAAGGCTTCTATGTCCTTGTTTATGAAGCCTATTCTTTGCAGCTTCTGATAGTCCTTCAAGTGGAATACCTTGACCTGCTTCTGTAAGAGTTCTTTACGCATCTGTTCTGCAAGAATGTAGGCTTCGGGAAGTTCGATGCTCATCAGTCAGCCACCATTCAAATTAACCTATCAAGCAATACTTAAGACTTATTCTGCTTTACATCATATTATTTTTCCGGTATTTCAAAGTTTCAACAATATCAACAATCATTCTTTTGGTTTAAATGCTACACATCTTACAGGGAAAGCCTCTAGGCCACCTAATAAGGGAGGCCAAGCGATTAAGAAGAATCTTTTCTTAGTTAATCTATCAAGATGTCCTATTACTTCTATGATTGGTATGATTATCTTGCCACTTTTGTCGCCAATAAAAGTTTGATGAGCCTTCATATTTGCAAATCTCCCACTTACTGTTTGGGGCGTTTTCTTTGGATCGTTTATCCTGGGTCTATTTTCTAGGCCTGCCAGTGTAGTTCTATCAAATGCTATCATTTTTATAGGAAGAGAAGACATCCATTCTACTGCTTCATCCGATAAGTAGGGTATCTTCTCCTCTTCTGTTGGATCTTTATCTGGATCGTGTCCGCTTAATCCTATTATGACAATATCGTCCCTCCTGACACCTTCTTCTTTGAGAAACTCTACAGTGATCGGTGCACCATCAGGAAGCTTATTTGTTTTAATGAGAATACTTTCACCGTAAAACTTTTCCAGTGGAATGCTTGCCAAGTCCTTTCCTATTCCTGGCTTATTCTCGTTTGCATCGACAACATGTGCTGGCCCTTCGACATGTGAACTTATATGGGATTCCATTGTTACTTGATGCATCCACTCTCCACCCGGTGCTGGAAACGAAAACTGACGAAGATGATATAATCTTGGCTTTTTTTGACCTGGCATACTAAAAGTCATTTCTCCAACATATTCGGTTAAATCAACTAGTCTGTATTTATTATTCAATAACTTCGTTATTTCTAATGACATATGTATTCATAGAATTTAAATATTATTGTTATTTAAATATTGTAGCTTTCTAATAATTCCTTTTTTTGGGACGATATAGGTTCATACGTTTCCTCCAACAACGATCAAACGTAGGTCGGTTTCTCCAATATTCTCTAGTCCATGTGAGCTTCCATTCTTCGTGAGCACAGCGTCACCAGGACCCACTTCGCTTGTTTCATCATTGACTCGCATAAGCCCCTTTCCCGAGATGATATAGTATATTTCCTCACTCCCTTGATGTTTATGAAAACCAATCGAAGCCCCTGGCCTTAATACCGTGTTATGCAAGAATATCTTAAGTTCAAGCCTATCCTGAAAAAACGACTTAAGCGTAGCTTTGCCTGAACCTTCATGTATAGATTCACGGAGAGTAAAAGACATATCATTTTCCTTAATCATCCTTATCTAACATCCAAAATTAATCCAGGGCATATTAGTTTTTCGTAATAATTTGCATATATTAATAAGTTAGAAGTTAACACTGCAAAATTAGTGTATTGTTATGGAGAAAAAATATAGGGTATTATCAGAAGGAACTGCAGAAAAGATCGAAGAAGACTTAAACCAAGCGGCCTCAGAGGGATGGGAAATAGTAGAATTCGGGTACGGTGCTCAGCAGACTAAATTCTGGGCACTCGTAATCAAAAAGTGAAATCTAAACACTTAACGGTTCCAAATTAATGTGGTTAATGTTAAGAAGTTCATCTCTATAATTGTCGCTGGAAGTTTGAAAAAGGACAGGTTTTAGAGACAACCTGTTACGTATTAAGTCGTAATATACACCTGCCTCTGGACAAAAGCACAGATGATGATACAAGCATAATCATTGAAAGACTATAGGAAAAGAGAAGGGTTTAAACACCTTCTTCTAGGGTGACGAGTTTCTCCAAAGTTGGAATTGTGAAGTCTAAGCCGAGTCTTCTCAGGGTATTCTTCGTCGGGATGCCGTGCTCGTCGCAACCCCTAGCCTTATACCAAGCCTGTTTGTCTTCTACGAACTTCTTCCTATCGTATATGGCCGCAGGCGTTCCTGCATTAGGTCCGAGGGTTAAAGGTTCCTCGAAGACTCTCTCAGGTAGGACATCATCTCTGTCTGGTCTAAGGCCTTCCCTGATGTTCCAAGCCCTTTCTAGGATGATTATCCTATTTGCTACGAGATCGAATTCACTCTGACTTGCAATGAGGTCCCAGCCCGTAGCTGCCTTCAAAGTCTTTGAAAGAGTTCCCAAGTCTATGACGGCTGTTCCGAAGGCTAAATGGTGGGTGCAGATTGTCAGGGAGTCGCTTATAGCAATCTTATCTTGCCCCTCGATGGTCGGTCCGTAGAGGTGGACTCCTCCATGGTCGGACATGACGTAGCAGAAGGTTTCCCTCTGGTCTCTATTATTTCCAACGCCTCCGACGCCCCATTCTACGCCTTTGCATTGCATAGCGAACTTCTCAGAGCCTTTACCGACCTTCTCAGAAGCGATTCTGATTCCTTCAGCTAGAAGGTCGCCTATACCTTCTCTGCGCACTATCTTCTTAGTCATCTCGAACATCGCTGGAACATTTCCCCAAGTCAGATCGACTCCGCCTAAATCCTCCTTTGATAGGATTCCTTTCTCATAGCATTCCATAGTCCATGAAAGCGTGTTTCCAAGGGAAATGGAGTCAAGACCCATAGCATCTAAGAAGGAACTTAAAGCGTAAACGCCGTTGGGATCAGTTATCATGCAGTTGGGGTGAAGCAGACATGTAGAATCATAGTCGGGAATGTCGAATGTTCCTGCCCAAGGTCCTTCCCTGATGATTCCTAACTGGTTACAGGGAGTTGGACAGCCATAGCAGCTTCTATTCTTAACTCGACAGCGATTCTCAAACTGGAGGGGACCTCCCTTCTCAATGTCATCTCCCCAATAGGCTTCCCTCCAATTCTTCAAAGGACCAGTTGACGAGTCACTTGAGGAGATATTCGCCGTAGTGGATCCCCATCTCCGCCTAGTGTAGACAGTGCTAGGCTCTCTCAGAAGTTTGATCGCGGCCTCCTCCATTGCCAGACAGGTCTCAGGATCATCCATAGGAATGTCTTGAGTGCCTCTCACAGCTATGGCCTTTAGCTTCTTCGAACCCATAACTGTGCCTGCCCCGCATCGTGAGGCTGAGTAGAAGAACTCCTGATTCACACATGCGTATCTTACTAGGTTCTCTCATGCTGGACCTATCGAGAGAACGCGAGCGAAAGGATCGGTCTCCTCCTTAACTTTCACTTCTGTCTCAAAGATCGTTCTTCCCCATAGGTGCCTAGCACTTCTTAATTCCACATCATCGTCCTTTATGTACAGGTACACTGGCTCAGAGGACTTGCCTTCAACAATTATACCGTCGTAGCCAGCGAACTTTAGTTCTGGACTGAAGTTCCCTCCGGTTGCAGTGTGACCCATCAAGTTCAATCCTGTACTCGTCGAGGTGAGGGGCGACTTGAACCTGATTATTGTCCTGTTTCCACTTAGGATACCTGTCAAAGGACCGCCGAAGAGCATCAGTAAATTTTCTGGGCTCAAAGCTCCAGTTTCAGGCTTCAAGCGATCCCAAAGGAGCTTGTTCATGAGTCCACGACCACCAATAAACTTCCTAGCATCATCATGGTTCAGAGGAGTCTTCTTGATAGAACCCTTACTCAAGTTTACTTCCAGAATCTTTCCAGCATATCCACCAACCATTCTTCATCATCCTCCTTTCAATCTATCTCCTTCTTCACGGGATAGAACTGGTCTGTGATCTGCTTCGCTATAACTTCAGGAGGCTTCGCCAATCGCTTTGGAAATCTTGAAATCGAGAAGTAGTGAAGGACATCGGATGGACAGTATTTTACGCATTGAGGATCACCGCTGCATTGATCGCATATTTGAGCTATACCCTTGCTTGGATGGAATGTTATTCGTCCACCCCTTCCACTGTCGAGGCAAGCCTGATTGCAGGCTTTGCAGCCAGTGCAGAGGACTTCATCAACATTCATTAGAAAAGTCTTAGTGTCGTAGGTGAGGGCTTTTGTAGGACAGGCTCCGACGCATGGACGATCTTCGCAATATTGACATACTATGGGAACGTCTATAGGTCCAGGATAGAATTGGTAGACTCTTATCCTAGAATACGCGGGGTT
The DNA here is from genome assembly GCA_050011875.1 of Nitrososphaeria archaeon. Classification (GTDB taxonomy): domain Archaea; phylum Thermoproteota; class Nitrososphaeria; order JACIWG01; family JACIWG01; genus JBEKIG01. Next base: position 10,826 of record JBEKIG010000008.1, read on the forward strand.
AAGTCGTTTCTCATGCTTTATGGCGCACATCTTCTCGCATATTCGACATCCACAACAGCCCGGTAGAGCGTGATCTTCATAAACTTGCATTGGATTACTCATCTGTTTTTCACCATAAAGTTTTTATTCACATAAGCTCAGTTCTTTTCGGGTTTAAAAAGATTTGCCATCTCCTGAAAAGAGAATTGAGCAGAGGTGGAGGGATTAATCATTTGGGGGAGATGGTGACTATCAAGGTTCTGACTTCGCTTATGAAAGACTGGAACCTCCCTGATAACCTGAAGATCACGTGGGACAGAAATGACGCTCAGCAAGTCTCTAGAGCTGAGGAAGTCTTTAAAGAGTATCTGAAGGAAGGATGGTTGGCCTTCAGTGAGGAGGCAGATAGGAGAAGACAGATCTTCCGATTTGATGCTGAACTCAACAAGATAATCCTTATCCCTCCATTGGGAGGAGGGTGAAATAATTCCTCCTTCGTTCTTTTTACATACCTAGATTGATTATTTAATTATACGTACTTGAAAAAGGATCGGCCAAGGTTAAAGAGATTTATTTGAAGGCCGGAAGAGAAAATCCTGAGGAGGTTGCTAAGACGATTATGATAACGGCCCCTAGGCCTAATAATTATTGTGTTATAACATACATTTGACTATATTCGTACTATAGAGACATTCACAACAGGAGCCTTCTATCCTTTGGCAATCTATTTCATTAGAGCGAATATAGAAACAATCCAATGTGGAGTACACACAATCGCCACACCAAGGAATTTTTTCATCGATGGATTTTCGAGATTCTCTAAAGCCAGCATATTCATCACTATTCCAAATGTCTTTTACACTTTGACCTTTGACATTACCGAAGGCCATCATGCCTATGTCTTTCGCGTGATGGTTTACATATTCTGTATGAGGGTACATATACTCAAGACATGGCACTGCACTTCCGTCAGCTCTGACGACCATTACTTCGTTTTTGATATAAGGGCATACTCTTGACTTCCTGTCAGCGAAGATGCTGGGAAACTCCAAATTAACGCCTCCTTTCCTGGCTATTCTAGATGATTTCTCGAAAACATCTTCTACTTCTTTAGTTCTATCAAGCTGATCTCTCATCTTTAGTAGAAGTGGCAGGTTTATCCAATAGCCTTCATTTTCAGCTTTTTCCCAAAGGTTCCGATACCTTTCTAAGTCAGCCTGTTCATACTTCCCCGTATGGGTTAACCCATAGGCTCCAACTATCGCTGCATGTATGATCTCCCAACCCTTATCCAGAACATTCCCAACTATTTCATAAGATTTCCTGCTTGAAGGGATATAGAGCTGTTGCCCATTCAAAATCTGTGAATATACTATAAGGTTAGTAACAAGTACATCATCTATTCCGTTCTCTACGGCAAACTCTATAAGATTTGGCAGGTCCTTGTAGTTATCCTTCATCAATGTCACTTCTATAGAAAGAGAAAATGGAAGCTTAGACTTACTCTTAATCTTTGAAATATTCACCAAGTTTTCTATTATATTATTTCCCACAGCACCTACTCTAAATTTCTCAAGGAACGAATGCTCTAATGTATCTAGTGAGAATAATATCTTGTTTACGCCAATATTCCTAATAAGCTTGTTGGCAAGATCGCCTGTCAACATGGAACCGTTAGTGCTGAAGTCTATTTCACCCTCATCGCCAAGTTGTTCCCTAGTTAGCTTAACGATGTCCACAAAACTTTCGTGAACAAGAGGCTCCCCTAGACCATGCAAAATAATTTTGTTCAAGTCTCCAAAAGACTCGGATAACTTCCTAAATGTTGAGAAATTCATTTCCTCTTCATTAATATTCCAGAAGTTCCGAATACAGTAGATACATTTGAAATTACATTTGTTAGTAACCTCAATCTGAATTGCTCTAGGGAATGTGGACATGACTCTGCACTAGTTATCCGCAACATACAGGTGGAAAGATAGCGAAAAAAGAAAAAGGGTTAGAGCTCAATTTCAAGCTCTTTCAACTTCTGTGGGGTTGGTACTCCATTTACCCATTCCCTGAGATTGTAATACTCTTTCTTCATTGTTTCCAGGTCGACTGTCTGTCCCTTCACTGGGCCCTCTGGCATGGGTTCAGACAGCAGACGAGAAGGTAGAGTATCATCTTTGTCTGTGAATCCATATTTGCTAATTATGAAGCGCTCAAGGTTATAAATTCTTTCACCCATCTTCATTATTTCATCTTCTGTGAGACTCCATCCAGTTACAGCTGACAATAGAGATGCTAGATCAGACGCACTCAAAGCAAAGGTTGTGAATAGACAGGTGACTGTAGAGTTCACTACACATGTCAAATCTTGGAAGGTTTTTGTCCACTTGGCTTTCCCTTCAGTAGTTAGTGGATCAATTTTTTCCGGGAGCCCTACTATTTCAGGAGCAATTGTATAGCCTGTCACGTGACAGCCTCCACGATTAGCGGTTGCATAGTTCAAGCCCATTCCTTTTACTCCTCGTGGATCATAGGCAGGCATCTCAAGCCCTTTGACAGTCATGGAAATCTCAGGAGCTCCAAACATTTCACAGAGTCTCTTTGATCCTAGAGCTAAGTATTTTCCAAATCCATCTTTGTGAGCGATCCTCCAAACTGAATCAACTAAAGCAGAGGCATTTCCAAAAGATAGATCCATACCTTGAAGGTCTCCATCCTTAATGTAGCCTTTCTGGTGTAGTTCCATTGCAGCTGCAATTGTTGAACCGACTGAGATGGGGTCAAGTCCGAATTCATCACATAGGTGGTTTGCCTTTATGACAGCACCCATATCCATGACCCCTGTTGAGTTCCCCAGTGCCCATATGCTTTCATATTCTGGCCCCTCTGTGTGAAGTATTTGATATGGGCCAGAGTTTACGGTAGTTGCGCGCCCACAAGCGATGTTGCATCCCCAACATGGCCTTTTCTTTTCGAGATATTGCTTTGTTAGAGTTTCTCCGCTGATCTTGTCTGCTTCAGGATTAAATCCGAGCTGCCAGTTCATATAAGGCAAGATTCCTGCATTGTTTACAACATTGACTAGGACTGCTGTACCATAGGTTGGAAGACCTTCACCTGTAACGGAGTTCTTCCTTTCCTTTTCATAAGCTGCCTTAGAAGCCTCATTTAACTTTGCAGGATCCGCAATCGAAACATTTCCAGAACCAGACACAACTACGGCCTTCAGCCTCTTCGATCCCATGACAGCACCTAATCCGGTTCTTCCTGCCGCACGATGCTTATCGTTCACGATTGCAGCCATTGGTACAAGATTCTCTCCAGCAACTCCTATACATGCTACGCTTACATTTTTCCCGCTTACAGTCTTCCTAAGAAACTCATCAGTATCGAAGACCGTCTTCCCCCAATACTCGGATGCATCATGAACCTCTATTGCACCATCTACGGCAGAGATGTAAACTGGTTTGTCAGAAGAACCTTTAATTACTAAAGCATCGAAACCTGAGAATTTTAGGAAGGCACCGAATTCTCCTCCAGAGTTCCCACTACCTATGGAACCTGTTAGTGGAGAACGTAACGCCATTGCCTGATATCTTCCAGGTGATGGGAAGCCTGGTATTCCAGTACCAGGACCTGTTGCAAATATGAGAACATTGTCCGCACCTAAGGGATCTAGGTCTCTTGCTGCGTGGCCTTCAGACTCAAATTCCTTCAAGTATTCGTAGAGAAGTGCTAGTGCGTAGCCTTTCCCTCCGAGATACTTCTTTGTGTATTCTTCGCATGTGGCCTTAATTTTCACTGTTTTATCAGAAAGATCTATTACACCAATTTTTCCAATATATCCGTTTTGCATGACTTTTCACTTTTTTTAGTCTAACAGGCTTATAATCTTTTGTAAAATTATGATGACCTTTCAGACTTTACCAGAGAAATTGTAAAGAGACTTTCTAAAAGATATATATTCTTTTTTTGATGTTTAACCTCTAATGGAAACTGTTAGAGTATTAATAGTATATGACAGTAAGACCGGAAATGTTGAGACAATGGCGCACGCGGTTGAAGAAGGAGCTGAAGAAGCAGGAGCCTTAGTTGACCTGAAAAGGGTTGAAGATGTTGATATCAACACTTTTTCTTCTTATGATGCATACGCATTTGGCTCTCCTACACATTGTGGTACTATGAGCGTTAAAATGAATGATTTTATCAACAACAGAATGCACCCAAAATATTGGGGAAAATTGAGATACAAAGTTGCAGTAGCATTTACTTCTTCTGGAGGACTAGGAGGAGGAAATGAAACTGTTCTTTGGGCGTTAATATCCACAATATTAAATTTTGGTATGATGACTTTCGGTATACCCGATTATGTTTCCAAGGATGTTACACTACATTATGGTGCTGTAGCAATAAAAAAACCAAACAAGAATTCGCTAAATGCGTGTAGACTGCTTGGTAGACAGTTGGTCGAGTACGCTAAAGTGGTAAAAGCTGGCCTTAACGCCAAATAAGTGGGTAGAAATTTACCAATGGCAATAATGTTCATTAAATTCATCCATATATATCTTTAAGAATAGAATAATAAGACACTTACAAATTTACTAACTTTAAATTTGGTGATAGAATAAAAAATAGAATGTGGCTAGTTGATCTCTAGCCTTTTTAGTTTGTCACGGTTTCTTTTTTGGTTCAAGTATTTTAGAGGGGCTCAGGGGAGCAAAGATTTTCCGCCTTGCCAGCTGCACGGCCACAGTCTTTGCAGATATATTTCGCGTTCTTCGCAAGAGGCTTCAACTTCTCTGTTGGCACTTTGTCCTCCACCATCTTACATAAGTGTTTTTCATGTCCTTTATGAGGTTGGGCTTTTGACAAAACTTGCACCTGAATTACAAGGAAACAATGTTGAATATAAAAACCTTGTTGTTAAGGAGAAAATGGCTTCAAACGATCTAGGAATACCCAAATTCACCTACCACGTTCCGTCCACAGCAACAAAGCAGTGACAGCTGCACTTCAAAACCCGCACTGGGGGCTCGTGACCCTGCGCTTAAGCTGGCTTAGGAACGTTTGCGAGTTCGAAAAGGGCGGCTACTGCAAAAAAGCAAAAAAGAATTGTGACGCTCAAAACTGCCCCCAAACCAAAAATAAGAATTATAACCATTTTACGCCAATTTCGTGACAAGCCAGCGCACGTTTTTTTTTATTGAGAGAGTTAGTTAGGCAGTTTGGGTTTTGGATAAGACTTTACCCCAACCAACCAGAAAACGAAGATGAATGCGGAAGATTTATATTGAACAGAGAGCATTTAACAGAATAGTTGAGGGCTTCGAATGTCCAATTTTGGCTTCAAAACTATGGCTTTCACATTCAAGATTCGGGATTTCTTCAAACCGCGCAAGGACATAGTGAAGGAAGTGGGCATAAAAGAGGGATTTCGTGTTCTGGATTATGGTAGTGGGTCTGGAAGTTACATACCAGTTGTCTCTGAATTGGTTGGAAAGTCAGGGAAAGTTTATGCTTTGGATATTCAGCCCCTTGCCATCAAGATGGTTAAGAATATCGTTGCAAAGAAACAGCTGAAAAATGTGGAGACGATTCTTTCAGACCGCAAGACTGGACTGCCAGACGACAGCATTGACAGCGTCTTGTTATATGATGTCTTCCATGACTTGACAGACTCCGATGGAGTGTTAGAAGAACTGCATCGTGTGTTGAAGCCAAATGGAATCCTGTCCCTTAGTGACCATCACCTGAAAGAGAACGAGGCAGTGTCGAGCTTGACCAAGACAGAGTTATTCACGCTGTTGCGGAAAGGACAAAAAACATACAGCTTCATAAAAGCGACTGGAGGAAGAAGACAAGCTCGAACGACTATCGACTAGATTCCATATTACAAAACATATTTTACCTATTCCTTTTGCATTTTTTATCCCAAAAAGTGGCTCTTTTGTCAGCTAAATCGGTCAGTATTATTAAATAGTTTACATCATGAAAAGAAGATATTAGTTTGTTACTATGCATATATAGCCATTAATTCGTCTAATTGAACGAGGTTGATGTTTTAAACATGTACGATTTGCTGCTAAAAGGTGGTATTATTATTGACCCTTCGCAAAACTTGCACAGACAACAGGACATAGCGTGCAGCAAAGGTGTAATTGAAGCAGTTGAAGGTGATATTTCAGCTGACCAAGCTAGGGAAGTCCTCGATGTCTCTAGATATTTCGTAGCTCCTGGTTTTATTGACTTACATGTTCATGTCTATCCGGGAGTCAGCCATTATGGCATAGAATGTGACCCGTACAATCTTGCAAATGGAGTTACAACTCTTGCTGAAGCAGGCTCCGCTGGCGCAGATACCTTTGAAGGTTTCCGCAGATATGTCGTTGACTCATCGAGGGCGAGGATCTACACTTTCTTGAATATTTCTTCGATGGGGATGATTTCACCGAATGTTGGGGAACTTGAAGATCTCCGTTTTGCAGATGTGGGGAAGGCAGTCAGAACTTGTGACAGGAATCGGGATATTATGCGGGGAATAAAGGTAAGGCTTTCCAAAAACATCGTGGGAAAAAACAAGACTGAACCCTTGAAACTTGCTCTCAGGGCTGCAGAAGAGGTCGGAATGCCTGTTATGGTCCATCACGGAAACACACCAACGCCTCTAACGGACATATTGAATGAGCTGCGCAAAGGGGACATTCTCACCCACTGTTTTCACGGGCTAGAGCATGGAATACTTGACAGCGATGGAGTGGTTCTTGAATCCGTTAAGGACGCTATTAAAAGAGGCGTAATCCTCGATGTGGGTCACGGTAAGGGAAGCTTTAGCTTCGATGTCGCAGAAAAAGCTTTATCCCAGGGAATAGTGCCGGAAACTATCAGCACAGACCTCCATTACTATAACGTCTTTGGCCCCGTCTACAACCTTGCGGTCACGGCCTCAAAATTTCTCTATTTGGGCTTGACTTTAGATCAGGTGCTTGATAGGATCACAATTAAGCCAGCTAAGGTACTCGGAGTCGATAGAAATCTTGGAAACTTGAGAAAGGGAAGTTTAGCTGACATTACCGTATTCGAATTGAAAGAAGGTACATTTATTTTTGAAGATACCGTTGGGAAGGTTGTAACAGGTAGGAAGTTGATAGTGCCTGTTGCGGTAATCAAGGGCGGTCAAATTTATGTTAGTAAGCTAAAGCTTATTGGAAGATAAAGTTAAACGTAATGAACGAAAGGATGCCCTAAGAAATAATTACAGTTCCCCTTTTAGTGCAAGGTTCCTGAATCATCGCTAGTTTTTATATCAAAGAAATCAATTGGTGCAGGGTTTCACCAGCTTCCTTCAAGGCCGTCCTTCAACGTCCACGTTGTTATTCAGGTTTTGGCTCCATTTTCTACAGTCCCGACACTATCCTCGCCGGTGAGCCTTAATCCTACAAGTCTAAGAACTAGACCGATTTTTTGGCGACGATCTCGCTCGCTATTTGATCCATCGTTTTTCCTTCGGTATTTATTCCTAGATTGCGAGCAACCTCTAAAAGCTTGTCCTCAGTAGAGCCACTCGCTCCAGGCTTTTTGGCGACGATTTCGCTCGCCACCTGATCCATCGATTTTCCTTCTGTATTTATTCCTAAATTATGAGCAACCTCTAACAACTTCTCATCGCTAGAGCTATTCCCTTCAGCTGCGACATTGACCACATTGGCATTTTCCTCACCAACACCTGATTGGGCTTTCTTAAACTCTTTCTGAGCCATGCCAAGTGAGCGGGCGAGTTGAGGTATCTTATTAGGCCCCCAGATTAGGAAGACAGCTAAAGCACCTACTATTACAGTGATCTCTATTGGATCCATCTTTATCGTCAAACCATTTGGAGAGGGATGTATATAGGTCTAACGTTTGAACCCGATATATTTGCAATTTTAGTTGATTCTGAACTTGATTAGACTCAATATATCTTGTAATGGTGGGTCTAAAATGATTTTCCCAAAAAAGGCTGATGAAATGTTCTCAACATTGAGGAGAATCTATTGGAAGTCAAGTATTTTAATAAATGAATTAGAGTTGTGCGTAAACTTTGCACAGGGATTCAAGAACCGTGGAGGTTGTAATAAGCCTCTTGGGATCCGGATAAAGCGTACCTGTGTCCTTACAGGTCCAAGGCTCAAAGCAGCCATTTTTGGTGAGCCTTATGATCGGCACACCTTTCCAGCTGCCGTCTGTTCCCTGCTCCCGAACAAGCTGATCTACGAGCTCAAGGACATTAGGCTCGCCCAATTCTGTAAATATAAACAGGACACATGAAATCAGGAGGGCAGATTCAAAAGCGTTCTTGGGACTGACTCGAAACAGGCTCTCTTTAGTTTTAGTTTTGTCGAATCGAGCACCGATCGCGTCCAGAAGTGACAGATTTACTTCGGTGCCATATAGGAATGAATCCCACCAGAAGGAGTTCCATAGCCCGTCAGCAGTTCTCTGCTTCAACACATATTCCATGCCCTTTTTTATGAAAGGGGTTTTGCGAACGTACTTTGTCAGAAGTGCCTGAAGGACGACAGGGGTAACGTCGAGATGGGAGACCCTCCAAGAGTCCGTTCTGCCAGTGGCGAGATATGTCGAGAAGCCTCCGTCACTGCACTGGAACTCCATCAGGAGTTTATAACTCCTAATCTGTACGTCAATCCCTTCAGAAGCCAGGAACAGTATCGCGTAAGCCGTAGAGTCCGCATCCGATCCAGCCTCCCTATTGTACCCCCAACCCCCGTCTGGGTATTGGTTTCCTAGGAGCCATTTGGAGGCAGAAAGCGTCGAATCCGCAGTCCTCCTTCTTAGTCTGCCTGGAACGTGCCTTAACTTGTATCCCACGTAGGCAGTTACCCACGCGTCTGACCATCCGGGCGGCAGTTGGCAGTCCACCCAGCTTCCGTCATCGGATTGATGTAAGAATATGTACTCTAAGGAGCTGGCTATGGATCTTTCTACGGCCTCCTTCCTTTTCGCGCTCAAGTTCTATCACTTGACGGGTTTAAGCTCGGCTTTAGGTAGATACTCGCATAAGTCCTTTCATGTTTAGAGCCGAAGCCCACATAGCGGTGCAGGTCGACATCGGTTCCACTGAGGCGACCTTCGGACATCACTTCAAGCGTGTTCAGATAGATGGCTGGGTCCACGTCTAGGATCCTGAGCCAGTCCAAGGTCTTTTCCTTCGCCTCTCTATCGCTTGCAAAGATGCAGTGTCCACAGAGCTCGAACTTAAAATCAAACCCTGTTCTTGCTCCGAATCCGAAGGAGCAGACGACCGACTTTGTGGGGTACCGGAGCTCTTCGCCCAAAAAGGTTTCGGTGAACCGCTTGAGGAGGTTGATGTACTCCTGGTCTGCGATAGAACTTATCAGACTTTCGTAGTATGTCAGCGTGTTCCCGAAGGCACTTACGTAGACCCTTCCACTAAGCTGACTATCTTTGCCGAGCGTCAGCGACATTCCAAGTGGCTTCATGCCCGTGATGAGGGCCTTCTCTATTTCGTGCCATCGCTCAGCACCATTAAAATGTGAGACAAATGCATCGAACCTTGGCCACATTCTGTCTTCACGCCCCCACCTTCCGTTGATGTAAACCCTTAATTTCGGCTCAGCCGTCGGTGAAAAACCTGCCCCAATCCAGAACGCACCCGCAGGGTCCGCAAGCAGGTCTGGATCGCTTGAGGGAGCCAGCATGCCGAGGAGGTCCTTGGTTTCTGACACAACCTTTTCTGAGGAGTAAATGGGAGCGAGAACGCCTATGCGCTCTCTGCTCAGCGTCATCCGTTCGGCTCCAGATGAGCCCGGAACTCCTGCCTCACTCAGGAACTGTAAAGGCGGCCTATCGTGCCCCAAGGACAATGAAAACTGGAAGGGTGTTCCATCTTCGTTTATTCTGGAAAATTGGGGTGGCCTTCTGCCGAGAGGCATCGCAAGCGATTCCCTGCATATAATTTCATAGGTTTTCATGATCTGGGAGCTTGAGCGTTCTAGGCCAAAATGGGGGATCAGCTTTGTCAGTAATTCGCCTATGTAATCGTATAGAGACAGCTCTAAATCACCCCTATGATATACGTAACGATGACTGCTTTAGCTCTTTTTTGACAGATTCTGCGCCTGCTCTTTTTGTTGAAGTACCACTGATGGCCTCTTGACAGGTTCACTTCGAATATTTGGCCCATCGTCGGGTTTCAACAGCTCGATCTTGATGTGTGAAGGAGCTTTGAAGTGGTAAAGCATACCCTGCCCTGGCTGTAGTTCGATCCTGTTAGGTTCGAAGGCCTCACGTGAACATTCAACCCTTACTGGACTAGGGGGACGGTAGGCAACCTTACCGATCTTTGGATAGGCTACAACAATATCCCCTTTGGTCTTCGTAAGCAGGTTGGTGACGGAGTACGTTCCGGGACGTATGATTATCGCTGAGAAGATGTCCCTTTCATCAAGCTTGCTACTGTTGAACAGGTTTTTCCTAGGGTCCTCCTCCACCTTTTCGACGCTTACGTGATAACCGCCGCTTCCGCCTGAAACGTGGAAGACAACGTAACCCTTCGGATTTACGACGAAATGGATCCTTGAATCTCCGTTGTCTGGGCTGCACTTGGACGGCTCAGCCATCACCCCACCCAACTTAGCTAGGTCTACGTTCGCCTGCGCTACCGGGCTGTTCTTCTCAACCGTTATGTAGAAGGCTCCAACGATTTCTGTTCCCCTATACAGCACCCCCCGGTATTCGCCGGGTTCTGGGAAGCTGTGTATTATCGCTCCTAATATGGTGAGCGAACCGCTGTCCAGCCCGATCTGCGAGAAAATGTTCTGATCGATTGGTATTGTCATGTCTATGTACCCACCTCCGCCTGCACGGTCATCTCCTTCGAATTGATCTTGGCTGTAAGGTTTCGGATAGGGATCTTGACCGGGATGAGAACGCCGCTCTTAGGGAGGATCGGATAGGGGTCTTCGAACTCGTAGATCGGGTACTTGCTCGCAAAATAGTCAGAAATAGCTGTTTCGATCAACCCGAGAAGGTCAAATAAATTGCCCAGCAAATTCGAAACCCAGTCACTGATTTCCCCTACGATCCCTAGAGCACTTGTTATGAGGTCAATTACCGGTCCTATTATCGCCCAGATCAGGTCCTTCATAAAGCCTGGCAAGAACCAGAGCTCGTCGTCTATCGCGCTCTTTACAGCCTGCTCAAGAATGTTTCCCACCGTTTCCGGAATATCGATCGGATCAGCGTGGACCCAGATTGGGTTGATGAAAATCTTCCACTTATTTGGGTGACCACCGTATTCCGCATCAAGATCCGATTCGCCTGCAACCCGGGCTGGGTCTATATAGTATTTCGGAGCTAGATTTGCCTTCACATCAGAAATATTCGATACAAGTCCGCTGAGGTCAAAATCGGCGCAAACGGGACCGCCTATGCAGACCTTGGGCAGAGATACGAGGCAGCCGTTCCATGGATCAGGTATAATACACCAGCCTCCGACACAGATTCCTGGCAGGTCAAAGCAGACCTGAGCCTTCAAGGTGTCGAAAACGACGTCGACGTTCTTTACCTCCAGCGTGTTGTCGTCATTCAGGGTCAGGCTGCCATCGTCCAAGTGGAGCTTGACGGAGTAGCTGGCGGAGAACGGGCCGAAGTTTTTGCTGTCCGACTTGGACAGACTGAAGTTATCAATTACTGTATCAAAAAGCTTGCCAAACGCTTTACCTGAAGCCGCGAGCGTTATGTGGTTCATGGTCCCACCCCCATACTGATGAACGCTTTGAGCTGATCATCCTCAACCGCAGGGTTGTTTGGAACAGGTGGGTTAGGTGTGGGCGAAAGCGTGATCGTGGCTATGTTAAAGAGCGGAAAGCTCAAGAACATCTTCTCAAACGGGATGGCCAGCTTCTGCCTAAGGACCAGGTTTAACGTAGTCTTAAGGTAGCATACCAAGTTCTGCTCCAGTCCGTCCGGCTTGATGTCGACGATATCTAGTCTATCGACCTTGCCCAACAGGCACTCCTTGCCGAGTATCACAGTCCTTTCGAAGTGGCCTACTACAAATATGTCCAGACAGAAGCAGTTCAGCTTTCCCTTTACGTGGACTGGTGGCACTGTCGTCTGCTTATCCCCTTGTTGTGGTGGCACGACCGGAATCGTGTCAACATCCTTTTCTGATGGGCAACCGATAGCGCCGCATATCTTGAACTGCATCGCGAAGTGCTGTTTCTGAAGAGGCGGGTTAAGCTCCGAAGGAAGGGATATGACATTTCCAGGGTGAAAGTCAATGCTGGCCTTGGTTAGCTGTGCGCAGAAACTTAACTCTACCGGCGGCGAGTCAGCACCCAGAACCGGAATAGGGTTGCTCACAGTGAAAATTGGGTTACCGTATTTTTTAACATCGGATGTGATGTCAACAGGTGCGCACCATAGTTCTTGGTCTGCTGCTATGTCAGAGGTCGCGTAATTGAAGAGTGAAGGCCGCTGGCGCATTATGTGCTGGACTACTAAGTTAATTCCATTTTCGTTGATAGCAACATATAGGTCACAATTATCTGTTAATGCCATTAGTTTTCGGGTAATGTATCAGTATCACCTTATTTAAACTTTACAAAAAAAGTGTCAATAAAGGACATCTTTTTGGGTTTATTTTTATTAAAGCATAGTTATTATAAAAAAATAAAAAAAAGGAAAAAATATTACAATTTATGCTTCGCTATCTTGTAGTATCCTTTTATTGAAAATTTTAGCTCCTTCATGCTTGAGTAATGAATAGAGAAAAAAATTGCAATAACTCAACAAGATAGACTAATAGTACATCTTTTCCCTTATAGGTTAAAGTTAGCGCGCTACGGCCATCTGGGAGGATTTGGCCAATTCTTAAACCCAATTTTCTGTGAGAGCCTCTTGCCCTTTTAGATAAACTTCTATATGCTGATGCTATTTCAAGCTTTTACTCCACTTGCTTTAGACTATAACCGTCAAAAAGGTCGAACCTGTAATACTCTACCTCTCCAGGTGGAAGGTTTTCGATAGTGGCTTCAACCATTGTCTTAGCATTTTCACCGTTTAAGACACCGATCTCCATGATCCTCTTACAACGGTTCTTGTGGATGTACTCGTTTAGGAATTAATGTGATCCGTACCAAGGCAAAGTTGACTCTTCCCTTCCTCATAGATACAAAAATTTATTCCCCTTAGATCTTATCAATAACAGAGGACCATAGGATCTAAACCGATTGACGTGGATGAGGTTTAATTATCGATTACAAATCTTTTGAACACTTATATAATGTATATCGGATTAAGTTGATTCACAGATGTCAGAACAGAAAGATAGTAAGTTCGCTGTTAAAGCTGGGTTTTTTTTAGACGGAACAGGTGATGCACCAAAAAATGACGTATACGTCGTAGTTAACAAGGGCCGGATCGAGAAAGTTTCCAAGAATCTTGGAGAATCCTTGGATGTCGTCGACGCGGGGAACTATACAGTCATGCCCGGTCTAATAGACTCGCACCTACACATAACTGGCTTCCAGACCGACAGAATGGTCGAGGAGGAGATTCTTAGGCCACCTGGACTAAACCTCCTAAAGGCCGCGAACGACATAAAGGATCTCCTTGAATCGGGCTACACAACCGTTAGGGATATCGGTGGGCTACCTGGCCTTTCCCTTAAAGTAGCAGTTGAAACACATATAACGAAGGGGCCAAGGATCGTCACTGCCGGAAGGATACTGACTCAGACCTTTGGGCATTCTGAGAATCACTATTTTCCTATAGAGATGTTTAAGGAAAGAAGTAGGTTGGGACTTGGTTTCGGTAGTCTGATCTGCGATGGTGTAGAAGAATGCATAAAAGCTGCAAGGCTTACATTGAGAGAAGGTGCTGACTTCATAAAGATCTGTTCAACTGGTGGAGTCATGTCACAGAGGGATAAGCCTGAGGATGAGCAGTTCACAGTTGAAGAAATAAAGGCCATAGTTAATGAGGCAAGGAAGGTGGGAACATTTGTGGCTTCCCACGCGCAAGGTCTCCAGGGAATAAAGAACGCCCTCGTCGCTGGTGTCAGGACAATAGAACATGGTATATTCATAGACGAGACGGCCGCTAAGATGATGATAGAGAGGAATGCGATAATGGTTCCAACACTAGCCATACCACACCAGATAGTCGCGAAAGGCAGAGAAGCAGGTGTAGCGGAGTGGGGCATAAGAAAGTCTGAAGAAGTCATCGAGATTCATACAAGGAACACTAGACTGGCTAAGGAATGGGGTGTGAAGATAGCGATGGGGACAGACTTCTGTGGGACACCGATGCTCAAGTTTGGCTTGAACTCTGTGGAACTCCAACTATTGGTCGAAGAATGTGGTTTTACGCCGATGGAGGCTATAGTGGCAGCGACCAAAAACGGAGCCGAAGCCTGTAACCTGCTGAGTAAAACTGGTACGCTTGAAGTAGGCAAGTTCGCTGACCTGATAGTCGTAAAGGGTAACCCTCTGGAAGACGTCAAGATCCTTCAGGATAAAGATAACATAAAGTTCGTCGTCAAGGAAGGGGTAACAGAATACAACCGGGGACTGTAAAAACTAATCTTTCTACTATTGTACTTTCATGATATATTATTCTATTCTTCTGAGGACTGCGATTTTTTTAATCCTTTTAGTTATTTAACGCCCTGAGTCTAGCAATTATGGCAGCGATCCTATTCTTCAAGGTACAGTCCCATATTTAACTTAAATTCCAAGCCTGTCAAGCAGTATTTCTTCGTTATTCGGGGTCTGTATGAAGGCCGGAACGTTCTTCTGCTTTGTCGCCTTGTAGGATACGAAAAGCCACTGTCCTGTATCAAGTTCGGTAGTCTTTTCGAGCATGTCATAGCTGAGTGAGAAGGCGTCCGCTATGACCATCCTGTCGTAGAATCTTGGCAGCGTGCTGACGAAGTAGCTGTGCAGCTGCTGTAGGGCGTTGACGTTCAGGTGCGCTACCCTCTGGGTGCAGAGCCAGCAGTGGACCCTATACTTTCTCCCCTGCCTCAAAAGGGCTTCCACGCTCTTGTTCGAGCTATCCGAGAAGTCACCTCTGACCGCCCTGTCTGGGATGAACTCCTGGGCTTCATCCAATACTACGAGTACCTTGCTTCTCACGCCCGATGTCTTCTTTATGCGCAGGAGCCTGTCGATGAACCTTGACGCCGCAAGCCTTGCTTCATCCGGCTCAGGAACGTAAAGGATGTTCACCTGAGGGCTGTCCTCTCTCAGGACGAAGGATGCCAGGCCTTCTGGGTTCATCGGGGCCAAATCAACCTCCTCAGGTTCACCTTCGACCTCCTGCTGGATGCCGATACCTGTGATGTAGTCCACCAGCGCTGTCAGGTCCACCTTTATGGAGGACATTCCGTGAACGGTCTGGGCCATGCTGTTCAGTATTTCTACCAGACGGCTTCTTTCCTCCTCCTTTAGGACTGAAACATCGGTTTTAGTCTCATACCCTTTTTCCCTGATGAAGTACTTGACTATGCTCTGGAGCGCTATCGTAGCCTGGATCGCACCGGAGCCCCCTTCGGACGCCTTTTCTAGGATTGACATTATGTACCCTAACGTAATCGCCGAAGTTTCCTCAGGAACGCTGAGAGAGATCCTCTTCACCCTTTCATTGTCGAAGAGCCCCCTAACCTTCCGCAACAGCGTTTCTTCGCTTATCTCTTCCTCTAGGGTTTCCGGGATTGCCTGAGAGTTTAGGAAGTTGGTTACGTTGTTTCCGAAGTCCTCTGTAGAGAACACGATACCGTCCTTCTCAAGCAGGTCCAGGAGGTGAATGGAATATTCTCCTGCCACGTCGACTATGATGACCTTCAGGTCTGGCATGCCCTTTACAGCCTCCCTTATCAGGTATGAGGCCAGGTTGGATTTTCCTGAGCCCGTGAAACCGAAGAGGCCCGCGTGATACTTTATCATGTTGTCGAGCCTAACCGTCAGCGGCATGTTGAAGCCCATCAGCGTACCCACAGGAATACCATCCTCCACGCAGAGGAACTTCCTGACGGTGTCGTTGGAGAGTAGATGGACCCTTGAGCCCGTCAGCGGGACGAGCCTTCCCCTGCTGAACTTGAGCTCTTCGTTTTCCACGTCCATCCTGTAGTTGGTCGGAACGGCAACAACGTCTATCCACGTCTCATCGCTCTTCCCCCAGCTGCTGTCTATGACGTCGAGGTACTCCTTCCTTAACACCGTAGGCATCGCGACGTCCATGCCGAGCATCTGAAAGTGGGTGGGCCTGAGGGCGACGATTTCGTAAATCATGTAAGTGGGTTTCTTTGATGTCTGCCTTTCTATGCCCACAAATGAAGGCTCATGCAACCTGTCTAGGACTTCAAAGTCGAACTTGACCTCCAGAACAGCCACAGGATTCGCGATGGTGATCTCCCCTTCACGCATGCTCGCTGTCCTCGTAACCATCCTGTGGTCTCTTAACCTAGCTTCGAACCTTCCATCGAGATCGTCAAACATTTCCTGTGGAGCGTTCATGCTCTTGTCCCCTCCCCACTAACCCTTAACCTCTTCTCCTCGCTTTCCGCCCTCATGTCCCTGTACCTTCTTGAAATGGAGAACACCTTCTCCTTTCTTGCAAGGGTTCCAAGCTGGAGGTCGGCGACCCCCCTAAGCATCCCTCTCATCGACTTTATCTCCACCTTAACAGCCTTGTCAGCGAGGTAGAGCAGCTGGTTGTGTCCGTAGGCTTCAAGGACTTCAGGATTGTCAGAGCGTGAAAGAAGATACAATATCAGGTTGTCGATTTCATTCACCGAAGACCCCTCAAAGTAGGGGTTGATGGAAACCAACTTATCCCTTTCAAAGACGTCCACCTTCTTGGTCAACGGTCCATCGTATTCTCTGTTAAAGAACCTGTCGTAGACGAAGACAGGTGACCTTGTTTCGGGATCGGTCTTAAACTCCCTCAGCTGGAAGTACGATTTGATGAACAAGTTCTCTCTTGAAACAAACTTCCTAGCAGCTCTTAAACTTATCTTCTCACCCTCTTTGGTTCCAATAATCGTTGTAAAGCACGTGTCATACGCGATCGTCCTCCACGGCGCCCTAATAGAGGCAGAGTTCGTGGCGGCCATTATGGTAAGGAAGGCCTTGTCGTTCTTGAGGTTTGGCAGAGGTGATTTAGATTCCAACAACTTTGTGCTTGTCGCATAGGGTATGACGGACCTAGTGAAGTCTGATGCGCTGGTGTCCTTGGTTATCCCGATGACGAGAACCTTTTTCTCAAGAGACTCTTTCATAAGCTGGAAGATCAGGAAGACGTTGACCGCATCGAGGTCTAAGACTGAGAGCCATTTGTTTTCTTCTAACTGTAGGGGATGATCGTTGCCTTCAAAGACCCTTTTCACCACCTGCTGGGAAGCTTCCCAGACCCTGTCCCAGTAGTGCCTAACCTCATCATTAACCTCTAAAGATCCCAATTCGCTGGACTTGAGCAGCTGACCCTTGTAGGCCTTGTCCATCTGCTTAAGCCTCCTAAATATTCCGTTAACCCCCTTTTCGCCTATATGCAGATCCTTGGCAAGCTCATTCCTACTGACCCTGCCCTTCTCAATCAGCTTCTGGAGAGCGGCATAGAGCAGGTAGGGACTGCGCTTTGGAACGTAGAGCTGCCCCGGCCCAAGGACTGACGCGATGCTGAGGTCAAACATCGAAAGGTTGCCGTGAGAGGTACTGAAAGATGTTAGCGCGGAATCCCCTGACCTCAGGAGGAGCCTCAGGTCTCTTGAGGCAGGGCCGAACGTACCCGAAAGTGGTCGGTCAAGGAAAAGCACCTTATTCCCTTCATTGTCTAAGGTCTTCAGAGCAAGGGAAAGCTCTCCGAGGGTCATAAGGGCGTACGGGATCCTTTCAACAGAGCGCTCAAAGTCGAATTCGGTTTCTAAAGCTTGATAGGATCTTGTTACGTCGGAGAGGTCTTCAAGCCATAGTGGAACTGCTGCTGAAACGGACAGTCTGGAATCCCGGACCACCTTACTGAATTCAAAGGAGACTTCATCTCCGACCTTAAGAGGGGATTTGTAGGCTGTCGCACAGATATAGAACAGAAGCATTTCAAGTCTCTCATCATAGTCCATGGAGCCATCGATTCCAACTGCAAAATTCTCACCATCACCTAGCAACTCATTAGCCATCTTCAAAGCCTTGTTCCCATCAACCTGCTTACAGAGCAGACAGGTTTCAGGATGGCTTCTCATGGTTGCTAGACGCTTTGAGAAGGTTCCCACAAGTGAGGATGTCTGATCCTTAAGCTTCTGAGCGATTAAGTTTGACATAAAACAATCAATTTCTTTCCTATACTATATATAAAAGGTTTAGCTAGGCGGATCAGAATTTTTAAAAGGCAGCGGGTCCGGTGGGATTTGAACCCACGACCTACAGCTTAGGAGGCTGCAAACTCTATATAGGCTTATTTTCTAAATACCATTAAGTAAAAGGTATGTCGACTGCTCCACCCAGAGCCAAAAAAGAGTACGTCGATGTCAGTATAGAGGGGGAAGTAGAATAACAGTTCCTTTATTAAGCCAGACGGGTTCTGAGCTGGCTTCGTTCTGCACAACGACCCTTCCGATTACAATCCTTCCGATAGAACCGAATGGCAGCGTGTATCGCATTATTTGATTATCAATGCATCATCAATCTGTATGCATCAAGTCATGTAAGTATCTTTTTGCCTACAGTTAGAACTACTTTGTTTAAAGAAGATAACAAATTTTCGGAGAAAAGATTGAAGCAATATTCGGATATGATGAAAAATAAATGACCTTAGGAACCTAAATCAAAGTGAACAACTAAAAGAAACAAATACCGTTCAAAGATTGATTGGAGAAGAAAAAAATGGAATCATATATTCAAAATAAATCTGAAGTTGATGACATCGCAATTAATAGACTGAAATCTATAGCATGGGAAATCAAAAATACACAGTTTTTAACTAATTACTATATAATCCTTAAAGTGCTTTAAGATGAATATTCGACCGTTATATCTAAGGTATATCGATTAGGAAAGCCATGTCCCTTAATCGAACAGAATAATTTTTAATAAAATTTATAAACATCTATAAAATAGGGGTTTTTAGTTATTGGTGTGATATAATATATGTCAACAACAGCAATGTCAGGTGTGACTTCCTCAGGTCAACCCGTGTTGATTTTGAAGGAAGGAACAGGTCAAACAAGGGGTAGAGACGCTCAAAGGAACAACATTATGGCAGCAAAACTGGTTGGTGAAATCGTCAAATCATCTTTGGGTCCGAGGGGAATGGATAAGATGCTCGTTGACGGTCTAGGTGATGTTACAATTACAAACGACGGGGCAACAATACTTAAAGAAATTGATGTGCAGCATCCTGCTGCTAAAGCGATGGTGGAAATTTCGAAGGCGACAGACAACGAAGTCGGCGACGGAACAACTTCCGCAGTAGTTCTCGCAAGCGCCCTTCTAGATAAGGCGGAGGAACTAATAGACAAGGACGTTCATCCGATAGTCATAGTGGATGGCTACAACAAAGCAGCTGAAAAAGCAAGGGAAATTCTTTCATCGATTTCAATAAAAGTAGATCCAAAAGATAAGCAATGGCTTACTAAAATAGGCACAACAAGCATGGCAACCAAACTTGTCTCATCTGAAGGCGAATTCTTATCCAAAATGATCGTCGACGCCATGCTTATGGTGACAGAAGAGCAAAATGGGAAGCTAAAAGTCGACATCGACGACGTCAAGGTAGAAAAGAAAGCAGGTAGATCTCTTACCGACACAAAACTAATAAAAGGCATAATATTGGACAAAGAAGTTGTTCACAACGGTATGCCGAAGAGGGTGACAAATGCAAGGATCGCGCTAATTAACTGTCCACTAGAAATTGAGAAAACAGAATTTGACGCAAAGATCAATATCAACAACCCTGAGCAGATTAAGATGTTCCTAGACGAAGAAAATAGCATGCTCAAATCGATGGTCGACAAGCTTGTAAACGTAAAAGCAAACGTCGTCGTCTGCCAGAAGGGTATCGATGATATAGCTCAGCACTATCTGGCTAAGGCAGGAATACTTGCCGTAAGGAGAGCTAAACAATCTGACATAGATAAATTAGCGAAAGCAACTGGGGGAAGAGTCATAACGAGCCTAGAAGATCTCAGCACGGACGATTTGGGTAAAGCAGAACTCGTTGAAGAAAGAAAAATTGAAGAAGACAAATGGGTCTTTATCGAGGGATGCAAGAATCCAAAATCAGTGACACTATTCCTAAGAGGGGGAACACAGAGAATAGTCGAAGAAGCCGAAAGATCGGTGCATGACGCACTTAGCGTCGTCAAAGACGTGATCCTTGAACCATACATTGTAGTAGGTGCAGGCGCACCAGAAGCAGAAATCGCTTCAAAGTTGTTCGATTGGGCTCAGACATTATCTGGTAGGGAACAGCTTGCAGTACAAAAGTTTGCTGAAGCAATGGAAGTAATACCTTTGGCTCTTGCAGAAAATGCTGGAATGGACCCAATAGATACTCTGGTAGAGCTAAGGGCAAGACATAGCAAGGGTGACAAGAACTTCGGTATTAACGCATTCGAAGGAAAGGTTCAAGATGCATCGAAATTCAGCGTTTATGAACCAAAGGCAGTGAAGGAACAGATACTTGCTGCTGCGACTGAAGCAGCGACCATGATTCTAAGAATAGACGATGTCATAGCATCGAGTAAGACCAGGGCTCCACCTCCATCACCAGGTGGCGGCGGCGGATACCCTGAAATGTAATAAGCGTTTTCTTCCCTTCTCCTTTCTTTTTTTGTTCTGCATTCATAAACAAATTCTTTTTAAACCGAAGCTCCTAAAGCATCATGTATGACTGTAGATCGATTTGACGCTGTGGTAGTGGGTGCTGGAACAGGTGGAGCACTTACAGCCTTGACTCTAGCGGAAAAAAATGCTAAAGTCCTCCTTATTGACTCTAAAGAGGAGAAGCTGATCGGTAAGAAGGTCTGTGGAGATGCTCTTGGAACCCATCATATAAAGAACGTAGGAATCCCTTTTCCTCCAAAAGAAACCTTCAAGGGTATGTTAGATACGATTAGGGTCTACTCTCCTTCCACAAAAAATTTTATGAATGTGGAAGGCAAAGGATTTGCATTAAACAGGTATAAATTTGGAAGATGGCTCTTAGACATGGCCCTTGATAAGGGTGCAGAGCTATTGCCTGCTACAAGAGCTGACGACATAGTTTTCGAAGACGGCAGAGCAGAACAGCTGAAGATTGTTGACACGAAGACCAAGGATTCTAAATACGTAAAGGCAAAATATTTTGTTGATGCATCAGGTTTCATAGGCGCCTTGAGGAGACAGATACCGGATACTCTGGGAGTCGATAAAGAAATACGGATGTCGGATGTTGCCATTTTGTACAGAGAAATAAGAAAGGTCGAAAAGGTTGAAGACCTAGGAATAGCAAAAATTTTCTTGGACCAAGGTACAGCCCCCGGAGGCTACTGGTGGTATTTTCCACAAGATGAGCGCACACTAAATATTGGAGTAGGAATTCAAGGAGGAAAGAACATCAACCCAAAAGATGTGTTCACAGAAATAATAAGAGGAAGAACTGATCTACAAAAGTCAGAAATTTTGGATGCAGGAGGAGGTGTAGTATCACTCAGAAGAAGTCTCTACACTTTAGTCGCCAACAATGTACTTTTCGTTGGCGATGCAGCTTGCACGGCGAATCCGATACACGGTGGAGGCATCGGCCCATCCATGCTAACCGGCAGAGCTTGTGGACAAGCCATAATCAACGCGCTAAATAATACGGAAAAAGAGAAAGAGGAGCTTTGGGCGGCTAACGTAAACTTTGTAAAGATGTACGGGGCAAAGGCTGCTTCACTGGACGTTTTCAGAATCTTCCTTCAAGCTCTTACAAACGAAGAAATAGAGTTTGGAATGGCTAAGAAATTAGTTACAGATGAGGATGTCGCCGACCTCGGATACGGCACAGCAGATCTGTCGATAAAGGACAAAGCTCTAAAAATGCTACGCGGATTTTCCAAGCCTGGAGTACTAAAACACCTTGCAGAAACAGCGAAGTACATGAAATCTGTTAAACAAGAATACAACAGGTACCCAGCCTACGAGAACTTCCCAGTGTGGGTTGCGACGGTCGAAAGGATGTTCAGAGAATATTCGAACAAATACCTGCCACACACCTAATTTTTCCAGTTAATAGCAGGGTAAAATATTTAGTTGCTCAAATTTATAATGCTCTAATTCGACTTGGATCTATGTAAAGGGTCTAATAATTATTTGTAATAATTAAATATCGATTTTAATTCCGTTGGAATATGTTTGGAACTTGAACATTCCTCCTTATGATATTATAAAGGTTTTATCACGTTATACTTAAAACTAAGTCGATCAACTGCCTACGTCTTCTCAAGCATTTTTTCAAGTGTCCAAGTAACTAGATTCACTATCTCTTTTAAGCGAATCTTTGTTCGGTAATTCTTCACAGTAATCTTTTTTATAAATCCACCGTCTTCCTCGACTGAAAAGGATAGTAGGTCTTCTTCACCTATAATTCCGCTCCTAGCCTGGTCCTTGTCGGCCTGAACCATTTGAGGTAACTTTTTACCTATAAGATAGGAAGTGAATGGTGGCGTAGATGTTTTAAGCTTAACTGTTGAGGCAGGTACAACGGTAATTGTATTGGGTGCAAGGTAGGCTGTTGCCACTATTCTCCCATCTTTGATCTTGAGAGAAACAACTTCCTCTGCTACTTCCTCAGTTTTGGGGATTTCTTCCCTTACCTTTTCAACAGCTTCAGTTTGAATTTCAGCAGCAGGTTTAAACCCCTTCTGCAGAAGGAAGCTGTCTAAAACAATTAGTGTCTCACGTAACGCGTCTATTTCCTTCTCGAGCGCCTTTATCCTTTCTTCGATCCACACCTTAGTTCCGGCTACCTTTTTAACGTCTTCTTCGCTCAAATCTTCTCACATAAAATGAGCCTTGTTAAGTATATAACTTTTTTATAGTTAGGTTAAAAACGTTTTAACACGCTTTTCGATAGCGAGTATTACAAGTAGCGCACCGACAGAGGCAATTGTCCTTTCATAAATAGTAAGTGGAAATATCACATACCACTCTCCAGAAGTTAATGAAAGCATAAATATCGAAAGGAAAGTGCCAGTCGCCTGCTGCGCAAAAGTTGAAGATAAAGTACTGAAGAATACGCTAAGACGGGAAGATTTTTTAAAGAAAAGGATTAGAACAGCGCAGCATGATGCGACGATATGAGGTAAAATATACCACCAAGCTGTAGGATATATTATGCAAAAAAAGAAAGAGAAAAACACCAGATATATTGCTGTTATGAAAGGAAATCCTCGTTTATTTAATCCTGCAAAAAAGGCACCTGACGTTGAAATTAAAACACTTAAAAACCCAAACGTAGCTGTCATAGAAATGAAATTGCCAGCTGCAAAACTGATGACCATTGAAAGGGCACCGTAATAAGGTCCAAGAATCCAACCGACAACAGGCGGAACAATTATGGCAAGACCAAATGAACTCGTACCTCCGATAACAGTTGTTCCTATAGGTACGAATGCAAGGACTATATAAAGGGAGGCAAAGACTATGGCGGCAGAGAGCTTCCTGCTTGTAATTTTTGCCATGAAAGTGAATTGCCAAAGCTACCTTATATAAATCTTATTCTGCTACAGATAGAATGATTTTGAGTTACATCGATAACTATTTTTTAGCCTTTTAACTAAGCTGGAAAGCTTATTATTCCTATTTATAAATTAGTGAACGTGTGTTGGTTGGCTATGTCCAGGACATCACAATTTTCAGGGTTCTATAAATTGAGTCTAGAGGAGAAGTTGGAGATAGTGAAGGAGTTCTCAGGCCTGTCTGAAGATGAGGTTTTGCAGCTAAAGACGTCTTCGGCGTTAAAGATGGACAGTGCGGAAAGAATGATCGAAAATGTTATTGGAATAATGCCTGTTCCACTCGGCGTCGCCGTCAACTTCCTCATCAACGGCAGAGACTTCCTTGTACCTATGGCGATAGAGGAACCATCGGTGGTCGCGGCTGCCAGTAATGCGGCAAGAATGGCAAGAATCAAAGGTGGCTTCTTAGCTTCCAGCACAGAGCCGATCATGATTTCACAGATACAGGTAATAAAAATAGAAGATCCCTTCCAAGGGAAGAACGAAGTCTTTAACAGAAAGGCAGATATCATAAAACTGGCGAATGAGCAGGACCCTTTTCTTGTTTCAGTGGGCGGAGGAGTGAGAGACATTGGAGCGAAAGTTATAGACACCATCAGGGGGAAGATGCTTATCGTAGAACTGTACGTCGACTGCAAAGATGCTATGGGAGCGAATGTCGTTAACACGATGGCTGAGGCTGTGGCACCGCTGATAGAAGAAATAACTGGAGGAACCGTGCTCCTGCGTATTGTAAGCAACCTTGCAACCTTTAGATTAGCTCGGGCTTCTGCGACGTTCGAAAAAGATGTCTTAGGAGGCGAAGACGTTGTCGACGCCATTTTGGACGCGTACGCGTTTGCTGAAGCGGACCCGTACAGGTGCGCTACACACAACAAGGGAATAATGAACGGTATCACCGCAGTCGTATTAGCAACCGGAAATGATACGAGAGCCATTGAGGCGGGAGCACACGCTTATGCGGCTAGGAATGGGGGATACGGTTCCCTAACGAAGTGGGAAAAGAATCGTTTGGGTGACCTTGTGGGCTTTATAGAACTCCCACTCGCAGTAGGCATTGTAGGCGGTGCAACGAAATCTAACCCTATAGCGAAAATATGCACAAAAATACTTGGAATCAGGAGCGCAACCGAACTCGGAGAAGTTATCGCTTCTGTAGGATTAGCGCAGAACTTCGCAGCATTAAGAGCCCTAGCTACCGAAGGAATACAGAAAGGGCACATGAAACTTCACGCGAGGAACATAGCTATTATGGCCGGAGCAACAGGCGAACTTGCCGATAAAATAGCAGAGAAGATGGTTCAAGAAGGTAAGGTTAGGATAGATAAGGCGAAAGAAATTCTCGAAAAGGTGAAAGAAAGTCAATCTTCAAAGACTGAGTGAATAAGGCTCGTTAGATGGCTGGCATACTGAATTCATCAAAAGCAAAATGAAAGAAAATAGTTTTTTTAAAAAGTTTTTTAAGATGTCTGATTGAGAAACCTGCGAACGGGAATGTCACTTAAATCATTTTTTGAACCAGCTTCGATTGCGATTGTTGGCGCATCTCCAAACATAGACAAGGTGGGCGGTGTTGTCGCCAATACGCTAATAACCAATATGAAAAGAGGTATTCTTAAAGCCAAGATCTACCCCGTGAATTCTAAATATGATAGCATATATGATGTACCATGTTATAAGTCGATTAAGGATATTAAAGATAATATCGACCTTTTAATTGTAGCTATACCGGCTTCTGCGGTGCCAGAAATAATTAGAGAGGCAGGTGAATCAGGGGTAAAATCGGCTATAATAATTACTTCAGGCTTCAAGGAGGTCGGCAATGTTCAACTGCAAGATGAAGTGGTAAATGTAGCTAAACAATATGGTATAAGAATTATGGGTCCAAATTGTCTTGGAGTCTATGACTCGCTCACTGGCGTGGACTCGCTCTTTCTACCCGAATTTAAACTATTATCTACAGGAAAAGAAGTGTTAGCTACACCAAGACCGCGGCCGGGATCGATAGTTCTTATCAGCCAGAGTGGTGCGCTGGGCGCGGCCCTACTCGATTACATGGCGGGAATTAACCTCGGTCTAAGGTGCTTTGTAAGCTTTGGAAACAGAGCGGATGTAAATGAATCCGAACTTCTGGAATATTTCAAGGAGGATCGTCTAACAAAAGTCATACTGCTCTACCTCGAATCCGTAAGCGATGGCAGACTGTTCCTTGAAGCAGCAAGGAAGACCTGCGAAAAAAAGCCTATTATCGCGCTCAAAGTGGGAAAATCTCGGTCTGGTGCAAGAGGGGCGGTTTCGCACACGGGTTCTCTTGCAGGGATGGATCAGATATATCAGGCCGCATTTGAAGAATGCGGAGTCATCAGAGCTAACACTATAGAAGATCTCTTCGACATGGGTAGAGCGCTCCTTTATCAGCCTCCAGCGTTAGGCAAGAACGTCGCGGTTTTGACTAATGCGGGTGGGCCTGGAATAATCGCCGCTGACGCACTGGATGCTTCTGGATTGCAGGTTGTTGAACTATCAGAGGGGTCTAAGAAAATCTTCCAGGATAAAATAAAGGAAGGGGTATTCCCACCCTATATGTCGTATGCAAATCCCGTGGATCTCTCAGCCCAGGTAGGCAGCGACGCATTCAGAGAAGCCTTGAACATACTCTTGGACGATCCTGTTGTGAACGGAATACTGGTCATAACACTGCATCACACGCCGTTTGTAATGGATGATGTCGTCGGAAAAATCGCCGGTCCGGCATTTGAAAAATCCAAGCCTGTTGTAGCAGTCGATATAGGTGCAACAGAAATGGCTCAAGAAATCAGGGCAAGATTTGAGAAGTTCAGGGTGCCAGCGTTTAATGCGCCTGAGCGGGCGGCTAGAGCGCTTTACGCGCTAGCCTATTATGGGACATTCCTCAAAGAAAAAATGATTGTGCAAGCTCCGCAATAGAGTGATTGAAAGGATGCTGTCCTCAAGCGGGTCAACGGAAGAGTACAGCAAAAAAGTGACCCTGAAGGATGGCTCATCGGTTCTGCTCAGGAAAGTAAAGGAAGGTGACGAAAAAGCTCTTTTAAACATGTTTACCGGCCTTAAGCCTGAGACGGTATACAACAGATTCTTCAAACTTAGAAAACCTTTTTCAATCGAAGAAGTAACAAAGATGGTTCTGGTTAAACCGGATGAAGAATTCGCGATAGTGGGGTCACCGTTGCAGCCTTCGGAACTTGACGTCATCGCGGATGCGAGATACTATGTTGAAGAGGACATGAACGCAGAGGTGTCTATTGTAGTGCAGGATAGGTGGCAACTTAAAGGATTGGGAACGGCTATGTTGAGCCATCTGATAGAAATTGGAAAAGAACATAAGATAAAGTTGTTCTTCGTCTACGTCTTGAGCGATAACGCGGTTATGATTCACGTAGCCAAGAAGCTAGGCTTCAAACTTAAGTCTCAATCTTATGGTATAACACGGCTGGACCTTAAAGTTGAATAGAAAATGTCAGAGCACTTTTTTTGGTAAAATCTATCGTTGACATTCTTCTATGCTTTTAATATTATTCTTGCGTCAACGACAACTAGTCCTTTTTCATATACTATAACGGGGTTTAAGTCGACCTGATCTATGACTGGATTTTCAGTGGAGATCCTTGAAACATTGCATATAACGTCTGCGATTGCATCGACATCGAGAGGTTTCGACCCTCTGAAACCCGAAAGAAGGGGGTAGCCTTTGACCTTCTTGATCATGTCGATAGCTTCCTCTTTGCTTACGGGAGTGATTCTGAAGATAACGTCCTTCATTATTTCTATTAGAACACCTCCTAAACCGAACATTACAGCAGGTCCGAATGTCGGGTCGCGCAACATTCCAACAACAACTTCAACAGATTTCGGAGCCATCTTTTCGACGAGAACGCCGACTATTCTTGCGCTAGGGGCTTTTTCCCTGACGTCATCCAAAAGAGAAGCGTAATCCTCCTTGAGCTGTTGTTCGTCTTTGATGCCTATTCTAACTCCTCCTATATCGCTCTTGTGGATTATGTCGGGTGAGACGATTTTAACGACAATCGGATATCCGATGCTGTTGGCAGCGGATTCGGCTTCCTCAATCGAATCGACCACTTTGTAGGGACAAATTGGGATACTGTAAGAAGATAAAATTTCATATGCTTCAGGTTCCAATAGATTCTTTCTGCCTTCTGAGAGAGCGTGCTCAAGTAACTTTTGGGCTGCCATATCCACCACATTATCCCTTATTTCGATTGAATATTTAATCCTTAACCGTCATAGTCAGGTGACCCTTTTCCAATTTCTTTGTCCCGCAGGAACCTTCTTAATATCTTGCCGCTTCTTGTCTTAGGAAGGTTGTTTATCGCTTCAATCTCTGATGGGACAGCTATTAAGCCAATGTATTCAGTGATTCTGCGCCGAATCTCTTCCATTAATTCGTCGTCGAGTGTCCATCCTTCCTTTAAAACAACGAAGACTTTCACTGTTTCACCTCCTAAAGGAGATGGTTTTCCTATTGCAGCAGCGTCAATTATCGCAGGATGAGATAGTACAGCCTTCTCTATTTCAGCTGTTCCGATTCTGTACCCTGCTATCTTAATTACGTCATCAGACCTCCCCTTGATCCAAAAGTATCCATCAGCGTCTCTTGAAGCGATATCGCCTGTGATGTACCATCCTTGAACGATATCCCAATAGTCTATATACTTCCTAGGATCTTGGAAAACCGTCTCCATCATACCAGGCCAGGGGCCACCGATCGCGAGCAGGCCTTCGTCCCCGTTCTTTAATACTTCACCCGTCGGGGATATCACAGCGGCTTTTATTGATGGAAAAGGTTTTCCAACGGAACCTGGTTTTAAGGGGATAGATGAGAAACCTGTAATAAGTATTATACCTGTCTCAGTCTGCCACCATGTGTCAATGACGGGACAGCACTCTTTCCCGACAGCCCTATAGAACCATTTCCAAGTTGAAGAATCAATTGGTTCACCAACGGTTCCGAGTATTCGAAGAGACCGGAGAGAATATTTTTTTAGAGACGCTTCTTCGGAGATGAAACTCCTGATGTATGTCGGTATGGTGTAAAAGGCGTTGATACCATAATCGTCAATGATCTTAGCCCACCTTGTAGAGTTTGGATAGCCGAGGTCACCTTCATAGATGAATATGGTTGAACCATTGATTAACGGGCCATAGACTACATAGGTATGCCCTGTAATCCAATCGGGTGAGGCCGTGCACCAATAGATGTCGTCGTCCCGAATATTAAAAACCCACTTTGTTGTTAAATAGGAGCTAACCATGTAACCTCCATGAGAGTGGATTATTCCTTTCGGCTTACCGGCGGTGCCTGAGGTGTAAATTATGAACAGTGGATCATAGGACTCCATTATCTCACATTCGGCGACATCGGGAGCTCCGTTAACAATTTCGTCCCAAAAGAGGTATACCGGTTCTTCTTTCAAAGGAGTAGGTCTGTACTGCTCTGTTATGATCGGTATGTCCACCCTTTTCTTTAATATTACGTACTTTAGCGAAGGACACTGTGATAGTTGAGCGATGGTGTTTGCAACTACGGTCAGCTTTCCGCCATAATATGCCCCGTTGGAGGTGATCAGAACCTTGGAGGCGGTTTCCATAACGCGTTCCCTTAAGATCCTTCCACTATAACCGTAATATATTACATTATGAACTGCACCTATCTTGGCGCAGGCGAGCATAGCAATAATCTGTTCCGGGACTATTGGAAGAAAGATCGTTACAAAATCGCCTTTTCTGATTCCAAGCTTCTTCAGCGCGTTTGCGAGTTTGTTTACGTGCCTGTACAGTTCACCATATGTGATGGATCTCTTTTCCCCAGGCTCACCTTCCCAGTAAATGGCGACCTTATTTCTTCTCCATGTATTCGCATGCCTATCTAAAGCATTCTGTACAATATTGCATTTGGCGTCAACAAACCATCTTGCTCTAGGGTACTGCCAATCTAAAACCTTGGTCCATGGGTTAAACCATTCAACTTCTTTAGCGGCGTCTCCCCAAAAGCCTTCAACGTCGTTTATCGACTTTTCGTAAACTTCATCGTATCTTTTTAAATAAGCTGTTTCGACTACATCTTTTTGAGGGTAAACCATTTCTTTCCCAGAGTCCAGTGTATTCATGTTCACATTGGCAGGTATTCCCAAGGCAGTTTAAAAATTGTTTCCAACTGTGATTAACATTTCAGACTTCGACCCAAGATTTATAAAGAAAAGTTTAAAATGATAGTTTATGGAGCAATTTAGAATCGGTAAAGATGGGAAGATCGATGTTCTGGGGTTCGGAACATACCGCATAGGAGAAACAATAGGCCTCTCAAGTGATGAAAGCAACATCAAAGCTTTGAAGAAAGCATTCGAGCTGGGCTATAGACTGATTGATACCGCAGAAGAGTATGCTGCAGGGCATACAGAGGAGCTCATCGGAAAAGCGTTGAGGTATGTTGAAAGGGATAATTTTTTTATAACTTCAAAGGTTTGGACAAACCATCTGCACTACGGGGATGTGATTAAAGCGTGTGAAGGAAGTCTTAGGCGACTTCAAGTGAAATGCATCGACCTCTACCTCATCCACTGGCCGAACTCTCAGGTTCCAATAAAGGAAACGGTCAGTGCTCTTGAAAAGCTTGTAGACGACGGGAAGATAAAGTACATAGGTGTAAGCAACTTTTCAGCGGAAGAGCTGAAGGAGGCGATGGAATGCACAAGCAAACATCAGATAGTCGCAAACCAAGTTCGCTACAGTCTTCTAGATAAGGAGCCAGAAGTAGACCTGTTGCCTTTCGCTAAGGAGAACAACGTTAGAATAATCGCTTATACGCCGCTGGAAAGAGGGCACATCAGAATCCCCATGCTAAGAGAACTGTCCTCAAAGTATGTTAAAACGGAAAACCAGATCGCATTGAACTACCTCATATGTAAAGGATCTGTACCGATACCAAAAGCCGTTCATGAAGAACACATGATCGAAAACCTTGGAGCTGTCGGATGGAGACTGAGCGACGAAGATGTGGAGAAATTAAGTTCACTGAAATAAATGGTGCACAAATTTCTTAAAAAAACCTCAAACTTTACATTCAACCTTCGAGCTTCTGGCCTAAAATGAGCTTGCTTTCGTAGATTATTATCATTTTCATAGTATTAACTATTCTGACGCTGATAGTTATGTTTTTTGAGAAAAAATGATGTGAGGAGGAAGCTTTAAGCTTTTAGCTTCTCCTTCAATATTTTGTCGACATTATCTAGCCCAAGTTGTTTAAGAGTTTCGGAGGTTGGGATGCCTTTACTGTCCCATCCCATTATTTGATAGTATTCATTTATCATCTTTTCAACTTCGTCCCTGTTCGTACTTTTACCTTTGTAGGGTCCTGAGGGTAGAGGCTCATAGAACCTTGAAGGATTTTCGTCGACTCCGGCCCAGCTCGCATCAGGTCCTCCTACAAGAACCGCTGCCCTTTGAATCTGGAGAATTCTTTTGGCGATGTCGTTGTACCATTCATCAAAAGATATTCCGAATCCTGTAACCGCATTTATAAAGTCTATCTGGAATTGTGGAGTGACCTTGAATTGATTGAACATACAGAATACACCGGAATCCGATATGAGTGTTGTATGCTCACTGCTTCCATGCGTTATCGGTATATAGGCTACTGAAGTGTGGTCACCTCCCTGCACCGAACAGGCATAGGATACAGGCTGTACAAAATCGAGGCCGCTTCTTATTCCGTGTGCTCCACAGGAAACTCCCTTGGATTGAATTGCATACTTTAGCAGATCTTTACCCTTAGTCTTACCTAGCTTCTGTGCCGCCCGATATGTGCCCTCAGCTAGCGTGTTGCCAATGCCTTTTCTAAAAGCGATCATTTCAGCAAGTTTTGCAAAGGCTTTAGCATCACCCCACTTTAGCTCTATTCCATCAAGATCTTCCTTGGTCAAAATGCCGCGTTGATATAATTCCCCTGCAAAGCCCATGACGTTTCCCCCTTGAATGCCACAGAAACCTAGGTCTTCAATCATGGAATTCAGATACACGTTAGCTTCTGGCGTGAAAACCCCCAGGTTTGGCCCAAAATATGCTTGAGTTTCATAGTCTGGATTGTCTGTTACAGCGCCCTTGAACTCGCCTACCCTTACAACCGAGAGTTTTTCGCATGCTGTTGGGCAGCCGAAGTCAGCCCAAAATCTTTTAACCCAAACCCTGCTCTCATACTGTTCAACACCAATGGATTTTTCATCATGCCACTCCTCTTGCCAGTTCCTAACAGGCTCTGAGCTTGAATCGTTGCCTACAGCGTAACCTAAATTACCTGTGCCCCATCTTCTAAAAGAGTCGTTTGTATAACATGCTTTTCTGCATTCTTCAATAAGTTTTATTGTCCGATCCATGTCGTCAACAGCTGGCAGAGGTCCTGTGCCTCTAGCTAGAACAGCTTTAAGTTTCTTCGACCCCATTACGGAGCCGTAGCCGCCATATCCTGCTCCATGCGCCCACTTGCCCTGTACACCGGCTATTCTGCATCTATTCTCTCCCGCTGGACCTATGTACACCATCGAAGGCTCTCTCCACTCACGTTCGGTGTACTTTTTGTTCCATTCGTCCCTCACATCTCTTGATAGCGTCAGCGAGGTTTTTTTACCGTCTTTACCCCAAACATAGCTGGCGTCTCTTACTTCAATTGTAGAATCTTTTACGAGTATGTAGGAAGGTTTCTCCGCTACGCCGGTAACGATTAATCCGTCCCAGCCTGCGCATCTTAGGTCAATTGCAAACTCACCCGCCATTGTGCTTCCGACGATGCCGTTGCTTTGAGGGGACTTCCCTGAAATACAGATTCTCCCGCCAGGATAATATCCCGTTAGCGGGCCAGTTAAAATTAGTAAAACATTTTCTGGGCCTAGTGGGTCAACTTCATCCCATTTGTCTCCAAGCCGATCCCATAATATTTTTACGGATAAACCTCTTCCACCGATGTACGTTCTCAGTGTTTTATCATCAAACTTTACATCCTTTATTTTCCCACTGCTCAAGTCCACTTCAGCATATTTTCCTGCATATCCTTTCATACCTTCACACCTCCAGTTTTTCTCCGTAAATCAGCTCAGATAACCCTTCCGTTATTAGCTTGGGAAGCTTAGAATAGAGCCTGTGATTAATATGTTCACCCTCCCCCTTAGTATAGTATTTTGTGCTCAGACAGTTGTACTGGGCTTCCTGACATATTTTTGAACATTGAGGTTCTCCGTTGCACAGGTCACAAATCGTTGCCTTGTTGTCTGCGGGGTGCAAAAATGGAACATGCCCGGGGCATGCTCGGATGCAATTCTTGCAACTTATGCAGATTTTCCTATCAACTAAAACCGCACCAGTTTTCTCGTCGACTGAAAGCGCCTTTTTTGGTTTTGTTGGACAGGAAGCTACACATGGGTAATCATGACATTGAGCGCAAAGATGAGGAACTTCTAAACCGGGTGCAAGCATGAAGACGCGTACCATTGAAGCTTCAGGCCAGATCTTCTTTTCATGGTATAAGGAGCACGCGATTTCACACATTCTACAGCCGGTGCATTTGGGGTAATCTCTCATTACCCAAACCCAATCCGATGACATGGCAAACCATTTGGAAGCTTAACCTAATAAGTATTTCCAAGTTTGGCTCTGGTGCGTCTTAGGGGCTTACCAATCGGAATATTAGGGTGGTGCATGTCGGGGCATGCAAAGTTCTTAAGACCTGCTTTTGATGATTAGATCACGACTCTCCGCCACTTATTCTGTGTGACGTTCACCCCAGCCTTCTATTACTTTCAACCGATTATGGTTTAGAAAAAACTAATTATTACATTGAGGATTTTAAAGATGTTGATGTTGTTGATGTTGTTGATGTTGTTAGAGTAGATATAGTAGATAAAGTAGATACTTGCCTATACTTGTATGGTGCATGCCTATACTTGCATGATGCTTATGCGTACGTACGTTGTTTATATACGGTGTTTTACTTTGTTTTACGGGGTTTTACTATGTTTAATTCATATTATATTTTTCTTGTTATGCTTGGCTTCACATTTCTTGTTTTTTCACTCAACTTGTATATTGATTTAAACTACAATACTTTAGAAAAAAACTTAATACTGTGGTTGTACTTCCTCTTTGGTCTTTCAAGTGTTATTGTTGGCCATCTTATAAAAAGGGGTAAATTTTTTGCGCCACCATAATGCAATGGAGAGATTGCACCTTTTTTTAAGATAAAATGTTCTTTTCAATATCTAAAAGATAATGCAAAAAAGGGCTTTTCTGGATTATTATCTACTTTTTTCTCCTTACTTAGATTCGGTATTCTTCTGCTGGCACCATGCCCCGACTTGCACCACAAGACAATCCTAATTGACTAAGCCCCTAAGACGCACCAGAGCCCCAAGTTTCATCTAAAACTTATGTTAATGTTTAGAGGGTTGCGAAGTGTACGCTTTTAAAATCGTAACACTTAATAAAAAGAAAGGAGATAAGGTGATTGAGTGAATAAATTGACAGACACTGGAAAAATTTTGCGAATGGGTAATATAACAAAAAAGGATGGCAGAACATTAGTGATCGCCATGGACCATGGCGGTGGTGGAACAACTCTTGGAATAGAAGATATTGAAGACGTTGTTGACAAAGTAATAGAAGGGGGGGCAGACTCGATACTTGCAAACCTGGGTTTCGCTAGGAGAATAGCGAAGACAATTAGAGGGAGAATTGGATTAGTATTGTCGATACCATACGATCCGGTCTACGTTAAACTAGCTGCTCAGATCGGTGCGGACATGGTGAAGACGACATACTTTGGCCCTGTACCTCTCAGCGAGGAAAAAATGAAGCAAATTGAAGAAATAACGTTAGCTTCAGAAGAATGGGGAATGCCCTCAATGGTTGAAGTTGTCCCGGTGGACAACCAAGGTAGGACTATCTACGACTTGTCCGCAATAAAGCAGGCGGCAAGAATAGGGTCAGAGCTTGGAGGGGACATCATTAAAACAGCGTATGTAGGTAGCCCGCATGAATACAGAGAAGTGACAAGAACCTGCCTTACGCCTATAGTCGTAATGGGCGGTCCAAAAATGGATAGCGCTTCGGATCTACTGAAGATGGTTAAAGACAGTGTTGAAGCTGGTGCCATCGGTGGTGCCATAGGAAGGAACATATGGCAGTACAAAGATCCTGTAAAGATTACGAGAGCAGCAATAAGTATCATTCACGAAAAAGCGAGCTTAGAAGAAGCTTTGAAGGTGCTCAAATAGAAACCGAAGATAAAATCTTTATTGTTTTATCCTTTTACTGCATCTTCCAAAACAACTGTTTATCAATATTCTATACCAAATGTTTGAAACTCCCCGCTATATGTATCTGATGTAACTTCAACCTTTTCGACCTCCGCACCAGGGGGGCCTGTCTTGCACCATTCGATAAGCTTTCTGAGAGAAGCCTCTTCGCCCTCCAAAACCGCATATACGCGTCCGTCATCAAGGTTTCTGGCATAGCCTTTTACACCTAATTCCATAGCTTTATTTCTAATACTTCCTCTGAAGAAGACACCTTGAACTGAGCCAGAAATATATATGTGAACTCTTGTCTCCGCCATATCATCACAGTATTTTGGACTGATATTATTTAATATGTTTAAGATTGGCCAGTAATTCCAATATTCTTATTTCTATATCATCTATTTCAAGGTCTTCATCTAGATTTCTGACGCCTAAAAGGGGCTGTTAAATAATAAATGGGCCAATTCATGAATATGTTTTTGTTACTCTAACTCTAACAAAAGACCTTGGTCTCACACATGATTGAAGCAGTAGAACTTCCCCAGATGGTTTAAAAATCTAATGTAGCTTCCGTTGCCAAGACCTTATAGATGACAAGATAGATTCTATTAGTGTATTTACAGTAGGTCAGTTTACAAAAACGTTCTTATTAATTCTAAGATAAGAGCCTATTTTTATTTTTCTTTAAAAAATAATAAAAAGGAATAAAAAGGATCAGGTGAGGGAAACCCTAAGTTGGACCTCTTCAGGCATCTTCAAACGCATGAACTGCCTTAGAGTACGTTCATCCTGATCAATTTCCACATACCTTCTGTGAATTCTCAGCTCCCATTTATTAAAAGTATTTGTGCCTTCACCACTCGGAGATTTCCTTACAGTGAGCTTTCTCTTCTTCGTTGGTAAAGGTACAGGCCCGCGCATCTTTACCCCAGTCTTTTCAGTAATAGCCTTTATCTGGTTGCAAACATCATCCAGTAGTTTGACGTTTGTACTCGTTAGTATTATTTTTGCTTTTCCTGGCAAACAGGCACACCACCAATGGGTAAAGGTCAGAAGGTTTTTAGCCTTTTATCGTAACTTCTTTCACAATACCTGCGCCTATAGTTGTGCCCATGTCACGTACCGCAAAGCGGCCCATTTGTGGTATCACGCTATACGGTTCAATCGCGAGAGGTCTTAATGGAGCGAGTCTCACTAGCGCGCTGTCTCCTGTTTTTATAGACTTAGGTTTATCTTCGACGACTTGGCCACTTCTTGGGTCTATTCTAGCAATAATCTCCTTAAATGTCGTAGCCACTTGGGAAGTGTGCGCGTGCAATACAGGAGTGTATCCCGCTGATATTGCAGAAGGATGGTATATTATAATCAGCTGAGCGATGAATTCCTTAGCTACCGTAGGTGGGTTATCTGCTAATCCAATTACAAAACCTCTTTTAATGTCCGTCTTAGAAACTCCCCTTAGGTTTACGCCTACATTATCTCCTGGAATAGCTTTTTCTATTGGAGTGTGATGCATTTCGATTGACTTGACTTCAGCTGCAAAGTTACCCGGATTGATTACTACTTTATCATTTGGTCTGAGAACACCTGTCTCTACTCGTCCGACTGGCACAGTGCCTACACCCGTAATGGAGTAAACATCTTGAATCGGCATACGGAAAGGTTTGTCGATGGGCTTCGATGGCTCACTAATGTTGTCAAGCGCCTCCTGAATTGTGGGTCCCTTGTACCATGGCATGTTAGTTGATCTCTGAACAAGGTTTTCTCCAGTCCATCCTGAAACAGGAATGAACGGAATCTTTGATATGTCGAATCCTGTTGTCCTTAGCAATTTCTCGAATTCTGGCTTAACAACATTATACCTTTCTTCAGCATATTTCACTGTGGCATCATCCATCTTGTTTATCAGTGCTATGATTTGTTGAACTCCCAAGGTTTTTAGTAAAAATGCATGCTCCCTTGTCTGTCCTCCAAAACCTAGTCCGACTTCAGTTTCTCCAGGTTTCCCTGAAAGGACGACTATTGCGACATCGGCTTGGCTGGCACCTGTGATCATATTCTTTATGAAATCTCTATGACCAGGTGCGTCTATTAGAGTATAGTAATATTTTTTTGTTTCAAATTTCTGAAATGCTAGATCGATGGTAACACCACGTTCTCTTTCATCCTTCAATCTATCGAGAACCCAAGCATATTTGAAAGAATCTCCTACACCAAGTTTTTCAGATTCCTTGGCGTATTCTTCTATTGTCCTGGCATCGACTCCTCCCATTTCAACTAGGAAATGGCCCATAGTGGTTGACTTACCGTGGTCAACATGGCCTGTAACTACCAGGTTTAGATGTGGTTTAGTAGACATTTTCTACACCTTTGCACCGATTTTGAACTTCAACCTTATTATATAAACTATATGGTTCAAGACATGTTTAGCAATCTTATCATAATTTAATAATCGAATGGTATCGTCCTAGATTAAGATCTTCTCGAGTTTGAAGTAGGTTTCGTTACAAGCTGTTGTATTCGATTTATTCTCTATAGTTCTACCTGGATGACATAGCAATCCGTTCCTGCTCGTTCTTCTTCTTCACCGCATAACTGTTCTGATCGTTGTTGGAAGCTAAGATAAGTTCGTCTGATAGAGCTTCTTCAATCGATATCTCTCTGTTGAAGGTGGCTTCCCTCAAACCCTCCGATATAAATCTAAGCGCTAAGTCGATGCGTCTCTGTGGAGAAATGTCCACTGCGACATGATATACTACACCGCCATACATCAGCCTTGTAGTGTCTTCGTTTGGGGAGGAATTTTCTATTGCTTTAACAAGAACCTGCAGAGGATTTGTTCCCGTCTTTAAGTTGATGATTTCTAAAGCCGATCTTACAGTTTTAAGTGAATTGTATTTCTTGCCTCCCATTCTACCAGTGTTCTTTGCATACTTCTTCCCAAAGTGCATAAGCACATTTGAGAGGCGTTCAGTTATGTTGGTTTTTGACTTTGCAAATTTCTGGTGAGCGTGTCTCCCGAAAGAATGCGGTAGAAACGTAGGTGTAAGGTCTATAACGTTCTTTAGTCCAATGTCTTCGACTTTCACGTCCTTGAAGCTCCATTTGCCGAAAAGCAGCATGTTTGAGGCGTCCGATTTTGATGACAAATCGTTTACCTCCTCGGCTTCTCCTTTCTGCCCAAGACGAGCATAGGTAGCGAAATGCCGTTTACTTTGAATACCTTATAGCGGACTCCTGGTATATCACCCATAGATCGTCCAAGAGTGCCACCGATACCTTCAATGTGAACTTCATCGTGCTCATCAATATAGTTCAGGGCACCGTCTCCCGGCAAAAAAGCTGTTACCTGCTTGTTGTTTTTTATAAGCTGAACGCGAACACATTTTCTAATGGCTGAGTTAGGCTGCTTTGACTCCACACCCACCTTCTCTAAAACGATTCCTCTACCCTGCGGCGCGCCTTCAAGCGGGTCAAATCTTTCCTTAATCCTTAGAGCACGTTTAACATAGTGTTTACTTGACCACTTGAAATGCTTTCTTTTCTCGATCAGTATTCGAGCAGAAAATTCGCCCGTAGTCTTGGTGGACTTTCCCATATTATCAGCAGAAAGGCGGACCTATTACCGTTATTTAACCGTTTTCATTCTGCAACCTTAGGGCTGCACTACGATTCTCACGTCGGCTATGTCGAAATATCTCCTGATAAGAAGCCTTGCTCTCTCAGCGTTTTTCCCACCTAAGCCGACGACGGCGCCCTGAAATTTCGGGCTGCTCAACACCACAACAGCTATCTTACTGCCGTCCAGCCTCTCACTTAGCCTAACTTCGCTTATGTACTTCTTGTTCAGAGAATTCTTTATCAGCTGTATTGGGTCATCGGAATGTATGACTATTTCAACCGGTTTCTTGATCATGTTTTCGATGGTCTTCACGCATGAACCATTCTTCCCTATAGCTAAACCTATCTCGTTTGGGGCGACTAAGAAGATAACTCTGTTCATCTTTTGATCAATGATGCAGTCCTTGGCTGTGGCTCCACTTATCCTCTGGAAGAGTGACATCAATTCGAGCTCTTGTGAGGACCAATTTATCCTGCTTGGCATCTAAAGGTCAGCTTTTTGTTTCCTCATGTAGGATTTCTTTAAGCTCGTATCCACCCGTAGCTTTGATCGAAAAAGTGGATATTCTAAAGTTCTTCCCGACAGCTTTTGCCAGCTCCATTGAGCTGCCTTCGTATTCTATGAAGGGTATAGAAAGCTTCTTACAGTCCCTCTGCAGCTTTTGCGATATTTTGTGTTCCAAATTCTCTGACACGATAACTGCTTTGGAACCCTTTAATTCGTCGACGACCTCCTTTGTGCCGTAAACTATCTTTCCCTTCTTAGACACCTTTTTCAGATAGCTCTCAAGAATCTTCTTTTCCAACTTCCTTGCCTCCTTGCGTCATAAACAGGTCCACCATACCTGTTCCTACTGGGATAGGCAGCCCTACTATAACACTTTCGGTTACACCCTTCAAATGCTCGGTTTCACCTTTGACAGAAGCTTCGGCCAGCGTGGGAACAGTTATTTCGAAGGCGGCTCTTGCTAGAACACTCGCTTTGCCTCCAACTACACCGTGGCGGCCTACCTGCTTAAGTGAGCCTGTAACAGTCATGAGGTCTGCGACAAGACATATGTGTCTTATATCCACTTCCAACCCCTGCTCCTCCATAGTGTCTCTTACTTCCCTTACCAGAGCAGATCTCGCAGCTTCGATGCCTAACGTTGACCATATTTCGTAGACGTCATTTGTAGTGGTTCTAGCTGGGTTGACGCCTTCGATCTTCATGACCTTTGCAAGGTTGGATCCCTTAGTCTGGATAACCCATTCCCCCCCTTCGTGAACCACTGTCGCATCGGTTATGCCCGGTATACCTTTTAGTCTGCTGTTCAAGATTTTCGTCTTCATTCTCTGAAGAGATAGAGGATCCGCGCCTTCGGCCATTATTATTAAGGTGTCCTCGCCGACGATCTCAGGCTTCCTCTTGCTGGTCTCTATCGCAGCCGCTACATCTTTAGCCTCGACGACGAGGTCGTTCATGGCTTTTACGTCGAGGACTATCGTAATCTGGCCGCTGGGGTCGATCTCACTGCTCTTTATAACATAGTCTATCTTTGAGAAACGTATCTCTGCGGCGATCCTTTTGGCCACATCCAAATCGTCAGCGAATTCGGATAGGAGGTAAATGTCCATAGTGGGGGTGGACGGTTGTCTTCTTGCATCAACCAGTTCTATGAGCCTTGGCAGACCCAACGTTATGTCCCTTTCTTTAACGCCGGCAAAGTGGAATGTTCTAAGCGTCATCTGCGTACTTGGCTCACCTATAGACTGTGCGGCGACGACGCCTACAGCTTCCCCCGGCTCTATCAGCGCTTGCTCAAAAAGCTCTGATGTACGCGATATAACACGCTCTGCGCTCGCCTTCGGAAGTTTTGACTTAGATAATTCTGTCTTAAGTTCCTCGATTACTTTCGGATTAAGTGACTGGGC
Source organism: Nitrososphaeria archaeon (assembly GCA_050011875.1). Taxonomy (GTDB): domain Archaea; phylum Thermoproteota; class Nitrososphaeria; order JACIWG01; family JACIWG01; genus JBEKIG01. Next base: position 51,452 of record JBEKIG010000008.1, read on the forward strand.
ATATTTTTCGAGGTTTGCTTCAAGATCTTTTTCTTTTATTGCTGCCCCACCTGCTGTGAGCAGTTCTGCTTCAATAAGTCTTTTAACGTTTACGGCTTTGCTGTGGTCGCTCTTGGAGGGGTCAACGCCGTCTTCACTGTAGAGGAACTGGATTATCGCGCCTTCCGGATCCCTTACAGTTCGGTCGTATTCGACCCTGAGATGTTCCATTGCGTTGACGAGACGTCTTTGCATGTAACCGCTCTGCTGTGTTCTAACGGCTGTATCAACAAGCCCCTCTCTACCGCCCATTGCGTGGAAGAAGAATTCAAGAGCGTTAAGGCCTTCCCTATAGTTTGCCTTAATGAACCCTTTTGCGTCGGGGTTTGTGTCATTTGATTCAAAGTGGCATAAAGTCCTGTATTCATAGCCTCTCATAATTCGTTTGCCACGGATGGACTGTTGTCCAAGAGCGGCGGCCATGTGACCTATGTTCAAAGGCGACCCCCTCGCACCCGTCCTCGCCATAATGATAGCGCTGTTTTCGTCTGAAAGGTTCTTGTCAGCGACCTTTCCAGCGGCGTCACGCGCTTTGGAAAGTTCGTTGACTATGTAAAGTTCGAGCGCTTCCTCAGAGGAAAGGCCTCTCATCAGAGTCAGAGTGCCTTCTCTATAACGTTTCTGAAGGTCGTCGATTCTTCCGTAAGCGTCTTTAATCGACTGTTTAACGGAGTCCACAACGCTTGGAGGCAGCCAAAAATCGTCGTAACCGATCGTGAATCCTTTGAATGTTATGTAAGCCTTTATAACCCTAAGAATCGAATTAAGGAAATTTTTTGCCGTCTCACTACCATATTCTTTTACGATCCTATGGAGCACACTGTCCGGTCTTTCAGCACCGATAGAGGCTTTGTCGATAACACCGGAGACCAGTTCGCCGTCCCTTATAACCACCTGTTTACCGTACCAGCTCGACTTCAACACGTAGTTGAATCCTTCCGGTAGAAAGAGCGAGAACAGCTGTCTTCCATGATAAAGTTCTTCCGGTTCTTGCTTCGCCGGTTTAGGTATCTTTCCTACATATCCTCCGATTGTAGCGAGATTCACGAACTCCTCCTTTGTTAGGTATGAGTCTTCTTTAGTCAGCAAATATGCTCCGGTGATGTAGTCTCTAATAGCGCCTATTATGGGTCCCCCGTATCTCGGAGACAGTATCTGATCCTGAACACGCATCAGCAACTCTGCTTCACATCTTGCTTCCTCTCCCTGTGGCACGTGAAGGTTCATTTCGTCTCCGTCGAAGTCGGCGTTGTATGGAGTGCAAACCGCTGGATGAAGTCTAAATGTTCTGCCCGGCAGAACCCTTGCGCTGTGCGCCATGATGGACATCCTGTGCAATGAAGGCTGTCTGTTGAAAAGGACGATGTCTCCGTCTACAAGATGTCTTTCGACAATATATCCTGGACCGAGCGCGGAGGCAACTGCTGCTCTATCCTGAACGTAATCCAGTCTTATTTTTACTCCGTCTGGGCGTATAATGTAGTTGGCGCCAGGATACTTGTCGCCGTTTGCGACGAGCTGCCTTAGGCGGTCGATGTTCCAGCCTGTAACCTTCTCCGGTATCGTAAGCTTCTTTGCTACTTCAGCCGGTATGCCCACTTCGTTTATGTCCATGTTTGGATCAGGTGAGATGACCGTACGGCTTGAGAAGTCAACACGTTTTCCTGAAAGGTTGCCTCTAAACCTTCCCTCCTTACCCTTAAGTCTCTGGCTCAGTGTTCTCAGAGGTCTGCCTGAGCGATGGTGGGCTTGAGGGATGCCGCTGACTTCGTTGTCAAAGTAGGTTGTAACATGGTATTGAACTAGGTCAACGAGGTCTTGAACGATCAGCGGGGGTGAACCGGACTCCTTACTTTCTTTCACACGCTGATTCGTCCTAAGTATGTCCACAAGCTTGTGGGTTAAATCATCTTCGGACCGGATCCCTGTTTCAAGAATGATTGAAGGACGAACAGTAACAGGGGGAACCGGAAGCACCTGAAGGACAAACCACTCCGGTCTAACCTTATCCAATTCGTAGCCCAAGAGAACAAGGTTTTTATCGTTTATTTCTTCAAGCCATGCACGTATCGAGCTCGCCAACAGTCTAGAAGGGCCTTCGTCTCTAATTTCATAGAACGTTGTTGGCTTCACCAACTGGATTTCGTACTTTACGCTTCCGCAATGAGGGCACTGTCTTGCCTTCTTTGCTTTTAGTCTGATCTCTCTAGAGATCTTCTCCAACACTTCAGAAGTGATGTACTTTCTGTCCTCGAGCCCTTTCTTGTATTCGTTTATTATCTCGTCACTTAATATTACCTTGTGGCAGACACGGCAAGTTGTCTGAAGAATAATGTATATGTCGTCTACGAAGGCGACATGAATTATCGGCTCAGCTAATTCGATGTGTCCGAAATGTCCAGGGCATTTTACTGAAGTGTTTCCGCATGTTGCACATTTCTGACCGGGTTCTAGCGTGCCCAGTCTTGGGTCCATTAAGCCTCCGGGAACAGGAAGTCCGTCCCTGTCGTATGTTTCCGGCGCCATTACTTCAACAACGCTGTACAATCTGACAATTTGAGGAGAAAATATCGTAAACTTTATTCCACCAATATTCTTTTGAAGATCTTCGACTGACATTTCAACCACCTAAATTTTATCTTTAAGAAGGACACGGGGTAGTATGTTAAGACTCATCATTTCCTGCACCAGCAATTTGAAAGCGTACGCCATGGACACTGTAGCTATTTTCGCGTTTGGACCACAGACTCTACAAATGTACTTCCTTGTCCTCGCATCGAAGTACGCTATTAGACCACAATTTTCACATATGAACACATCTGTCTTGTCTGATTCATCAAGAAGCCTATCCTTTAAAACCATCGACGTGCCATACGCTATAAGGCAATCACGTTCCATCTCTCCAAACCTTAGGCCTCCGCCTCTTGATCTTCCTTCGGTCGGCTGTTTTGTAAGCATCTGTACCTGACCTCTTGCTCTGGCATGAATCTTATCCGCAACCATATGGTGCAGCTTCTGATAATAGACTACACCGACAAAGATTTCGGCCGGGTATTTTCTTCCGGTTCTCCCATCATACATAACCTCCTTGCCCGTATTCACGAATCCGAGTTCCTTCAGCTGGCCCTCTATCGAGTCCACCGTCTCGCCACAGAACGTTGAGCCGTCAACCTGCGCCCCTCTTAATGAGCCGGCCTTTCCTCCCATCGATTCAATGAACTGTCCCACGGTCATCCTTGAAGGGAATGCGTGGGGGTTGAGGATAATGTCTGGAATAACCCCTTCTTCAGTGTAAGGTAGATCTTCTGGGTTCGCTAGAAGACCGAGGATACCCTTTTGACCGTGTCTGGACGCAAACTTGTCGCCTATCTCAGGAACACGCATGTCTCTTACCTTAATCTTGAACATCTTTCCTCCTTCAACATTGACCGACATTATTATGGAGTCTACGATGCCCGTCTCCGAAGGCCTCACAGATACTGAGGTGTCTCTCATATACGGGCCGCTGACCTCTATCTCCCTATATTCTTCGGTAAAACGTGGCGGGCTTGTTCTTCCGATCAGAACATCGCCGCCTGAGACATTCGCTTCCGGGAAGAGGGCACCATCGGATTCCAGAAGACGATAGAACTTATCGCCGCGGTATCCCTTTATGTTGGCGTCAGGGTTTGGCACTTCAAATCGGTCCTTCATTCCTCCTAGGTAGAGCTGCGCCTCCGCATCATAGAGTCTGAAGAAGAATGTCCTTCCGAATCCTCTTTCCACAGAAGACTTGTTCATCACGATGGCGTCTTCGATGTTGTAACCTTCATAGGACATAACTGCGACCACAGCGTTTTGCCCTAGGGGCCTATCGTTCAAGTTCAGCATTTCGAATGAGCCTGTTGTCACCATAGGCTTTTGAGGGTAGACCAGAAGATGGGCTCTGACGTTCATCGTATTTTTATAAATCGGCGATGGGAAGCCAAGCGCCTGTTTTGCCATGGCGCTTTCATAAGTGTTTCTCGGCGATTGGTTGTGCTCTGCATATGGTATTATTGAGGCTACTGCGCCAAGCATGCCGGTCATAGAGATCTCTAAATGACTGTGCTTAGAGTTAAGCTGGTCTGGTTTCGTCGCAATAAGGCAATTTTCTTCCTCGTTAGCGTCAATGAGTTCGAGTTCACCCTTCTTCAAGAGCTCTCTCCAAGATATTTTTTCTTTCAGAGCTTCTTCCAGGTCTTCCTTTTTTAAGAGAGGCGAACCGTTCTTAGTTACAATAAGCGGTCTCAAGACTCTGCCTGAATAGGCGTTGATGTAAATTCTTGTTTCCGCTTTCGGGTTTTGTGGAAACTTAAGGTATATGCTCACATCACTGTTGATCAACGCATTTCTCCTCATGTTCCTGAACTCGCTGCAGAATTCTTCAGGATTCATAACGTAGCCTGATAAGCTGCTGTCCAAGAACACCCTTGCGCCGGCCATTTTGACTTCATTGGAAGCATCTTTATATGATATGAGCCCTATCTGTGATATGACGTTGAAAATTTCTCTGGGATCCGCTGAAACAGATATTACCGCTGAAAGCGCGAGGTTCTTTACTAATCCACAGTTTGAGCCTTCAGGGGTCTCACACGGGCATATTCTCCCGAAATGTGTAGGATGAAGGTCTCTTGCCTCAAAGTTGGGCTGGCTTCTGGATAGAGGTGACTGAATTCTTCTTAGATGGCTGATTGTTGAAAGGTAGTTCGTCCTATCGAGCAGCTGGGTTATACCCACCTTGCCTCTTCCCCAGTTTCCTGTAGCTATCGCGTTCCTAAGCTTGTCAGTTATTATACCCGGCCTAATTGCTACGTTTACTACTCCGATCCCCCTTTTCTGTCCTGAATGCTCTAGCTGGTATTTCATATCCTTTATCAGGTTTCTGAAGCACGTTCTGAACAGGTCGGCTAAAAGCTGACCCGAGAGACGGATAACTTTGTTACCGTAATGGTCCTTATCGTCTGAATTAATCCACCCAAGCTTGTATTCGAGAAGCTTGCAGACAGATTCACCTATGAAAAGAGCCTTGTCCAAACGGTTCTGTGTAGACTTCCCAAGGTGCGGTAGCAGCCCCCAATCGAGAACGTTTTCAGCCCGTTTAACCCGGTACTCCTCCTGTAATCCATGAGCAACTCTGTTCCCTAGGTATACGAGTGCATCGTTGATGGTGACAACTTCGCTACTTTTATCAAATGTGGGCCCTAGGAAGTCTTGGATCTCAGATTTTAGCGAAATCGACTCAACAATTTCTTTATCCGATTCCACACCCAGCGCTCTCATCAGGACGACAACTGGAATGTCGGTGGGAACATTTGAGAATCTGGCGTAGATGACGCCGTCTTGATGCAGAGATATTTCCAGCTTTGACCTGTACCCTACGACAGACGAATAGACGGTTGCAGTGGATATATTAACTCCACCCTGCTTCTTTACGTCGACAAGAATCTTGTTAGGTGCAAGATCTTCAAGTCCTACAATAACACGTTCTGAACCATTGATTATGAAGTAACCTCCAGGGTCCAGATAATCTTCACCTTCTTCGATGAGCTCTTCGTAAGACTTCTTAGACAGCGTGCAGAGCTCCGATTTAACCATAACGGGGAGGTCGCCGATGTACAAATATTGAGAGTCCGTAACAATTCCATTCGACAGGATCTTCATCTCAAGCTCTATAGGCGACGAATATGTCAGGTTCCTCATTCGCGCCTCCATTGGCGATACAGAGGTTTTGGAAGCGTCGTGTTCGGTTACTCTTGGTAAACCGATGCGAACCTTTCCAAACTGCACAGTGTACGGGTTCGTCAACGTCTCAACATCTATTTTCGCTATTTCGTCAACGATCACCTGAACGCCATATCTTATGAATTCGTTGTATGAGTTTATGTGCTGTCTAGCGATACCTTCTTCTTCTACGACCTTCTTTAAGAGAGGCCATAAGTCTTGAGATTTCTTTTCAACCAACCCTATCACTCTTTCAACCAATCCTATCACTCTATAACATACCTGTAGTAGGATACTACTCCGGAAACTTCACTTTTCCTAGTTATCTTAATGATGTCTCCAGGCTTGACACCAAGTTCTCTTATCGCGGGATCTAATGAAAAAATGTATGGAAGCTGGTGGGGCTTGATGTGGAACGTATCCAGAATCTTCTGAGCTTCCTCAGCCGATAATATCTCGTGCTTTGGTACGAGAACGTGATCCGATATCAAAAAATCCTTCTTCTCTGTTTTTTTACTCATATATAAAAACCTCTATGTAGAGGAAAAGAATAAATTTCCATTTAAAAATACCTAAGGAACCCTTAGATGACGGTTATTTAAATGTTACCATATTCTGCTAAACGAAGGCAATGTTATGAACAGGCGCTGTAACCGCACGCTGGACAACTCAGGCATCCTTCGGAATATTGTACCGGCGCACCGCATTCAGGGCAGGTCGGTGGCATACCGTTGAGAAAGTCTTTACGCTCTACGTTCGCATCATCGTTTGAATCCTTCTCCTCGCCCCTTGTTGATGAGGATCCGGAATATTTCAGCAGAGATTCCTGTTCTTTGAGTCGTCCGTCAAGACGCATTTCCATCGTCAACGATATCGCATGTGAACATGAAAGAATCTGAACGCCTTCGCTCCAAGTTGGGATAGGACACCTTATGCCTTTAAGCTGTTCGACGATCGCTCGAGGGTCGACACCACTTCTTAAGGAAAGCGAGACGAGCCTGCTCAGGCCTTCCGCGAAACTGTTCATACATCCACCAGACTTACCCATGGTCGTGAAGACTTCACATAAACCGTTTTCATCTTCGTTAATTGTGACATACAGGTTGCCGCAGCCTGTCCGAATCTTGTACGTGAATCCTCTTGTGATCGGGGGGCGATCCCTAGGCTTAGTCACAGTCTTCTCTTTCAATTCGCCGAGGCCGAAGCTTATTACCTGAGTATCCTTGCTTTTGTCTCGATAGATTGTTACACCCTTGCATCCCAGATCGTGCGCTAAAAGGTATATCCTTGCCACGTCTTCTTTGGTCGCATCGCTTTCAAGATTAACCGTCTTGGACACCGCGTTATCTACATATTTCTGGAACGCGGCCTGTATTCTGACATGCGTCTCCGGAGCGATGTCATGAGCGCTCACAAAGATTTTTTGGACATCTTCAGGTATAGACTCCATCCCCCTTACAGAGCCTTTTTCAGCAACTTTCTTCATAACATCTTCGGTGTAGAAACCCTTTGCTCTAGCATATTTTTCAAAGTGCGGGTTGACTTCAACTAAATCAGCTCCATCGAGCACGTGCTTGACGTAGACGACAGAGAAGATGGGCTCGATGCCGCTTGAACAGCCTGCGATCATGCTTATTGTACCGGTCGGAGCGATGGTAGTAATAGTAGCGTTCCTCAAATAGGGATACTTACCAAAAAATGTGCTCTTCTCAAAATTGGGAAAACTCCCCTTCTCATTCCCCAAAGCCACCGAACAAGCTCTAGCCTCATCTGAAATAAATCTCATGACATCATCCGCTACTTTAAGAGCTTCATCGCTGTCGTAAGCGATCTCCAAAAGAATCAGCATATCAGCGAACCCCATCACACCTAAACCAATCTTCCTGTTTCCCTTAGTCATCCGCTCAATTTCCTCCAAAGGATACTTGTTCACATCAATCACGTCATCGAGGAAGCGCACCGAAGACCAGACAACCCTCCTTAACCTATCAAAATCGATCACAAACCTGCCCTCCACTTCACTAGCCATCAAAGTAAGATTGATCGATCCCAAATTACATGACTCATAAGGCAAAAGTGGCTGTTCTCCACATGGGTTTGTGCTCTCTATCTGCTCTATGGACTGAAGGGAGTTTGCTTTGTTTATCTGGTCAATGAAAATTATCCCTGGGTCACCGGTGGCCCACGCTGTTTCTACTATTAAGTTAAAGACGTCCTTTGCTTTCTCATTCTTTACAGGCTGGTTTGTTCTCGGGTTTATTAGTTGATATTCTTCATCGGCTCTCATCTTCTTCATGAAGTCATCGGTGACCGATACTGAAATGTTAAAATTCGTGAACGACCTCTTATCAAGTTTGCATATAACAAAAGATCTTATGTCTGGATGGTCGATTCTGAGAACTCCCATATTTGCGCCTCTCCTTGTGCCACCTTGTTTTATTGCTTCAGTAGCGGAGTCAAACACCCTCATAAAAGAGACTGGGCCGCTTGATACCCCTCTTGTCGACTTGACGATGTCATTAGCAGGTCTAAGCCTTGAAAAAGAGAAACCTGTTCCGCCACCACTTTTATGGATGAGCGCCGCATTCTTTACTGCGTCAAAAATGCCTTCCATCGAGTCTTCCACTGGAAGGACAAAGCATGCTGAGAGTTGTCCAAGCGGGCGCCCGGCGTTCATCAAAGTCGGGCTGTTAGGTAAAAATTCTAGATCAACCATCATCCTATAGAATTCATTCGCTATAAGGCCGATTTCTTCATCATTTTTTCCGTGTAATTTTTCAGCTGAAGCAACTGTCTTAGCTACACGTAAGAACATTTCTTCCGGAGTCTCGATAGTGTGCCCATTTTCATCCTTTGCCAAATATCTTTTCTCCAAAATGGTCAGCGAGTTATCGGAGAGTTTTATTTGTTCCAAGCAAACCTAAACGTCTGCTATGTTGCATAATTAACTTTTGTGTTCGAAATAATTGACTAAAATTACATCAGAACATTCTTGGTTGCTCTGGAGGGTAAAAAAGTTTTGATAAAAATTACTAATACTGGAAAGACATTTATATTTCAGAAAAATGTGATAAATTGCAATCACTTAATGAAATATGTATAGCATATTTGGTTACGTTGCATCTTTTGGAATTGACTGTTTTATGCTCGTACTATTTAACCTGAACACGTACGATCAAACTCTTTAAAGTTAAACTTAAATTCTTGCCTTCTGAAATGCTAAAGCTACACCTTCATTTGTTAAAACTCCGATAACTTTGGTTTCATCAGATCTGTCAACTACGGGTACAAGATCTAGCTTTTCCTGTTGCATAACCTTATAGGCTTCCGTGACCGGCTCGTCACAGAAGACATATACTTTCTTTAACGGAAATTGGTTCAATCGAAATCCATTCCTCTCTTCAGGCTTTTTCTTAATTTCTTCCCAACTCACTACCCTCTGCATAATGTTATCCTTTATCACAATTATATCATGATATTTTGCTTTGAACATGATTTCTACAGCTTCCGCAAGTGTAGTTTCTGGGCTAGATGCGACCACTTCGGTGTACATAACGTCTATTACTCTTATATTCTTCATAGACGTAGATAGGATTGTCGATTCGGCTTCTTCTGCTGCACCTACATATACAAACAAACCGATGATAATCAACCAGAAATTTGTAAAGGCTCCAAGGAAAGCCATAGCTATGCCAAAAAATTTTCCGATAGTAGTCGCGTACCGTGTTGCGTCTGAAAAATCCATTCTTTCAGCCAGAATTGCTCTAAGCACCCTTCCGCCATCCATTGGGAATGCAGGAATTAGGTTAAATGCTGCTAAAACAATGTTTATAGCCCCTAGGTCTAGAGGAAGATTTTTGGTGGGAGTTAAATTTAAGAGAGAAAAGGAAGGGAGTTTCCCACCAGATATAATCAGCCCGAGTGCTAGTAGTAGTAGACCCAAAATCAGGCTTGTTAAAGGTCCAGCGATAGCCATCCTCCATTCCACTCTAGGATTGTCTGGAATCTGATCTATTTGAGATGCCCCCCCCAATGGGATAAAGGATAATCTTTCTAACTCTTATACCATAATGTCTAGTAATCGTTGAATGAGATACTTCGTGTGCCACAACCGAAATAAAAAGAAATACTGTGAGGATGAAAAGGTAAAGGTCCGGATAGGAAAAAATAAGCACAAAAACCATTAACAATATAAATGTGATATGAAGTTCTATAGGAATACCCCAGATAGTAAGGACTCTAAATGAATACTTCACAAATAATAGAGGTCTAATAAATTTATAAGTCTTTTGAATCTTCAGAAGTTTTCCAGATTCAAAGCGATTTACATATATAAATTAAAATATATAACTTGTTTTCTCTTAATTAATTATCACTTTATATATCATTTCCAGGATGATGCCTGCGACTATTCCAATTAAAATAGGGCCGATAATCGGCAACCAGCTGAGTATGACCATGAACATGAAGCCAGCGCTTATTCCGCCCTTAACAGTCAAACCTTTTAATAATATTTCAATCCCTCATCAGTGCAGACCTTGAAGCAATCAATGCAGCAGTAATTAAGAAGACAAGGCCGAAGACGTCGTTCAACATGTGCCATGCGTCAGTCGTCAGCGCTAAGCTGTCTGTGAGAATACCGCCCACAAGTACAAAGAAGACAACTGTGATGCTCTTTAGATCTCAAAAACTTTTTTAAAGAAGTGAGCCCTCGAAATATTCTGCAATGAGAAGGAAAACACCAAGCGTTTTCAAGAAAATACCTAAAAAGGAGAAAAGTGATCTTATTGCAGCAATAAAAGATAAGAAATATTGGAACGTTTCTGAAGAAGACAAGAACTACGTCTATGTAGTTGCACTATCGAGAGCTAGAGAGAAAGCTCCAGTCGGATATTATGCGAAGACTTCCGCTTTTGGGAAGGTTCAGGTGATTCCAGAAGCGGCAAAATATTGTAGGAAATATAGAATATTAATTTTAGACTTTAAGAATCGTGCTGCGTTTTCGGTATTGACTTGGATGGCATTCACAAGAATGATGAGAAGAAACGATGAGTTAGTTAAGACGCTAATTAAGAGCAGGCTGACTCCTCCATATATTAACAGGAAGGTTCTTAGGGAACTTTCTGAAAGTGTCCTAGGTAAAGGTAAAAAGTAAAAAGGAATTAATATTATTCACACTCATTTAAAAGACTTTTTTCGTTAAATGTAAAACGATAATTTTTTAAACTATTAAATTAATCAATATAAAAATATATTTTGTTTGAAAGGATAACTTTTTTAGTAAGGTTTCTAAAAATATACGGTTGGAGCTAAAATATGTTCTGGGTGAATCAAATAATATGGCTGAAAAAAGGGCTAGCAAAAAATCTGATAATATATGGAGCGATAAACCTTGGATATTGCCTTCTATCATAATTAGAGGAATAGCATCAGTTATATTTGCACTTTTATTGGCTTGGCTTGAAGTCCAATTTAAAGTAGCTGCACAAATGGTTATAGGTATTAGACTCGACATTTGGACATATTCTATCATATTTATAGTCTGGTTTGTCAGTGCATCTGGTTTCCTTTTGTTAAGAGCTTCGAACTTTTATATTCTTAGACAAAACAGCATTGAAATCATATATGGCGTTGTCAGCAAGAGGTCTTTCTTGATAGCTGCAACCGGATTCTCAGAGCTGGAAGTCGTGAGATCTGTTACAGACAGACTGCTGAACATGGGTCAGATAGTTGTTATATCCGACAGTGGACGAAAAGTCAAACTAAGAAATATCAGAAGCCCGATAGAAGTTTCCAACATGATTAGAGAAGCGATGACGAAACCTGTGGTAAGATTAGAGCATGAAGAAGCTTCTAACAAAAGTTAAGCTCTTTTTACATAGTTAAATCTTAATGCTCAGTTTCTCACATAATCGTATCCATTACAAAAAAAAGTTAACATATGCATTCATTTTTTACCAGATAGTCACCGTGATTATTTTTGCGATTCTCAATGTACTTCTTGGTTAACTATTCGGTATTAATCTATCTGCCTCTTTCTTCCCTAGAATTTAGCGCACTTTGCTAGTGTTGAACTAAGTTTACCTAAGAATATGGCACATCATTTCTTTTTTTGTACACTGATGTAACATACATTTCTTGTGTTTCTTTGAAATTAAATCGGTCTCATATAGTATTGCACCTTCGTGAATTGAAAATATATATCCATTAAGAGTGCAAACTTATCGCAACATTTCTTTTAATTTGATGAAATCATTTTCTAAAATTTTTAAATTTTTTGGGTCATAAAGGGCCGCAGCTGGATGTATAGTTGGGAGAAGTGAAAGTTTCCTTGAATCGCTCTGGAATTCATAAATCTTTCCTCTCACAGATAAAATTCCTCCTGCGACGATTCCAACCTTTGACAAAAAATAAATAGTTGAATATCTTCCCAAGCTTGAAACAATCTGCGGCTTAACTATGCTTAATTGCTTTTCCAAGTAAGGGGTGCAGGTTTTAATCTCCAATTGGAAAGGGCCTCTGTTTTCAGGTGGCCGACATTTAACAATATTCGTAATATAGACGTTTTCGCGCCTAATATCAAGCGTCTGTTCAATCATTTTAGTAAGAAGTTTTCCGGCAGCCCCCACAAAAGGTCTGCCCTCTAAATCTTCGTGATATCCAGGTGCCTCGCCAACAAACATCAATTTAGCGTTAGAATCTCCCTCTCCGGGAACGGCGACAGTTCGAGACATGTGAAGGGGGCATTTAATGCAGCCTCTTACTTCCTTTTCCAGTTGTCTTAACATATACCTATTAGACAATGTTTAATGCATGTTATAACCATTCCCTCTGGGGAACCTTGATTATATTTAGTTTATAAAATTGATATTTTCACATTTTTGAAATTTTTAGATAAGGTTAGATAAATTTATAAAAGGTTAAAAGATAGAAATGCAAGGTGCTGTTTACCCTTTATGGAAGAAGATAAGCCATTCAATGCTGGTAAAGGGGAAGCATCTGCCATATCTAAAGATAAGTCGATTGGGAGATCTAGCACAGATTTTGAACAAGGGTTATCCCAAAATGAGGCAGAAAAGAGACTTCAAGAATTTGGCTTAAACGTTGTCCCAAAAATAAGACCCAACTTGTTAAGGTCATATGTCTCTCCCTTAATGAATTGGCTTATTAGTATCTATTTGATAATCAGTATAATCTTAGCCTTACTTGCTTTTTTTATACGACCTAGAATTTATGGCCAGGTGTTTCTATGGCTTGTAGTAATCGCGATCAACGCGGTCCTGATAATTGTACAGCATTTCAGAGCCCAGATCAATCTGGAGGCACTCCAGAAACTTTCACCGTCGGAGAGTAAGGTGATTCGGGACGGAAAGATTGTCGTAATACCCTCCGAGCAGATTGTTCCAGGCGACATTATCATGCTTAGTGCAGGGGATAAAGTTCCAGCAGATGCTAGAATTATTTCTTCTTCATACCTTAAAGTAAACGAAGCAGCACTTACAGGCGAGTCTGAGGAAGTTGAGAAATACGCTGACAACACTACGGAAGTTACACATATTACATCCAACTCATCGAATCTTATCTTCTTAGGAACTTGGGTGACCGCAGGCTCAGCACTAGTTGCTGTTTTAAAAACAGGCAAGGAAACTGAGCTTGCAAAAATTTCAAGAAATGTAGAAAAAAGGAATGTGATGCAAACAACTTTACAAACAAAAATAAATAAAATAGCAAAATATTTGGGATTCGCGGTTCTCGCCTATCTAGCTATTGCATTTGCACATCAAGTAGTTCTCATATATCTAAACCACGTTCTCCATCAGAATATCGTGTATAACGCTGACCTGATCGCAAGAACTGCAGAGAGAAATCTAACAACAGCGATGAGTATTATGCCAATTAATATTCCACTTCTGACTACAATTACACTTCTATCAGGTGCATTAGCGATGGCCAAGCATAAGGTTATAATACAGGATTTGAATTCGATAGAGAGCCTTGGTAGAGTTTCCATAGTGTGCGCAGACAAAACAGGAACAATGACAAAAAATGAAATGACAGTAAAATGGATATGTTTTCCTTCTACCGAAAGCAACGATTTACTTTATGGTGTAACTGGGAGTGGATATGAACCTGAAGGTAAAATTATAGAAATAAATGAAAGCATTGGATTAAAAGATATTGCAGCACAAACTCCTGAAACGGTAGGTGTAAATGTAGTGAGCTTAAATTCAGGAATGTTGCTTGAACATCTTCTTGTTTCAGGAATGCTCAACAATGATTCCACGTCTGTTATAAGCAGGTCGTCTGCTTCGGTAGCAGAAAAAGAAAAATCAGTTGTTAAGGTAATTGGTGATGCAACTGATTCTTCATTGTCGATCTTGTTTGACAAGTCAGGATTAAATTTGGAAGAGTATAAGTTACAGTTTAAAGAAATACTTTCTTTTCCGTTTGACTCAAACTTAAAGCGCATGAGCAAGGTTTTTGTGAATAAAGATGGTGGGTACGTTACTTTTACAAAAGGTGCTACTGAGACCATTTTACCGATGTGCAATTTTATTGTTGAAGATGCAATAAATAATGTGCGAGAATTTAAAGGCAGAGATAAGGAGATAGTCTTTAAGAAAGCTAATATCCTTGCTTCTTTCGGATACAGGATCATCTCGTTTGCTTTTAGGAAATCTGGAACCCTAGAAACAATTCAAAGAGAAAGGAACTCGATAGAAAGGGATTTAACTTATTTGGGATTCGTAGCTATCTCAGATCCATTAAGGGAAGATGTCCGTGAATCTGTCGCTGAAGCGAAGGATGCAGGAATCAGGACGGTCATGATAACCGGTGACAATCCAACAACGGCAAAGACAATAGCTGAACAAGCAGGAATATTTAACCAAAACGATTTGATTTCTGAAGGGCAAAGTTTAGAGTCACTTTCAGAAGATGAATTTATCAGAACTTCAGTATTTGCCAGAATCTCTCCTGAACACAAAAAGATAATTGTAGACCGCTATAAAAGACAAGGGTACGTTGTAGCCGTAACAGGTGACGGAGTAAACGATGCAATTGCACTTTCGGAAGCAGACGTCGGCGTCGCTATGGGAGTTACCGGAACAGATGTTGCTAAAGAATCTGCTGATATGATCGTAGCCGACGATTCATTTAGCACCATTATCACAGGAATACGCGAAGGCAGAGGGCTGTTCGAAAAAATTCGTGCCATAATTTTCTTTTACATCGCCGTAAACCTTGCAGAAGCTTTAGTTTATTTTGGGGCTTCCTTTTTATCCGGTTTCTATCTACTAAACGCCTATCAACAGATATATATTTTTATGACCGCTCACGCCATCCCGCCTTTTGCGATATTAATAGAACAACTGAGCGGGGGGATCATGAAAGAGAAACCGAGGAATACGGAGGACATATTCACCAAGAGAATCATCATCGCTCTACTTCTCTTCTCCATTTCATTGGCGTTCATGCTTTTTGTTACATACTACACAACGATATCGGGTTTAATACCTGTTTTTGCAGAGAACAAGTTAGGATACGTCCCTAACTTTAGCGCATCCAATTTCTTGAATCCGATCGATTGGGCTCAGGCAAAAGCTCGAACAATGTTGCTTACTGTCGTACTTATCGCGGAATGCACGCTAGTTATTTCTTTAAGAAGAATAAACAAGTCAATATTTGAAATATTAAGGGAAAACAACTTTTGGGTTATTTGGCTTTTAATATTATCTGTTCCAATAGCCCACTTAACGCTGATGTATATACCATCTATTCAATCAATTTTGTTTAATTATTTTGGCATCAATTTAGAGATAATCCGTCTCTCATTTATTGACTGGATAATTGCCATCGTCTTGGGGTTGATGCCTGTGACTTTATTGGAAATCTATAAGATGAAGCTCAAAAGGCAGGGGCTTTTCTTTTAATATTTCCAAAAACATAAAGACAGCCTAAGAACCAAGAACATTGGGCTCTTGATCAAACTTTCTCCATCAGACTTGGGTGTGCTAACCCAAGAGATGAATTCTAAGTTTAATGAATTCAATTCTTCTGGTTAATTTTAGAACATTAAAAGGTTCCGTAGACTATTGTGCATGAAGTTCTGGTATACTTTGAGGAAAGGCTTTTACCCTACTTTAGATTCTTAAATTTGGCTGTTTGCTAGGAACTTCTTAGCATTACGCAGAGCAATCTTATAGAATAAGAACGCTATCACAAAAGAAATAACCGCGCTCATCGTAACGGCTAAAGGAACATTAATTTTGGGCAAAAACTCTATAAAGGGTAAAGCAAGCAAACGGGCAGCATAATAAAGGAAAGGTAAAAGCACAATCACTGATACGACTACACTTATAATCGAGCCGACTAGCGAAGTCACTGGATTAACCATCCTAGGTCTGGGCGCTTCAGTGAATTGCGCGCCTTTTATTCCCGAACCAATAGAAACAGCAGCTATTGCAAAGATTAAAAGGAAAGATTCAATTATTGATACAACAATTAGGCTTATAGAAGGATGCGCAACTAAGATTCCTACAATATCACAAACAATTGAAACTAGGCAGGAGATGGATACAACGAAGGTATACTTGGATTTTATCAAGCTACTCGCACTAATAGGAGAAGAGTATATGAGCCAAATCGACAGGCCTTCTTCGCCAATTATAATAGTCCCGAGAGATGTAGACATAAGAGCACCTGGTAATAGGAGTATCCAAACAGAGAAGAAGGATGAAAACGATGATTGAATCTGACCAGCTGACCCTAGTATTGGCATCAGGACGATAATTAGAGGCAATATGAAAATATACATTAACTCTCTCCTTCTTGTGAAAGCCCTAAGGTCCTTTCTTATCAAAGTGACTTCTGATGTAGAGAAGCCAAATCTTTCCAAAAACGATGTCCTTGGAACATAAACTCCCTTCGATACTGTTATTGCCGGAGGTTCGTATAAACCGAACTTTACGTTTATTCTAACAGCCAGAAAAAAGAGGAGAAAGGTGAAAGCTACAGAAGCAATTAAGCATAGGAAGGTGTTCAGAATATTTTCACTGATGAAGGAAGCAAGTGCCAACCCTGGCCAGGCGTACGGAACATACCAAATAGAACCTTGGGCACTAGCTACGGTTTGAACTAGCTCTATCGCATTTGAGCCTGATGTAATAGTGAACCATAATACATAGAAAAAGATCAAAAAGAGGATGGAACCAACGAACCTCACCCAGACAGCAGCCTTACCCGATGACTTGTAGACTGCGCCTATGAACCGGGTCTGTAGAACCCTGAAGATGTCTGTTGTTGTGCTTGCCAAGAAAGCACTTACAAGTAATGCAAACGTTGCAAAAAGTGCAAGAGTAAACAATTTAAGGAAGATGGATAATGTCAAAACAGCCAAACTGATCGCAATAATTGAGGCCAAGGGAAAACCTATCAGATGCGATATGACTGAAGCGAGGGTATGTTCTTCCCAAGTTATGGGTAACCAATATGGAACCTGGACAGATAACCTCATTCCTCCTTGCTGAATCTGGCTCATCATTGTAAATATAAAGCTGAAAAGAAGTATCAAGATCGGAAGTGAGAGAAAAACGTATAGAGCTCCCTGATAAATGAGGCCTTTGAATTTAAGATCAAGAAGGCTGCTGTAGAAGAACCCAACAGATAGACCTACCAACAGCCCTATCGTTACTCCACCCCCATACAGTAGGTATTGAAGTGTCCTATTTTCCCTGTATCTTCTGAGTTGACTGCCTCTAATTAACCTTCCAGACTTTATGTCCACATTAACAAGCCTGACCACGTTTCTCCAGTTCACTGGAGAAGCGCCTCGACAACTTCCTTTATATCTTCTGTTCCTGTAAGTTTCAAAAAGATATCTTCAAGATCTGAACCAGGCATCCGAGCTTTCTCTCTAAGATCTTCCATATTTCCTAAAGCCTGCAGTCTCCCTTGGAACATTATAGCTATCCTATTAGCCATGGCCTGGGCGATTTCAAGAATATGAGTTGATACAACAGAAGTCACCCCCTGCTCTGTCAGTTCTTTCAGAAGGTCTTTGACAATCCTAGCCGACTTTGGATCTAAACCGTTAAGGGGTTCATCCAAAATCAGCAGCTTCGGTTTATGAATTAAAGCTGAAATTAGAACGATCTTCTGTTTCATGCCTTGGGAGTAGCTATTTATTACGTCTCCTTCCCTCCCTTCTAGGCCAAGTGCTACCATATACTTCTCTATTCTCGCCTTCTTATCTGAAAGTGGGACCCCATAGATGTCCCCTACAAAGTCGAGGTACTCTAAACCTGTCAAGAATTCGTAAATTCGAGGGGTTTCGGGAACATAACCTATGAGCCTCTTTACCCCCACTGGATCTTCGACTACACTCTTTCCGAGCACTTTAACGACTCCTGAATCTGGTTTCACTAATCCCAAAATCATCTTCAGCGTAGTAGATTTTCCAGAACCATTGGGTCCCAGGAGTCCAAGAATCTCCCCTTGCGGGACAGTAAGATCTAAACTGTCAACTGCTACTATGTCTGAGTAACGCTTGACTACTCCCTTAAGTTCCACTGCATATTCTGGGGAGAAACCCATACACTAACGTCTCTAGATTTGCCCTAAAGGTGTATTATGTCTTTTGATGAACTTCCAGTTACCATTAAGCTTCATCATCTATCCTGAAGAAGGAACAAGAATCTACACGTAGAAACTAATTGATGAGCTCTATAACCCAAATATTGCCCAAGTTCCTATAGGAGGTCCATGGAGGCAGTGTCAAACGAAATCGATGTTACAGAATTAAAAAAGGCAGATCGTAAAAGAACGATTATCTACGCGATAGGATTAATCCTTGTGGAGTTCTTCGTAATGCTTCTGGCTCTCATTCTATTTTCATATATTGGCCTAATAGTGCTTCTAGTATTTGTGTTCATATTCTTTCCATCACCCTATCATACTATGCCTCAAAAATACACGATTTCCAATGGATCTATAATGTTTGATGGAAAGAAAATAGTCAAGATCCCGTTGAACTTTAAAGTCAAAACCAATGCAGATAGAATGTTTGTCTCAATAAAGCATCCTAGAAGAGGAGAAGTGTTAAGACTATACAGTAGAGATCCAGTTGAACTATCAGAAATTCTAGAGAATATAAGAAAAAAAGAGTAGAGAAAAGATTTTGTTGGACTCGGTTAGATGAATAGATTTTTACCTGCACTCGAATCTCTTAAGAAAATAGTTCCTTCAGATTGATCTATCATGAAAATTATTCTTTGACTTGTTAAGGTTGTTTACCTAACCAAACTCCCTTTTCCCAGAGCAAAGTCCACACATAATGTTCTTCGATCTCTGATTCTATTATCTCTTTTAGAGACTGGAAGATTATGTTATATCTTGTCCCGTCTTCAACGGCCATATTTAATTCAATAACTCCAGAACACTCTCTCAGTAACTTAGATTCCAAGAAGTAGGCCAATAATGAATTCTACAAACAATGCTATAGCACTGGCAGTGGCGCTTTTAGCCCATGAAAACCCGGTTGATAAACGAGTTGCTATCGCACAAAGTGCA
The DNA here is from genome assembly GCA_050011875.1 of Nitrososphaeria archaeon. Classification (GTDB taxonomy): domain Archaea; phylum Thermoproteota; class Nitrososphaeria; order JACIWG01; family JACIWG01; genus JBEKIG01. The sequence goes on from JBEKIG010000008.1 coordinate 70,802, forward strand.
GTTATCCACACGAGCGCAGTTACCTGTACATAACCGCTAATCGTGGAAAAAAGCGTGGCTTGGCTGTCTATCTTGGCTGTGGCGGCCGCCATTTCTGTCGGAGTCCCTCCAAGGTATTCGAGAGAGTAGTAAAGTTTTGGTAACGTCAATAGGACAAAAATTGTGTTTACTAGATACATTACACTAAAGATGATAAGAGAGAATCCAACTGAAATAAATATTGTTTTCCAAAGTGTTTTTGCTCCAAAAGTTTTAACGAGTAAGAAGATTATACCAGCTATTAGAAGCCATCGAAAAAGAAATTGCAGTAAGCCAGATAGTAAATAATTTAAAAGATAGTCAGCGGCGTCAGTGTTAAGAGGGTTTTGAAAAACACCGCGAAAATATAGGCCGTCAAGGAGTATTGTGATGTTTGAATTTTCAGACCAACCAAACTGCAGCTTCATCCCTGTGATTCTTGTCCAGTCCACACTGTTGTTTGCCCAACCTTCAGTCGCAAGAGGAACCGTCAGGTTGTTCCAGACGCCTGCCGTACTATTTGAAAGGGTTTCAGTTAGGTCGTAAAAGGAATAATCTGAGTTATTCCCAGAGAACAGGTAGATGGACGCGTTTGAAGGAGCGGTTTTTGGGCTTATGATCTTCACCCTTAAAGACAGGTTTCGATAACCATCAGTAGCTGAGCAATTTACAGGTCCTATATCAATCAGGTTCATGAAAATTTGAGAACTGTTAGGCATTGAGAACGCGATGCTTCTGTTACCATAATAGCTACCATTTATGAAATCATTAAAGTCCTCTTTGATCGTTGCTCCTGGTGCGGAGGTCCACAAGGTCGCGTTTTCAGTCCATACGTCAACCTGCCCGATTGATGGGTTAGAATTCGGAAGAGTGTATTCAAGGTAGCTTCTTGATAGGATAGCGGAACTGTACACCGTGCTCGCAGCCAGGAAAAGGACCATTATCAGGATTGGCCCAATGTACTTGGGCTCTCCAACTATATCCTTAAATGCCCTTTGAGGTGCATAAAATATTTCGAGAATCTGATGAATTGTCGCATTCTTCCGCCTCTTATGCGGTTCTTCCGTTGCGGTACTATTGCTCATGTTCTCTATACGTCCTCACATCCCAAGTTTTAAACACATTCAGCTTTATATACAATATGTTCTAATATTGAACTTTCAGATTGGTATTTAACTGTTAGTTTATAAGCTCTTAAAGAGAAATCATAATACAAAATCTACTTTATTTTAGCAAATCTTCGATCAAAATCTTACACCGTTAATTTAAATAACAAATATAGCATGTTCTTAGAAACCAGTAAGAAAGAATCAAACTTCCGTTGTGGCATTTTCTTTCTAATCTGACAGAAAAATAAAAAGGGATTGGGGTCAATTCTATGCTTTAGAAGAAAGGATCTCATTTTTGATAACTAAGTTTTTGTCACATCGAAGAGATCGAGCGCATCTTTACTTACAACCTCATCAGCTAAATGTTCAAGTTCGTTCCAGTATCTGTTGTAGTACTCTTGCAACAGTGCTGTTTTCAATGACATCCTCAGCTTTTGTGATCCATTGAAAAAGGTGAAAGAAAGCCCTTCTCCTTCCTCAACAGAAATATCACATTTTGAACAAGCCTTAACCCCATCTAATGCGCAAAGGTAGGGCTTTCTCACTATGGTTTCAGCAACACATTTCGAGACGTCTCCTAATACAGATTTAGCATACAAGCATGCTTTCACCCCTAACATCAGAGATGGGCCATAATGTCCGTGTAAAGTTACAGCTTTCTTAATATATTCTTTTTCAGAATCCATAACTCTTTCTCACTCCTGTTCTTTCTAGTGCCGCTAGCAAAGGGTAGGATACTATCAGGCCAATGGCACCACCAAGAGTATGGAGAGGTGCCCAATATGTTAACGATAATGGAAAAGATCCACTTGTAATTAATAATCCTAAGATGAACCCTCCTATAAAAAAAGAAAGAATCATTGACAGGGAAACAGCTAAGATATTACTCATTTTGAAAGTAACCCTATGCTCAACAACGAACAACAATAGGTCAAAGATAAACGCAGCTATCGCAAAACCGACAACAAAGAACAAGCTTGAATTTAGGAAAAGAACGATAAGGGTACTGATAATGCCGACACCTGTTGCGGCTCCAAATCTTCCTACTATCCAAACGGACAGTATGATGGGAAAGAAGACTATAAGGTCATGACCAAATGGTAGCCCTCCTAATATTGGGAATGTTATGGGTGCAACAAATACCTGCAAGGTTCCAGAGAATGCACTCAGCAAACTTACAAGCGCGATAAATTTTGATTTCGACATTGCGAGACTCACCTACCGTATTACTATCGACATAAAAAGTAATATTATTTAAGGTTTATTCTTGAATTTTTATTGACCTCTACTGTTAATCTTGGTCGTTCTCTATTGAGCTGATGACCAGTTTGCCGTGCTTAACACCTTTCAAACTGATAAGCCTATCTGAGATCTGAATTAGATCGTGGGGTAGTCCTCTGATCGCAATGATTTCAACGCAATTATGTCTGTCTACGTGAACGTGCATTGTGGAGATTACGTTTTTGGACATGCCATGTTGAATGTCTATGAGTTTATCACTTATCCCTTTTGTGTCATGGTCGTAGAGGAGGGTTATGACACCTATTACTTCTGTAGTAAGACTTTCCCACTCTTCCTCTATCAGAAAGTTTGTAACCAGATCTCTGAAAGCCTTTGAGCGATTCTCATATCTTTTCTTCTTTATTGTTTGGTCGAATCTCTTAAGAAGGTCATTATCGATTGTGACACTGATCCTTTTCATATGTCAGTTTCAATTGTGAGTATTATAGACTATTATAAATGCATTCTCTCTTAAAGGCCAGAATTAATTCCCAAGATCGCAAGACCTCGGATTTAAATTTCATTTAAAAAGCTTGGAGAATTTTATTGACGACATAAAATATATTCTATAACTATAACGTTATATAATAAATTCCCAATGTAAGACACAATTTATGCGAATCATTATCGGACGAAACATAGATAAAAGAGTTTAAATCTTTGGATAGACTTAACTTTACGGTGCACAAAGATTCTTGCGTTTAGTTCTCCTGATTTCCTCGTTTTCCTAGCGTTTTTTATTTGCCTCTGCATAGGCAACAGAACAGCTGTCGGAACAAAACTTAAGTGTTTTATTTCCTATCTTCTTTTCCACAGCCTTCCCATAGATTAAAACATTTTCTTTGCAGTTCGGGCATTCTTCTGGTGATATCTTCTTGTCGCCCTCTTTTTTTGGAGACATATTTTTCAACTTCTATAAGGCAACTATAAGATAGATATTTAAATATTTCCAGGATTTTTTTAAGTGGAATAAACATTCATATTTTTAAATGCTTGCTCCGGATCGCTTCTGGAGCCTATTATGTAATTTTTTGCCATCGCTATTACTATTTCGTATTCATTATTTTCTAATCCCTTTGCTACAACTTCAGCCACTTCTGATGATGAAACATTCCATTCAGCTTTCTCTAACTCTTTCCCCTTTAATTCTGTGTCAAATACCGTTGGAGGTATTACCTCGAATACCCTTATCGGTGTTTCTCTAAGCTGATACCTTAACGTCATACTAAACGAGTGTATTGCTGCCTTTGTAGCACAATAAACTGGGAATCTTGCTAAAGGCACAAATCCTAGCCCAGATGATACATTAATAATTGCGGCATTCTTTTGCCTCAAAAACAGAGGTATAAAGTGTGCTGAAAGATATATCTGCGCTCTAAGGTTTATCTCAATCTCATCCTCATTCTTTAGCAGATCTTCTACACCTTTTCTAAAATCTATTGGTCTCTGTATTCCTGCGTTGTTCACTAACATATTTACGTCCTTGAAGTTAGAACTTACCCAATCATAAAGGGCTTCACGCTCGTCTTCCTTTGATATATCACACTTCTTTACGTGGATCGATGGTAGTTTAGTCTTTGCTTCATCCAATTTATACTCTCTTCTTCCACAGATAATGACTTCGTTACCCAGACCTACAAATTTTTGTGCTAGAGCGAAGCCTATTCCAGTTGCTCCGCCAGTTATAACTATTGTATTTCCATTGACTTCCATAATATTACTTAAAAAGAAGATATACACTTAAGTCTTTGTTCAATCTAAGGCACTCAAAAAAGTTATCTCTTCATCAAGTCCTAAAAAGGAATTGTAAAGAAAAATAATAACGCAGCTATATGTAGTTAACTAAGTCTATGACCCCGATAGTAGGTTTTTTTATTTTTAGTAACGTTTTTTAGAGGCGTTGCGCGAAATCCGCGAGAGATCTCGACCAAAAATTGTTGACGTGACCTGTATCAGCGGTGTAATAAACGTATTTGATTTCTAATTCTTCTAGTTTTCCTTTAATCGATTCGTTTTGTTTTAGCAGAGGATCTCGTTTTCCACAGGAAATATAGATCAATTTATACTGTTTAATCTGTTGTTTGACCTTGGATAATCTGTTTAGTAGTCTGTCGTCGATCATTCCCGAGCTGAACATCCCTGCAGCAGAGAACATATCAGGATGCGTCGTTATTAAGTTGAAAGTTTGCCCGCCACCCATAGATAACCCCGCGATCGCCCTAGCTTCTTTCAGGACTCGATATCTCGACTCAATGAAGGGTACAACATCCTTGATAAAGTAGTTTGTATGCTCCTCCAGTATTTTTCTCCTAGTCTCCTCGCTGTCTAAAGCCTTTGAAAAGGGGGCAATGTCTATCAAAGCTCCTACGGTCCCCTTGTGGCCATCAGGCATAACCACTATCATTTCCTTTGCTTTTTTCTCAGATATCAGATTATCCATGATGTTGTCTGCGTACACGCTGAAAATCCAGGTTAAAGAATCGGCTCTTGCACCATGAAGGAGGTAGAGTATCGGATACCTTTTAGTCGGTTTATATCCAGGTGGAAGATAGACCGAGCAGCCCTTTACCTGCTTAAATGTTCTGCTGCCAAATTTGTGAAGAACTACTTCTCCGTGTGCGATATCGCTGGAAAATTCCCATGGCATAGGTTCCTCGGCTGGGATATCGACCTTATTTATGCTGCCTCCAAACGGGGTAAGCGAATTAACTCGACGTATTAGCGGGTTAAGGGGATCCAACGTCAATAGGCCGTCTACCGAAAATGAATAGGCGTATCTGCCTGGCAGCATCGGGACTGATGTAATGGTCCATATATTTTTGGAGGTTTTTTTCATAGGTATGTGTCCTCCAAGCACTCCTTCAAGATTAGGTGTTGCACGTGTTGTCTCAAATACAAGCTCAGAGGTCACTTCAACAGCTTTGGCGTTTTCACTTTTAAGGTTCAATGTCACCGAATTATCTTTATTAACAATTGGAGACCTTAACTCTGCATCAGATTTATTCATGACTTTATATTTTACAAAGGACTATATTAGACTTCCTCACCCTTGAGGATTTAAAGCGATTTCTAAACAACTGTACTCCATAAATTCGTTGAATATGTCGCAGGCTCTATAAGTGTATGAAATTTTTGGCTGATTTTCTTCATTTCTTCCTCTTGAAATATTTTTGTCATAACTTTTTCGATATCTGCTATACTATCGAACTCCCACATTTCAATATATAGTTCAGATATTGCACCATATTCTTGTTGAAAGAGTTTCCAAGATTTCACTCCTTTAAAAATTTCTGGGTTTTCCTCTTTGTATTTTAAGAATCTTTGAAGAGCTGGCATGAACTCTTCCCTCTTCTCTGATTTTATTACATAGGTTTCGACCATAAAAACGCTCATTTTTCGACCACTCTTTTCTAAACATTAAGATATATTGATAGTTATATATCTTTTCTGAAAGGAAAAATATGAAAAAGTAAATCTAAAAGGGAAGAATCCCGCTCGTAAATATCCGCACTGCCTTAAACGGTTATAGATGAGCCGACAGTTTACAGCCAGACAGATGAGCAGTTATCTTATCAGAACCCAGAAAAGGGTTCTGTTAACTTAGTCTAACATGCTTTAACATAATTGTTGCTGTTAACTGGACTGACATGGCTTGGAATTTACGGTTCTGTCAACTGTCGGGTGATGATTAAGATAATTCATCACACTAAGAACGTTCTGACAGTATTGATATAATATAGCCCACGACAGAGCCCATTAAGAAAGCAAATGTTTCGCCACTAAGTTTCCCACTTTGAGTTAAGAGATAAGCACCAATAACGATACCTGCTATCAAAACGTATGATAGTGCACTCATTATCATATTCTTTAATCCAAAATAGGACTTTAGAGCATTTAACCCTTTGTCTGCAAACTCGCCGAGCTTATCAATTTGATATTTCTGATTTTCTAAAGTTTTTAGCTGCACATCTAAGGCTTTCAGTTGCACTTCACCCCAAGTCTTATCTGTCACAGCAGGGGGAACAGTGTAAATCGGTTGAACTCCTTTATTCTCTTGATTTGACATATATCAAATAATCTTTTGTATGATTATAAACTTGTTGCTAATAATTAGTTATCATGTTGTTTTGAGGCATTTTGTATCAGCGTTATCCACTTGTTTTCTCCCTTGATCTTTATTCCACACTTGTCTGCTGGAGTTTCTCCGTTTAACGCCTCATGTGGTCTAATATAATTGTGGAATATTTGACATCCTTTCAGAATCGGCGTATCTGTTTTCTTTAGTCCTCTCATAACCTTCTCTCGGTCTCGGATTTCCCCATTCATCCTCTCCATCTTATTGTTGTGAACTTCCCCACTCAAGCGAATATCTCTGATGTGCTTAGTTCTCGGATTATAGTTTGTCCAAAACTCTTTCGTGCATGCGTCTTGATATGCTCGTAATCCATCGGTTATTATAGTTAGAGGCTTCTTTCCAGCTATTTCTTTTCCTTCTCTAAATAATCCCCTTGCGTCATGGGTGTATTTTGTGTCAGCAACTTCTTGAGCTATCCAGAACCTTGTGTCGTCGTCCATTAAGGCGAACAGATACTTCATATTTCCCTTGATCTTAACATAAAGTTCATCTGCTCTCCAAGTGTCTCCAACGTTGGGCTTTATTTGGTCGAGATATTTCTCCATTAAACCTACATACTTTCCTATCCACTTATAGACAGCTACATGGGATATGTTTACGCCTTGTAGTCTCAAAAACTTCTGCACACTTCTTAAACTTTCTCCCGTGAAATAGAGTTGCATTGCGGAGGTTATTATTTGAGGGGTGGCGTGCATCTTCTCGAATCCGAGGTTTACTACAAAAGTTCTGGCACAACTTTTGCATAGGAATTGCTGAATATCACCATAATCGTTGTGTCTTATTCCATGCTTCACAACTTTATCGGATTGGCATGCTGGACAAAGTTGAGGGTTAACTGGGCTTATAATTGTCTGGCTGGAAACACTCTGCCTTAACGCTAAACTTATCTCAACACCCCAGATGTGTTTGCATTTTTCCCCTCGAAACTGGTGGTCGGGGCAGGAACAAATCCATCCTAACTCTGTGCTAAATACTTCATATACACCGTTACCAGACTGAGAATTAACTTTGTATAAATGACCGTCAATCCTTTTAATTTGCCCTTCAAGATGGGCTATTTCCTTCCCTTTTTCTTCCCGAAGGTTCATCATCTTTCTTCCCTATCATTATCTACGTAGATATGGTATATTAAGGTATCGGTATCTACGTAGATAAGTGTTATATACGTAGATAGGCTATACTAAAGCGTGCCCAAATGGAAGAAGGACGAGACGAAATTTACGGTTAGTGTTAATTATGAAGAGAAACGTGGAGCGCAAAGCTCCATACCAAAACCTATAGTTGATGCCCTTGGTAAGCCCACAAGAATTACATTTCTGTTGAGGGGCAAGAAAGTTGAGGTTAAAGCTTCGGACAGTTCTGAAGTAGTTCAGGCACAAAAAGCTCATATAGCGTAATGACGTAAGGGGTCTGTGCGCACATCTCGATTTTGCGCTGACGATTGGGAGGGTTCCTGATTGGCTCGAAAAGGACGGAAAGGGATGAAGGAGAAGCCGACCGTTATCAAGAGGATTGTTGACAAGTATCTGGTCAAGACCCTTGGCTATGACCTTCAAACTCAACTTTTCTTTGACGAGAATGTGCAGGGGATGGGAGGAAAAGTCTGGGGATTCACTGACATCGAGATAAAACTGGACGGAGAGAATACAGATGTCATAATCGAAGCCAAGCGTAGCGGCTTGACTTTAGGGAAGAGCGAAAAGGAGGAGGCTATTAAATACGGTAACTCGAAAAAGATTATATGTGTAGTTCTCACTAATGGGACAGACTACATCATTTACAACTCGAACACGAAGAACCAACTGATGCTTAACGGGCATATGATGGATGATATTCCTCGTTGCACCGATCTCCCCCTTTTCCTAAGCCGACTCAAAAGAGATTCTGACGATGTGACTTTGACGACGAACGATGTCCTTCCTCGAAAGCTTGACAGAATCCTTCAGCCAGCTCTTGAGGACATATTCAGGGCAGAAGCCACAAGGTCGATGGCTGACTTGGAACACATCTTTAAGCGTTGCCACGACATTCTACGCGACAGTGAACATAAGACCCCTGTAGAGTCCGTTGAGGAGTTCTCGAAGGTCTTATTCCTCAAGTTGTATTCGGAGAAATTCTTCAGCGGCACTTTCAAGAACACGAAGCTGAAGCCTGAAGACATAACCTCATTCAACGAAATTGCGCAAGAGTCTAACCCTGCGACGGTGAAGAAATTGGTGGTGGAGAATTTTAACGCCTTTATACAGGCTTACAGTGAAGTATTCGATAACAGTGATAGATTCAAGATAAAGAAACCTGAGACCTTCAAAGAGCTTGTCGATGTGCTTGCGCCAGTCAACTTCGATAGGGATTTTGATGCTGATATTAAGGGCAGGGCTTACGAGCACTTCCTTGCTACGGTTCTGAGAGGAAGTAAGCTGGGGCAGTTCTTCACCCCCCGTCCCATAGTGAAGATGATGGTCAGGCTTGTCAATCCAAAACCTGACGACATCGTCCTTGACCCAGCATGCGGCAGTGGAGGCTTCTTAATCAAAGCTATGCAAGTCGTTAATTGGCATATTGACCAGAACGAACACGAAGGGCAGGCAGTAAAAGATGGGAGGCATGAGCACCTTAGACTGCGTTGTCTTTATGGGGCTGATGCAGGGGTCGTAGCAAAGACAGCCAAGATGAATATGATTCTGGCAGGTGATGGGCATGTTAATATTATTCATGAAAACTCACTCACCGAGGAAGTCGATTTTCTACATCTTGACCAAGAACCTCTCTTTGAATCCATTATGACAAACCCACCCTTCGGTCTGAACGAGAAGATGAAGGAGAGCCAGCTCGACAAGTATGACGTCCCAATATCGAAGGCGCAATCGCTTTTTCTTCAACTCATGGTTCGAAAGGCTAAACCAAACGGTCTCATCTGCTCGGTGGTCGATGAGGGTGTTCTAAACACTCCGACATATAAAGCACTCAGAAAGTATCTTTTCAGGAAGTGCTTCATTCTTGCGGTCTTCTCTCTTCCCGTCACAACGTTCAAACCTCACTACAGTGGAGTTAAGGCTTCAGTCCTCTTAATGAGAAGGAAGGAGAACGAGCTGGTTAAGCAGAGCTTTCCCGTCTTCGGCTACGACCTTCAATACGTAGGGTATGATAACACTGGACGAACGGTGGACGAAAACGACATTGAACCAGCCTTGGAGAGCTGGAACGCTCATGTAGCCAAACTTGTGGGTGCTTAAATTGTCCAAGAACATAGAAATATCGTTAGATGAGATTGAGGAAGGTATCTACGACAGGACGGAGTATCGGCTTGATTTGAAGTTCTACTCTCCCGTTTTGAAGGACAGCTATGCGCAACTCTTCAAGGGGAAATATCCTATGAAGTTCGTAAAAGACTTAGCCGATTCCGTAGATTCAGGGGTTACCATCGAAAATAATCTTGAATACAAGTATCTACAGATAAGCGATATAGACGGTGAGCTTGGCGAAGTAGAGGACTATTCCGAGCTTCAGGGCATCGACCTGCCTTCTCGTGCAAAACTCACACTCATAAAGAATGACATTGTAATATCATCCGTTAGACCGCTCCTGCGTGAAATCGCAATAATCCCAGAAGAACTCGATGGGCAGATTGGGACGAACGGATTCATTCAGCTAAGATGCAAAGAAAACGAAATTGAACCTGAGTATCTTTTACACATCTTACGATGTAGGCAGATAACAGACGAACTCGACAGACGTTCGAGTGCACTAAACTACCCCGCTATAAGCGAACATGATGTGAAGTATCTCAAGATACCATGCCCACCTCGTGACGTGAGGCTCGAACTAATTAAGCGATTCTCGGATGCTACAGCCGAAGTTAAGAACATCAAGGATAAGGTCGATATACTTCAGACCGAGCGTAGCCAAATACTCCCAGCCAAGCTGAGAACTGGAAACATTAAATCCGTGCCAAAAGATGTCGAGTTCTCCTTCGATGAAGCCCAGTCTAACGAAAGCCGTCTTGATGTCAAGTTCTATAGATATTCGAGGAAGCATCCTTTCGAGCATCTCCCTCTAAAGCAGATATACCCTACCTTGGTCACATTCTCAACGGAAAGAATCAATTTAGACTCTCAGCCCGATGAGGAGTTTTTGCAGGTAACGGTTAGCAGGAAGAAAGGTGTAGTCTTCAGAGAAAAGAATCAAGGGAATGACATAGGAACCAAAGCGCAAACCCTCATCCGCACATGTGATGTCATCGTATCTCGGATTGACCTTTACAATGGTTGCATTGGAATTGTACCCGAAGACCTTGATGGGGCAATTGTCACGAGAGACTTCATGGTGCTCAAGCTTCATAAGAAAGAAATCGACCCGATTTTCTTCCGAGAAGTGCTGAAGGACAAGGAGATGGCTGACTACTTCTATGCGTTCGCCGTCGGTGCCACTGGCAGGAAGAGGATCGACCAGAAAGTGTTCCAAGGTCTGAAGATACCTGTTTTGCCTCTTGATCAGCAGTTCAAGATTCGAGATTTGATTCAGGCGAAAGACAGAGCCATCGAGGAGCTCCAAGTCGAAGCCCGAAGAATTTACAGAGAGGCAGAAGCAGGATTCATGGATGCTCTCGGAGTTCCAAAGCCGAAGAAGAATCCTGATGACATATCAACTAATCCAGCTCATTCGCTAAAGAAGGCTATCTTCTCGTTATAATCATGCTCGCCGAACGAGGAATAGACAAAACTGTCCTCCACAAGTTAATTGGCAGGGTATAACCCAACAGTTTACGGTCACAAAAAATTAGACGAGAACCAGACAACTTTACAAAGCCCACAACTGCAATAGATTAAAGAAATATCAGATAATATGTAACTACAATTACGTCAACGAATTATCAGTTCATAATCTTTTTTCTTTACATATTCTCCTGATAAAGATATAGTCTTATGATAGGTTTTGCCAGTTGGATACTTTTGAACTTTTGTTAAGGATAAAACAAGGAGAGGTTTCTTATAACTAAGCTGTGTTTGACTGGTAGTATAATAATCGTAAAATTCTTTCTCAGAGAGAACTAAACTTTCTTTATACTTTGCCAGAATTTCTTTGTAAGAAAGAAACTCTATGTTAGCTATTTCTGCTTCTCCTGCCAATGTTTTTCCAGAACCTGAAACATAAAGAAAAAGTTTCATCCCTTTTTTAAGACGATATTTCTTTAAATCTCTTGGAGTAAAATGAATTTTTTTAACGAAAACCGTTTTCTGCCCATCCATTATTCTATGAACTTGTTGCGGTAGAATAGGAAACACAACACCTACAACTTCTTCCTTCATAAACTATGTTAAAAATAACGACATTATTATGCTTTAAATGATAAAGGTTGAAGGACAAAACAAATGGGTGACTTTAATCCAGAACGTAAGCTATCAACCGAAAGGTAAAACCAACATCAGTCAACCGCAGAGGTAACAGAACCTTTATTTATAACAAGCATAAATATTATGTGATAATATGACCGAATTAACTGCAACAGAAGGAAATGATATTAATTTAAAAAGAAGAGACTACTTATTAGCTCTCCTATCTTCTTTAGGTGATAAAAATACCGAAAATAATCCAATTGATGGAAGACTCCGTCTAATGAAAGGGCTTTTTCTTATAGCTGAAGAGGTTGATAAAAGTTTATTGAATGAATTTGAACCGTGGACGTATGGTCCTATCAACTTTAAAGTTTATACTGACCTTGAAGATTTACAGAAGGAAAAATTATTGATGGATGATAAAACCCAAAGGATAAGTATTGGTTATTATTATTTGACAAAAAAAGGAAAAGCTAAGGCAAAGAGAATAATTGAATCATTTAATGATGAGCAAATTGACAAAATTAGAGACATCAAGTCTACAATCACAAAGAACTCTCTGAGAGACCTTCTAAAACTTGTATATTCAAAATATCCTGAATACGCAACTAAGAGTGTAATTAATATCTCATAATGATGAACTGGATTGACTCTCATCACAGCTCTTGTTTGTTGCGATGGCGTAGTGATGGCATCTGAAAGTCAAGCCACAACGAGTGCAACTGGTACCCCTGTTAAACAAAAGACCTCCAAGATTAAACAATGCTCTAACAGCCCTATTATTTGGGGAGCAGCAGGTGATGTATCAGTTATTCAAAAAATAGAAAAGGAATTAGATAGACAAATATCTCAAATGTCAAATATCTCGACACAGTTAGTAGTTGATATTGTTAAGAACGCTATGGTGGGCATTAGACAGGAAACGATAAGCAGATACCGTGGTATATATGGTTCCCTGATTGGTGATAGAAAAGCCCCAGCAGCAGTTACAATGGTTGTTGGCTACGAACAAAGTTTACCTACTATAATCATAATCGATCAAGATGGCGAAGATGTTGATTGCCATGAATTTGGTTATGCAGCTATCGGTATTGGTGATATTTTTGCTCATTCTCTTCTCCACAACCACAAAATTGGCGATATTACTTGCCTCAGAGGTCAAGTTTTAGCATACAAGGTTATTAAAGAAGCTATAGAAGTGGGAGCCTATGGTTTAGGCGAGCCAGTAGATGTTTGGGCTATCCAGTTTGCGGATAACAAGCCCAAGATTAATCATCTATCACAAGAGCAAATTAACGCCCTTGAAGATACTCATGATGCACTGAAAAAACTTGAGATAAATCTCTTCAAAGAGCTACAGATGGGTGAGCCCAGCAATACTTCATCACCCGACGGTTAACAGGGAGAACAATCACCCGACATCTTAACAAAACCAGTCTATCTAAATTTAGAAGGACAAAACAAGTGGATAACCTTAATACGAAATGTCAATTATTGTCACAATTGTTATAGAAAGGTTAAATATGCATCCAATTTACTGTATCCATAATAAGTGATCATTTTGCCGTTATCGGACGATGCTAAAGAATTTCTAAACAATTATTTTGAAAAAACAATTGGTCTTCCCATAAAGTTTGAATATGTATGGTTTTATCGCCCTGTTTTTCACGAACTTCCTTTTGAGAATATTGAACCAATAGAAGATATTAAAAGGGCAAGTGGCTGTGAAGCACTTTATGTCCTATTTAAAATGCGTTATCAAAATAGAGATTATGAATATGAAGTAAGATTTAGTAATAATAATAGAGAGTTAATTTTGAAGAATTGCTTCCTCAAGTATTTTAGTATATTTGCTCATGAACAACCTGAAGATGTAGCTAAAGATATAAACAAAAAAATGGAAGGGACGGCTAAGCTCGTCTGCATGGTTATTGTGACAAGCTTGGAGAAGCTTAACTCTTAGTTTCGAGCAGCTTAATCAATTGTGGTCGTATTTTGTCGAATTTATCAGTAAGCTCGTAAAATCGCCCAGCTCTACCTGCTGGAGAATTTGGGCGTTCTATGAACTTAAATTGGCTTTTAACGAATCCATTCTCTTCTAAAGTCGACAAATGAAATGATACAAGCTGTCGGTCTGCTCCAATCTTTTCTGCTATTTGATCAATATAGCGGGGCTGTCCATCTTCTTTTAGTGCATTTATGATTTTCCATCGCATCGGATGTAGCACTAACACGCCATCCTTTATTGTTTTTTCATTCTTAGGTTCCTGACTCATATATCCTAACACCTATCATTATGCGTTATACACTCCTATATCAAGTTATTGTATTTGCACGTAAAAAAGATATTAGCATATGCTCAAGGTTATTGTATTTGCACGTAAAAAAGATATTAGCATATGCAAATATAATTTTATATAGTACCATCATAATATCTAATGTGCGATAAAATGTCAAAGGATAATGATTGGCTTAACATCGTCGGAGCCTTATTAGGTATCGTTGCGAGTTTAATGACAATAGGTGCTTATTTCAATAGAACTACCTGTCCATGTGATGGTACGAGACTCCCCCTCGTAGGCGACACCGAAATTTTTGGAAAACGTTACTGTGCAACATGCAAAGAATGGCATTAATCACCAAATGGTGGAAAAGAGGGCACCGAGAACCTGATGCGTTTGTTTTTTGTTCAGCATAAATCAAACTATTTACTCTAAATCTTTTAAAGTCTCAAAATATAGATTGTTGGTATGAAAACCGCCATCTTTTTGGTTGGAGATTATAATAGTGGCAAATCATCCATAGTTAGAGCATTAACTGGTTGCTCCAGAGCACGTATTTGGAAGGTGATTAATGCATCAGGAAGAAAGATAAATGCTCTTGTCATATTATCTACATTCCAAGAAAACCCTATTAAAGCAATAATCCCACCAGAAGACTTACCAAATGAATTAGAGAGACAATATGGAGATTACGAATTGTTAATATGTCCGATTGAAATAAGCCACTCGGAAGATCATAAATCTGAGGAATATCTGAAGTCATTCATGTCTAAAAAATATGATGTGAAAATAACTCTTATTGAAAAAGGATACGACGGCAGATCACCAGCCCCATCAGACCTTAGCCGAGTCAGAGACTTTGCTTCAACTAATGGAATTACCCTACTCCCCTTAGATATATCGAATAGTGATGAACATACGGAATCCCGAAAAATAAGAGACAAACTTTACCCACCTTAATAATTCTCCACGCCATGTTAGTCTGGTTAACAGCAACAAGAACGTTAGAGCATGTTTGATTAAGTTAACAGAACCCAGAAAAGGAATACTTAAATATATCCTAATTACAAATAATAATGAATACTTATGTCCAAAGAGAAAAAGGGAGCACTTGTAGTTAAGAAGGCAAATAAGCCTGCGATTGTCGTTAAAAAACCTCAACCCAGTGAAATTCAAGAGTTCAACAAGTTGTTAGATACGTTTCGGAGTGAGTTAATTTGGGATCCCTTCCGAGGATTCGAGTGGCCTATTGAATATGAACTCCCGACACGAATACCCTATGTTGATGTTATCGACTCTGGTAACGAGTATGAAGTAAGAGCAGAGCTTCCAGGGTTGAAAAAGGAAAACGTGAAGATTGAAGTTGGGACGAACGAGTTGTCGCTGACTGCTAAATCTGATGTTGAGAAGGAGGAAAAGGAGGGAAAAACCTATTTGCACAGGGAAAGAGCTTTCTCCGCATTCCGCAGATATATAGGATTCCCCGAAGGCGTAGATGTTGAAAAAGTATCAGCTAACATAGCTGAAGGTATCCTCGAAATAAAACTTCCCAAACTCGAGCACAAGCCTGAAACGAAAAGAAAACAGATAACAATCCAATAAACCTTTTTTTAACCATCCTTCGTATATGCCAGAATTGGGATTTACATGTGTATTTAGTTAATAACATCGTTAATTCATAGTATTTTCCAAGTCTAGGATTTATCCTGAACGTATCTGCAACTTATGGAGTATCTTAAGACCTAATCTGATTTGTGATATTTTCGTTTAACTTGTATCTCCCTTAACTATTAAGAAACACCAGCGAGAACAGCACATTAACCAATAAATAATGAAGATTAAGGTCAACTGTAAACTTACGGCTTTATGCCTTGATTATGAGGTTTCCAAAGTGTGAGACTTAGCACTATAGCAACTAAGGCTGCCAAAACGCCACCTATGAAGGGTGCATAGGGTTCTAAGCCTAAAAAATGGGCAATAGTGAGTGTCACGAACGTCGCAGCAAAAACTATCAGAGCTGACAGTGCCAGTGTTGCCCTAGACGGTTTGTATGTGTTCAATTAACTCTCAATACATATACTGATACAGCATTATATTAGGATTTTTTATCTACAATAAATCCTATTTTACCCTCAAAGATTGAATGTATTGAAGTCTATGATAGAACTGGAAAGTAAGTTAAAAGATTTGTAGCTGAATCTTCCAGAGAATATTTGAAATACTACATATGGAGTGATATAGAATAAATCCGTCCATTAGGCTATACTCCCAATAATCAGACTACGAAAATAGTTCTTTCATAAAGGCTTAAATGAATTGATTTAGTCGTATCTAGTTATGTTTAAGGAAAAGTGTCCTCAATGTGGACAAGGAGATCTTGTTGACGTTGAAAAAACGGAAAAAAGGAATGTTGAGGTAAGGAAATTTTCTTGTGGCCACAAAGTAATATCAGTAATCGCTGGTATAAGTTCTGAACTTGGAATTAAAAGTAGGATGGAACGAGGCCCTGAACATAGTAAAGAAGTGGAAAAAAGAAGCAAGCGTTATCATGATAGTGGAAAGAGGAAGAAGGGCAAGGGGATTTAAGTGAAAAAAGTTTTAGGAAGTCTCTTTACTTTGAACAGACAGATTTTATCATCACCATTCAATGTAAAAAGCCTATGAAGTGTGGATAACAGATGGTTATGCCAAACCGTTCACAGGAATAGAAGAAGAATGGAACTAAAACACTACCCAAGTTTCAATTACAAAATAGTATCAAAAATATAGAATTGGGAAACCTCTATTTAATTGATGGATAAGGGCTTCTTTAAATAGGAGGACCACTATCAAAAAACCGATAGATATGTGTCTTAACAGATTTTATACCGTTAAAGGAGGCTATTTCACTAAGAGCATAAGCTATCAATGGCTTAGACAACTAAGAAGCTATAGAAACAGCTAACTAATCTTAGTTGTGGTCCACAATATTCAGGTAAGGTCAAGGTTAATAAGGCGTTGCATCTTGCTAATCTATTTTTAACGTAATTGTTATTATTACTTCTTTTTACTTTTAGATTGGCTTATATTGATACCGTGGCCAGACTGTCTCATAGCTTTGTCAAGATGGTCCATTACTTTTCCGGACTCGTATGCTTGCCTATTTTTTGTATGTTTGG
Organism: Nitrososphaeria archaeon; assembly: GCA_050011875.1. Classification (GTDB taxonomy): domain Archaea; phylum Thermoproteota; class Nitrososphaeria; order JACIWG01; family JACIWG01; genus JBEKIG01. The sequence continues at coordinate 88,118 of JBEKIG010000008.1, forward strand.
CTTTTCCAACTGTGTATTCCCTCTTCTTCTTTGCCGGCATTATCCATCGGAACAGCCTAGAACGTTCGAAGATTTAATCTTAAAATTGATTTCCTTTTTATTATCTCAAGGATCTTGTTGTATGAAAATTTTTAACCTTTCCACAGGCCAAGGATTAACCCTATTATGAAAAATATTGAAGCATATGGTAGCAGATTGATAAAGGGACTTGCTCCTGACCAAATTTGTGGTAGAAACTTTAGTGCCGAGTTTGCAATGTCTCTAAGAGATGGCAGCGCTAGTGTGTATCCTATAACAAACAATACAACTAAAAGTAGGATAATTGCTAAAATGAGCTTAAACGCGACTTTAATAATTATACCCACGATCAATCCAAGGATTAAAGGTATTATTATGGGTAATATCCACGCCAAATCTGATGGAATGGTCATACCTTAAGTTTAGCATCACTAGGATTTAAAAGTTTGTTAAAATGAAACCACTCCGCTTTCGAAGGCTTTAACACTAGGTTTCATATGGAACAATATAATCCTTTTCAGGTTACAGGTTACAAAATATATGTAGCCACCAAATGTAGCGTAGTTAGCAGGCCTGTGCGACTACCTCAGGATCTCTTGGCTCTATATCCCAAGCCACCAATCCTACCTTCTTTTTGTATTTAGCTATTTGCGAAAATAACAGAAGATGGGCTGTCGATGCCAAAAGCAAAGTTCTTATGAGATACCTGAGGTTGCAGTAGCATCTGTCAACAGCTTATTCAGAAGAGTTTGGTTTTCCCTCAAAATGAAGGGACAAACATTTTCTCTTTAATACTCTTCATCTAGAAGTGATTCATGATAAAATCCCTAGCAGTTTTGTGTGTAGCCATAAGTCCAACGATCTTTTTTGTAAGTTCGGCTATTTGCGCGTCGAACAGTCTTGTTATAACCAGTGAAAACATAAACCCAAAAATGCCGATGATAACTCCTTGGGCAAAGTCTATTTTGCCTAAGTACAAGATGAATATTAATGTAATGGCGGAACCTAGCTCCCCCATTATGAAGGCTCTTATGATAAAGTATAGTCGCTGTAACCATGTAGAAAGCAACAGTGCCTTGATCACTGCTCTTTTTCCGGTCTCACTTTCAGCTCCAGATGCAACACTTCCTACCTGTTGTAGCATCATTTTTGTGTAATTCACGTCTGATAAACGTAGTATCTTTTTTGCATAAGTAGCGCTTGATAAATCCTTGGAAGTTGCGCTTTCAAGCTCTAACAAAACTCTTTGTGCTATGACGTCTATTTCGGCATCTACTTTAGTTGCCATTATCCCACCCGAATGATTGACCAAAACTGCACTAAATGCTTTTTGTTTGCGTATGAACATGGTAACTGTTCTCGCCGTTGGGCATCCTAATTCAGGACCAAGAAATCTACAAAACCCTAATCCTGTAGATCCTTAGACTCATAAAATTAGGATTGAAAGACCTACAACCATTGACGTGGAAGCGCGTCAAATAATTTCGCGATAAGTTATTGTAAGTTAGATATCGTCATAAGGTTTATATGAGCCATTGTCAAGCCATAAATTATGTCCGTAGAAAAGAAAGAAGTTGAAGAAATTGCGAACAAAGTTAGTTCGAAGATACAGGATTCGCTTGATCAGGTAAATCGCGGTATACAAAAACTTAGAGAAGATGTAGAAGGAGGAGTTGACAAAGCGCAGACTCTAACTATTATTCGGCTCTGTTAAAGAGAAAGTCTTCAACTATCTTGAGAACTTGATATTAGGGGCTGTGAAGGAAAAGATAAACAAATTCATTCAAACTTTCTTTAGAATGTTGATCTTGTTGGCTGCAGCCCTTACATTTTTTTTAATCGGGTTTATTTATGTTACCTTTGGCATCATCAAGGCTCTGGCAATTGTAATACCAGAATGGGCTAGTTTGATCGTTGTTGGTTTGATAATACTGGTTCTTGGTTATATTGTATTCAGAGAATTTAGCAGAAAACTCAAGTGAATGAACACTTAAAAGACTCGAAATTAATTATTTAGAAACCTAAAATTATCCAGAATATAGCAAAAGTTAACGTAATTAATTCATGCTAAAAAAGAAAAATGGAGGATTGCGGATTTTGCCTCCACCTGTCGTGGGTTTAAATCCCAGCTAACCAATGCTTCAAGTCGCAAGTGACCTTTGTTTTTATACTATTACCCTTGCATTATCTCCCAGTTAAAACGTTCCTTCCTTTCCAGAGCCGATAGACAACTATGATTATGGCGATCACGATCAGTAGGTTTATCAATGAGCCGATGCCGGCAAAGAGTCCCAATATCCACAGTATCACGAGTATGACAACGACTGTCAACAACAAATCCATTTCTAATTATCCCCACCTTGTTAGGGACAATATGACTAATAAACTCGATGTTTACATGGCGCGTCATTTTAAAAAAATGTATTTTTTGTTACATTATGCCTGAACAATCTTTTTCTGCTGTACGTGCCGGTTTGCCAGGAACATCCAACCTCTATGGGTTTATGATTGTTGTCAGCCTTATGATTATTATTTCTGGAGTTGAGTGATATTCAAGTAAAAGGGTCGGTTTAATTAAGAACAGCCTAGTCAGGTAATTTGGGATAAAATAATATAAAGGTAATAGAAAATATATGGAGTGATCTAAGTGGTCCATATTAGATTGAACAAACTGGCAGAGAAATTCCTTGACGAATCCCAAGTAGGTGAATTCACATGAACCTTCCCACGCACATAATGTTCGGTGCGCTAATCGGAGCTCTTTTCTTTGGGAGGTGGGACATCATTTTGCTTGTTGCCATCGGGTCAGTCCTCCCTGACATGGATAGGGAGTATGGCTTTTTCAGCAAAGATTACTTCCGCGACCATCAGCTCCATCGAGCGATATACCACAACTTCGTTTTCATTGGGATCGTTTTTCTGATTAACCCTTACCTTGCACTGGGTGCTTTCTGTCATACCCTTCTTGATGCTGTCAACACAGCAAAAGATCGCGGGGTGGAGTGGCTTTATCCTTTCTCAAGGCTAGTGAAGAAAGCTAGGTATGATCACGAAGGTAAAAAAATTGCGTTCGATATCAAAACTAAGGTATATATGTATCAAAACGACCCAGTCGAGCTCACCAGAAAAACCGCTGAGGATATGAAAGATTTTACTATCAGGCCCTGGCGAAGGATTTACGGTCCCTTCTATTCTGGCGGTATCTTGGATATAGGAATTTTTCTTGGCTCCACCGCAATCATCCTGTTTTTGGCTCTCCTGTCTGTGTTTGGGGTTAGGACTTTCATAGATTTTTACCATCCTCAATTCAGCTTAAGCTTTATTGGTCCTTTATCTATCAGTTCTTTGGGCGTTTCTCTAGTTTTGGGCATAGGTGAAATGAAAAGGCACAGAGAGGCGAAAAAAGCTTCTCCGGCACCGCCGATGCTGTATAAGCTATCATTCTTTCTCTCGTTATTCTTAATCGCGTTTGGGGTTGGGCTTGGAGCCTATCTCAACCCGAGTTCATATAGTACATCCACAAGCAATCTTCCCTACTTGGCGGCAGGAATCTTAATTGTATTTTTAACTGCCTTCATTGTGCTTAAAATCTATTCTTCAAGGTCGATTGTGAGAATGAGAAATGGCCAGGATCCATATGCAGTTTAATGCAGTGGTGTAATCTACAACAAAAAAGAATTACAGCACCATATACAATAGAAACATTTACAATAATTCCAGAGAACTTTGGTCCCAACTAGGTCTTATAGACGTTACATCCATAGAAGGTTAAGTGTTTAGTTAACACTTTTTAGTATGCAATGCTACAGATGGCATTATGCTCCAGAAATGGTTATCTGTGGGCTCTAAAAAGGAAATGAGATGTGATCTGTTTATGAAGTCCAAGGTTGCATGTTCGGTGAAGAGTATTTGTCCAAAGAAGAGCTGTAAGAGGGGTAATGTATGATCTGGATAAAGGGAATAGGAGCTTTCATTGCAATAGAGGGAGCCGCAAACATCTGGTACTGGTGGGACGACAAACATCCCTGGTACTTTCAAGTTGGAAGATTGCTGAGAACTGTCTTCGGTATTGTATTAGTTGTCTTGGGTTAAGCGAAAAACATATCGTCAGCGACGGCCCCTATGATCTTTATAGCATCTTCCAGGCTGAGCAGTAGAAACCAACAGACAACCCTGGCCAGTTCTGGCGGTACAGGATTATCACTAGCGCAAAAGGAAATTTCAGTGGAGCGTTCTTACTTGAGAAAAAAAAGGTTCAACCCCGTGGTGCCCCCGAAACCTAGCTGGCGCAATACTCCCGCAAACGTGTACAGATGCCTCCTACTTTTCCAATTCAGTAACATAAGCCAATGATCTGCATTAACGCGCCAAAGCTGCTAAGCCTAAATTACTCTTTATTGCAATGAAATGGGGATTGTCAGTCACATGGAAGTTGAAGTCGTTTCGAGTGACCATTACCATGTAGTGAAATCTAATGAAGCGCAGCGGAAGTGGTTCTCCGATCCTAAGAACTGGCTTGCAACCGCTGAAGAGACTTGGAGAAGGAAGCGCTGGGAAAGGGCCGACAAGTTGGATGTCTATCAAAGACTTGATTATTCCCGAGGTCCCAGCAGTCAAAGTTCAAGAGCAAAGTACAAGGGTTCTCTACAATAAAGATGGAACATATCTCGTGGCCTGTGTGGTCGAGAATCGGGCATGTATCTTTGAAAGTAGACTCATCCTCGATTGCTTATCGTAGTTGTCTAGAGATGAGGGAAGAATGATGCGGGAAGCACTATGCCGAAGAGGGATCCTAGTATGACGCTCATCACGGCGAAGACGACTACCGCGAGTATGGCTATTCCGATGCCGCCAAGCCAGCCTGTTCCGAAGCTTTCTTTATAGACCCATATCCAGGCTATGAAGGCTAAGAGCAGGGCGATGATGTATGCCCCTGAGCCGATCACTGCTCCTAGAAAGTAATCCACTACGACCACGACCACAATGTAGACTATTGGGCCGAACAAGGTGGCAACCATGGCATCGCCAAAGGTGGATTTTCCTCCAGTTATGGCCTTGCCCGCCAGCCACGCCGGTATTGAGACGACTATCCACAATATGATCAAGCCGATAACGGTCACAATCAGGCTCGTCAAAGTCAGACTGCCAAGGTTGGGAAGAACTATATTGCTCAAAATCTCTACCGTTTTTGGATATGCATGTTCGTCAATATAAAGATTTACTCCGCTTGAAGAGGCTATTTAACACCGTTTTAGTTGATTGGCTGATCCGTAAGGCGATATCTAGGCATCCGAGAAGCCCCTAATTGGCTGGAGAATCATCCCGTACCCTATTTGCGGACGGATTGAAAACAACTTAACTTTCCTATTAGGAAGGAAATTATCAGAATAATGGCTGTATAAAGGGAACACAGGAAGTAATCATTCGAACAAATACGTTAGCCCAGACATGTCCAGATTTTAGGCTAAAAGGAGTGAATACTAATCGTCTTATCCTTAATAGACTTACTTAGGACCATCCGTCTCTTCTCTCAAGAATTCCAGCTGATAAAGGCATAGTCATAGATAGGATCAAATTCAATAGGGGAGTGGATGCTTTAGCTGTGATAACAAACATTTACATCAAGAAACTTGGAAATAGTGCAATAACAGTAATATCTCTTTTAAACCTTTCTTCTCACTTTTATCTGTGATCTTGTAGAGTAGCTCTTTTTGATCATGAAATAATAGAGGCCTTAACCTCTGTAGAAACATGTCATGGGATTGATCTAGGAATATCAGTCTTCTTTTCTAGACTGATGACTATTAACTCTCTCACTTCATCTCATGTTGGGAAAATAGAAGGGAAGTAAAACTAAGCAAAACGTTTATAAGTTACTAAGAAATAATGGTTTATGGTGATATATGTGAAAAGTAAGGAAGTTTTGGATAAAGATGTTTATACTGGAACCAACGAGAAAATAGGCACAATCAAAGAACTGGAAATAGACTGGAGAAATTGGCAAGTTACTGATCTTGAAGTC